>NZ_CANDOD010000002.1:0-575666 GCF_947387585.1 Grimontia sp. SpTr1
ATACTAATTGCCCGTGAGGCTTAACCATACAACACCCAAGGGGTTTTGACGGACTCGAATAGAACGTTGAATGTGTAAGAACGAGAACAAACAAAGTCACTTTCCAAGATTTTAACGAATTTGCTTGGCGACCATAGCGTTATGGACCCACCTGACTCCATGCCGAACTCAGTAGTGAAACGTAACAGCGCCGATGGTAGTGTGGGGTCTCCCCATGTGAGAGTAGGACATCGCCAGGCTTCCAATTTAAGTGTGGAGCGGTAGTTCAGTTGGTTAGAATACCGGCCTGTCACGCCGGGGGTCGCGGGTTCGAGTCCCGTCCGCTCCGCCACTTCTTAAAGAGAAGCTAACTCTTAAAAACAGCAACAGGGGTGTAGCTCCAATTGGCAGAGCAGCGGATTCCAAATCCGCGTGTTGGGGGTTCGAATCCCTCCACCCCTGCCATCTTTAAGCCTCAGCAGTAATGCTGAGGCTTTTTCATATATAGAGTTTGGCTCTGTGAGCCAATTGTTGGGGGGCTGGATCGCCAGTCCGATCGATGGCAAGCCCCGTCGAATCCCTCCACCCGTGCCATCTTCAAGCCTCAGCAGAAATGCTGAGGCTTTTTGTGTTTTGGTGTTTGGCTTTGCTCTTAAATCCCTGTGCGGGAGTGGTGGTTTATGTGTATCCTTCAGGCTGGTTTAGTTCTCAAACACTAATCGACACTATGAATCAACTTCGAAGCCTTTGGGTTATTCTTTCTACCGCATTTCTTCTACTAGGCATTGCTCTCATCTACTTTCTCGTTGATGTCCCTGACTCACCTCAGCTTGCTTCCGGTCAAGGTGCTGTGAAATGCCGCGAGTATAAAAGCTCTTCGGAGATTGATGTCTCGAAGCCTTTGAACATCGCTGTATGGAATATCTATAAACAGCAGTTGGAAGGTTGGGATACTGAACTTAAGTCGCTGGCGGCGGACAACACCATCATTTTGCTTCAGGAAGCGCAAACCAAACCACAAATGCTTAGCTATCTAGAACAAAGTGGCTGGCATAGTAATCAGGCTTATGCTTTTGCGATTAATGGGGAAATAGCAGGCGTGATGACGTTGTCTGAAGCTATTCCAGAGAAAGTCTGTGCTTATACCAAGGTTGAACCCTACTTACGATTACCAAAGAGTGCGTTGTACAGTGCTTTCCCGCTTTCCAATGGGGAAGTGTTGTCTGTAATTAACCTTCACAGTATCAATTTTACTTATGGCGTGACTGAGTATTCTGAGCAACTGGATGTGTTGGTAGAAGCGGTAGAGCCACTTAAGGGGCCTTTGATTATTGCAGGAGACTTAAACACCTGGAGTAATGAACGACTGTCTGTCGTGAGAGATAAGTTAAGTTCAATTGGGCTAAAGGAAGCGAATTTTCAGCCAGATGAAAGGCTACGGGTTTTCAGCCATCCGTTGGACCACGTATTTTATCGTGGGGTGACGTTACAGCACGCTAAATCTATCGATACTCCCGCCTCCGATCACGCGAGGCTCGAAGCGAGCTTTGTGTTTGATGAGGCAAAAGAAAAAGGCAGCGATTAACGCTGCCTTTCTTTTTCAGATTGCCTGCGACATTTGACTGATTGTTTCATTCGCATTGTAGAGTGGGCGCATCGCTTTCAATACATCTGAGCGAGAGATTACGCCAACCAGACGATTGTTTTCCAGTACTGGAAGGATATGAGGTTTACTCATTTTCGCTTCACGAACGCGGTCTTTAAGTGGTTTATAGCTTAGGCTGGTTGCAATACCCATATCAGAAACAGGAAAGGCTTTTTCTTTGTCGACGACTAAAAATTCAGCGACATCAATCAGGCTTTCGTTGGCGCTAAGAGCTGTCACATCGTCGTTCATTAAGTCGCCTACGCATTGTTCTGCATCTGGTAGGTAGTCCTCACACCATAGGTTGACCATCACATCGTGCACTGAGAAGAAGCCGACCACGTGCAGTTGATTGTCGCAAACCGGAGCACCAGTCAATTGGTTTGAAAGCAGCACATCAATAGCATCTGCAGTGCGATCAGTGGCTTTCAATACGATAGGGCTGGTATTCATCAGATCTTTAACTTTCATTTTGTTCATCATGGCAGAATCCTTACTGGCTTTATTGAGTGTCACTGGCGAGTTGACGGCCAGCATTTCAGGTTGTTGCATTTGCTTTGTATAAATCCCCCAGTTGGCAAGGCCAACCAGTACAGCACCACCGACAACGTTGCCAAGCGTCACTGGGATAAGGTTATTAACGATAAAGTGGGAAACAGTTAAGTCAGCGTAACTTGATGCTGATACACCTAATTGCGTCCAGAAAGCGTCCGGTGAAAAGTGAGAAATGACGATACCCAGCGGAACCATAAACATGTTGGCGATACTGTGCTCGAAACCGCTGGACACGAACATGGCGACAGGCAGCATAGTCATTACAGCTTTGACAACAGGATTTGCAGAGCAAAAGGTTAGCCAAATCGCTGTGCAGACAAGAATGTTACAGAGCACGCCGAGCGTGAACGCTTCAAGCCAAGTGTGATGGAGCTTATGCTGTGCGATATTGAGTGCATTCAGCCCCCATTGACCGCCATCCAGTTGGTATAGCCCTGCTGCTGTTACCAGCGCTAACAAAATCATCGCGCCGATAAAGTTGCCTAGGTAGACCTTGCCCCAGGTACTGAAAAGCTTTCCGATGCCTACCTGGTTGTTGGCCCAGGAGATACTAGAAAGTACTGTGCTGGTAAACAGCTCGCCTTCAAAGATCACTATAAGTATCAGGCCCATACTGAATGCGAGTCCGCCAATCAGCCTGGTCATTCCCCAACTTGCGCTGTCATTACCTGTGGTGACTGTGATGTAGAAAAGAAACGCGAGGCCGATAAAGGCGCCAGCTAGCACAGCGAGACTGATGGTGGCTCCACTTCTTTTGCTGATTTTCTTCAGTGCATAGCGCTCTGCCTCGGACATCATTTCAGCCGCAGAGAAGCCTTTCACTGAGACGAAGTCGTGATCAGAATACGCAGTTGTCATTTCTTCCCCTCCTGTGTTGTTTCATGGTGTTTTCCTTTTTCTTCGAGTCGGGCGGTATACCTGACTTCCCTTTCAGAGTAAGTGTGATTGAGTGGTCAAGTACAATTGATAATCCTTTGTTTTGCATTCAATTTTATTGATGATTTTTTTAGGGTGAGTACAATAAATCCATAAAAATAAAGAGGTTTAACGTTCGCTGCTTTTCTGGGGAGGGAAGTCATGCGCTATTCACTTAAACAACTGGCAGTTTTCGATGCCGTTGCGGATTGCGGCAGCGTCAGTCAGGCGGCAGATTTACTGGCTTTGACCCAGTCTGCGACCAGTATGTCGCTGTCTCAGCTCGAGAAAATGTTGGGCAGGCCGCTTTTTGAAAGGAAAGGGAAACGTCTTATCCTGACGCATTGGGGAGCATGGCTTCGACCAAAGGCCAAGCGGCTGTTGAGAGACGCCAAGCAGATTGAAATGGGCTTCTATGACCAGCACCTGTTGAGCGGCGAAATCCGCCTTGGGGCAAGTCAAACCCCAGCAGAACACCTGGTTCCGGACCTTATCAGTATTATTGATAATGACTTTCCAGAAATTCGAATTTCCTTAGGCGTGCGAAGTACCAGCTCTATTATTCAGGGTGTATTGGATTACCGCTATGATCTGGGGATTATTGAAGGTCGTGTAGATGACAATCGTCTGCATCAGGAGCCATGGTGCACGGATCACCTAACGATTGTGGCAGCGGCCCATCATCCTTTTGCCAAACGTGAACGCGTAAGTATGGCGCAGCTGGAGCAGGCGCAATGGATTTTGCGTGAACATGGTTCGGGAACAAGAATGGCATTTGAGAGTGCGATTTCTCGCCATATCGCTGACCTTGATGTTTGGCGCGAGTATGAACATATTCCAGTTATCCGAAGTCTTGTTGCCAATGGGCCTTATGTCACCTGCTTACCCTACTTAGATGTTGAGCAGTATATTGAAGATGGAAAGTTGGTGGCGTTGAATGTACCGGAACTGGATATTTCACGCTCACTCTCTTTTGTTTGGCGAGCCGATATGGCAGAAAACCCGGTGGTGGATTGCTTTAAGCGGGAAGGTATCAGGATGATGAAGCGACACCCTATGGTGATGTAATCAATTTTGTTGATACAAAAAAAAGCGCGCAGCGAAAACGCTGCGCGCTTTTTTACTAACTAGAAGCTAAGCACTTACTTTGGTGACATCGATATACAGCTTCAATTTTTGTCCTGGCTGGATATACGCGTTCTTCTTCAGCGAGTTCCATTTCACCAGATCCGACACCGACACCTTGTAGCGCGCAGCAATACCACTCAGTGAATCGCCTTCACGGATTTGGTAGAAGATAGTACGGATACGTGCGCCTTCATCGGCTTTTTTCCAAATCACCAAGTCCTGACCAATGCGCAGCGGATCTTTCGGTGCCATACCATTCCAGCGCGCCAGCGAAGTATGTGACACGCCGTGTTTACGGGCGATCGTCCAGAAGTTATCACCTTTTTGCACTGTGTGGGTGAGTTTAATGTCACCGCGTTGTTTACTGGTGAGTTTTGCTAAACGCTGTGGAGCACTCAGTGTGTATTGGCTTTCGTCTTTCAGCGATACAGGAATGAGCAAGTGCTCTCCCACACGGATATTGGTGCCTTTTAAGCTATTGGCACGTTGAATCACTTTTACCGTTGTATTGTGGCGTTTTGCAATCAGGCCCAGAGAATCACCGCTTTTTACTTTATAGCGGGTCACTTTCACGCCCTGATTATTGTTTTCCGTTAGGTTGCTATTAAAGCGAGCCACATTTTCTTTAGGTAACAGCAAATGGTTTGCACCGTCTGGTGCTGTCGCCCAGTGATTATAGGCAGGGTTCAGGCTTTGGAGCTCAGACAGAGACAGGCCGGCGTAGTTGGCGGCCAGTGCCAAATCCATCTGCACGCCAGGTTCTACCTGCTCCACAACAGGCTTGTTGGCAATAGCTGGTAAGTCTAAGCCATAACGCTCTTTGTTCTTAACGACATCTGCTACAGCAATCAGCTTAGGCACATAACCACTGGTTTCTTTTGGCAGAGAAAGGTGCCAGAAGTCGGTTGGAAGGCCTTTGGCTTTATTGTTTCTAATCGCGCGGAACACACGACCCTCACCTGTGTTGTAGGCGGCCAGTGCATGTAACCAGTCGCCATCAAATTTCTTGTGAAGGTATTCCAGCAAATCTAATGCAGCATCCGTTGAAGCGACGACATCACGACGGCCGTCATACCACCAGTTTTGTTCCAGACCAAAGCGGCGGCCTGTGTCTGGCACAAATTGCCATAAACCCGCTGCGCGGCCATGGGAGTACGCAAATTGATCAAATGAGCTTTCTACGACTGGCAGAAGCGCGATCTCGAGTGGAATGCCGCGCTCTTCAACTTTTTCAGTGATGAGATACAGGAAAGGTTCAGCGCGTTCGGCGACTGTTTTGAGGTGTTGCGGGTGCTTTAAGTACCAGTTGCGGTAGTAATTAACGCGCTTGTTTTCAGGTACGGGCATCTCGAGTTGCATGGCAATCCGTTCCCAGACATCGTCCTGTGTTTGAGGCGTGATGACAGGAGTGGTCTCCTCGACCTTTTCGGTTTCAACTGGCGTCTGAGCGATGTCAGTCTTTAGGAGTGCTTCTTCCTGTTGCTCTGGCGTGTTAGTCGTGGTCGCGACATCACTTTGGCCGGTAATCTGGCATCCTGCGAGGAACATCGATCCCACTAACACATAACGGAACTTCATTAATCTCTGACCTTTCAAAAAATGGCCGATGATGATACTCGGCCGGAACTCTTGCTTACAAGTGACTTGTGTCAAAATTCATCTTTCCAACGTCTGAGCGCCGCAAAAGTTTCGGTATCCGTAGAGTCAGTCGCACCTTGACTTACAGCCGCTTTGACACTGTCGATATGGGCGCGTAGGAAAGGGTTGATACACTTTTCTTTCCCAATCGAACTCGGCAAAGTGGGGGTGTTTTTCTCCCGAAGTGCCTTAGCTTCAACAACATATTCGTTAAGCGCAGTATTGTTCGGTTCGACCGCGAGAGCAAATTTCAGGTTTGAAAGCGTGTATTCATGCGCACAAAACACCAGTGTGTCATCCGGTAAAGACGCCAGATGTGTCAGGGATTGGTGCATTTGTTTTGGGGTGCCCTCAAACAGCCGACCACAACCTGCAGAAAATAGCGTATCCCCGCAAAAAAGCATTCTCTCAGCATAATAAGCAATGTGGTCGAGTGTATGTCCCGGAACGTGGAAAACTGTAAAGTCAGTGTTGAACAGTGTAAAACTCTGACCGTGTTTCAGAGGATGGTTGACCATAGGGAAACGATCGGTCGCTGGGCCATAAATGGAGAGGGCTGGGAAGTGTTCCAGTAAGGTGCGGATACCGCCAATATGGTCATTGTGATGATGAGTGACCAGTACCCCATTCAGCGTCAGCCCTTCATTGTTAAGGGTTTCAAGTACTGGCTTGGCATCACCGGGATCGACGACAACACAATGATTGTCATCATTTTTTAGCAGCCAGATGTAATTGTCATTGAATGCAGGTATGCTTGTTACAGATAGCATTGAATCTCTCCAGCTATAACTCTAAAACACTATGAAACCAGCACGCAGCCAACGTCCACTGGAATACCCGTACACTTGGGACCAATTCGCGCACGGCGAATGGGCGTGCACGCACGTGCAAACGCGGCTGGACGAATGGTTGCCCAGACTGTTCGGTTATCACATGCTAAAGCTTGGTGGCCTTAGCTGTGAAATGGTCACCGGGCATTGTAACATTCAGCATCAGGTCTGTATCGACAAGCTCAATCCTTTGCGGAACATGGAGGCCGAGAACTACGATTTGCCTTTTCTCGACAAAGCCTTTGACGTTTGCATTCTCGCCAACCAACTTGACTACACGGATGACCCTCACCGATTGCTGCGTGAGATCGACAGAGTCATGATAGACGATGGCTATCTGATCCTTTCAGGAGTTAATCCCAGTAGTTTGATGGGGATCGGCCGATTGATACCTTGGCGCAAGAATCGACTGCCTTGGAATGGACGAATGTTTACGCCATTGCGGGTGAGGGACTGGTTGGGAGTGTTAAACTACGAAATCGTTGAAATGTCGTGTTTCGGACTGATTCCAGCAACACGGCACCGAACTTGTGGCGTATGGTTTGAAAATGCCTGTTCGGGGCTTCTGCCTGCTATTGGCTCGCTCTATTTCATTGTTGCACGTAAGCGAACCTATCCACTGAAACCTATCAAACCGAAGTGGAAGCTGAAAAAATCGCTGTCGCCGGTGAGTGTGAACTACCGCACCGGCGGTTGAGATATTTACTCGGAAGGGATGTAACCTTCATCTGGCCCTGTCGGGTTTTCTGCGGCGGTTCTTGCCAGTTCATCACAGCGCTCATTTTCTGGATGACCTGCATGACCTTTCACCCATTGCCAATCCACAGTATGGCGCTGGGTTTCGGTATCCAGACGCTGCCATAGGTCGGCATTTTTTACTGGCTTTTTATCTGCAGTTTTCCAACCTCGTTTCTTCCAATTGTGTATCCACTGGGTGATCCCCTGACGCACGTATTGACTGTCGGTAGTCAGCGTGACGTTGCAAGATTCTTTCAGGCTCGCCAGACCCACAATGGCCGCCAGCAGTTCCATGCGGTTATTGGTGGTGAGCGCAAAGCCTTCGCTCATCTCTTTCTCGTGTTGTTTATAACGCATGACCACGCCATAACCACCCGGTCCTGGATTACCGAGACAAGAACCGTCCGTGAAAATTTCTACCTGCTTGACCATATTTGTTAGTATCTGTGGAAATTAATCGCCAAGTCTGACACAAGTGCCGCTATGAAAGCCAGTTACGACAGAATTATCGTTCTCGATACCGAAACCACGGGTATGAACCGTGAAGGTGGTCCCCATTATGAAGGACACCGCATTATTGAAATCGGCGCGGTGGAAATCATCAACCGCAAACTGACCGGTCGCCATTTCCACGTGTACATCAAACCGGATCGAGAAATCGATCCGGAAGCGATTTCCGTACACGGTATTACCGATCAGTTTTTACGTGACAAGCCGGAATACGGCGATATTCATGCCGAATTCCTCGAATTTATCAAAGGCGCGGAACTTGTTGCCCACAACGCGCCCTTTGATACCGGCTTCATGGACTATGAATTCCAGATGCTGGATCCGTCGATTGGTAAGACGGACGACTTCTGCAAGGTGACCGATACCCTTGCCATGGCGAAGAAGATCTTCCCGGGCAAGCGGAACAACCTTGATATTCTCTGTGAACGTTACGGCATAGACAACTCGCACCGTACCCTACACGGCGCATTGCTCGATGCCGAGATTCTGGCTGATGTATACCTGTTGATGACAGGTGGCCAGACAACGCTCAAGTTCAGTGGTAGTGATTCAAACGAAGAAGGCGGTGAAGGTGAAGCCATTCGACGTGTCGAAGCCGGTACGAAAAAACTAAAGATTATCAGTGCCTCTGCCGATGAACTAAGTGAACATGAAAAGCAGCTCGATATCATCGAAAAGAATGGCAGCTGTTTGTGGAGGCAACAGGAGAGTGTATGAAAACAAGGTGGGCTGGGTTGCTGCTCACTCTGCTGATGGCGTTCAACGTCGCAGCGGAGCAGACATCGGATCGTGACATACGGTTACTGAACAATCGTTTCCGTATCGATTCCACCATTACTCAGGTTGCCTTTGTTATCTATCGCCAAAAACCCAGTCAGCCGGTTGTGCTTGTGCAGCCGGATGGCTCCAAGCTATATGAATTCCGTCATCCCGATAATGTGTCATGGCATAAAGAGCCGGACATGGACATTATTTCGATTCTAAACCCAATGCCAGGCCCGTGGCAGGCGATTGGTAAAGTCACTCCTGAAAACAAAATCCGTATTCTCTCTGAACTCAGTATGAAGGTAGATACCTTCCCAAGCCGTCTCTACCAAGGCGAAACCCTGAAGTTTACCGCCCGTTTAATGCAAGGTGATGTGCCACTGAATCTCAGGGACTTTCTCGACCGTGTTGAATTGACCGTTACCTTTACAGAGTATCTGGAAAGTGTGGATGACATTCCGGTGGACCAGCGCCCGCAGGAAATGTCTCTGGGCCGCTTCAAAGATGATGGCGCAGGTTTGGATGAATATGCAGGTGACGGCGTGTTTACCGTCGAGCTTCCTGTGAATGCTCATCCTGGGAAATACCGCGCGCGAGTCACTTCGGGTAACGGCGTGTTTTTCCGCACTCTGGAGCAGGAAGTCTTGGTGTATCCAACGCCACTGATGGCGACCTTTAAACAAAGCCGCAAAAAAGCGCTGCCTCACCATCTTCTGGTGGAGTCTGATACCGCAAGCATAGAGCCAGGTTCAATCGCTGCACATTCAGAGTTTAGGGATCCCAATGGCAAGCTATCTGTCTATCAGGGCGTAGCGGGCGAAGATTACACGGCGCTCACCGTCGATATCGATAACTTCGAAGAGCCGGGACGTCATAAATGGCATGCATGGCTATATGGCACGGATAAGCTTTCCGGACGCCCTTTGATGTTCCATCTTCCAGAGCAGACGTTTGCCGTGGCAGATTATGAGGCGATCGAGCAGGCGAAGCTTGAGCGCGAAGAACGAGAAGCGGAGCGTAAACGGATAGAAGATGAGCGTATTGCGGCTGAGAAACGTGAAGCAGACAGAAAGATGGCGATGATCACCATTATTGGTGGCAATATCTTGCTGCTTATCTTGGCGGTCGGTGGTTGGTTCGTCGTTCGTATGATCAAGCGTAAGAAGCTTGCAGCAGAGACGGAAGAGGAGCTGGAAGCGCCGCCACCGGAAGAACCGGACAAAGCGGCTTAATCCGTTTACCCAGCGCAAAGAAAAAGGAGAAGCTAAGCTTCTCCTTTTGTCGTTATTGGGTTTGATGTTAGGCAGCGTGCACCACTTTATCCAACGTTTTGCTCGCTGCAGCGAGATCTGCAGGATCAAAGTCATCAACGTTGATAGTTTCGATGCGACCTTCCTCTGCAATACGCAGGATGTCTGCTTCTTTCTCTGAAATTGCACCCTCACGAAGGCCAATCTCCGCCACTTTATCGAGGAACATAAATGGCAGTTTTTGACCCGTCGAGTCACACACTTTCTGGTAGACAGGCTCTGCGGCAAGGATATCCAGCAGGGCTTTTTCAATCTTACCGACCGCATTGTGCTCAGATGCTTCCAGGAACTGACCACGGCCGATACGGCTGCGGGTTTCACCTGGGGTTTGCAGAATTGCTGCCACTTTACCGTCCAGCGAATCGCTTGGTTTGGTGCGACGGGTGCCGAATGGGAATAACAGAACACGCAGCGGCGCAGCTACCCAACGGGCAGGGAAGTTGGCAAGGAAATCATCCAGAGCTTCTTCAGTTTGGTACATAGCATCTTGCATGCCCCAGTGAACCAAAGGCAGATCCGCTTTTTGGTAGCCTTCGTCGGCATAGCGCTTCATGGTAGCCGAAGCCAGATACAATTGGCTCAGAACATCACCCAGACGGGCAGAAAGACGCTCTTTACGCTTCAGGTTGCCACCCAGCACTGCCATTGAGATGTCAGATAACAGGGCGAGGTTAGACGCGTAGCGGTTCATTTGTTGGTAGTAGCGCGCCGTTTCGTCTTTACGTGGCACGCTGGAAGTGCGGCCATCAGTCAGGCCCAACCAGACTGAACGAACCAGGTTGCTGATTACAAAACCAACATGGCCAAATAATGCCTGGTCAAAACCAGCCAGAGCTTCGCGCTCGTCTTCTTTGTAAGCTGCGTTCATTTCTTCCAGTACAAATGGATGGCAGCGGATAGCACCCTGGCCGAAGATGATCATCGAGCGGGTCAGAATGTTCGCACCTTCAACTGTAATGGCAATCGGTGCACCTTGATAACCACGGGCCAGGAAGTTTTTAGGACCCATACAGATACCCTTACCGCCGACGACGTCCATAGCATCAATCACGCCACGTTGACCGCGGTGGGTACAGTGGTATTTAACAATGGCAGAAATAACTGATGGCTTCTCACCCAAGTCGATACCAGCCACGGTCAACGCGCTGGCAGCATCCATGACATAGGCGTTACCACCGATGCGTGCCAATGGCTCTTCAATACCTTCCATTTTACCGATAGGCAATTTGAACTGACGGCGAATGCGGGCATAAGCACCAGTTGCCAGCGCAGCCGTTTTGAGGCCACCTGTCGAGTTTGAAGGCAGGGTAATACCACGGCCAACTGACAGACATTCAACCAGCATACGCCAACCCTGGCCTGCCATTTCTGGACCACCGATAATGAAATCAAGTGGTACAAAAATATTCTCACCACGGGTAGGGCCATTTTGGAACGGCAGGTTCAGCGGGAAATGACGGCGGCCAATGTCCACGCCTTCAATATCCGTAGGTATCAGCGCACAGGTGATGCCCATATCCTCCTGATCGCCCAGCAGGCCTTCTGGATCTTTCAGCTTGAATGCCAGACCAAGAACGGTCGCGACTGGCGCCAGCGTGATGTAACGCTTGTTCCAGGTGATGGACATCCCCAGCACTTCTTTGCCTTGCCACATGCCTTTCGTGACAACACCTTCATCCGGGATAGAACCTGCGTCAGAGCCTGCTTCAGGGCTCGTCAGTGCAAAACATGGGATTTCTAGGCCATTGGCCAGGCGTGGCAGGTAGTAATCTTTTTGGTCTGTGGTGCCATAGTGTTGCAGTAGCTCACCAGGTCCCAAACTGTTTGGCACACCAACGGTGGAAGAGAGAACTCCTGAAACACCGGTCAGTTTTTGCAGGACCAGTGATTGTGCGTAAGCAGAAAACTCCAGACCACCGTATTCCTTTTTGATGATCATGGCGAAGAATTTGTTGTCCTTCAGGTATTGCCAGACTTCCGGTGGCAGGTCTGCCAGCTCATGGGTGACCTGATAGTCATTGACCATGCGGCACACTTCGTTGACTGGACCGTCGAGGAATGCGCGCTCTTCAGCACTCAGGCGAGGTGCAGGAATGTCATGCAGCTTGTTCCAATCTGGCGCGCCGCGGAAAAGATCGGCTTCCCACCAGACGGTGCCTGCATCAATAGCTTCTTTTTCGGTCTGAGACATTTCTGGCATCACGCCTTTAAACATCTTCAGTGCAGGTTTGCTCAGCCATGACTCGCGGAATGAGCGGACGTTCAAAGGAATGGCGATTGCGATGAACACCAGCCAGCTGATTTGGCCAACAATGCCCATCACAGAGCCAACAATTAACATTCCCGCTGCTGCGGCGGTGAATAGTTTCAAGCCAGCGCGGTGATACGCCAGTATCGCCATCAGTGCCAGAAACGTTATCAGGTACAGGGTTGTCGCCATTTTCGGTTCTCCTTATCCTTCAACCCAATCTTATAATGGTAAGAGGTCATACCACTTAATTGTAAGCAGGTTTTTAAGAGAATGTAAAACGGTGACCGGTAAAAATGTGCACCTCACTTCACAGAGAAGTACAATGAAACAGTGTTCAGTTTTCAGACGATTGTTTTTACGAGAGATGCATAAGGTGAGGCAGATTATCGACAGCTTCATCTTTTTGCGGGTACACTGCTTCTCATATCTTCGGGCGCTTGCCCTGCTAATAAATCCTTCTGGTCGCCATTAATCGCGCGGCTGGTAGTGGACGACTAAACCAATAAATAGAGAATTGCCCATGTACCAAGATCTCATTCGCTCAGAGCTTAACGAAGCAGCTCAGGTGCTTAACGTGTTTCTAAGTGACGACAAGAATATTGCAGACATCGAAGCGGCAGCGAAACTGCTGGCTGATTCCTTTAAAGCAGGCGGTAAAGTACTGTCTTGCGGCAATGGCGGTTCGCATTGTGACGCGATGCACTTTGCTGAAGAGCTGACGGGTCGTTACCGTGAAAACCGCCCTGGTTATCCGGCGATCGCAATCTCTGATCCTAGCCACCTTTCTTGTGTATCGAATGACTTTGGCTACGAATACGTTTTCTCTCGCTATGTTCAGGCGGTAGGCGCAAAAGGCGATGTACTGTTTGGCCTGTCGACGTCAGGTAACTCAGGTAACGTGCTGAAAGCGATTGATGCTGCAAAAGAGAAAGGCATGAAGAGCATCATGCTGACGGGTAAAGATGGCGGTAAAATGGCCGGATTGGCAGACATCGAAATCCGTGTACCACATTTTGGCTACGCGGATCGCATTCAGGAAGTGCATATTAAGATCATCCACATCCTGATCCAGCTTGTTGAAAAAGAAATGGAAAAATAAGGATAACGTAAAGGAATGTGTGAACTGCTTGGCATGAGTGCCAATGTACCGACGGACATTTGTTTTAGCTTTACCGGCTTGATCCAGCGTGGGGGCAATACTGGCCCTCACCGTGATGGCTGGGGCATTGTCTTTTACGAAGGCAAAGGGTTCCGAACGTTTAAAGATCCGAACCCGAGCTGCGACTCAAAAATTGCTGAGCTTGTTCAGAGTTATCCGATCAAAAGCTGCGCGGTTATTAGCCACATTCGCCAGGCGAACCGTGGTGAAGTCAATCTGGAGAATACTCATCCGTTTACCCGTGAAATTTGGGGACGTTACTGGACTTATGCTCACAATGGGCAATTGTCAGATTACGAAGATTTGCCGACAGGGCACTTCAAGCCTGTTGGAGAAACGGACAGTGAAAAAGCCTTCTGCTATTTACTGCACGAAATTGAAAAGCATTACCCCGACAAGCCGGACGATATGACGGAAGTGTTCCGCTTTATCGCCAGCCGTTGTGACAAACTTCGTGAACTAGGCGTGTTTAACATGCTGTTCAGTGACGGTGACTATGTGATGGCGTATTGCTCCAATAACCTTCACTGGATAACCCGTCGTGCGCCGTTTGGTAAAGCCAGTCTGATCGATGAAGAGGTGACGGTCGACTTTCAGGAAGAGACGACGCCGAATGACGTGGTGACAGTGATAGCGACTCAGCCACTGACCAACAATGAAACCTGGCACAAGATGCAGCCGGGTGAGTATTGTGTGTTCCATTTGGGTGAAGTGATTACCTGCAACCGTGCTGATATTGCAGCACAGGCAGAAGAGGCGGCTAGCGAATCCGATTCGTAGTGCCATCTTCAGACGATAAAAAACGCGCCGTAAGGGCGCGTTTTTTGTGTCCGAAAAAACGGAGTTAATCAGCTGCGTAGCCGGACTGTCCCAGCACTTCGTCATCCATCACGGCTTTTTCATCCGCCATGTTGAGTCTGCCTTGGCAGAACCATTCCACCACCAATGGGTAGATACGGTGCTCTTGCTCCTGAACACGGGCAAAGACGCTGTCTGCGTCGTCATCTTCAAAAATCGGCACTCTGGCCTGAAGAATGACGGGACCACCGTCGAGCTCTTCTGTCACAAAATGCACTGAAGTGCCGTGCTCGTCATCACCTGCGTCAATGGCACGCTGGTGGGTGTTGAGGCCAGTGTATTTCGGCAATAGGGAAGGGTGAATGTTCAGCATCTTGCCCTGATAGTGACGGACAAACTCTGGCGTCAGGATACGCATGAAACCCGCCAACACAATGAGGTCTGGCGAGTATTCATCGATAGTAGCCATGAGCTGACTGTCATATTGGCTTCGGTCTGAAATCCCTTTGCTGGCAACTACAACTGCCTCAATCCCGGCATCCTTCGCACGGGTAAGGCCGTATGCGTCTTCTTTGTTTGCAATGACAGCCGAAATTTCAATGCCGTTATTGCCATGGCAGCGATCAATGATCGCCTGAAGATTTGAGCCGTTTCCAGAAACCAGAACAACCAGCTTTTTCATGGTTACCCCTTGATCTCAACCTGTTCTTCGCCAGCCGCAGCGTTCTCGATGGTGCCCAGCAGCCATGCGCTTTCGCCCTCCTGATTCAGGATGTCGATAGCTTTCTGTGCTTGTTCTGCAGGCAGTGCAATCACAAGGCCCACGCCACAGTTGAAGGTACGGTACATTTCGTGCTCGGTCACGTTACCGTTTTCTTGCAGCCAGTTGAAAATAACAGGCCATTCCCAGCTGTTTCCATCGATCACGGCTTTGGTGCCTTCAGGCAGCACGCGCGGGATGTTTTCCCAGAAACCGCCACCTGTGATGTGTGAGATAGCGTGAACATCGCAGCTTTCAAGCATCTTCAGGGCAGGTTTTACATATATGCGGGTCGGTTCCAGCAGGTGGTCAGCCAGTGTCTTGCCGTCAAGCTCCGCGTTAACGTCTGCGCCTGAAACTTCAATGATTTTACGTACAAGGCTGTAGCCGTTAGAGTGAGGACCTGATGAAGCGACAGCGATGATCGCATCACCTTGAGCGACTTTAGTGCCGTCGATCACTTCTTCTTTCTCAACGACACCAACACAGAAACCTGCCACGTCATAATCTTCACCGTGGTACATGCCTGGCATTTCAGCGGTTTCACCGCCGATAAGTGCACAGCCAGCTTGCAAACAGCCTTCGCCAATACCCGTTACCACGTCAGCAGCTGTATCAACGTCCAGCTTGCCTGTTGCGTAGTAATCAAGGAAGAACAGTGGCTCAGCACCCTGAACAATCAGGTCATTGACACACATTGCCACCAGGTCGATACCAATGGTGTCGTGTTTTTTCAGATCCATCGCCAAGCGAAGTTTGGTACCTACACCGTCAGTACCTGAAACCAGGACTGGCTGCTTGTATTTTGTAGGCAGTTCACAAAGTGCACCGAAACCACCGATGCCACCCATGACTTCAGGACGACGAGTGCGCTTAACAACGCCTTTAATTCTGTCGACCAGGGCGTTACCTGCATCGATATCTACACCTGCATCTTTGTAGCTTAGAGAAGACTTATTATCGCTCACTGGGGATCCTTACCGAGTTATGGACTAAAAAGCGGCGCCATTTTAACAGCGGTATTTCAAAAAGGAAAACGTTTGCGTCAGGTTCAACGCAGCGAATTTGGCTTAAAAAAGCGCAACCAGTTGTATGTAACTATTCCACCGAATTTTCTTGTGTATAATTCGTGGAATTTGTTTTTTGCAGGAGTCTGTCATGAAAGTCGTCGAAGTTAAGCACCCGCTGGTAAAACACAAAATCGGTCTTATGCGTGAGGGTGATATCAGCACCAAGCGTTTCCGTGAGTTGGCGACAGAAGTAGGCAGCCTGCTGACCTATGAAGCGACTTCAGATTTCGAAACTGAAAAAGTTACCATTGAAGGCTGGAATGGCCCGGTTGAAATCGACCGCATCAAGGGTAAGAAAGTGACTGTTGTGCCAATTCTGCGTGCAGGCTTGGGCATGATGGACGGTGTATTGGAGCACATTCCAAGCGCACGTATCAGCGTGGTCGGTATTTACCGTGATGAAGAAACGCTGGAGCCGGTTCCTTATTTCCACAAGCTTGCGAGCAATATCAATGAGCGTATGGCGCTGGTGGTTGACCCAATGCTGGCAACCGGGGGTTCTATGATCGCAACCATCGACCTGCTGAAAGAGCACGGTTGTGACAACATCAAAGTGCTGGTACTGGTAGCTGCACCTGAAGGTATTGATGCACTGGAAAAAGCACACCCGGATGTAGAGCTTTATACTGCAGCAATCGACCAGAAACTGAACGACAAAGGCTACATCGTGCCAGGTCTGGGCGATGCAGGCGATAAGATTTTCGGCACCAAATAAATAGCACGAAATCGAAATATGAAAGAGGCTTCCATTTGGAAGCCTCTTTTCGTTTGGTGCGGTGAATTAATCTTCCATCTGCGCGTTGTCGACAACGTGGGTTTCACCCATGTCGTGCGGCAGGATGAGGTTCAGCAAAATCGCAACGATACCGCAAAGGCTGATACCCTGCAGGCTGAATTCGCCAATACCAAAGGCCATACCGCCGATACCGAAGACCAGTGTCACTGCAACAATAGCCAGGTTACGCGCTTTGTGTAGATCGACCTGATTTTTGATCAGGGTGTTCAGACCGACGGTTGCTATAGAGCCAAACAGCAAAATCATGATGCCGCCCATCACAGGAACGGGAATGGTCTGCAAAATCGCACCCAACTTGCCAACGAAGGCCAGCACAATCGCCGTGATGGCACCCCAGGTCATGATGGCGGGGTTGAAAGCGCGGGTGAGCATCACGGCGCCTGTGACTTCACTGTAAGTGGTGTTCGGTGGTGCACCAAACATCGAAGCGGCCATGGTGGCAACACCATCGCCCGCCATGGTGCGATGAAGTCCCGGCTTTTTCAGGTAGTCTTTGTTGGTCACATTTGAAATCGCTAGCATGTCGCCAACGTGTTCAACGGCAGGGGCAATGGCTACCGGAATCATGAACAGAATCGCGTTGATGTTGAATTCCGGTGCAGTGAAGTTTGGCATCGCCAGCCACGCTGCATTTTGGACTGGAGAAAAATCAACCACGCCAAAGAAAAGCGCAACCACATAGCCTGACACAATACCTGCGAGAATCGGCACCAGCTTAAAGAAGCCTTTGGCGAACACCGACACAGCGATAGTCGTGATGAGCGAAACCGCTGAAATCCAAAGTGCTACTGAGCCATCAACCAGTTGAATGGCACCGTCGCCGGATTTACCTACCGCCATGTTGACGGCTGCAGGTGCCAGACCCAAACCAATCACCATGATCACCGGGCCAACCACTACTGGTGGAAGTAGCTTGTGGATGAAACCAACACCACGCACTTTGATAAACCCGCCCATGCACACGTACACCAAACCTGCTGCCATTAGACCACCCATGGTTGCTGGGATACCCCAGGTCTGAACACCGAACAAGATGGGTGCAATAAAGGCAAAAGAGGAAGCGAGGAAAATGGGGACAGAACGTTTGGTGATGATTTGGAAGAGAAGGGTACCAATACCGGCACCGAAAAGAGCGACGTTAGGGTCAAGTCCCGTAAGGAGTGGAACCAGCACCAACGCGCCAAAGGCAACAAATAGCATTTGTGCCCCTTGTAACACTTGCATCATGACGCACCTTCCTGAAGTTTAAAAAATCGCGGGATACTATCATGATTTATAGGGGCAATTAAGTGAGTTATTGCATACTGTCAGTATACTTCACACTGAGAGACAAACTTTCTGTCGGAAAAATTGTCAATGAAGTAACAGAGAGATTGTTTTTGCTGGCCTGAGCAGTGGTATACCCAAACAACCTGAAGATGCTCGTATTCAGAGGTCATCAATGCGTTCAATTCGAGGCGAACTCCGCGAGGACTAGTCATTCTATTTCCGTGGAGTTTAACGAAGAAGTGGGCGCATTGAGGCCCTCCCTTCGGGCGAGTTGACTGACGCCGTGCTCTTTGTTGTCCCTTTTTGATGGAGATAACTACACCTACAAAGGTACGCCGCGATCACAACGCCAGTCAAACTCGCTGAATCCTGCATCTTCAGGTTGTTTGGGTATATGACACTCAATTTCGGTGTTTAGCCATTGCTGACAGTAGGGCTTCACTTTATGATCAACGTTTAAAAATCGAGTTATCTGGCAAATATATGTTACGAACCTTCATTTTCGTTTTGGCACTCGTACTGGGGCAAACCAGTGCAATGGCCGCTTCACTGTTCAGTGCTGAAGTGGTGTTGGATGACAGCGATGCAGCAACGGAACAAGCTGCGAAAGAAACAGCATTTGTTGATGTATTGATCCGCGCGTCTGGCCAGTCTGAGGTGGGTAACAATCCGGTTATTCAAAAAGCACTCCCAACGGTGAACCAATACATTACCCAGCTCGGCTATGGCAATGTCGAAGGTCAACGTTCTTTGGTGCTTGGTTTTGATGACCGGAAGATCCGCACACTGTTGACGCAAGCGCAAGCGACTTACTGGGGCACTCCGCGTCCGGAAGTCCTGTTCTGGCTGGTGGAAGATAATGCTTCTCAGCGCAATGTGGTGTGGGAACAATCTGCATCTCCACTCATCAATGAGCTGAAAGCGGAAGGCGAACGCCGCGGTTTAACTGTTTTGATGCCTGTAGGTGATTTTGACGATGTGGTTGCTGTGTCTATTCCTGATCTTTGGGGTGGATTCGCAGGACCTATCGCTCAGGCAAGTGCGAGATACAACCCGGCAGGTGTTGCCGTTGTCAAAGTGCACAATAACCGCATTAGCTGGCAACTTTTCCCAAATGCAGCAAGTATCGGTCAGGATGCACCTGTTGAAGGTCGCGCTTCCGGTTCGCCAGATCAAGCATTCGCCACCATGATTGATGAGATGGCTGATTTTTATGCAGGTCGCCTTGCCGTGAATCTTGGTGTTGCTGATAGCGGTGCGAAAGCGTTGGAAGTGTCAGGTCTAGATGATGCGGAAGATTTCTTTGTTATCGAACGTACATTGAAAGGCTTAAACTCAGTGGCTTCGTTGCGATTAGAGTCGATTGTTGATGGTACTGCGACTTTCCGTATCAGCCTGCTAGCGTCTGAAGATATCTTTCATAATGAGATGATGGTAGACCGTCGTCTGCGCCGTGTGGAAGTACTGTCTCAACCTCTGGTGGAAGAAGCTCCTGTTGTGACTGAAAGTGTTGATGGTGTGATTGTGCCTGTTGAGCCAACACCCGTTGCAGAGCCCGTAGAGGCTGCGATTCAGTATGAGTGGATTGGCTAAGCAACAGCTAAGTTTCATACGCTGGAGTCAAAAAAAGCAGGTTGAGAAACCTGCTTTTTTTATCACTTGCGATTTGAGGCTTACTGCTCGAAACGCGCTTTTTCTTCTTTCTCGACTTGGGAAAGTTTCTTCAGTCCCAGCCCTTCTTCCTGCCCTTTGCGCTTGGCGTAATACACGTTGCAGACAAAAGAAAACGAAGTCAGCACCAGTTCTATAGCAGCCAGCCAGCGTTCACCTACATCGACCCACAGAATGGTCAGCGCATGCAGGAAGTAAAACATCAAAATGAAGTTCGCCCAGGCGTGGGTGTACGCTTTGCCTTTCATAATGCCAATTAGTGGCAAGAGCAGTGGGAGTATCCAAGCGATAGCTACGCCGATTGGGTTCACATGTGGGTGCGGTGAAATCACACCATGCCACAAAGCGACCCAACCAATCAGTGCCAAATATGCGCCGAGAGCCAGAGGCCTCAGTGTTGAACTGGAAGAAAACAACGGGATAACTCCTTTTATCAATCTTTGAGGCGCGCGGCTATCTCAGCCAGGCGTTTACCGCCTGCAATGGCGAGGTTTTTCTCTTCAGCATCAGGCTGGCGCCGACCTTCGCCCGTGATGTGTGAAGGGCCGTAGGGGGAACCGCCGCCTTGTGTTGTGTGCAGGGCGGGCTCTGAGTGAGGCAGTCCGACAATCACCATACCGTGGTGAAGCAGTGGCAGCATCATAGTGTTCAGTGTGGTTTCCTGACCGCCATGCAGCATTGAACCTGAGGTAAACACCATGGCTGGCTTTCCGATCAGGGAGCCCGCGAGCCACTCTTTGGCCGTGCTGTCGATAAAGTGTTTGAGCGGTGCGGCCATGTTGCCAAAGCGAACAGGGCTTCCGAGCGCCAAACCATGACAAGCTTTCAAATCCTCTATCGACACATACGGATCTTCCGGGATCTCAGCAGATGGTGTTTCGCCAACGGAGGCAATGTCGGGGACGGTGCGTAATCTTGCCACCGCGCCTGACGCTTCGATGCCACGGGCAATCAGGCGGGCAATGCTTCTTGTCCCGCCATGTCGGCTGTAATAGAGAACCAGAACCTCAGTCATTACAGAATGGTCAATACGTTTTCTGGTGGTCGACCCATCGCTGCTTTACCGTTTGCGACAACAATTGGGCGTTCAATCAGTTTTGGATTTTCAACCATAGCTTGAATCAGTTGCTCGTCTGTCGCATCAGCCAGCTGCAGCTCTTTATAGATGGCTTCTTTGGTGCGCATCATTTGTCGTGGGGAGTCGAAGCCCAATTGCTCCAGCAGGCTTTTTATGGTGTCTGCAGATGGCGGTGTTTCCAGATAAGCCACAACGTCTGGCTGAATGCCTTTTTCTTCCAGCAGCGCCAGAGTTTGGCGGCTCTTTGAGCAACGGGAGTTGTGGTAAATAGTGACTGACATGACAGTTCCTTTCTCGTTTTAGTTTGTTGTTCGGGCGGTGACTTAGCGTTGCAACTCAGCGAAACGCGCTTCCTGCACCCTGAGCTGATCTATACGTGCATCGTAGCGAGCCTGATCAAGGCTGCCAAGCTCCACAAGCTGACTGGCTTGTGTGTAATTGTTAATGGCTTTGTGCCAACGTCCTTGAAGGGCATAAAGCTCTGCTTGTGCTGCAAGGGCGCCATGGCGGACACCTTCACTGTCGTAAGCTTCCTGAAGCAACGACCAACCGTTGGTATTGGTTGGGAAACGGTGTGTCACTTTCACTAAACCTTTAATCGCCTCTTCATAACGCCCTGCTTTTACCAACACGTAATCATGGTTCAAAAGTAATACGGCATTGTTTGGTTGGGTAGCGAGCGCTTTTTCAAGACGTTTCAGGGCTGCGTCATAGTGTTTCTGTGCGACATCTAAATCTGTCATCGCATCCAAATAGAAGCGGTTATTTGGCTGCGCCTTGTACAGTGGAGCTAAAAGCTTTCCAGCTTTATCAAACTGCCTGCTGTCGATATATACCAGTGCTTTACCGTAGTTAAGCGATTGAGCGCGGGCAGGGGAGGCTTTTTTAAGTTGGCGATCGAACCAGTCGATGGCGGCAGCACTGTCGATACCGGCAAAACGCGCGATCACACGGGCACGGGCAAGATGGTATTCCGGCGACAACGGAACAGTACGTTGCGGATATTGCTGCGCACGGGAGCGAGAGTCGGTGATACGCGAGTCTGGCAACGGGTGAGTCAACAAGAACTGTGGCGGTTTCGAAGCAAAGCGGTATTGGTCAGCCATGCGGGTGAAGAACACAGGCATCGCATTTACATCAAACCCTGAACGCGAAAGGGTTTCCAGACCGATACGGTCGGCTTCTTTCTCGTTGCTTCGGGTGTAGTTGATTTGGCTCTGAATAGAAGCTGCTGTGGTGGCTTGAGCCGCAGCAATGCCCGCTTGGGGCGCTGCAATTGCCAGCATCAATGAACCAACCAGTGCCGCCATGGTTAGCGGTGTTTGTCTTGCTTGCTCTTCCATGGCACGGGCCAGATGGCGCTGTGTTAAGTGTGCGATTTCGTGCGCGACCACAGAGGCGAGTTCACTTTCGCTCTGCGCATGGAGAAACAGACCTGTGTGTAAGGCAACGTGACCACCAAAAAAGGCGAAAGCATTAATGTCACGATTCCGTATCAGAAAAAACTCAAAAGGTGTTTTAACATCATTAGCATTGGCAACCAGAGATGCCCCTAAAGCGGAAATGTATTCGGACAAAACCGGGTCATTCACGATAGGCTGGCTGCCACGAAGCATACGCATGTAAGCGTCGCCGTATTCGATTTCTTTCTGAACAGTCAAAGTGCCCGCAGCGGCAGTGCCGATTTCGGGGAGATCGTTATACGACGTCGCCATCACAGGTGATGTGAGGGCAAGTGATGCAATAAGAAGGCTCGTTGTGGCTTTTTTGAAAAGCTGCATGACTGACGTTGGTGCCTCCAGCACGCGAAATCTTTGGGGTGTTGATATAGATAGACAACGAGGCTGGCGAGAGGTTCTGGCTTTCGCGGCGAGGTTGTCAGAATACCCAAACTACTTATCCGCGTTGTTTGAGTATACAATGCCGACGATAATAGCGGTCAGCGAGAAAGAATGGAAATTCAATCCCTTGATTTGCGTGAGCAGCGTTGCCCTATGGCGCTGCTTTTGGCGAAAAGAGCCTGTGCATCACTGAAGCAAGGACAGCAAATAGCGCTATATATTACGGACAGTGGCGCCTTGAAGGATATTCCCCGCTACTTGGAGAAGAGTGGTTTTGAATTTGAGTGCCAGCCTGTTCAGGGAGCGACGGTGATTAACGTCACCAAACTATAAACAGGAAACTACATGCTAGAAATGCTTAACCGTTGGTATCAACGACGGTTCTCAGATCCGCACGCAGTAAGCTTGATTGCACTGCTCATCATGGGCTTTGTGGTCATCTACTTTTTCGGCAACCTGATTGCCCCACTTCTTGTTGCTATCGTATTGGCCTATCTGTTGGAATGGCCTGTTGCCAAAATGGTGAAATTAGGACTGAACCGCACCTTGTCGGTGATCCTGGTCCTCTTGCTTTTTGTGGGTTTTATGATCCTCGCTTTTTTTGGGTTGATGCCAACGATCTGGAACCAGATCATCAACCTCATCGCTGACATTCCGAAAATGTTCAACGATTTCCAAAGCTATGTTTCCCATCTTCCTGATGAGTATCCTGAACTTATTCAACCGCATATGGTGAATACCTTTATTGACACATTGCAAAGCCGTGTGCTGGGTATGGGTGAAAGCGTAGTGAAAAGCTCATTGTCTTCGCTCGTGAGCCTCGCAGCTTTGGCGGTTTACCTCATTTTGGTGCCATTGCTGGTTTTCTTCCTGCTTAAAGACAAAGAGGAAATGATGCGTTCGTTTACCTCGTTACTGCCGAGAAACCGCCGCTTGACCAACAAAGTAGGGATGGAGATGAACGAACAAATCTCTAACTACATCCGTGGCAAAGTGACGGAAATTATTATCGTGGGTATCACCAGTTACATCACCTTCGCGATTCTGGACCTCCGTTACGCAGCGCTGCTGAGTGTGGCTACGGGCTTGTCTGTTCTCATTCCTTACATTGGCGCGGCAGCGGTCACTTTGCCCATCTTTATGGTCGCACTGTTCCAGTGGGGCATTAGCCCAGAGCTGGGTTACCTGATGCTGGCATACGGTATTATTCAGGCGCTTGACGGTAATGTGTTGGTGCCAGTTCTTTTCTCGGAAGCTGTGAATCTCCACCCAGTGGCGATTATCGTTGCTGTGCTGGTGTTTGGAGGGCTTTGGGGGTTCTGGGGCGTTTTCTTTGCTATCCCACTGGCAACTCTGGTGAAAGCGGTATGGAACGCGCTGCCTTCCAATGAACCGGAAGAAGCAATAGCAGAAACTAACAACTAAAATGATCTTCACCGTGATAAAGTGAGTACACAAAAGTAGGGACCTGAATTTGGGTCTCTCTTTATTTTTGCCAGTGCTTAAGGACTGGCTGCGATTAGAATGAACAAAAAGACCGAATTGTGTGTTGAGGGTAGTGTGTTGACGTCAAACAAACCGTTTACTGTTGGCATTGTGGGTGGTGGTGTTGCCGGTTCGACTGCAGCGTTGAAGCTATCGGGTTTAGGCATCAATACCGTGCTGTTTGAAGCAGGGGAAAGCCTCGTCAGTGGGCCACCAATTTGTCACCTGCACGCAGGGGGAAACCTGTATCGCGAGATTTCTGAACAGCAGTGTGTGACACTTTTGGAGCAATCTATTGCCACCGTTCGAGCCTACCCGCACTCTGTTAACCGACGTCCAACGGTTATTGCCATCCCGACCTCAGACCCGGGCGAACCTGAAGCGATTTTGAAGCGTCTCGACGTACTTACCGCGCATTACAAAGCGCTGGTTGAGCAAGACCAGAATAATGCCGTATTGGGGCACCCTGACGATTACTACACGCTGTTTTCCCGCGAAGATATGGCCGCTTTGGCTCAGTTACCACTGCCTGAATCACCTCAAACGCCACAGGAATGGATGATTCCTGTGGCGCACTACATGCCGCATGACAATTTTAAATACCCGATCGTTGTGGTTCAGGAGTATGGTCTGAGTGTTTTCCGTTTGGCTGCCACTGCTGCCCTGGGGCTTGAAAACTCACCACATTGTGAGATGAAACTTGGTCATAAAGTCATTGATTTGGTTAAAGAGCATGAAGGCTGGACTATTCACGCGCAGAACGTGGATAGCGAAGTGGTATCGCAACGTATTGATTACCTTATCAATGCTGCCGGTTTCCGAACAGGCAAGCTGGACGATATGGTCTCCTCGCCGAGAAAGCGTTGGGTCGAGTACAAGGCGGCATATGTGGCTCATTGGCCATCAAAACCCGGCCAATGGCCCGAAGTGATTATTCACGGAGAACGCGGCACGCCTCAAGGGATGGCACAACTCACGCCGTACCCACAAGGTTTCATCCAGCTTCATGGGATGACGCAGGAGATCACCTTGTTCGAAGGTGGTTTGGTGAAAAGTGATGCAGAAACTGCTTATCCGCCGCTGCCTGAAAGCATGGAGGTGAAAGCTGATGGTGGCTGGGAATGGTCTGAAATTCGTGAGCGTACT
This sequence comes from Grimontia sp. SpTr1, assembly GCF_947387585.1. Taxonomy (NCBI): domain Bacteria; kingdom Pseudomonadati; phylum Pseudomonadota; class Gammaproteobacteria; order Vibrionales; family Vibrionaceae; genus Grimontia; species Grimontia sp. SpTr1. The sequence goes on from NZ_CANDOD010000002.1 coordinate 25,338, forward strand.
TCCCGTGCCATTTCCCACTTCGCCAATTGGTTACCTGCATTTGAGCAAGCCGAAGTGGGTGGAAAGCCGCTTTGTGGCGCTCAGCAAATTCCGGGAGACGACCCGAGTTTGCGTGCGGCTGACGCCTCCTTTGAAGGTGGGCGCTACGCACGTGTCGAGTTGGTTAAAGCCTCATCCGCACTGCAAGCAGCTGACCGCATCCTTGAGCAGTTAGAAGCGCTTCACGGTGTGACATTGCCTGCTGGGTGGAATATTCCAACACTGTCGCTGACCGAGTCATTGACTGAAGCACAGGTAGTAGAGAAAGCGAAAACGTTGACAGTGCTGAGAGGTTACCCGGAAGCACTGGCCATTCCGTTTCCAGAAAAATAGCGACCATAGTTGCGTTAGTCGCAAAAACAACAAAGGCCGTCATTGACGGCCTTTTTCGTTCCTGTAGGGCTTATTCGCCTTTCAGGTAGTTGATCACCACGTCGTGGTGGTCTTTGGTTTTGAACTTGTTGAACACATGTTCGATAACACCGTTCTCATCCACCAAGAAACTCAGACGGTGAATGCCATCGTACTCTTTGCCCATGAACTTTTTCAGGCCCCAAACGCCGAAAGCGTCGGCAACAGCGTGGTCTTCATCACTCAGCAAGGTGAAATTCAGCTCTTTCTTTTCTTCAAAGCCTTTCAGCTTTTTCACTGGATCTGGGCTGAGGCCAAGAACGACGGTGTTCAGTGCATCCAGTTCTGCTTTACTGTCACGCAGTGAGCAGGCTTGAGTTGTGCAACCCGGTGTCATCGCCTTCGGGTAGAAGTAAACCAGCACCTTGTTTTTGCCTTTGAACTGACTCAAAGAGACAGTGTTTCCGTTTTGGTCTTGCAGCGAGAATTCTGGTGCTACTGCACCGGCTTCGAGCGTTTGCATGTTTCTTCCTTCTTAATTTTCATGTCGCAACGAGTGAGCATGCGTCTCGTTAGAATACGTGCGTAAATCATTGTCGCGAGTGGCAATACGTCCAAGCGCACAATATCGTTCATTTTCTCGGTGATCAACCGCGCAAACACAGGGTATAAGGCACCTCTGCGTGCTTGTTTTTGCCTGTCGCCAAAAGTACCATGGGTCAAAACGCGTTTTTGGAGATGGAAATGTTTTCAGGAAGTATCGTGGCACTTGTCACGCCTATGGATAGCTCTGGTGAAGTCGATTACGCCAGTTTGAAAAATCTCGTTGATTTTCATGTTGATGCAGGCACTGACGCCATCGTCTCTGTCGGGACGACAGGTGAATCAGCCACTGTCACCGTAGAAGAGCATATCAAGATTGTTCTGAAGACACTCGAATTCGCCGATGGACGCATTCCCGTCATCGCAGGTACTGGTGCGAATGCAACCCACGAAGCGATTACCTTCAGCAAAATGTTTGCGGGTTCTGGTATCGCAGGCTGCCTGAGCGTAGTGCCTTACTACAACAAACCTTCTCAGGAAGGTCTGTACCAGCATTTTAAAGCTATCTCTGAGTCGAGCGAACTTCCACAGATTCTGTACAACGTACCAGGTCGCACTGTCGCTGACATGTTGCCTGAGACTGTCGCACGTCTTTCTGAGTTTGAAAACATTATTGGCATCAAAGATGCGACTGGTGATTTGGACCGTGTTCGTATTCACCGTGAACTTTGTGGCGAAGATTTTATCTTACTGAGTGGTGATGATCTCACTGGCCTGGATTTTGTTGCCGCTGGTGGCCATGGCGTGATTTCAGTAACCAACAACATTGCTGCTGCGCAAATGGCAAAAATGATCAAACTGGCGCTGGCAGGAGAAATGGACGAAGCCCGTTCAATCAATGAGAAGATAATGCCTCTGCACACTGATCTTTTCGTCGAAGCGAACCCAATTCCAGTGAAGTGGGCATTGCATGAAATGGGCTTGATTGCGGACGGAACACTGCGTCTGCCGCTGACCACTTTGGATGCAAAACTGCAGCCTAAAGTGAAGCAGGCTCTTGTAGATGCAGGCGTGCTGTAACGCTTCTTTGGAGTTTTAATGAAACCTGTTTTTAAGTTCGGCTTGAGTGCTGTGATGGTCGCCATGCTGGCGGCCTGCTCAAGCGCTGATTCGCGCCGTCAGGCGTCGGATGATTTTAAATACCTTGAAACACCACCGCTGTCAGATTGGAAAAACCTTCCCGATCAGCAGCCTGAGTTTTCCGGTGCTTACCGCATTCCAGCCAATGATTTCCAAGGCCCGGTAGGTCGTGATATTGATATCCGCCCCCCTCAGCAAATTCTCGAATTGATCCCGGGCGCGCGCTATGAGCGTGACAGACAAGGCGTCACCGTGTGGATGCCTCGTGAAGATCAAGCCCAGCGTCTTTGGTCAACCATCGAAGACATGGTCGCTAACTCCCAGATCCCGGTTCGAACCTCCTCGCCGGATGGTATTGAGACTGACTGGTTAGTGTGGACGATTGATGAAGATGAAGAAGTTATCGAGAGCCGTTACGTAGTGACGCCTGCTCAAGATCGTGGCCGCCAAGGTTTCCACATCGAAATGGTGGAATGGAAACGCAACGGTTCACCAGATAACCTGACTCAGGCATCACGTGACCGTTACAACGCCCAGATGACCAACATGATCACTGCCCGTTACGATGCCGACCTGCGTGAAGAAGCACGCCTGCGTGCATTGGAGTTGGTGAAGAACATTCCAATCAGTCTGGGCAAAGACCGTGGCGGTTCGCCGGTCATTATTGCCCGTGCGCCCTACGAAGTGTTCTGGGAGCGTTTCCCTAACATGCTGAGTGAGCTTGGCTTCACTATCGAAGACCGAAACCGTTCACAAGGTACGCTGAGTGTGGAATACAAGTCTCCGGACGACGAGTTCTGGGAAGAAATTGGCGTGTTGCCACTGCAACTTAGCAAGAAGAACTACAACATCCTGTTGGGTGATTTAGGTAACCGTACGTCGATTAACGTGACGGACAGTTCAGGCAAGCCTGTAGGTGAAGATGTGTTGGCAGGTATCGCGCCGGCATTCACTGCAGCTGTAGAGCGTTTGAACAACCAATAAGTCTGCACAGAATGAGAAAGAGGACGCCTTGGCGTCCTCTTTTTTTGTCCATCGCTTTGTTAGGAATCAGTCGATCAAACCGTATTCTTCTTTCAGGATATCAATGATTTCCTGTTTCGGGTTGTCACTCAGATGAATCGGTGCGCCAGTGATTTTCTCTGCAATACCAATGTAGGTGCGCGAAATGTCCATCAGCGCTTCAACGGACAGGTCGTTATCGCGTGCTAAAGCTTCACGCTCTGGCATACGTTCTTTGTTGAGCAGAATGTCTGGATCTGGGAAGTAGTTCAGGAGGAACTGGCGGAAGCCTTCTTTGGAGTTTTCCACGATATTGCCAGCTTTGTATTCCGTGGTATCCCAAATACGTGAAGAGTCCGGTGTTCCCACTTCATCCATGTAGATGAGCTTTTCTTTGCCCGCCGCATCAGTGACATAACCAAACTCAAATTTGGTGTCTACAAAAGTTTGGTCAATCGCTTCCAGTGCATTGCTGATCACACCAAAACCCTCTTTGAGCAGGGTTTCATATCGCGCAATGTCATCGGCAGATGAGAAGTTAAATGCAGCGAAGTTGTCTTCGATGTTCTTGCGGGTGATGTTGACGTCATCCGCTTCAGGCACACCTGGAATGCCGCTCAGGATACCTTTGGTTGATGGCGTGATCAGAAGTTCTGGCAAGGCTTTGTCTTTTTCCAGTCCCTCAGGCAATTCAATGCCGCAGAATTCACGCTCGCCTTTTGCGTAGGCACGCCACATGGAACCTGTGATGTATTTGCGGCAAATCGCTTCAATCATAACGGGTTTGGCTTTTTGAACAATCCAAACGAACGGGTGGGGAATATCAAGAATATGGCTGTCTGCCAGTCCATTTTCCTTGAAAAGGCGGAACCAATGGTTGGAAATGGCATTCAGTGCAGCGCCTTTGCCAGGGACACCTTTCAGGCCGCCTTCGGCATGCCAGATACAATCGAATGCGGAGATACGGTCACTGATCACCATGATGGCCAGTGGCGCATCAGGGGCGACGTCATAGCCTTTTTCCTGAATAAGACGTTTGCTGTCTTCTTCTGTCAGCCAGTAGACAGAGCGGACTTTACCGCTATGAACAGGTTGGTGGGTACGAATGGGAAGATCGTCGTTAACGGCGAGAACTTGATCCGCAAGGCTCATTGAGACATTCCTATCTAAAAGTGGCCGGACGAGGCTTCGTCACTGGCAAGACAACATTCTATGCGGTGAGAGCGGCGACTTCCTGACTCTCACCCTCCAAACGCCTTGCATGATACCAGAACTGAACATGGGCTGTTACTGAAAACGCAAACGTTTGCGCAAAAAGTTTCAGACACAAAAAAGGCGACCCTGTGGTCGCCGCTTTCGATCACCAGAAAGACGATTTGTCGTCGTCATCCTCATCATCGTAAGGTTTTCGCTCTTTCTTTTGCTCGTTGCTTTGGTCTTCATCTTTTGGCTTAGGCTTTTGCTTCATACCGAATTTGGCATTGGCCGTGTATTTCAGTGCCATGATGTTGCTGACCACAACGGCGACCACAATAAAGATGATCACGTAGGGATTGGTGAGTATATCCATGTTCAGACCTCACAAACGTTCGAGACGTACTGAGAATATATCCAATCCAGCTGGTTTAGCACAGTTTCCCGTCCAGCGATGTCAGAAGATGCGATCGCGGTGCGGAGTGCGTCTGGCGTGAGGATATCCAGCGCCCCTTGCGTGGTTGGGATGTGGCTGATATGCCAGGGCTCAAATGCCACACCGCCTCTATCTTCACGATAAGGAAGGTAAAAGCCGTGCGTTTTCATGTTGGCCAAAAGCCAATCAAAGAAAGGCTTTTGGTGTCCGGTAAGGTATTCCCAAGGTTCAAGCTGGATGGAGATACCTTCAGGCAGGAGGTTTATGGCATAGATGTCGATATCGGTGCCCCAGTGATGACGGCTTGCCCCCGGCAAGGCCGACCAGCGCAAAATGGCGCGCACTTTATCGTCATCGTTGAGTTGGCTGGTATCCAAAGGATTTCCGTCGCCATCAAGCATGGGGCGAAGACCATTGAACTTGTTGTCCCATATCATCTGCTGACGGCTGAAATCACGAAAGCTGCTGGCAATAGTGAGTTCAAAGCCCGCTTTTTCTGCCGAACTTTGCAGGGCCAAGAAATCCGCCTGAACTTCTTTATGCAGCATCAGACCCTCTGCGAGAGTACACAGATGGTCTTGTGATTGTCCTGTCAGTGATGAAAGGGTCCAACTCATTTTGCCAGCACTTTCTCCAGCACCTTCTGGTACATGTCAGTTAGTTTCTCGAGATCATCAATCTTCACACACTCATTCACTTTGTGGATGGTGGCGTTGACTGGACCCAGTTCAATCACCTGACTGCCCATTTGCGCGATAAAGCGACCGTCCGAAGTACCACCCGTAGTAAGAAGTTGAGGCTTCTCGCTGTTCACTTCGTCCACGGCTTCAACGACAGCATCAAGCAAAGAACCTGCATCTGTCAGGAACGGCAAGCCGTTGTAGGTCCATTTGATATCGTAGTCCAGACCATGCGCGTCGAAGATGGCGTGAGTGCGGGTTTCGATGTCCTGCGCGGTCAATTCGGTGCTGTAGCGCAAGTTGAACTGGACGTGGAATTCACCTGGGACAACATTACTTGCACCTGTTCCTGCCGAGACATTTGGAATTTGCAGGCTGGTTGGCGGGAAGTAGGCGTTACCTTCATCCCACTGAACGCTGGTCAGTTCTGCCAAAGCTGGCAGAGCAAGATGAACCGGGTTTTTCGCAAGGTGTGGGTAGGCAACGTGGCCCTGAATACCTTTGAAGGTGACATCACCAGTCAGTGAGCCGCGACGACCGTTCTTCACCACATCACCCACCGCGTCGGTGCTGCTTGGTTCACCCACAATGCACATGTCGATGATTTCATCACGTGCCATCAGGGTATCGACAACACGGGTCGTTCCGTTGATAAATGGGCCTTCTTCATCTGAGGTGATAAGGAATGCCAGTGAACCGTTATGATCTGGGTTTTCTGCGATAAAGCGTTCAGTTGCTACGACCATCGCAGCCAGTGAGCCTTTCATGTCTGCCGCGCCGCGGCCATGCAGGTAACCGTCTATGATTGTCGGTTCAAAAGGAGGCGTTTTCCACTGCTCTAAAGGGCCAGCCGGTACCACATCGGTGTGACCAGCAAAGGCAAACAGTGGGCCTTCGGTACCGCGACGAGCCCAAAGGTTGGTGGTGTCTTCAAACACCATACGTTCAATTTTGAATCCCAGCGCTTCGAGGCGCTCGATCATCAGTTCCTGACATCCTTCATCTTCTGGAGTCACGGATGGACGGCCTATTAATTCCTTGGCCAGAGACAATACCGCACTGTCTGTCATGGGGTTGTGTGTCCTTGTTCTTAAAACGGTGTTATTCGCTAAATATTGTTTCGTACTCTGCAGCTTTAAAGCCGAGGTGATACGTGTCGTTGTGAATCAAAAGAGGGCGCTTAATCATAGCAGGGTGAACCAGCATCAAAGAGACGGCATTGGATTCATCCAGGTTGTTTTTTTGTTCTTCGGAAAGTCCTCGGAAGGTGGTACCACGCTTGTTGACCAGTGCTTCCCAGCCCAGCTTTTCCACAAATTGCTTTAACATTTCCTGATCGATACCGTCTTTACGATAATCATGAAACGTGTACGGTTTGCCTTCCGCATCAAGCCACTTCAGCGCTTTCTTGATGGTGTCGCAATTCTTAATCCCGTAAACCATTGTGGTCATTCACTGTTTCCTCATAGTGCTACGTCGAGGGTGCTAGATTGACATTGCGAAGTGTTGAAAGCAAGGCGTGAAGCGACTTCACCTATCATTGAATTAACTTCTATTCGAATAGCTTCATAGATCAATTTCATTCAAAATTTCTACATTAGTGAGTTCTGATGTAAATTAATTAGATGAATCTAATTTAAAGGGTGTTTGCCAGCAATGGGTAAAGAACTACAACAACAAGCCAATGAGGCGGCCAAAGTGCTGAGAATTCTCTCGCACCCAGAACGGTTGATGGTGCTCTGTCAGTTACGAGAAGGGGAGAAAAATGTCTCGACTCTTCTTGAGAACAGTGCCTTGAGTCAGTCTGCTTTTTCCCAACACCTCACTGTGTTGCGACAAGCGGGATTAGTCGAGACACGCAAGGAGTCGCAGTCAGTGTTTTACCGCATTGCAGGTGGCAAAGTGGAAAACCTGATCAATGCAATTCAAGGTGCATGGTGTGGAGAGCGCTAACGAGCAAACGACATGCTGATGAATAGGCTTTCAATTTGATCAAGCGCAATACCTCCTTTGCAATTCATTGAATAATGGAAAGCAGTCATATTAGGAGGTCTCAATGGAACTGAATCCGGTTTTTGCAAGAAGACTGTATCTCGCTTTTTTGGTTGAAGAAATGGAACGTCCGAACGTTCCGCGTTTAATTGAAGCCACGGGCTGGCCACGTCGCACGATTCAGGACGTGATCAAATCACTGGCAGGGCTTGGTATTGAATTGTCATTCATTCAGGATGGACGCCGCCATAATGACGGATATTACCGCCTGACTGACTGGGGTCCGTTCAAACGTGAGTGGGTTGAAGACCGTAAACAGGACATCATGGGAACGCTTACGGTATAAAACAAAAAACGCAGCTAACGAGTCTGCGTTTTTTGTTTTCAGGCTTCGGCGTGAGCTGGCCTTAGCGATTTCTGAACGTACTTAGGCAGTTTATCCACCACCAGATGCCAGGAACGGGAAATGATATTCTCTATTTCCTCCGTTGGCAGAGGGCAGGTTTTGCCAAATTCTATCCACCCAGCCCTAGCCAGATGCGGTGCAGGACGGCAATCCGGGATCTCCGCCATCATAACGAACAAATCTTCCGGCACTTTGCAGGCCATCTTCTCTCCATCGTAGAAAATGCAAACCATCTTAGTCTGGTGCACGCTGTATACATCAACGCCGCCCCACTTTACATCATGACGGATACCCACCAGCGATGCGCAGTGTGCCTTGAGTGCAGGGATGTCCATTTACTTGATGAGTCCTTTTTCCTGAAGCGCTGTTCTTAGGGCTTCGACGCGTTTTCGGTTTACGCCAAAGTCAGAGTACCCAACGCGCGATTCAGAACGGACTATCAGCTGGTCGCCATCGATACGAAGTTCCAGGTCATCCACGAAACGCATGATTTTACTGACGCTCTCAACACGCACATAGCCAGGCTCCTGATCGCCAATACGAGTGCCTGGCATGCTGAGCGCGACTTCCAGAATAGGTGCTATCGAAACACTTTCTGCCAACTCAAATGGCGCAACGTTGAAATCTTCACGTGGGTCCTGTGTTGAGACACAGTTTGGTTTGTCGCCACATGGGGTAAGAGATTTATCGGTCACTGCGTCTTCTCCTTGTGCGCATCCGAGTGTGACTATCATTGCTACGCCGGCAGCGGCGAATGAGAGCGTCTTTTTCATTGTATATTCCCTGTTATTGGTTGCTCAGTATATAGGCTGCAAACCCCACCCAACTCACTATCAGGAGTCCCCAAGGCAAAAGATTGCGAGACGTAGACACTGGTTCAACGGTTTCTGTCACATCGTTTATGGATACGGTATCGACGTGTTTTTGCTTGAGTTGCTTTTTCCGTTCTTTATCGCGATCCCGAGCTTTGGCTTTTTGCTGTTTCTTGTATAGCGCAATCCCTTTCTCAATGCCTTGAGCAATCAGTTTTGTCTGCTCTTTGGTTTGCCCGGGTTTTTGGGTTGCCTTGGCAATTTTCATCGCTTCTTGTTGGGTCTCCGGTGAGGGTGTCGCATTACTCATTATTTATTCATCTTTAACCGTATTACGTTGTAAGCGATTATACCGATGATAAGGGACTGCCACGAAACCAAATTCTGAGAATCGTGTCAGACCTCTAATGACAATAAAAGGGAGAAAGGACAAATGATCTTAACCACAACCCCGACTATCCAAGGACGCGAAATCACGCATTACCACGGTGTCGTCGTAGGAGAAGCTATTCTCGGTGCGAATATCTTCAAAGATATCTTTGCGAGTATTCGCGATATTGTTGGTGGGCGTTCTGCCGCTTACGAGCAAGAACTCGCTAAAGCGCGTGAAATTGCATTTGAGGAGCTCAGAGAGCGTGCACGCGCCGCAGGCGGAAACGCAGTGGTAGGTATCGACCTTGATTATGAAGTGGTCGGCCCCAATGGTGGAATGTTGATGGTAAGTGTTAGCGGAACAGCAGTCACTGTCGGATAAATGTGAGCGAGCTAAAAGCTTGGGCTGAAATATACTGCGCTACACCGCAAAATGATGAGCCCGAGCTTTGTGCTCCCCATTACTACTGACAAAGTGCCAAGGAGGGTTATGAACAATGTTTTTTTGCATGCTTCCCTTTGCTGGTGGCTGCGCATAATCCTGAAGAAACAAGATAGATGAATACGCTTTTGTACCAATCTCCTGACTATTACGACAAACACGGAAACGCGAAGCCAAACCTGATGTTCTGGCTGACAGGCCTCTTTCTGGCGCGTTCTTGGATAGTGTTTGTGATTGCAGGCGTCAGCCGGGAGCAAGGCAAAGATTTGCTCTCGCTGATTTACCCAAGTCATGATGCGCTTTATGTCGGACTGGCGTTGGGGTTTCCCGCTGTGGCTTTGATGCTGATGGCTGGAAGTCTTCATCGTTTCCCTGCATTTTTTCAGCGTATTTGGCGGTTGGGTAAGTACATCCTCCTAGCGGCGTTGAGTGGTGATTTGATACTGCAAGTCAATCACCTGATGGTTCAGCGTTGGGAGTTCCACTGGAGCGGGGCGTTACTGTTACTGATGGCGATTTGGCTAGCGTTATACCTATTAAGAAGCCGCCGCATTCGGTTTTTATTTGAAGCCCCCATTACAAGAGAAGAAAAAAATGAATGAGTGGAAGAAAGGGCTTGTCCTGTTCAGCGCAATGTTAAGCCCCTTAGCCATGGCTGACTGGCAGGTTGATGTTAATTTCGAAATGGATCGTGCAGGCAAGCAACACCGTGCACAAACCTCCGTATCATTAGTGCCTGGAGAAGAAACTGTTCTGTTTGATAACGGTGAAGCGACAGGTGCACTCATTGGCAAAGCTGAGCTTTTGGAAGTGACGGCTGATGAGGTGAAAATTTCTCTTCTGGTTCAAGAACAGTGCGACGATGGCGGCTGGCGAACCATCATGTCACCCGTTGTCAGTGCGGGACTGAATACGCCGGCTTCTGTTAACCAGAGTAACGAGCAACTGGATGAATTTGCATCTTTAAAAGTGGAAATTACGTCGGTATAAGTGCCAGAAAGCCCACTTTACAGATCTGAGACAAAGTCTCGGCGCTTCACAGGTAATATGCTAGTTTTCTTAAAACTAAAATGAAAACTAGCAGTTTTTACTTGGAGGTAATACATGGCGGTTTCTCAACCGGCAATCGTTGCAGATGCAGGTCCTTTCGCACTGTACACAGTTCTGAAAGTCAAAGGCTCTGCTTCAGAAGTTCTAGCTCAGTGTCGCTCACTTCACTCCCTTGTTGATGATATTAATGCCCAGCAACCCGATGCTGATCTGAAAGCAGCTGTGTCTTTTTCCCCAGTTTTCTGCGCGGAAAACGGTATTGCGACACCGACTGATTTCTCCGCTTTCCGCCCTCTGGGCGAAGGTGATACTCATGCGCCCGCAACGGAGTGTGATATTTTCCTTCACGCCCACTCAACCCGTCATGATCTGAACTTCTTCCTGCTACGCAAGTTCTTGTCACCTATTGCTTCAGAGGTTGAAGTCGTTGATGAAACCTACGGTTATCGTTACCTCGACTCCCGAGACATGACAGGGTTTATCGATGGCACTGAAAACCCGGAAGGCGCAGAAGCGCGTCGTGATGTGGCGATTATCGCTGATGGCGAATGTGCTGGTGGCAGTGTCGTTATGATGCAGCGTTACGTGCACAAACTGGCAGCATGGGAGCCGCTGACCATCAAGCAACAAGAGAAAGTGATTGGCCGTACCAAGGCTGACTCGATTGAACTTGAAGATGTACCACCAACTTCGCACGTTGGCCGAGTAGATATCAAAGAAGACGGTAAAGGTCTGAAAATGGTTCGCCACAGCCTGCCATATGGCTCTGTGTCAGGTGATCACGGCCTGCTGTTCTTGGCTTATTGCCATACCCAACATGTTCACAAAACCATGTTGGAAAGCATGTTCGGTGAGCGCGATGGTAAAACCGACATGCTGCTTCGCTTTACCACACCGGTCACAGGCGCGTACTTCTATGCACCTTCAATGGAAGCGCTAGAAAGTATCTGACTTATCAATGCTTTGAATTTTATTGATAACATTAAAAGCACCGTTGATTGGTGCTTTTTTTATGTAAATTTGTGAGCGCGGCTAAAAGGGCTTTTCCGGTTTTTTGAGCCAGATTTTGGAAATGACAATTGGCGGTCTGATGCGCCCTTATTCTACTCGACGGCCTTTCATATCTGTGGTGTTCTCAGCCCAGTTTTTGTGTTTTGAGAGTCGTTGAATGGGCGTGGCAATAAGGACGCTTTGCAGTATCAAGGAAATAGCGGTTCGCGGCATCTCGTACTATCCGGAGAAATTGCGTGACCCAATTAATACTCGATGGTGAATGGACACTGGCATCCTTCACGAATGACAGCATTGTCGCACCGATCCAAATCCCTGGTGATGTTCACAGTGCCTTGTTGGTCGCTGATAAAATCCCTGACCCTTATTACGGCTGCAATGAAACTGACGTTCAATGGGTTAGTGAGCATGATTGGCTCCTGACGAAATCGTTCGAGGCTGATTCATCAACGCTGGAAGCACCTCGTGTTGACTTAATACTCAGCATGGTTGATACCGTGGCATCTGTGGCAGTGAATGGCGAGGTTGTCTTGCTGTGCGCCAATATGTTCCGAGAATATCGAGTTGATGTGCGTCCTTACCTCAAGCAAGGTGAGAACATTCTGACTGTCACCTTGAAGCGTGCCGATATTGAGGCGAAAGCACGTGCTGAACGTTTGCCATTTCCTGTGCCTTGGGCGGTGGGTAATAATCAAATTCCTCACATGAATACCCTTCGCAAAACCCAATGCCACGCTGGCTGGGACTGGGGTATTTGTCTGCTTGCTAGCGGAATCTACGACAGCGTGAAGCTGCAGCCAATCCACAATATGGTACTCAAAGGTGTTCGCACTGCCCAGCAATGGCAAAGTAATGGCCAATGCGATCTGACCGTTTCTATCGATGCAGAAACCGTCGGCACTGATTCTGTGGCTATTGAATGTGTGCTGACATCTCCTTGTGGTGAGTCGCAAAGCGCTACCATTGCAGCGGATGCTGAGTCTTTGGCATGTGGCTTCACGATAACTCACCCAGAGCGCTGGTGGCCAGCTGGGTATGGTGGCCAACCACTCTACTCACTGACCGTATCGGTTGATGGTCAACAGGTCACCAAACGCATTGGTTTGCGAGAACTCCATTTGGATACCACGCCAGATGAAGCGGGTTCGGCAATGACTTTTGTGATGAATGGTAAAGCGATCATGTCCAAAGGGGCCAATTGGATTCCGTTGGATGCCATGCCGGGATTGCAAACACCAGACCGCTACCGCCAGCTTTTAGAAGATGCGAAAGCGGCGAACATGAATATGATTCGTGTCTGGGGCGGCGGCATGTATGAGCGTGACTGCTTCTACGAATTGTGCGATGAGCTAGGTCTGATGGTGTGGCAAGATCTCATGTTCGCCTGCGCGCTATATCCTTCAACGCCAGAATTTCTGAAAGATGTAGAGTTGGAAGTTGCGTACCAGGTGCGTCGTCTCAGCGATCATGCCTCTATTGCCCTGTGGTGTGGCGATAACGAAGTCATTGGTGCGATCGGTTGGTATCCAGAGTCGCGCACCAACCGCGAAAAGTACGTGGTGAATTATGACCGCCTTAACCGGGTGCTTCAGGAAATGGTTGAGCGTGAGGATCCTTACCGCCGTTTCTGGGCGAGTTCGCCTTGTAATGGTGAGTTGGACTTCGGTGATGCCTGGCATGATGACAACAAGGGTGACATGCACTTCTGGGATGTGTGGCACTCAGGAAAGTCCTTTGATGCCTACCACACCGTGAAGCCGCGTTTTTGTAGTGAGTTTGGTTATCAGTCCTGGCCATCTCTGCCAACAGTGAAAACTTTCGCATCGGAAGATGACTGGAACGTCACATCACCGACCTTTGAGCAACACCAGAAGAATGGACGTGGCAATAGCATCATGACGGAGATGTTCACCCGCTACTTCCGCTTCCCTAAAGATTTCGCACAGATGTTATATCTGAGCCAGGTCCAGCAGGCACTGGCAATTAAAACAGCGAGTGAATACTGGCGCGCCAACAAACCACTGTGCCGAGGGATTCTTTACTGGCAACTTAACGATTGTTGGCCAGTGAGCTCGTGGTCAAGCATTGAGTATACGGGGCGCTGGAAGCAACTCCACTATCATGCCAAGCGCTTTTTTGACGTTCAGGCGGCGGTATTTGTGGAAGAGCAAGATGCGTTGGCACTTCGTCTGATCAATGATGAACACCGGAATGTGGATGCTAAAGGGCAGGTGACTTGGTATGACTGGCAAGGTGAAGTGATCGACACCTGGCCGTTTGAAACTAAGTTGGGCGAAGATGACAACCAAACAGTTTGGCAATGCGACAGACAAGTGATTGATGAGCGTAAGCATCAGGGCTTCTTCCATGTAGTCATGGAATGCGAGGGCAAGGAGAGCACCAATACCTGGTTTGATGATGTTTATAAACGCCTACCACTACCTAAGGCTTCAGTGGATGTTGAAATCATAGAAGGGATGGATGGCTTGCGGCTGGTATTGACGTCAGATCTGCCAGCATTCTTCGTTCATCTTGAGTTTGAAGGCGAGGGACGCTTCAGTGACAGCAGTTTCACGCTGATGCCTTGCTCTCCGGTCACAGTAAACTTCGAAGGCTGTGCTGATGTAGAGGCAATGAAAGCAGGGCTTCGTGTTTACCAACTGTCAGAGACGTTTTAAACAACAAGGGAGGCGATTGCCTCCCTTTCACTTTTTAACAGACACAAAAAAGCGCAGCCAAAGCTGCGCTTTTTCTTGCGATTCAAGAATTACTTCTTAATGCGCAGTACTGGCGTTTCACCAACAGAAACGGCACCAGAAAGCTTGTTCAGCTCTTTGATTTCGTCCATGTTAGAGATAACGACAGGAGTCAGGGTAGACTTCGCTTTCTCTTCCAGCATAGCCAGATCGAATTCGATGATTGGGTCGCCAACTTTAACAGTCTGACCTTCTTCAGCGATGCGCTTGAAGCCTTCACCTTTCAGTTCAACGGTATCAATACCGAAGTGAACGAACAGCTCGATGCCGTCTTCAGATTCGATAGAGAACGCGTGGTTAGTTTCGAAAATCTTACCAATGGTACCGTTTACTGGTGCAACCATTTTGTCGCCAGCTGGTTTGATCGCGATGCCGTCGCCCACGATTTTCTCAGCGAAAACAACGTCTGGCACGTCTTCGATATTTACGATTTCACCAGACAGTGGTGCGATGATTTCGATCGCGCCTGCGTCGTTGCTGTCGTCAGAAACCAGCTTCTTCAGTTTGTCAAACAGACCCATAGTGTTTGCTCCTAAGCGTTATCAATTCTTTGCTGCTGTATCTTAGCAGACAGTTTTCTCTGCAATGAATTTATCTACGTGCGCAGTAATTTCTGCAGCAGTAGGCATTGCCAGTGCTTCTTCCGCCATTGCCTTAACATCAGCAAAGTTAGCATTACGGATGATCTTCTTGATTCGTGGAATAGAGATACCACTCATGCTGAACTCATCAAGACCCATACCCATCAGAAGCAGTGTTGCACGCTCATCGCCTGCCAACTCACCACACATGCCAGTCCACTTACCTTCTTTGTGAGAAGCGTCGATGACTTGCTTGATAACGGTCAGTACTGCTGGAGACAGTGGGTTGTATAGGTGAGAGATCAGCTCGTTACCACGGTCAACCGCAAGAGTATACTGGGTTAAGTCGTTTGTACCAATGCTAAAGAACTCAACTTCTTTTGCAAGGTGGTGAGCAATTGCAGCTGCAGCAGGCGTTTCAACCATGACACCGATTTCGATGTTCTCGTCAAATGCCAGACCTTCAGCACGCAGTTCCGCTTTGTACTCTTCAATTGCTTTTTTCAGCTCACGGATTTCTTCAACAGAGATGATCATTGGGAACATCACGCGAAGTTTACCGTGTGCAGAAGCACGCAGGATTGCACGCAGCTGGTCGCGAAGGATTTCACGACGGTCCAGGCTGATGCGAACTGCACGCCAACCCAGGAACGGGTTCATTTCTTTTGGCAGATCCATGTATGGCAGATCTTTGTCACCACCGATATCCATAGTACGGATAATCACTGGATGGCCATGCATCGCTTCTGCAACTTCTTTGTACGCTTTGTACTGAATTTCTTCAGTTGGCAGCGCATCGCGGTCCATGAACAGGAATTCGGTACGGTACAGGCCAACACCTTCGCCACCGTTACGGTTAACACCATCACAGTCTTTCACTGTACCGATGTTGCCGCAAACTTCTACTTGGTGGCCATCCAGAGTCACAGCTGGCAGGTCTTTCAGTTTTGCCAGCTCTTCTTTCTCTGCGATGAACTCATCACGGATCGCTTTGAATTTGGTCAGTTCTTCTTCGCTTGGGTTGATAACAATCGTGTTGTTGATTGCATCAAGAACCAGCATGTCGCCGTTGTTCACACGCTTAGTGATGTCGTTGGTGCCAACGATCGCAGGCAGTTCCAGAGAACGCGCCATGATAGAAGTGTGAGACGTGCGACCACCGATATCGGTGATGAAACCCAGCACGTAGTCCAGGTTGATTTGCGCAGTTTCAGAAGGAGTCAGGTCGTTAGCGACCAGAATCACTTCTTCGTTGATTGCGCTCAGGGACACGATGTTGATACCCAGTGCGTTCTTAACAAAACGTGAGCCGATGTCACGAATGTCAGTAGCACGCTCTTTCAGGTATTCGTCGTCCAGAGATTCTAGGGTAACTGCTTGCTCTTCGATAACGCTGTAGATCGCGTATTCGGTAGAAGCATTGTTTTCTTTAATGAAAGCTATGATTTCTTCTTCTAGCTCTTCATCTTCAAGCAGCATGATGTGACCTTCAAAGATCGCTTCTTTCTCTTCACCGAAAGTTTCGCGCGCCTTGTCTTTTATCACTTCAAGTTGCTGTTTAGATTTTTCGCGTGCGTCGTAAAGACGAGCGATTTCTGCGTCTAGCTGGTCAGCTGGAACTGGATTTTTGTTGATGACGATGTCGTCTTCTTGGAGTAGCAGCGCTTTACCAAAAGCAATACCAGGAGATGCCAGGATACCTGAAATCATAGCTTTACCCTACATTGATCAAATTGAAATACTAATGGATAGAAAAAGAGCTGGATTATTCCAGCTCGTCCATCAGCTTAACCAGGTGATCAACTGCTTCTTGAGCTTGTGCACCGTCAGCTTTGATAGTTACAACAGTACCCTTGGTCAGACCCAGTGTTTGTAGCTTGAACAGGCTAGTTGCGCTTGCTTCTTTACCACCAGACTCTACAGTGATTTTTGCATCGAAGCCTTTCGCTTCTTTTACGAACTGAGCCGCAGGACGAGTGTGCAGACCGTTTTCAGCAGTGATTTCTACTTGCTTTTGATACATGTTTTACCCCGATACATTATTTATTTAGGTTTATGTATTAAATCTTCGGTTAGCTTAAACTGATTGACCAGTTTTGGCTATCGATGGACGGTAAACTAACCAAGATTTGAGTGCCCTAGCTTAATCCAAGTCAAACTTTTGTGACATTTTCGCTCAAAACAACACCTGACTCACACTCGAGGCGATGATTAATTTCGAGGCCGAAAATAAAAGGCGGGGAATTTTTACTAGAGCAGGATTAAAAAATCAAACAAAAAAGCCCCAACGGGGCTTTTTTGTTGCCAATCATGCGATTGGATTTGGAAGCTCGAGGCCTGTTATTGCTGGTTTTCAAGCTCTGTGAAGATACCAGCGAACAGTGCAGAACTCAGGTAACGCTCACCAGAACTTGGCAGAATCGTTACGATGTTTTTGCCTGCGAACTCAGGCAATTCTGCAATTTTGTTGGCAGCAACAACAGCAGCACCTGAAGAAATACCCGCAAGGATACCTTCTTCTTCCATCAGACGGCGTGCCATTGCAATCGCTTCGTCAGAGGTAACCAGTACAGTTTTGTCGACCAGAGACAAATCCAGGTTACCAGGTACGAAACCTGCACCGATACCTTGGATTTTGTGAGGTGCTGGTTGTACGTCGTCACCATTCACAGTTTGGGTGATAACTGGAGACTCCGCAGGCTCTACTGCAACAGTGGTGATTGCTTTGCCTTTGGTGTTTTTGATGTAACGGCTAACACCAGTCAGCGTACCACCCGTACCTACACCAGATACGAATACGTCGATTTCGCCTTCAGTATCTTCCCAAATTTCAGGACCTGTGGTCTTCTCGTGGATTTCTGGGTTAGCAGGGTTGTTAAACTGTTGCAGCATCAGGAATTTCTCTGGGTCAGCAGCAACAATTTCTTCTGCTTTAGCAATCGCGCCTTTCATGCCTTTCGCTGCTTCGGTCAGTACCAGGTTTGCACCCAGTGCTTTCAGCAGTTTACGACGCTCAAGGCTCATTGACTCAGGCATGGTCAGAGTCAGTTTGTAACCACGGGCTGCAGCAACATAAGCCAGCGCGATACCTGTGTTACCACTGGTTGGCTCAACCAGTTCAACACCAGGCTTCAGTTTGCCGCTTTTCTCTGCATCCCAAATCATGTTTGCACCGATACGGCATTTAACGCTAAAGCTAGGGTTGCGAGCTTCAATTTTTACCAGCACTTTGCCGTTTGATACACGGTTAAGACGTACAAGCGGCGTGTTGCCGATAGTGGTTGAATTATCTTCGTAAATTTTACCCATCTTCTTCGTTCCTTCGGTTTGCAGGGGATATACGAGTTTTAGAATATCCTGATTTGGCTGAAAGCAAAGTAATCGTTAGTTATATCTTATTGTTATCAGCATGGTTTCAGATGCGGGTAACACTAAATAGTGTATTTGGAAGCAGAAAACACCTTTGTTCTGTTGAGCAAAGGTGTTTTTCCGAAATATTGAAGTGAGTTTAATAGCGGGCGAGATCGCCGCGGTACTTATCAACCCACATCGCCGTTGCTCCGCAGACAGCGGCCGGCATAACAAAAAGGTTGAGAATCGGTGTCATGGTGAACAACATCACCAAAGCGCCAAAACTCATGGTAGAGCCTTTGTTATCGCGAAGCGTTGCTTTCATATTGGGGAAAGAGACACGATGGTTATCAAACGGGTAGTCACAGTATTGAATCCCCATCATCCAGGCGCTGAACAAAAACCACAGCACTGGGCCGAGTGTTTGGCCAATGGCCGGAATCCACATCAACAATAACAGACCCAGTGCTTTCGGCAAGTAGTAAGCAAGCTTCTGCCATTCGCGTTTAAACACACGGGGTAAATCTTTGATGATGCCGGTAATGCCATCGTCGGGTGGGCGCTTACCTGTGAGCTTGGCTTCCAGATGTTCAGCTAAAAGACCGTTAAAAGGGGCCGCAATCCAGTTGGCAACGGTACTGAAAAAGTAAGAACAGATAACCAATATTGCTAATGCCAGCAGAGGCCACAAGACATACGAGAGCCAATTCAGCATTTCAGGTAAGTAGGATAACCAGCCATTAATCCAATCACTGAGCTGAGAAAGCACAACACCAATTAGGGTACCCATCAAAAGCAGGTTTACGACCAAAGGAATAATCACAAAGCGACGGATCCCGGGCGTAAACATGAGGGAAAATCCGCGAAGAAAATAGCTCGCACCAGATACCGGCTGCTTAGCCATTTGAGTTGGGTTCATAGAATCTCCTTTCCGTGCCTATCCCAAAGGCAAAAATTGAATGTTTTTATTGCTAAAGCAGGAACTAAGCCAACTTTGGCTTCATTTTACAGGTGATGGCGTATTGCTGTGAAACCTAGGGTTTTCGGGGGTTTAAAACGCAATCTTGATGTTCCGGCTAGCGATGCAGCACCGCTATCGATGCCTCGTGATGAGAGAATGTTAACGTCTAAGACCAGATAATGGCAATTTACGCCACTGGTGAATTATTGAACCGCGCCATTGTCAAACAGCATAGTGAAGTGAGTGAAAATGCGCATTGGGCGCGTTTTCACTGTCAGAACAGTGACTTTTTCAGTGTTCTCGCGGTATGGACGTTAACTTTCATACGCTTTTTGGTACAGTAGTCAGCAATTTGTATGTGCGACATTGCCAAAGGTTGTACCAAGGTGTTTAGATAGGTCACAACCGCTTGCGGACTCTCGTCGTTAATTGGATAAATGCTGAGATTAAATGATGCAGGAATTGCGCCTTGTTTTAATCATTTTGGGTGCGGTGGCTATCGCCGCGTTGTTGCTTCATGGCTTGTGGACAAGCCGTAAGGAAAAGCCCGCGAAATTTGGCGAAAAGCCAATTGGTAAATTAAGAGAAAAAGATGAGACAGGATTTGATCAGGACGGTATTGGTTCAGTTCGAGTGATCAAGTCTGTTAGTAGCGACAAGCCTAAAACTGAGCGTAAAGAGCCTGGTCTGAATTTCGGTGATAAACCAGATGTCGATCCTCTTTTTGCTGGACAGAGTGAAGACATGTCAGCAAAAGAGAAAGACGACGATGTTCCTTTGCCGACATTTACTGCTGACGACAGCGATGCAGATAAAGATAAAGAGACTGATCTGCCTGTGCATTCGATTCAAACGCCTCAGGAAGAAGCCCCTGTTGTTGACGCAGTCGCAGAGCCAGTGATTGAAGCACCAGAAAACGTGTCTTTTGCAGAAGATAAAGATGCTTCAGAAACTGTTGTTGATGATGTACCACAAGTTGAAGAAGAAGCACCAAAAGAGCCAGAGCAGCAGGTACTGATCATGAACGTTCAGGCTGCAAATAACAGTGAGTTTGATGGCGAAGAGCTGATTAACTGCCTCGAACAACACGGTATGATTTTTGGTGAGATGGAAATTTTCCACCGCCACGCAGATTTAGCTGGCACAGGTAAAGTTTTGTTCAGCGCAGCAAACATGTTTAACCCAGGTAGCTTCCCGCTGGCAACGATTCATCAGTTCACAACACCGGGCATTACTCTGTTTATGACGCTGCCTTGTTACGGTGAAGCCGAGCAGAACTTTAAGCTCATGCTTCAAACAGCCCAGCAAGTTGCTGACCAGCTTGGTGGTTTGGTCACAGACGACAAGCGAAACATGATGACGCCTCAGCGCCTTGATGGTTACCGCGACAAGATAAAACAGTTCCACGCACACGCTTGATTTAATTGGAACAGATAAAGAACGCCCCTTTCGAGGGGCGTTCTTTATGCATGGCACTTGGGTTTGGCTATTTCACTTCTGCCCAAGGTCCACCGTTAGTTGGTAGATCACCTTTGGTCCACCATTTTGCTTTGTAGGTTTTGGTCTCATAAACCACAGTATCGCCACCGCTGTAGGCAATATCTTTACTCCAGGCTTGGTCGCCAGCACCTTTGTCCGCTACCCATACGGAAGACGTTCCCGGCTCCTCACCTTTGTTCCACCACTGCGCCGTATAAGTTACGCCAAAGTGTGTCACTTTGGCGCCAGCCAGGTAGGTTGCGTTCGCATCCCAGTTTGTTTCACCGCCAGTGCCGCCGCTACCCTTCACGTTTACGCTGATCACAGCCTGAGCACTCGCAGTGCCGTCAGTGACTGTCACAGTAATCGTGTCGTTAAGGTCAGTGGTGGTTGCTGGCGCAGTGTAACTAATGGTTGCATCATTGCCAGTGACTGTCACAGTGCCTTGGCTAGCACTGAATGTCAGTACATCGTTGTCAGCATCTGTTGCTGAAACAGCAACTTGAGTAGATTGACCGCTTTCAACATTCATTGTCAGCGGGGCGTTGAGAACCGGTACATTGTTCACAACTTCCCGTTTGATATCGAGCTGGAAGGTAGCGCTTTGGTCTTTCACGTAAACCAGATTGCCGTAAAGATCGGTGCTGTTCCAAGACACCAAACCGTCTTGTGAGAGTTTACCGAGGCGAACACCGGTCGAACCATTGTTGATGATATCTGCTAACTGAGCTGCCCAAACCGCTTCGTCTTGGTTGGTCACGTCAATAGCGAGCTTTTCGAACACGGTTTCTGTTCCACTGCCATCGAAGACGCGGAACCAAACGGTATCTCCACTATTGGCGTCGTCAGTCGCTTTGACTGCTGCACCAAGGCTTTGCCATGTTGGAACAACGATGTCGCCACCAAAGCTGATGTCTGAACAGTTGTAGAAGCCTTCGCCTGCTGGGTCATCGCGCTGCCAGCGTGAATAAAGCACTGCGTTGCCGGTGCGGTCTGTTGGCAGGGTGATAGTCATTTGGTAGTACTTTTTCTCGTTGATGATCACAACGGGTACATTGCCAAACTCAGCGATCAAATCCAGATCTGACCATTTCAATGCATCAGTTGCCGAGTTGTAAGCGGCGTTTGAGAGGTAGAACTTCCAGAAGCTTGGATTGTGGGGCGTTGATGCGCGGTATAGCAGAGTGAGTTTCCCGTTCAAGCTTGGGTCAATGGGTGTGGCTTGCCATTCAGAAGAGGGAATGTCGATACCGGCTTTTTTCGGGTCACCCGCCGAACACAGTGCGCCATCTGGTACGCCCGCTTCAACAGCAGCTTGATTGGTGAAATCAGAAACTAGCTTGGCAAACTCCGGCTTTTGCACAAACGGATACCAGCCTGACTCTTTAAAAGCAGCGCGACAAGCGGCGTTCGGGATGGTTGAGCCATCCGTTGATTCCCAGTAGCCACCGTCGCTGTCACAAATTTCCTGACGTGAGGGAGGGTAGTCCATATAGCCGTGTGCAAAGGCGAGTTGAGGTATTGTCGCCGATACCACTGCTACCAAAGGGAGTAGTCGAGTGCGTAACATGTTGTTTCCTCTCAGTGTTGGTTGTTTTTGTTGCTTTTTTGTTATTACACACTGATTTGGTTGAAAATTAGGCGGCGGGATTTTGTCGGTTTCTACAAATTAAAGGTGGCTCGAAAAAGGTTTTCCAAATTTTCATAGATATGAAAAATACCCGGCATGATTAGGAATTCATGTCACTAATCAATGGCCGGGTATTTTGTTTAAAAAGAGCCTGTGAAAGCGATGGGTTAAGCCAACCAAAGGCGAGCCAATAAACCGGGCGGTGTGGTGATACCGGTAGTGATAGATGCGATTTTTCCTTCTTTAACAATCACTATGGTCGGCGTCGCGCGCACGCCCCACATACCTGAAAAAGATCCTCGCTCATCATTGATGGTGGCGAATTTCAGGTCGTGATGTTGAAGGTAGGCCGAGACACGATCATTTGAGCCTGAAGTGATCGCAACAGAGACGACATCATGATCTTCCGCTAACCAATCCACGGTTGGTGTCACAAATTTGCATGCGCCACACCAAGTGGCCCAAAAGTATAAAACCACGGGCTTGTCTTCACTTAGCGCGACTAAATCTATGGTTTCACCTGAAAGATCCTGTAAAGCAACATTTGGCAACTGCTCGTTCGGCATGTCTTGACTGCGCCAAAGATCCACAGCGAATGAAACAACGGAAAACAAGATCACTAGTGTCAGGATTTCCTTTATCCAGAATCCGGGCTGTTTCCATTTACTCTTGTCTTTTGGAGTGTCCATGGTTTCAACCTCCTTTAGCATGATTGATGGCACGAATGATATCTTCACTAGACAGCACGACAGGAAGCGGGATGCCTTCTGGCGCCGCTGGGCCATAAACAATATTGAAAGGCACACCATAGCGGCCGTATTTACGCAGATAGTCAGTCACATAACCGTTCGGAGAAGTCCAATCACCCTGAAATGTCACCATATCTTCGGCTTGAAGCCTGGAGTAGACGGGCTCTTGCAGTAAAACACCAATTTTGTTCGCTTTGCAGGTGATACACCAATCTGCAGTGACATCCACAAACACGGTGTTTCCTGCTTTCACTTCTTGCGCTATCTGCGATTCATCGAGCTTTTGCCACGCTAAATCAGGTGGCAGAGGCGTCACCCATTTAGAGGCTGTAAGGCTTGCAATGACCAGCGTCACAGCCGTCAGAAAAATGCCCACGCCACTGATGATTACTGCTGTTTTTTTACCGTGAACTTTGTGGGTTCTGGTGATGAAAAAGGCAATGACGATGAAGCTCAGGATGATAAGCCAAAGCAGCGATAAATGATTGGCCAGCAATGTCAGCAGCCAGACGCTGGTTGCGAGCATCATAAAGCCAAATAACCACTTCACTCGGTTCATCCAGGGGCCAGGCTTTGGCAATTTCTTTGCTAGGGAAGGTATTGCGGCAACGAGCAACCAAGGCAGCGCCATACCGACAGCTAGCGCGGAAAAAATCGCAAACAGGGTTGGCGTTGATGCGGTTAGAGCAAACGCAACCGCGGTACCTAGAAACGGTGCAGAACACGGGGTAGCAAGTAATGTGGCAAACATGCCTTGTGTAAAGTGCCCGACATAGGAGTTATCTCCCCGGGTTGCCAACCAGGTATTCGCCGAAGAGGGCAGCCTGATCTCGAATAATCCCAACATGTTGGCAGCAAACAGCATCGTAATCGCCACCATCACACCGATAAACAGCGGGCTTTGGAATTGAATGCCCCAACCGATCGCGTTACCAGTGAGTTTGAGGGTCAGTAGGAAGGCAGCGAGTAACCAAAATGAAAACAAGATACCCGCCGCTGAGGCAAGAAACTGTTTACGTATTTGTACTTTCGCCAGACCCTGAGCGGTAATCACGGCGCTGAGCTTTAGGCCAAGCACCGGCAACACACAAGGCATGATATTAAGAATAAGTCCGCCTAGCAGCGCGAAGGCCATGGCAGATGCAAAGGAAAAGTCCGGTACTGCCTCAACAATGGTGCCCGCCTTTGCCGTGATTTTCTGTTCAGCCAGAAAATCTTTGTCAATGAATGTGATGGTCACAATCTCATCGGCTAACGCAGGCTGTTTCATCCAACTGCTGACGGAGTAGGTGGCAGTGACGGTCTCGCCATTCACTGAGATTGTCGGCACAGAAAAAGCCACATCGGTTAGTGCGTCCGAACTGCCATCAACAATGATATCGGGTGATTGCCAATCGATAGCTTTACTTGCGGAAACTTGCAGTTGCTGTTTTGTATCATCCCATATGGCGCTGATATTTTTCAGTTGAGGTGATGCTTTAGGGACTTGGCTAGCGGCCTGCGCATGCGTGTGCAGCAACTCTGCATTGGGTTTTAGATTGTTTGCTGTAAATGCCAGTTCAAACTCGTAGTCCGTGAGCACACACACTGTGGTACAGGAAGAGACCGTTAAGGTACCTGCAAAGTTTGCGGGTTTGTTGATGTCCTCAACGTAGAGCGTGATGGGAAAAATGATATCGCCTGTGTAGCCCAGCGTATCAATACCCAACAAATCGAAACGTTGTGGGGCAGGCCATTGCCAGTCCACATCTTTAATGTTTTCTGAAGCTTTCCAGTTCAGGCTTGGCGCAACGCCACCTTCTCCGGGAGAGCGCCAGTAGGTTTTCCAGCCACCGGAGAGGTTGATTTCCAGAAAGCCTTCAACGGCGTGGGTTGATTCATTGGCATTGCCAGTCAGCGCAACGCGGGCTTTGACCGGTGGGTGAGCAGGGTTTGTCAGCCATCCGGTATCCGGTGTTTGGGCTTTCACTGGTAGCGACACAAAAAACATCAAAGCAAGTAAAGCGATGATTACTCGAGTGCTTTTTATTGAAGTGTGGTGATACATGGCCTAAAGATTTGATCCAATTTTGCACAGCATTCTGTTGAGCGCGCTGACAGATTGCAAGCGGCAGGAATACCTAATATGTAAGTGACCGTGTTCGTTAGACATTGATTACAGGATGATGGAGTGGGTATAAAAAAGCCCGCAGAAGCGGGCTTGGAATTTAAGGCTTTATGGTGCGTCAGACACCGGTGTTGGCATGTAATGTTCGGGTCGCAGATTCGTCATTTCCGGAATAATGGTGGCGACCGTCATGGTTGACCAGGTGCCGGCGACAATACCGATAAACATGGTGATGGAGAAACCATATAGTGGCTCTCCCCCCAACAGCCACAGTGACCCCACTGAAATCAGTGTGGTTCCTGAAGTGATGAGAGTGCGGGACATAGTAGAAGCAATCGCGCGGTTGTTGAGCTCTGCAATTGGCAAGGTCACGTTCGCTTTCAGCAGTTCCCTGATCCGGTCAGAGATGATGATGGAATCATTCAGGGAGTAACCCAGCACCGCCAAGAGTGCTGCCAACACTGTCAGGTTGAACTCCATTCCTGTGATAGAGAAAAAGCCCAGCAGGAGAACGACGTCATGTACCAGTGCCAAGAGTGCGCCGGATGCCAGTCGCCACTCGAAGCGGAAACTCAGGTAACCCAGAATCACCAACAGAGTAATAAGCACGGCCAATCCTCCTTGCTCTGCCAGTTCTTGACCGACTTGTGGGCCGACCAGACTGACGTTAATCATCTCGACAGTTTGAGAGAAAGACTCAAGGATAGGCTTGAGCTCAGGCTGCTCACTCAATTTCTCCGGCGCGGCGTAACGAAGTACCCAATCACCGGCTTCTCCGGCTGACACCACGGTCACAGGCTGTTTGAGCGCAGCTTCCAATTTGTCTTGAATTTGGTTGGCAGTCAGCGTTGAGTCCAGTTGAACTTCACTGATCATACCGCCGGTAAAATCGAGGCCGAAATTGAGGCCCTTGGTGCTCAAGGTAAAGATAGAAAGCACCATGAGTACACAGGAAATCAGGCTGCCAATACGGCGAAGTTTTGTTGCGTTTTTCATCGTAATCATTGTTATACCCTCACACCGCGACGTGAATCTCTACCCCAAACCAGATTGATCACTGCGCGAGACGCGAAGATTCCGGTAAACATACTGGTCAACAAACCTAAGCCCAATGTCAGAGCAAAACCTTGGATAGGGCCATTACCAATGGCATATAAGGTTGCAGCAGAGATAAGTGTGGTGATGTTGGAGTCGAGGATAGTGGCGAACGCACTGCTGAAACCCAAATCAATCGACTGAGCCAGACTTCTTCCTTCACGGACTTTCTCTTTAATACGTTCGAAGATAAGTACGTTGGTATCCACTGCCATACCGACGGTAAGCACTAGTCCAGCGATACCCGGCAGCGTAAGTACTGCCCCAGGAAGTAGGGCAATCAGACCCAGTAGCATTACCATATTGACGACAAGGGCGAGGTTTGCCACCCAGCCAAGCTTGCGGTACCACACAGCCATAAACAGCAGGGTTAAACCCATCCCCATTGCCAGTGCCGCAAAGCCGTTTTGAATGTTTTCAGCACCCAAAGAAGGACCAATGGTGCGTTCTTCAACGATGGTTACTGGTGCGGTGAGAGAGCCGGCACGCAGCAATAGCGCTAAATCCTGTGCTTCAGGCAGGGTACCGACGCCGGTAATGCGGAAACGGTTACCCAGTTGGGACTGAATGGTCGCCACGCTGATGATGGACGTTTCTTGCTCAGTTTTACCTTCTGCATTGCGGCTGTATTCGCTGTAAGCTGTCGCCATAGGTTTGCCGATATGCTGCGCTGAGAAGTCAGACATTTTTTTACCGCCGGTTGAATCCAGCGAAATGTTCACTTCCGGCATGCCCATTTCACCCATGCTGGCGCGCGCATCGACAATGTGCTCACCTGATAGAACCGGTTTGCGGTTAACGTGCACCGGGCGACCGTTTTGCTCTGGGATCACCATAGAGCCAGGTTTGTAATCACTTACCACTTCATAGAACGCAAGGCTTGCAGTTGCGCCAATCACGTTTTTGGCGGCGGCTGGGTCTTGAACGCCTGGCAGTTCGATGCGGATGCGGTGTTCGCCCTGACGTTGAACAGCTGCTTCTGTGATGCCGAGCTCCTCAATACGAGAGCGCATGGTTTGCAGGTTCTGTTGCACAGTTAGGTTAGTGAGTGTTTGCTTTTCCGCTTCTTTCAAACTCATTGTCAGGGTGTTGTCACCGCTACCTTTTACTTCCCATTGCGGATATTGCTCGCGGAGGAATTGGCGCAGTTCGCCTTCAGAAGCACTGGATGGTGCAACGATTTTTAAGTCACTATCGGCATTAACCTGAACGCGCACACCACGGACACGAAGCTCGCGCGCGTGCTCGCGGACCGCATCAGCGGCTTGTGTTGCATGAGCATGGAAAACTTGCTGCATGTCGACATCCAGCAGGAATTGCACGCCGCCGCGAAGGTCAAGACCAAGCTTGATTGGCTTGAAACCCATCTCCAGTAGCCAAGCTGGTGCTGCTGGCACCATGGCTAGTGTCACGGTGTCATCTTCCGGCATACGTTTTGCCAAAATCTGCTTAGCCGCATTTTGTTGCGATGCTTCGCTGAGCACCACGGTGGTTTTATTGCCTTGTTGGTCAATACGTGTCACGGCGACATCTTTGTTATCCAGGATGCTTTTGATCGCGACAGCCGATGGCGTATTCCCTTTGTGGGAAATCATGATAGCCGGGCTTTCGCCAAACCAAGACGGCAGGGCGCTGAACAGCATAATGATGATGGTGGTGATCAGCACCACGTATTTCCATGCAGGATAGTGGTTTAACAGGGTCGCTCGGCCTGTTCTCTTTGGCTTAGTATTTTGAGTGTTTTTTTGCATAGCTCTCGCTCGTCACCGCAAAACATTTACGGCAAATACGTCAAATCTTTAGTCCACTGGTTAGTGAGTGGGCGTGTTTAGTGCGCCGATGGAAGTCAGCTTGGATTTGAAGTTCAGGCTTGAGCTTGAGAAATGAACCGGTATTGCAGGTTGGAATCTTTCCAGCCAGCGATACGGTGTCTGGTCGCTGGGGGAGAGCGAGTCCAGTCGTGCCAGTGGCTGAATGTGTCGTCGTAATGATAGTAATCAAGCAAAGTGGCAACGTTTGCCAGCTCGATAACCAGCTCATATTCAGGTTCAGTGTTGGCAAGCCTTTCTGGCAGCCATGAGCCGTTTCTGAGTAAGGTGGATAGGCTTGGTGTTAGCGATTTGGCGGGCGCCCGGTGCTCAGCATTTAATGAAGTGAGCGCATCTTGTGCTGATGTCTGGGCTTCATGCTGAGTGACCACCAGACAGTTTGAGTGATCGCTGTTAGTGTCGACAGAGTCTGCCGCGAATGATGGCAGCGAAAAAAAGACAAGCAGCAACGCGAGCAAAGTGCCCCAACAGCCGTTGTGTCTTAATGCGTTACCCTTCATGGTGTCACTCAATGATAAATCTGCCAGCATCATAATCGCTTGGATGCATTATCAACAAGCGGTATTTTCGCGCCTTGTGGGAGTTCGGGTATACTGGCCCACATTCTCAATATCCAAGCCACTAAAAAGTGGTGAAGCAAACTAGGCAGCATTGATGACCACGGAAATTCAACAAAAACTGCAGTCGCTGAAAACGCAGCTTAACTATCACGGCCACCTTTACTACGTCGAAGACAAACCCGAACTTCCGGATGCGGAATATGACCGCATGATGCAAGAACTGCTGGCGATAGAAGCCGAGTACCCAGAGTTGATGACGGCAGATTCGCCAAGCCAGCGCGTCGGCGGTGCACCTCTGGGCGCCTTTGAACAGGTTCGTCACGAAATTCCAATGCTGTCTCTCGACAATGCCTTCGGTGATGAAGAGCTTGAAGCGTTTGAAAAGCGCATGAAGGACAGGCTGAACATCTCAGGTGATTTCATCTTTAGCTGTGAGCCTAAGCTAGATGGTCTGGCAGTGAGCTTGATGTATGAGAATGGTGTTTTAGTGCAAGCCGCTACCCGTGGTGACGGTGCGACAGGTGAGAACATCACTCACAATGTCCGTACCATCCGCAATGTTCCCTTGCAGCTTCAAGGGGAAGGCTGGCCTAAGCGTTTGGAAGTGCGTGGCGAAGTCTTTATGCCTAAGGAAGGCTTTGAAAAACTTAACGAAAAAAACATCAAAAAAGGTGAAAAAGCATTTGCGAATCCGCGCAATGCCGCGGCAGGAAGCCTTCGTCAGCTAGATCCAAAAATTACCGCAACCCGTCCCCTTCGTTTCTATGCCTACTCAGTGGGTGTGATGTCCGAAGCGTTTGGTGATTCCCATATCGGTCGTTTAGAACAACTGAAAATCTGGGGCATTCCACTCAGCCCGGAAGTCAAAAAAGTCGAAGGCATCGAGAACGTCAAAGCTTACTATCAGGATATCGGCGCGCGTCGCAATGACTTGCCGTATGAAATTGACGGTGTGGTGATCAAAGTTGACGCCATTGATACACAAGAGCGTTTAGGTTTCGTCGCCCGAGCGCCGCGCTGGGCTATTGCCTATAAGTTCCCTGCTCAGGAAGAAATAACGGTATTACAAGATGTCGAGTTTCAGGTTGGCCGCACCGGTGCTATTACGCCGGTTGCTAAACTGGAGCCTGTGTTTGTCGGCGGGGTAACCGTTTCCAACGCCACATTGCATAACGCGGATGAGATTGCGCGCCTTGGCGTAAAGATTGGCGATACCATCATTATTCGCCGTGCAGGCGATGTGATCCCGCAAATCGTCAGCGTCGTGGATAGTCGTCGCCCCGATGATGCAAAGGATGTCGTTTTCCCCGATGCTTGCCCGGTATGCCAATCTCACGTTGAGCGCGTGGAAGGAGAAGCCGTTGCTCGCTGTACCGGTGGTTTGATTTGCCGTGCACAACGCAAAGAGGCCATTAAGCATTTCTCTTCGCGTAAAGCGCTGGATATCGATGGGCTTGGCGACAAAATTGTTGAGCAGTTAATTGAGAAAGAATTGATCACCACACCTGCGGACTTGTTCAAGCTCACAGCGGGCCAAGTGACCATACTCGACCGTATGGGACCAAAATCCGCACAAAACCTTGTTGACGCTCTAGCTAAAGCGAAAGAAACCACATTGCCTCGCTTCATCTACTCTCTGGGTATTCGTGAAGTAGGAGAGGCAACGGCAGCAAACCTCGCTAACCACTTCTTCACGTTTGAAGCGATTCGTGAGGCGACAGAAGAACAGTTAGTCGAAGTGCAAGATGTGGGCGTCATTGTCGCTAAACATGTGGTGAACTTCTTTAGTGAAGAGCACAACAAAGAAGTGATTGAAGCATTGCTGGAAAGTGGCATTACTTGGCCTGCCATTGAAGAGCGTGACGAAAATGAACCTCAACCACTGGCGGGTAAAATTGTTGTTCTGACCGGAACCCTATCGCAAATGTCCCGTAACGATGCAAAAGCGGCGCTTCAAGCATTAGGAGCAAAAGTGACGGGAAGCGTTTCCGCAAAAACCGATCTCTTGATTGCAGGTGAAGCCGCCGGCTCTAAGTTGGCTAAAGCACAGCAACTTGGCATTGAAATTTTAGATGAAGACGGAATGGTGAGATTGCTGTCACGTTAATTTCATTGAATACAAATTCTCCACAAACGCCAGCATCACGCTGGCGTTTTTTTATGCCCCGCCCCAAGCGCTTTTGCGATCCAATTCAGATATTTCACGAGGTGAAATTTGACCATTAAAACGACTGGAAATTCATTTTTATGTCTCGAAAATGAATATGTGATAACGATCTCAATACAGTGTTTTTAGTATTTTTACTGACTGCGAAAAGCTCACAAGTGATTGTATTTTAATGTTTTATGTTTTTATTTTTATGTGTTTGTCTAAATAAGGGATCTCGATCACGAACATGGATGGAACTTTGCACCGAGTCATATTTTTTTAATAACAAATAAAGTTCTCGTTGATGTTTTTTCAGGTGAAAGTAGTCTGAGACTCATCGGTTGAGGGAGAGTTCAATCGGTGACAAAAAATCTAAAGCGATGAATTTGGGTCGTTTTAGAAAATCGAATAAACGAGTCATTGCTACGGCGGCCAACCATAACGGCGATGACTTGGAATTCTGAAAAATCCCTTTAGGAGTTATTTTCCATGGAAAAACGTTCAACCATTTTCAAAGTGTCTGCTTTGACTGCTGCAATCCTGGGTGTTGTAGCAATGCCTGCACAAGCTGCTACTGAAAGCGCGGCTGGTGATCAATATGTAGAGAAACTGAATGAGTTTCTTTCTGGTGCATCTCTTTCTGCAGTAGCTATTTCAGATACTCGTATCCGTCAAACTGACACTGGTGATGGCTTTGATGCAGCATTCAACTACAGTGACTGGAACTTAGGCGTTAACTTTGCGTCTGGTTACACTGGCGGTGAGACTGGTGTTGGTGTAGATCTTGGCGGTTACCTGAGTGGTACACTATACGAGCAAACTAGCAACTGTTCTGAAATCGTTCTTTGTGACGGTTGGGGCTCACAAGATACCAATGGTTCTTTTAAAGCGACTAAAGTGGCTTTGAAGTTCAACACTGGTTCGGTACGTGGTGATATCGGTCTGACTCAGATGGGCGTTGGTACCATCGGTAACGTATGGTCTTTCGTGCCAGGTACTTACCGTGGTGGTAAAGCGTTCGTAGATCTGAACGGTTGGACTCTGGGCTACGGCTTTGCAGATCAACACACTGCACCTTGGTGGGAAACTGTACAACGCACTCCTCAAGGCAAACAAGCATTTGATTTCCTTCACTCTGTAGGCCTTGTTGGTGCTGTTGGTGACGTTTCTGTAGATCTGGGTGTTGGTCAAGCTAACCTGACTAATAGTGGTTCGGACGATAGTTCTACTTCTTACGCAGCCAAGTTTAATTATGCTGCTGATGGTTGGAGCTTAGGTTACGGCATCTATGCTGTAAACGACGATTCAACTTATGACGGTCTTGGTGCTCACCACGGTATCCAGTTTGCAATGCCTCTTGGAAGCGTGAAGTGGGACTCTCAAGTTCGTTACACTCACACTAAAAATGCCGCTGAGTTTACTCCTCGTACAGTCCGTGGCTATGGCACAAACAACGGTACTTGGCAACAGTGGTGGGATGCTCTGTCTGACTGGAACCAAGACAGCCAAATCGCTTGGTATAACCGTTTCAACTTCGACCTGGGTGATGGCTGGTTTGCATATGCAGGTGTAGCTCTGTCTGACATCAGTGAAGAGCAAGTTGCTTGGGATGCAGAATACGCAGTTAACGGTACAATTGGTTACTCTGTACCAAATGGCGCACTGAAAGGTTCAACCATTCGTTTCCACGCAACTCACTTAGAGCGTGATATGCGTGACAACTCTGACTGGGCTCGCCAAGACTTCCGTCTGCAAGTTATCGTTCCTTACAACTTCCTGTAAGAATTACGCCTAATGAAAGCCCTCGCATTTGCGGGGGCTTTTTGTATTTGTCGATAATGCTTCACACGGTGTGGCTGGCTGGAATTAATCACCTGATTTGAAAAGAAAAAAAAATTGCTTATTTTTGTCACAAAAAAAACAACCTGTTCTATTCTCAAATTGCGAGCAATATCACGCAATAGGAGAAATTTAGATGCGTATTTTAAAAACAGTTGTGATGTTATCTGTGATTTTGGCTTCAAGTATTGGAGCAGCCCAAGCGAGTAGCTCTAAAGCTGGCCCTACTCTCTGGGAAAGGCCATGCATTATCAACGGTGAATCAACAATGATGCCTCCCGTTCTTTGTAGAGGCCGAGGCGGAGAAGTGCCAGCCCCATATAAATATGAGATGTAACCTTCTCATCCATATGCTTTGAAAGCCCCGATGTCCCGATCGGGGCTTTCCTATTTCTCATCCCTAATTTTCCTTTTGAAAGGCAGCCGCCCAGAAACTTTCAGACGTTGTCCTGACTGCGCTCACAGCATACAATAGCGCCCTATCGGAAATCCCTCCGTTCTATTCAATCACGCTGAACGTTATAGGATTAACATGACTGTTAAAACTCGTTTTGCTCCAAGCCCAACAGGCTTCTTGCATGTAGGTGGTGCGCGTACTGCACTGTATTCTTGGCTCTGTGCCAAACACACTGGTGGTGAATTTGTTCTTCGTATCGAAGACACTGACCTAGAGCGCTCAACCCAAGAAGCTATCGATGCCATCATTGAAGGCATGGAGTGGCTGGGACTTGATTGGGATGAAGGTCCGTACTATCAAACCAAGCGCTTTGATCGTTACAACGAAGTTGTTGATCAGTTACTAGCAGAAGATAAAGCATACAAATGTTATGCGCCAAAAGAGCTGCTGGATGAAATCCGCGAAGAGCAAATGGCTGCCGGTGTAAAGCCGCGTTATGATGCAGGCCATCCTAAAGTGGTCGCAGCGAATGAAGCGGCGACAGAAGACTCACCATTTTGTATTCGTTTCCGAAACCCTAAAGAAGGCTCTGTGGTTTTTGATGACAAAATTCGTGGCCGTATCGAAATTGCAAACAGTGAGTTAGATGATCTGATTATCCGCCGAACTGATGGTAGCCCGACATACAATTTCTGTGTGGTCATTGATGACTGGGATATGGGTATTACTCAGGTTGTTCGTGGTGAAGATCACATCAACAATACTCCTCGCCAAATCAACATTTACAAAGCCATTGGTGCGGCAGTACCAGAGTTCGCACATTGCTCAATGATTCTGGGTGATGACGGCGCAAAGCTCTCTAAACGCCATGGCGCAGTGAGTGTGATGCAGTACCGAGATGACGGTTACCTTCCACAGGCACTGCTGAATTACCTTGTTCGCTTGGGATGGTCTCACGGTGATCAGGAAATCTTCTCTCTAGATGAAATGATTCAGTTGTTTAATCTTGAGTCGGTTAGTAAGTCAGCATCTGCATTCAACACAGATAAACTGCTTTGGTTGAACAATCATTACATCAAGACGTCTGAGCCAGATTATGTAGCGAAATACCTGCAGTGGCATCTTGATGCTAAAGAGATTGATGTTAGTAACGGCCCGGCTATCACTGATGTGATAAAGCTTGTTGGTGAGCGATGCAACACTCTGATCGAACTGGCTGAACAATGTCGCTATTTTTATCAAGACTTCGAAGAGTTTGAAGAGGGTGCTGCGAAAAAGCATCTTCGTCCTGTGGCAAAAGAAGCTTTAGAGTTGGCACTAAGTAAAGCTGAGTCTGTTGAAGAGTGGAACACTGAAAACCTCCACCAACTTATCGCTGACGTTTGCAGTGAGCTCGAGTTAGGGATGGGTAAAGTGGGTATGCCACTTCGTGTTGCGGTAACAGGCCAGGGTCAGTCACCATCAGTTGATGCGGTAATGAATCTGATTGGTAAAGCTCGTGTTATTTCCCGTATCAAACAAGCTTTAGAGTTTATCGCACAGCGTGAAGCTCAGTAACAACAATCGAGAATTGGACGCATAACCATTGAGCCCCTGATTTCTTCAGGGGCTTTTTCTTTGCTGATAGGTTGAATAAGTGTGATTTTCATCAGAAAGAAATGAGAATCAGATCAATATATGACGCTTTATCTATTTCTCTTTTTGAGGATAAGGCTCCTTTTTCTTTTGGTTTGCGTGATCAAGATCAGGTGCACTCTGATAAAGCTAAAGAGTGTGTCTTTTTTATGTTTTTTTAACCTATCTAAGCCATTGATATATTTGGATATATATTGTTTTGCATTTTAATTTTGAGGCATTTCAAAGTTCCCGCAGTCTCAGATTTTTTTTTTATCGTTACGAATTAAGCTTTCGACTCGTTGATACATTAAATCAATAAATACACCGGTGTCGTTGCTCTCGGCGGCCAACTAAGAGTGACGAACTCCCCATCGGTTTAAATTGAAATTTTAGGAGTATTCCATGGAAAAACTGTTTAAACGCTCTATGCTGAGCATGGCGGTTGTAGGTGTAATCGCTGGCGCATCAATGATTACTGCACCGACTGCTCAAGCTGAAGGCTTCTTTGAAGATTCATCTATCTCTGGCGGCATTAACTTTTGGTTCCGCGACCGTACTCGTGGCGGCTTTGATTCAGCTACCGGTCAAGATACACCTAAAACCACTAACCTAGACCATGGTTCAGTAATGATGAACCTGGGCTTCGCGTCTGGCTATGTTGGCGACGTTGCTGGTTTGGATCTGAACGTGTATAGCACATTCGATCTATACAACAATGGTAGCCCTGACCATGAGATGAACTTCTGGAACGTTAACAACCCATATGACATGCAACCAGATGCTAACACTGGCTGTGAAGGTACATGGGATTCAGGCTGTACTGACAATGGCGTTGCTGTGCAAACTGCAGCTGCTAAATTTAAGTTCGGCGACAGCGTGACAGCGAAAGCTGGTTGGTTCCAACCTTCCGTACCTGGTGCGATTGGTGTGAACTGGTCATACGCGGCGGGTAGCTACACTGGTGGTGAAATTGGCTACAATCAAGATAACCTGCAACTAGGTTTCGTCTACGCTACTGAATACAAGGCTCCGTGGTTCAAAGACACTTACGGTTTCCGCGAAGCAGACGGTAAAACTGATGCGGGTGATGCGTACTCAATCGGTGGTCGTTACACCTTTGACAACGGCCTTCTGTTAGACGTTGCTTACGCTGGCCTGACTGATGGCGACCGTAAAAACGCTCACGTTAAAGTGAAGTACACTACTGACGGCGGCCTGTACTTGTCTCCACAACTGTATGTTGTAGAAGATGACGGTCAGTTTGACAGTACTGCATTCCAGCTGGCGTTCCTTTCTGCTAAATCTTTCGGTGCGTACAATGTTCGTGCAGAAGCAACTTACACCGTTGCTGAAGACAAAGATGCATCTTTGATTGGTAACATGTCCTACCGTCTGACTAAAGCATACGGCGGCTCAAACGGTACTTATGACATCTGGTGGAACAACCGTTCTGACTTCAACCACGACGGCGAATTTGCGGCGTTTGCTTCTGTAGCGCGTGACTTCACTGATCTGGGTGCTCCTGGCTTCAGCGCTGGTATCAGCGGTGCATTCGGTATGGCATCTACTGACGTAGCAGGTGCCGATGACCTGTTCGAATACGCAGGTAGTGTATTTGCTAACTACGCAATCCAAAACGGTGCGTTGCAAGGTGCAAACCTGGGTATGTACTACACCGAATACGTGAACGACACTGATGCAGGTAACTGGGCACCATACACCAACCTGTTCCAAGACGAGAGCGACATCAAAGTTACTCTGACAATTCCTTTCACTATCAAATAATTGATTGCGAATTGAATGACAAAAAACGCCTGCCTTGCAGGCGTTTTTTTATATCTGCAAAAGGCTGTAAATTGACACAAGCTGGAAGAAAAGGAGTGAACTAGTGGTGTTGGTGACATTAAAAATGGCGCTCCCACAGGGACTCGAACCCCGATCGATCGCTTAGGAGGCGACTGCTCTATCCTGTTGAGCTATGGGAGCGTTGGCGCTGATGTGGAGAATATCAACGCCGAGTGTTTAGTATACCCAATTGTGCCGTAACGTTAAGGCTTTAAAGAAGTTACTGAGTGTATTTGGTCACCAAATCGCCGATCTGAATGCTAGAACCCAGCTCGACAGGAGACACCGCAACTTCCGCAGAACTCTCGTAAACACGGGTCACTGACAGGCCAATGGCGCTTTTTTTCATTTGGGTACGGTGAATGCCATATTGGTCAGTGAAAGAGGCGTTGTGCCATAGCGCCAGTTCGTCTCCATGTTTCACGCCATGAATACGACCGGCATTGATTTGCCCAGTTTGACCGTTGATCGAGACGATCTCTGGGGTTGTCGCTCTGCACGCAAGGTTACTTTCTAGATCCAACAAAATATTGCGGCTCATTCGCTGTGCCATTTCGCCATAGGGCGAAGCCCAGAAACGTGCTGTTTTTGTATCGACTTTACTGTGTCGTTCAAATGGCCAGGTAGCGATGTCGCGGTAGATATTTTGATAAATCACCTCACCGGATTTCCCATCAATCACATCAATTGACAATGCCAGTTGACGGTTTGTCTGATCTTTTCTCAGTACTTTTTGATCAATGGTTGCCGTCATATCAGTAATCGTGCCCACTAACAGATACTGTGCACCAGTATCTTCCGCCACCATGGTGACAACATCAGGCTGAGTCGGAGAAATTGAATAAGGCGTAATACCCTGAACAACAAAGCTTTGTGCCTGGGTTTCAAATTGGCGCTGAAGCAAAACGGTAAAGTCATCGCCAAATTGAAAGATGCCGCCCAACGCCGCGTGTTGAGGGGATACAATATCGAAACGACCCATGACCAGGCCTTTTTTGTATTGATGCTTGTGGCAAGCATTTGCCGTTGGGTAGATATCGATGCGGGCTGTCAATTTCATGACGCCGCCTTTTTCCTTGGTTTCCAGTACCTGAATGTGGCGGATTTCATCACCACTGAACAGATAGTCGTTTTTCGCTTCTTTCAGATAAGGACGAATACTTGTCAGGCCGGCAATATCTGCACCGGAGAATTTTAATGCCTGATAAATCGCATCTTCCAAGGCTCTTTCTCTTGCCTGCTCTTTGCTTTCCAAAACCGTGCTAACCCCAGTCACTTCGTACCACGCAGCGTTAACAGAGGCTGATGCCAGCGCGATACAAGCGACGAGAGGCTTAAGAATTCTTTTGCGCATAACCTTGGTTTCCAATAGTAGGTATAAAAATTGCTAGACCAGATAACATCGCTGAAAAAGCGGCAAGGTGGTTAGCCAATAAAGCGAGAATATAGCCACTCAATGCAAATAATGTTCCCGAAATAGGGATGAACAGTGGACTGGGCTTTTGCCCTAGATGTAACAGGTCAGTCCGAAATCGTGTCCGGAGCCAGACGACAATGAAAAACTGGATAGTGATATTACTCAGTCTAGCAACCGTATCTTGCGCCTATAACCCGATTTACAACGGTAAAGAACCGTATTCGGGGAGCCAGTTCCTGTTGCAACAAACCCCAAGACACACATTGGATTACTTTATGGACGGTTTGGCGGAAGAGTTGCTGGAAACCAACAACTACCTCACAGCCAGAACGCCGATGGCGATTGTGTCTTTTGTCGATGTTGAAGAGATGGATGAAACCAACTGGCTGGGGAACTCCGTGACTGAGGGCATGATTTACCAGATGCAGAGACGCGGCTTTACGATCATTGACTTCAAAAATACCGGCACCATCCGGGTAACCAAAGACGGTGATTTTTCACTCAGCCGTGATTGGAAAGAGTTACACCCAGAGCAGCAAATCGATTACGTGCTTACAGGCACCATGCTGCGCCAAGGTGGCGGTGTGCTGGTTAATGCCCGCATCGTAGGTATGCGCTCTCGTGTCGTAGTCGCATCGGCACAGGGCTTCCTCCCAGCGGACAGAATTGGCCGCGACATCGATACCTTGCGTAAAGTTCGTATTGAAGATGGCGTGATCATCCGAGGTGATCAGCGTAAGCATCCTACTGACACCATTATTTTGAAACCGTAATTCTGGAGTGAATATGAAAACTTGGCTAACCCTGGCAATGCTATTGATGTTGACCGCGTGCCAACCTATTACCACTATTCGCTCAGATGACATTTTGACAGCGGTAGGCACGGCATCTATCAGCGCGCAACGCGGTGAAACGGAAGAAGAAAAACAGTTCCGTGCCATGAGGGCGTCAAAGCTCGAAGCTTACAAAGAGCTGTCAGAGCAAGTGTATGGCATTCGCGTGAGTGGTTTGACCCAGGTAGAGGATCAGCAATTGGGGCAGGATAGAACCCATGGTGCATCAGATGGCATTATCCGTGCGGCAGAAGTGATTGCCAGTTACAAAGTGGGTGACAGCTATGTCACTGAGCTTCAGCTGAATCTGCGTAAAATGAAGAAGATGTCAGATTATGGTGAATCCCATCATGTGCCTAGAGATGACTCGATTATTTTCTAGAAGATAGACATTGGATAAAAAGAAAGCCGCTCAGTAAGAGCGGCTTTCTTTTTGGATTCATGTTTAAGGATCAGGCTTTAACATTAGTGCCTAGTGTTCGGCTGCCTGATGCCTGACCTTCGCTGTCATAAGTCATTTCATTTTTCCCTGCTGCTTCCTGGAACAGGTTACGAAGCTTGTGCATGCTAAGTTGAGCACGCTGAAGTGCAACACCGTTGGCGTCATTTAACTGGTGGCACTTTTCAAGGGACGTTTTGATGCTCGAGATAACCGCGATGCTTTCTTCAGAAGGTGATTGAAGCTCGGGACATTTTGCCAGTTGGGCATCTCGTAGCTGGATGTTTTGAATCAGAGTGAGTTTTTGCTTCGCGCACGCGTTTATGTCGGCTGCCTTTCGGGAGGCAATGGCCGAGGTTTCGTTTTCCATGACTTCAAGCAGCGCGTTAACATTCTCAGCTTGTGCCTGAAGAAGTTGCTCAAAAGAGAGTGCTTCAGACATGACGAATTACTTCATTCCACGAAGATCGTCTTCGTGCTTCATAATGTTTGCAGCCAGTCGGTCTGCATCCACTTTGTACGAGCCGTTAGCGATAGCGGCTTTAATTGCAGCTACCTTAGCGCTGTCAAAATGGGCTTCGCTCGCCATTTGCTGATTGAGTGCACCAATTGCGCGGCTTTCGTCACTCATAGAGAATGCATCCCCGCGATGATTGCGTACTTCGCCAACATTACCGCTTTCGGCGGCAGTGCTTTGCGTCTTACTTTGGTTGCTTCTGTTCGTGCTCAATGGCTGACCAGAACGCAGATGATCGATACTTGCCATAATAAAGCCTTATCTTTGTCCGAACCTTCTGTTGCTCACAGTATCGGCCGCATTAATATGAACTTTAGCACTTAATTGCATTAAATTAGAATTTAACGATGACTTGACCGACAGCAGTAATTGTACCATCGACTATTCGATTGGATTTGCTGTTACGGACTTTAATTTGCTCACCGAGAGCACCGTCACTTAATGCTGTTCCTTTTGCAATGATATTCAGTCCACTACCGGACGCAGTAATAATCACTTCGTCATTACGGCAGACCATACAGATATCATTGCCATTGATGGGCTCGCCAATACCCACAACGCGTTTGATACGTGAGCCTACAATGGTTGCGCCATCAGTGTAGGTTTGTCCGCGTTGAAAGCGCGCATCGACCAGCTGCACAATCAAGTCATCGTGGGAGATCGTTATGCCCCTGTCCAAGGGACGACGAGCGACGACGACGGGCGTGAGCAGTTTAATTTGCACAGGCACATATACTTGCCAGCCATCTTCTTCACAGCTCACCATCACCGTGACACTCTTATTGAGAGATTGCCTGCCTGGGACATCAGCCTTTAATGGTGAAGGGCAGTGAGATAGCTGTAGGCGACTGTCCAGATTGATTGCCTGAACCTCAAGCTTTCCATATTCGGGGGCGGTGATCAGAGATTCTACATGCACTTCTGCGGCTTCTTTTACTGCATCGAGTTGACTTAATGGTGCAGCGGCTATAATTGAGCTAAAGCTATAGAGAAACGTGCCGATAAAGAGCCAGACTAATCGTTGATAACACATATGTCACATATTGGTTAGTATGGTGAATTTAGATGCAGTGATTCCTTCAATTCGCATGCCAAGAATGCGGGTGAAAACGAAGGTGTTTGCTGCAATGCGATAACAAAAACAGGGCAATATGGAGTTTATCTTATGTCGGGGATTCTTGATACGGTCAATCAGCGTACGCAACTGGTCGGACAAAACCGCTTAGAGCTGTTGACCTTTCGTTTGATGCGTAAGCAGCGTTACGGCATCAACGTTTTTAAAGTAAAGGAAGTACTCCAGTGCCCGAAGCTGACTTCCATGCCAAATTTACATCCGCTGGTTAAAGGGGTGGCACACATCCGCGGACAAACCATTTCAGTTATCGACATGAGTCTGGCAACAGGCGGCATGCCGATCACAGACCCAGAAAACCGCTTTATCATCATTTCAGAGTTCAACCGCTCAACGCAGGGATTCTTGGTGGGTTCAGTAGAGCGAATTGTGAATATGCACTGGGAATCTATCTTGCCACCACCAGAAGGTACCGGCAGTTCTAACTATCTGACCGCGGTGACTGAAATCGAAGGTGAGCTGGTGGAGATTCTTGACGTAGAAAAAATTCTGAATCAGATATCGCCAGTGAACGAAGACATCAGTGAAGAAGTGCTGGCGAACAAACCTGTGTTTGAGGAAGGCGGTACAGATCCAACTACCGTGTTGGTTGCTGACGATTCAAGTGTGGCTCGTCGTCAGGTGAAGCGTGCAGTAGAAACCATTGGCTACAACGTTGTTTTGGCGCATGATGGACGAGATGCACTAGATAAATTGCAGGGTATGGCGGCGGAAGGCACCATCAATGATCTTGCACTTGTCATCTCTGATATCGAGATGCCAGAGATGGACGGTTACACCTTAACGACTGAAATCAAAAAAGATCCTAACCTCAAAGATCTTCATGTAGTATTGCACTCGTCGCTCAGTGGTGTCTTCAATGAAGCGATGGTACAGCGAGTTGGGGCAGATGCATTCATTCCGAAGTTCGACCCAGATGAACTCGGCGAAGCCGTAATGAACGCGGTGAAAGGTAAAGGTCAAGAAAACTAATCCATGACGAATATAGCGATAACAGAACAAGAGTATCGTGATTTTTGTAAGTACCTCGAAAGCAAATGTGGCATTGTTCTAGGTGATAGCAAGCAATATCTTGTTAGAAGCCGACTCAGCCCTCTGCTAACGCGATACAAGCTTGCTTCAATGACTGAACTGTTTCAGCTTGTTCTTACAAACCGTAACCGCGATCTGGCTGTCTCAGCCATTGATGCCATGACCACAAACGAAACCTTGTGGTTCAGGGATTCCTATCCGTTTGAGGTGCTCGCCAACCGTCTCTTGCCAGAAGTGGCAGAAAGCAAAAGGCCAATCAAAATTTGGTCAGCGGCAAGCTCATCCGGACAAGAACCTTATTCGATTGCCATGACCATTCAGGAAGTGCAGCAAAAGAAGCCGGGTATGTTGGGAAATGTATCGATAACAGCGACAGATATTTCTTCCACCATGCTCGAAAATTGCCGCACCGGTATTTACGACAACCTGGCATTGAGCCGAGGCCTGTCACCGGAACGCAAACGTCAGTTCTTTGAAGATGCTGGCGAAGGGCGAATGAAGGTGAAAGACACGCTCAAGCGCATGGTGACCTTCAAGCCTCAAAACTTGATGGAAAGCTATGGCATGCTGGGCAAGTTTGACATTATTTTTTGTCGTAACGTGTTGATTTACTTCTCACCTGACATGAAATCCAAAGTGTTGAACCAGATGGCGGGCAGCCTGAACCCAGGCGGTTATCTGTTGCTGGGTGCGTCAGAATCCCTGACGGGGCTGACAGACAGATTTGATATGATCCGTTGTAACCCCGGTATTATCTATAAATTAAAGTAGGTTTTACCTACGTCTCGGAAAAGCGGCACAGAAGTTGCCGCTTTTTTTGTATCTATTGAAAAGCGCGTTGCCGCTTAACAAATAGCCGGATACTACTAAGTTTATGATTTTATAAATGCTAACACCTTTGGTGAATGAGATTTTAAAGTTGGCATCTTACTTGCAAATTATCCGGTAGAAGATTTTTGGAGGTGCCGTATGGCGATATCATTCGACAAAGCGCTTGGCGTTCATCAACACACTGTGGGTGTGCGTGCTCAAAGGGCGGAAACCCTGTCGAGCAACCTGGCAAATGCCAACACGCCGGGCTACAAAGCACAGGATGTTGACTTCGAACGTGCGCTGCAAGCGGCAACCTCTGGGGCAAACTTTGGCCTGAGTCGTACCAACGAGCGGCATATCCCTGCCACCTCTCAGGTCAACGGCCAGAAAATGTACCGCATTCCAAACCAGCCTGATACCGGCGACGGCAACACCGTTGATGCACAGGTAGAACGTAACCTGTTCATGCAAAATGCCCTTGAGTATCAAGCGTCATTGGATTTCCTTGGCTCTAAGTTCAAAAACATGTCCAAGGCACTGAAAGGGGAATAATGGATGAGTCTTTTTAATGTGTTCAATGTGACCGGTTCTGCCATGAGTGCAGAGTCCGTTCGACTCAACACCACATCCAGTAACCTGGCAAACGCTAACTCAGTGAGCAGCTCAGCAGCAGAGACGTACAAAGCACGTCACCCTGTGTTCGCCGCAGAGTTAAATAAATACCAGCAAGGCGACAGCGTACCGGTTCGTGTTGCAGGCATTGTTGAAAGTCAGAAGCCGCTGCGTGCGGAATATAACCCTGAACACCCAATGGCAAATGCGGAAGGCTATATTTACAAGCCCAACGTCAACGTGATGGAAGAGATGGCCAACATGATTTCGGCATCCCGTTCTTATCAAACCAACGTAGAAGTGGCAGAAGCAAGCAAACAAATGCTGATGCGCACACTACAAATGGGCAAATAAGGTAGGAGTACGGCACTATGAATCCTATTGACGGCGCAGGCGGAGCAGGTGGCGGTAGCTACATCGACCAGCTCAAAGCGCTGCAAGAAAAGCAACGTGCTGAGCGTGGTGATACTGGCGAGAAAGTCACTGGCCAGACCGACCTTAAGCAAGAAGATTTTCTGTCACTGCTAACTAAGCAGTTGGCAAACCAGGATCCGTTCAAGCCTGTTGATAACGAGCAGATGATTGCACAGATGGCATCATTCGCGACCGTAGACGGCATCGGCAAAATGAACGACCAATTCGGTTCCCTGAACGCAGCCATGACATCCAGTCAAGCGCTGCAGGCATCCTCTCTGGTAGGTCAGGATGTATTGGTTCCAGGTAACGAAGGCTTCAAATCAGCGGAAGGTGGCATTGCCGGTATGGTGAAACTGCCACAGGCCCTGAACGATGTGATTGTCCGAATCCAGAACGAGCGTGGCGAGTTGCTGAGAACCTTCAGCATGGGTGCCAAGTCTCCAGGGGATCACCGTGTTGAGTGGGACGGCAAAGACGATGCCGGCAACCCACTGCCGGAAGGTAATTACAAAGTCAACGTAAGCGGCAACATTGATGGTAAGTCTCAGGATCTTGAGCTTTCCACCTACGCGAACGTCAACAGTGTTCTATTGGGGAATGGCGACGGTAACGTGATGTTGAACATCGCCGGTTACGCATCTCCGGTCAAACTCACCGAAGTGCTTGAAGTAGGTAAATCATCCAGCCTTGGCAACGTGAGCAAGAGCTAAAAGGACAGAGGAGTTCCAGCAATGGCTTTAAATATCGCACTGAGTGGCCTGGCGGCAGCTCAAAAAGACATGAACACCACCAGTAACAACATTGCGAACGCCAACACTTTTGGTTTTAAAGAGTCGCGTGCTGAGTTTGGTGACGTTTATTCTGCGTCGATCTTCTCGAACGCAAAGACCACCACAGGTAGCGGTGTGCAAACCTCGATTGTTGCGCAGC
Organism: Grimontia sp. SpTr1; assembly: GCF_947387585.1. Classification (NCBI taxonomy): domain Bacteria; kingdom Pseudomonadati; phylum Pseudomonadota; class Gammaproteobacteria; order Vibrionales; family Vibrionaceae; genus Grimontia; species Grimontia sp. SpTr1. The sequence goes on from NZ_CANDOD010000002.1 coordinate 69,895, forward strand.
AGTTCCATGAAGGTTCCAGTATCTACACCAACAACCCACTGGATCTGCGTATCAGTGGTAACGGTTACTTCGCGGTGGCTAACGACAACCTGGCAACGCAAAACAACGTGTTGACCCGTAACGGTGCTTTCCACCTTGATAAAAACAACAACATTGTTAACTCAGAGGGTCAGTTCCTGCTGGGCTACAACGTTGATAATGAAACATTGCAAGTCGGTTCTTTTGAGCCGAAAGCGCTGAACGTGCCAGATCAGTTTGGTCAGCCACGTGCATCTGAAAATGTCGATATCGGTTTGAACCTGCCAGCAGGTGGCGCAGAGAAAGATCCAGCGCTATTCAATCCTGAAGACCCAGACACATACAACAAATCGACATCAGCCACGATCTTTGACTCACTGGGTCAGCCATACAAACTGACCACTTACTACGTCAAAGATAACGTGACACCGAACAAGTGGGCTGTTTACTACACGGCAACAGACGCGACCGGTGAAAAGCCGCTGAGTCTGACCGGCGGTGAATTCACCAGTGCAACCGGTCAGGTCGGTCACTCGATTGAATTCAACAGCGACGGTTCAGTGAATACCGTCAACAATGGCGCGCCAATCCAGACCGTAGAGTTTGGTCCTAACGGTGCTGGCCTTGAAATGAACGGTGCAGACGGTTCGCAGGCGCTTACCATCAATTTCGAAGAGCCAACGCAGTACGCATCACCGTTTGAAATGCGTAAGTTCACGGAAGATGGCGCAACCACGGGCTACCTGGCGAAAGTGGATATCGATCCAAAAGGCACCATCATGGCGACCTACAGTAACGGCGAAAACGTTGCACTGGGCCGAGTGGCGATGGTTCGCGTATCTAACCAGCAAGGTCTTTCTCAAGCGGGTAATACCCAGTGGAAAGTGACCCAGCAGTCTGGTGAGGCCGTGTGGGGTGAAGCGATGCAAGGCGCGTTTGGTAAAGTGAAAAGCGGTACTATCGAGCAGTCAAACATCGACATGACCCAAGAGCTGGTGGACTTGATTACCGCACAGCGCAACTTCCAGGCGAACTCACGCTCGCTGGAAGTAGGTAACCAGATGCAACAGACGATTCTCCAGATTCGTTAATCGCTATATGTGTTCTTTTGCCGCTCGGCGACCGGGCGGCAATTCTTTTCCCAGAATTATTCTTATCTCTCTCCTCAATCTGCTCATTTCTTGCACTAACTTGTTGTAATTCGACAATATTACATTTTGGCACTCTTCTTGCTTTATTTAATGCATAAGCGACAGGAGAACGTCTTAATGGATCGCGCACTATTTCTCGCCATGAGTGGCGCCAAACAAGATATGCAGGCTTTACAGCTGCGTGCCAACAACCTGGCAAACGCCAGTACCACTGGCTTTCGCGCAGACCTGGAACAGGCTCGTGCTATGCAAGCATACGGAGAAGGCTTACCGACCCGTGTGTTCAACATGACAGAGCGTCCTGGGTACAGCTTTGCACAAGGTTCAACTATCACCACTGGTCGTGAACTTGACGTTGCCATTAAAGGTGACGGTTGGCTGGCGGTTTTGGATGGCACAGGTCAAGAGGGCTACACCCGAGTCGGTAACCTAAAAGTTGACCAAACGGGAATGCTGCAAAATGGTCACGGCCATTTGATCCTGGGAGAGCGTGGCGCGCCAATCTTCCTTCCTTTACCGGTTTCGAAAATTGAAATCGGGACTGACGGTACAGTGTCTGTGTTGCCACAAGGCGCGCCACCGGAAGCGATGGAAGAAGTCGACCGCATCAAACTTGTCCGCCCGAATAACGATGAGCTTTTTAAAGACAAAAACGGTGTATTCAAGCCGATTAATCCCGGCACCGTGTATGAAGCTGACGCAGGAGTGTCACTTCTGACTGGCGCACTGGAAGGCAGTAACGTCAACCCGATCAATGAGATGACGGGACTGATTGACCTTCAGCGTCACTTTGAAATGCAAGTCAAACTAATGAAAACCGCAGAGGAAATGGATCAAGCATCTAACTCTCTGCTGCGCATGGGTTAATTGAGAGGAATTCAGTATGCATCCAGCACTGTGGGTGAGTAAAACCGGCCTAGACGCACAACAGACCAACATTTCGACCATTTCGAATAACTTGGCGAACGCCTCGACAGTGGGCTTTAAAAAGTCCCGCGCGGTTTTTGAAGATCTGTTTTATCAAAACATCAACCAGCCTGGCGGTCAGTCTTCACAGAACACTGAACTGCCAAGCGGCTTGATGTTGGGTGCCGGTTCGAAAGTGGTGGCAACGCAGCGCGTTCACACCAACGGTAATGCCCAAACTACCAACAACGCCCTCGACCTGATGATCGAAGGTGACGGCTTCTTCCAGATTTTGCTGCCAGACGGCAACATCGGTTACCAGCGCAACGGTCAATTCACGCTGAATGACGAAGGCGTGATTGTGACCTCTGGTGCAGGCTATCCACTGGAGCCAGAAATTGTCGTACCGCCGGATGCCATTCAGGTGACTATCGGTACTGACGGCGAAGTCTCTGCGAGATTGCGTGGACAGCAGGCCAATGCCGTTATCGGACAGATCACTACGGTTGACTTCATCAACCCAGGTGGTCTTGAGCCTATCGGGCAAAACCTCTACCTGCCAACGGGCGCGAGTGGCGACCCACAAGAGGGTGTACCGGGTCTTGATGGCCTTGGCAGCGTCAGACAATCAATGCTGGAAACCTCCAACGTTAACGTCACCGAAGAATTGGTCAACATGATCGAAGCGCAGCGGGTTTATGAAATGAACTCCAAAGTGATTTCGTCTGTCGACCAGATGCTGAGCTACGTCAACCAGCAGCTATAAAGGAGTAAAAGGCGGATGAAAAAGTTACTGATCACAGGATTTATGCTGGCGACGGTTTCCGGCTGTGAAATGATGAATCCAGAAGCCTTTTTGGCGGAAAATCAAAGCGAAGTCGTGCAGGGCACAACAGAAACTGACGCGGTTGAAGGTAATACCGAACCGGGTAGTGAAGGGCTGATTGGCCTGCTTCGTGAACGCGAAGATCCGGTAGCCGGTGATCCAAACTGGACACCACTTCATCCGACCCGTCAGCCGGAACACTATGCGACGGCAACAGGCTCGCTGTTCAGCGCAGTGAGTGCACAAGATCTTTACGATGACACCAAACCGCGCAGCATTGGCGATATCGTGACTGTGATGCTGGAAGAGAAAACGCAGGCGAAAAAGAGCGCCAGCAGCGACGCGGCAAAATCGAGCGACCTGAGCATGGACCCACTGTCGTTAGGTGGTCAGGAAGTGACGATTGGCGACCGCAACCTGTCATATGCCGCCGCACATGATAACTCTACCAGCGGCTCGACCAGTGCAGACCAGAGCAACAGCATTTCCGGTTCGATTTCCGTTGAAGTGATTGATGTGATGTCGAATGGTAACTTGCTGATCCGTGGTGAGAAATGGCTGACGCTGAATACTGGTGACGAATATATCCGTTTGAGCGGTACGATTCGCCCGGACGACATCACGTCAGAGAACACCATCGCCTCGACGCGTATTTCCAACGCCCGCATCCAGTATTCAGGCACTGGCGATCGTCAGGATACGCAGGATCAGGGATTCTTGGCACGATTCTTTAATGTCGTTCTATAACGCATAGAAAAGATGCCGGAGAATTGACGTGAAGAGTTGGCTAAAGCTGTTTTTAATCGCCCTATTGGTTGCCCCAGCGGCACAAGCTGCCCGCATTAAAGATGTGTCGGAAGTGGCGGGTGTGCGTAGCAACCAATTGGTGGGATACGGATTAGTGGTAGGTCTTGCCGGAACAGGTGAGAGTACGCCGTTTACCGATCAAAGCTTTAATGCCATGCTGAAAAACTTCGGCATCCAATTGCCGCCGGGCACCAAACCGAAAACCAAGAATGTGGCAGCCGTGGCCGTCAGTGCTGAGTTGCCGCCATTTTCAAAGCAAGGCCAGAAAATTGACATCACAGTGTCGTCTATCGGTTCTGCAAAGAGCTTGCGCGGCGGTACGCTGGTACAAACCTTCATGAAAGGTCTGGATGGTAAAGTCTACGCCGTGGCACAAGGCAACCTGATTGTGGGTGGCTTCAGTGCGGAAGGTGCAGACGGTTCCTCTATTGTCGGTAACACGCCAACTGTTGGCCGCATCACTAACGGCGCGACAGTCGAGCAGGAAGTGCCTTCACCGTTTGGCCGTGGCGACCACATTACCTTCAACCTGTTCGAGTCTGACTTCACCACTGCGCAGCGCATGGCGGACTCCATTAACAGTTTCCTTGGGCCAAATACCGCATCAGCAATGGATGCCACCTCAGTGCGTGTCCGTGCACCCCGTGATCTGTCCCAACGTGTTGCCTTCCTTTCTACGGTAGAAAACCTGGAGTTTGTTCCGGCCGATGCTGCGGCAAAAATCATCGTGAACAGCCGCACAGGCACCATCGTAGTGGGTCAAAATGTACGTCTTCGTCCTGCGGCCATCACACATGGCGGCATGACAGTCACCATTAACGAAAATCTGCAAGTCAGCCAGCCAGGTGCATTCTCTGGCGGTGAAACCGTCGTCGTGCCGGATTCCGGTGTGGAAGTGACGGAAGAAGATGGCCGCATGTTCCACTTCAAACCCGGTGTCACGTTGGATGATTTGGTCCGCGCCGTGAATGGCGTTGGTGCGGCACCCTCAGACTTGATGGCAATCTTGCAGGCGCTCAAGCAAGCGGGCGCTATCGACGGTCAACTGATAGTGATTTAAGCCATGAAAGCACCATTAGATACCGGATTTATTCACGATCTCAGCCGATTGGACATTCTTCGCCAGAAAGCGGCGAACGGCGAGCAATCAGACGATGCTTTGCACGCTGCGGCAGAGCAGTTTGAAGCTCTGTTCACCCAAATGCTGTTCAAATCGATGCGAAGTGCCAACGAAGCCTTCGAGTCAGATTTAATTGATAACCGCACGTCCAAATTCTATGAGCAAATGGCAGACGAACAACTTTCAAGTGCGCTTTCCCGTGAAGGTTCGTTGGGGCTGGCCGATCTGATTGTTCAGCAATTCAAAGGATTACAAAACAGCGAACCAATGGATGTGGGTGACAACAGCGCGAGCGACCGTATTCGCCTACAGCCAACGCTGCCACTCGCGCCAAACATGACGGAAGAGGAGGCTGCACAGCAAGTGTTGCCGCCGCTTTCTGATGACACCGTTATTCCAAGCGCTCACATGTTGGCGCAGCAAAATGCTGTACCAAAAGTAGAAGCCAGTAAGCCTTTTGAAACCCCGGATGAGTTTGTTAGCCGCTTAACGCCATACGCGAAAAAGGCCGCTCGTACCTTAGGGACAGATCCTGCCATTTTGATTGCGCAAGCCGCACTGGAAACCGGTTGGGGTAAGAAAGTGATCGCCAATGCGCGTGGTTCCAGCCATAACCTTTTTAACATCAAAGCGGATCCCCGCTGGGATGGTAACAAAGTAGCCACCCAGACACTGGAATTTCATGATGATATCCCGGTGCAGGAAATGGCGTCATTTCGTGCCTATGCTTCATATGAAGACAGTTTCAATGATTACGTGAGTTTTCTGAACCGGAATCCGCGTTATGCCACCGCCCTTCAACAGACCGCAGAGCCTGAACAGTTTATCCGTGGTCTGCATCAAGCGGGCTATGCAACGGATCCTAAGTACTCCGACAAAGTGATCAGCGTGTTTAACCGTGTTAAAGGCATGATGGAACAATAATCCGCAAGGGCGGTTTGTTGTTTTCCGCTCTGTCGCAGCGAAAGGTGAAGGCAAATGGCAGAGCAGCTACCCAAGCCGGAAAGAGAACCCGGACAGGGACAAAAAACCATCTCAGAGCATGCTAGCGGATCTATTCAGCGCGATCCGTTTATCCGCTCATTTCTGGAGAAAACTCCGAAGGATGTCGCGGAATCCTTCACCGATGCGCAATTACTCCAGCTTAAACTCATGTTTGGCACCCGTGCCAAGGCTCGTCATGCGATCGACTTCAGAACCGTCATTGGTGGTTTTGGGTGGAACTACTACCTGGTATTCCTCTTTGGACGTAACCGCCGTGAACTTACCCGTGCTGAAGAGAAGGCAGCCAATGCTGGACGTGTACTGGTTTTGCTATTGAGTAGCTTTGTGCTGTTCTCGGTTGTGATCACTTCTCTCTATTTATTGAAGTCATTCCTGGGTATCGATCTTTTGCCCAACTTCTCACTGGGGCTTTGGAGCTGGCTTAACAGTTGATACTGTTTGGCGGCAATCCCTTGCCCTTGGCGGCACAAGTCGACGCCAAGTTGTTGAAAATATCACCCATCTCATTGAATTTTAGATCTTATACTCTGTGGCACGATTCTTGAATTGTTCTGCTCAATAGACAATTTCGTAGGTTATGCGTTTCCGCATACGGGGGCAGAATGGGGTTTGATCTGCTGACGCTCGGTTCTCAGGGCGTTCTGACAGCACAGCGGCAGCTGAACACAACGGGTCACAACATCTCGAACGTGAATACTGATGGCTACAGCCGTCAGTCCGTTGAGCAGCGTGCCAATGACTCTGCCTATTGGTCGGCAAACCAATGGGGCCACGGCGTGCACGCGGCAGCCGTTCGCCGCAACTACGACAAGTTTGCCGTAAACGAATTGAATATCACCACCTCTGCATTGGCTCACGCCCAAACCCGTAACAGCCAACTCACCATGTTGGATGACATGATGTCTCACTCTGCGAAGAAAATTCCAGAGAACATGAATGAGTTCTATGGCGCGGTAAAAGGGCTGGCAGACAGCCCAAGTGACATGGGCGCCCGTAAAGTGGTGCTGGAAAAATCTCGTCTGGTTGCTGCCGGTCTCAACGACATCAATAATGTTCTGCAAAACCAGGAAGCGGATACCACCGTCCAAATCGACGCCACACTAAAACGCATGAATGACATTGGTGCGGAGATTGTGGATATCCATAAAGCGATCCTTAAATCGCAGGCGGTGGATAACGATTTGCTTGACCGTCACCAGCAGCTTATCAATGAGCTCTCTGAATTTACCCAAGTCAGTGTGAACCAGCGTGATGATGGCTTGTATAACGTCATTATCGGTAGCGGTCATACATTGGTTTCCGGCTTGCATGCCAGTGAACTGCAAACGGTGCCGGGCACACCGGACTACCAGAAACGCCGTTTGGCACTGGTGGAAGGTAAAGCACTCAAACCCATCGACAATGGTGACATTCGCGGCAAGCTGGGGGCGATGTTCGAATACCGTGATAACACGCTGGCACAGGCCCGTGATGAACTTGGCCGCTTAGCCGCAGGCTTTGCCATGTCGATCAACGAGCTGCAATCGCAGGGTTTTGATCTTGCTGGTCAGGTGGGTGAAAACATTTATGTGGATTTCAACAGCGAAGACTTCGCCCGTGATCGCGTGGTGAAAGCGTCGGATTCCACAGCCGAACTGAAAGTCTATATCGACGATTTGGCGCAACTGAAAATTGGCGATTACCACTTGAAGTTTGATGGTAGCCAATACACTTTGGTCGATCCGGAAAAGAACATGGTTGCTGTTACGCCTTCCGGTTCGCCACCGTCGATTGAATATGATGGCTTGCGCATTCAGGTTGATGTAGGTCTGGCTGCGGGCGAACGCGTCATTCTCCGTCCAGTGCGTCAAGGTGCCGGCCAGATTGCCGTCACCATGGAAGACCCGGCAAAAATTGCCGCCCAGAGTTATATCAGCTCCACCTCTGTTATCACTGGTCAGGGAAATCTGAAAGTGCTTCAACAAGGCGCGCAACAAGAGTTTCAGGTGGCGATTTCTCCTGATGCATCTCAGTTTGCTGTTCTGGACATGAAAGGCAATATTCTCCTTGCACCGCAAGCCTATCCGCCAGCATCTCCGGTGACCGTCAATGGCACCACGTTTGAGCTGACACCGGGCGCGGCAGCAGAAGATATCTTTGCTGTGAGTTTGCTTCCTGCCGACGGTGAGAACGGTAACCTTATCCGCATGCAGCAGCTTCAAACCCAGAAACTGATGGATGGTGGCCGTTCCAGTCTGATTGACGTTTATGAAGGCCTGAACACGGATTTAGGTGTACAGAAAGCCTCCTTTGCCCGCCTTGAGGATGTCAGCCGCGTTGAACATGATGCAGCGGCAGGGCGTGTAGCAGAGATTTCCGGGGTTAACCTCGATGAAGAAGCGGCAAACATGATGAAATTCCAGCAAGCCTACATGGCGTCTTCCCGAATCATGACCGCCGCGAATGAAACCTTTGAAACTCTGCTGAATGCAACCCGATAAGGATCTGAGTGATGATTAGCCGTATTGCCAGTTTTCACAACTACCAGTCAGTCTCGAATGACTTGATGCGTCAGCAGGTGAAGTTGCAGGATAACCAAGACCAGCTTGCCACGGGTAAGCGTGTGCTGACAGCGGGGGACGATCCCGTTTCCTCGATTTATATCCAGAACTTCCGCCAGCAGGATAAACAGCTCGATCAATACATCGATTCGATCACCCTTGCCCGCAACCGCCAAACCCGTGCGGAAATCGCGGTGGATGATGCCGAACAGTTGGTCGATAGTGCGAAACGTAAGACGATGGAAATGATCAACGGTTCCTTGTCTGATGATGACCGCACGGCTCACCGCCAGGATCTCAAAGGTCTGTTTGACAACTTCATGAATCTGGTCAACGCGAAAGATGAATCAGGCAACTTCCTGTTCTCTGGTACCCAGTCCAGTAAGCAACCTTTCTATCGCGACAGTGCGCTGAATGTGCGTTATGCCGGCGACAGTTATCACCGCACCGCGCAAGTCGCTCCGGCGGTTGAAGTGCAAACCAGCGATCCTGGAGATCAGGTGTTTATGGAAATCAAAAACCCGTTCGGTGACTATCAACCGGAATATGAGCTGAATAGCGGTTCCTTGCTGTTGTTAGCGCAAGCGAAGAACACTAACAATGCTGATAACTCTGACTATGCGGTGAGCTTTAGCGTGGATAGTGGCGGCCAAACCACTTATGAGCTGACCCAAAATGGCAGCGTGGTCAGTGCCGGTGTCTACGATCCGCAAAACGGCGTGCAGTGGGGAACACTCAGCCTGAGTTTTGAAGGCGAAATGCTGGATGGTGACAAGATTGTGCTGGAGCGTCAGGATACGTTCAACGTGTTTGATGCGTTCAAGAAAGGTATCGAGCTATCAAACGAGAGTATCTTCAATGCTTCAGCGACGGCTGAGTTGCATCAGGTCACCGAACAGTTTTCTGCTGCGTTCAAGCATCTCAACAAAGCGCGCTCTGAAGTCGGTACCCGTCTGACCACGCTGGACAGACAAGAAGGCATGCACAAAGACTTCAAGTTGGTGCTTAACCGTTCGCTTGGCACCATGGAAGATTTGGATTACTCGACAGCGGTGATCGACATGAATGAAAACATGCTGGCATTGCAGGCTTCTCAGCAGGCTTTTGCCAAGACCAAAGACCTCTCGCTCTTCAACTACATCTAATGCCACTGAGTTCCCAGACACTGGGAACTCTTATTTCAAGCCGTTTCCTACCCAAACAACTTCCTGAATTCGGTTGGGGTCATCCCTTTTGCTGTTTTGAACTGCCGGTTGAAGTTCGACAGGTTAGAAAATCCCACCCGCTCCGCCACAACTGACACTGGGATGTTGGATCGCACCAGTATCTCGCAGGCTTTTCCAAGTCGATAATTTTTAAGGTGGTCTGAGAAGCTGTCATCAAAATGCTTTTCAAACATCCTGTACACCGAGCTTTCGCTCATGTGGAGGTGGCTGCATATATCTTGAACAGATATTTGCGCATTGTAATTGTCGGCGATAAACTGCTGCGCTTTTTCCAGCTTGTCGAGAATTGGCGTATCTTTCGCCACGTAAAAGCAGAAAGGGCGAGAAGTCAGTGTTTGCGCTGATTTGTCTTCACACAGCAGCATAAGGATTTCCACCACCCGCACAAACTGTGCGGCAGGTTTCAGCTGCGACGCGCCATTCATCAAAGGGTACAAAGCATCGAACGTCGCTTTGGATAACATCAGCCCTTTGTTTGCGCGTACCAACATGTCACTGACGGCAGACAATGCCGGCACCGTGACCACCAGGGATTGAATCCAAGACTGATCAAGCCAGAGCACATGTGAGCTGCTGGGGCGTTCCGGCGTGGCCGTCGAAGCCACTCGGGTCAGCATATGCGGTAAACCGGGACCGGTGAGATAGGCATAACCATGTGCCGCTTCGCCGACGTAATCATCAATGATGATTTTACCGGGTGCCACATGATGAGGGTCGTAGTACAGCACCAGCTCGATTTCATCGTGGTAATGCCAGCCGCACTGCACGCCAATCTTAGGCTCGATGCAATGGTAATCCGCAAAGTGCCAGCTTGGGCTGACGGCTTTATGAACACGTTCAATGGTTGGCCGCATGAAGTTCTCTCGCTTTGTAAAGGTTGGTGCAGTTGTAGTTTTACCCGGATTGTCAGTGGGTTGGAAGAAATTGAATGAATAGTATCAGCGGTTGCTCGATAGCTATCACACGAGATGCATATTTGTCCCTAAACTGCATCACAAATAAGAAAGAGATAGTCAGACAGATTGTTCAATCAGACAACTGTATTCACCATTTTTATGGGAAATAATTCATGAAAAACTACGTAAGTTTTTTGACCAATAAAGCCGCGCTTTGTTACCTGCTGGTCAGCTTGTTTGCTGGTCTCGGCGGTGGCTTTTTCTATCCACTTTTAGGGATTTTTGTTGTCGATGGATTGGACGCTACGCCGTTGCAAATGGGCGTGTTTCTGGCCATCTCAATTTTTAGCGGAGTGATGGTTTCGCAGCGTATTGCCAAGTTGTCAGATGTGGGTTGGGAACGCCGCCAAATCATCTTGCTGGCGCAAGGCGCGTTTATCGTTGTGATGGCACTGTTCATGATGATCCGCGATTTCTATCTGGCGCTGGCTGTGATGATCTTCATCTCGAGCTTTTCAGCCGCCGCTTTACCACAGACTTTCGCGCTTGGCCGCGAGTTTGCGGACAAGAACCTTGGCGATAACAGTACGCTGTTTGTATCGCTGATGCGCGCCATGATGTCCTTGTCTTGGGTTATTGGCCCGCCACTGGCTTTCATCCTGTACGATACCTTCGGTTTTAACGGCGCATTCCTGTTTGCTGCTGTCACCATGGTGATTTCGGTATTGATTGTTTGGCGTATGTTCCCGTCAACCAAAATCAAAGAAACGGATACTAAAGGTGAAGCGGAAGTGCGCCTGTCATGGCGCAAAATCCCGGGAGCGCCGTTATATCTGGGCGCGGTGTTCATGTTGTTTTTGGCCAACAACATGTACGTCATGTCGATCCCTTTGTATGTGACAAAGGAGCTGGATATGGCAGGATCAGTGGCGGGTCAGTTACTCGGCTTGGCAGCGTTTGTGGAAATTCCCGTGATGGTATTGGCTGGCTTGTGGGCGGCTAAAATTGCGCCTCAACGTTTGATGGTACTCAGTGCGGCAGCGGCTTGCTTCTTTTATGCCTTGCTGTTTAACGCGGGTGAACTATGGCAAATGTATGCGCTGCAAATGCTGAACGGCTTGGCGGTTGGTATCAGTGCAAGCCTCGGAATGGTGGTGATTCAGAACAAGATGCCAAACCAGATGGGTGTGGCGACAACCTTGTTCAATAACGCCATCATGATAGCAAGTTTGGCATCCAGCGTGATGGTTGGTTTTGTTGCCGAGCTCTACAACTATCACACTGTGATTTTGGCGATGCTGTTGGCAGGCGCTGTGGCTTTTGGTTTGTTGCTGCTATCGGCAAGAGAGACGCGACGCCCATCATGTCCGTCGCAGGTGGTTGCCGAAGCGTAAAGTCACCACTCAATCAAAAGGTCAGCACGTGCTGACCTTTTTCTTTTTATACCAAAGCTCAACAGGCCTTATTTATGCGCTGGCGACCACGTCTTTCAGGGCGCGACGAGGGCTGGGGATCGCAGTCAGGGTTGGGTAGCCAGCCCGGAAAGCAAAAGTGGCGGATTGAGGTTTGCCGGATAACGCGCGCAGATCGTCTGCAAAAGTCTGAGGCTGTTCTAGCTGTTTTTGTCTGTCTATCACTTCACAGGTTTGGTTAACCGGCTGCATGGAAATACCTTGTGTCGTCGCCCAAAGATGAATGCGTTGCCACAACCTGCCTGCTTCAATGTTCTGCTTTGAGCTATAGAGATTATTCAGCGTGATCAAGCCGTGCATCGGCGTGGATTCCATGGTGCGTTGCGTACCTTCAATCCAATATTGATTCGATGACTCTTCAGATAAGGTCGGCATGATTTTGCTGATGGCTCTCATGGCCGGAGGCAGCCCAGCAGTATCAATGTAAACACCATCGCGGTGCGTTTGCATCTCTTTATGGCTCAGCCTAAACCAGCGGAAACTGTCAGATGACATCTGATGATCGGCGGCAATAAAGCGGGTGGCATTGACCGTTTGTTGGGTAAAGGCGTCACGGTGTGCTTTTGTGGTCAGCAGGGAAAGGCTGACATCAGGGAAGCTCTCGTTGGCCATTGCCGTCAATGCAGACTTTGACGAAGCATCGATCGGCGTATCGCGCTGGTATTCCCCCCGATCGGTATGTCGGTGACCAATGGCTTGGTAAAGCTCGCTTTGCTCCTGCTTTCCTGTCGGTGTCAGGGTAATCGTCGCGACATGCATAGGCACGCCGCTCCAGGTTTGTTTGGTTAGGTCTGTGTCGCCAAGCAATACTGTCGCGTCAAACCCGAACGCGGGAGCGGCTTGAACCATATTCTCCAAGGCACATCCCAAACCAATGCAAAGTTCACGGCCATAAACATCCATGGTGCCCAAATGGCGCGCAGTGTCGGCGTAGAGCCAAATCGCGTTGTCGCGCAATTCAAAAATCCAAGGCTGGGTATTGTGGGGGTTTGCGGCAAGCACGGCAGCGTTGATGATGGCGAGTTCACCGCTTTTTGACGCCGACTGCCAGTCGGTCCAAGGTGTAAATGGCTCACCTTTACCGACGCTGAATACGCCGTTATCAACCGCGCGATAGACGGTACCGCCAGCGACCACAACACCGACACCTATCAATCCTTTTAAAAACTTACGGCGGCCATTTGTTTCTTCACGCATTTTTCTTCCCTCGTTCCCTTTGCATTTTTTTCAAATGTTAGTATCGGAGCCATGACAGTCACAGAGACCATAGACATCAAATAGGGACTCTGGTCATCAAGGGATGAAAATGAACACTTCACCAACGTTGGTCATGGGCTTTTTGCTGGGGCTCGACAGGATCCTGTCAGACTTGGGATGGGATACCGAAGCGATTAAAACACAGCTAAAACTGCCGAAAGATCTAAAAAGCTCGCCGGATGAGAGATGCGGGCTCAATACCTATAACGCGTTCTGGAAACTGGCTTTGGCTCAGAGAAACGATCCACTGCTTGGATTTAGGGTTGGCATTGATCCGGATTTCAAAGGTGCAAGTGCATTAGGCCAGGCCGTCAAACACAGCCCCACATTGCGTCACTCTCTGCAGCAACTCAGCGAAATGTCGCCGCTGCTCAATCAAGCTCAGCGGATCGTACTAGTGGAAGAGGAGGATATTGCCTACCTGCGGATACTGAATGAAAACGAAGAGTGGGAACTTGAGAAGCACACTGACAGGATGTTGGGCGGCTTCGTGGCCTTCTCTGGTCAGAATTTGCCGCTGGATGCGGTCCAGAATGCGCATATCGAATTGACCCGCCATTTATCTGAGGCAGAACAAACAGCAGCCAGCCGATTGCTGGGGTGTGAAGTGTTGGGCAGCAAAGCATTTAATCAACTGGTCTTCAACACAAGATTCCTCAACATGCCGTTAAGTGGCAGTAATGAGTATATTCATGGCGTCTTATCGGAACATGCCAGGCAACTGATGCAAGAGATTGCCGCTTCGGGGTCTTTTGCCAATGAAGTGAAAAAGCGGATTGTGGACAGTCTTCATCACCAAAAAGCGAGTTCAGAAGAGATTGCAGACAGTCTTGGGGTCAGCGCGCAATCGTTATACAGAAAGCTCAAAGCAGAAGGGGAAACCTTTCAGGATATTCTGGATACGACTAGGCATGATTTGGCTGTGGCTTACTTAAAGCAGGGCAGGCTGAGTATTAAGGAAATCAGCTATTGGTTGGCATTTTCGGAGCCCAGAGCTTTTCACCGAGCTTTCCGGCGCTGGGAAGGGTGCACGCCGAAAGAATTTGTTCAGTGAATTCAGAAAAAAGGCCGCATCACTATGATGCGGCCTTTTTGTTTTGGCTGTGAATCAGTTTGCTTGAATGTGGCGTACAATGGATTCCAGCAGCGGATATTTGTTTTCCAGCATAGGTGGGTAGAAGTAACCAAACTCGCTGTCGCAATACAAAGGTTCAGGCTGGTTGAAATCAGACTCTTCCGTGCCGGCAAAGAATACATGGCAAGGTGTGCCAACGGCAGTGGTCAGACGATGCACCGCGGTACCCGCAGTGATCACAGCATCCAACCCTTTGATGACGGCAGCTGTGCCTTCAAAGTCATCGCGCAGATCCAGACCTTCAAGCTGCATAATGCGTACGCCGGAAAGCTTTTCAATCTTGTTGAGTTCTTTGCTGCAATCCCCGTATTGAAGATTGATAAATACCGCATCCGGGAATTGCTTCACCAAATGCGCGACTTCTTCTGCAATCAGGTAATGGATGTTACGGGTTGCGGCGGCAAGGCCACTTCGCCAACAAATACCAATCAGTTTCTTGTCTGCGTTAACTGAACGAATCTCTGCTAATTTCGATTGCCAGTGCGTTTTGGTGTCTTCCGGCAAATTCACGTAACCAGACTGGTAAACGTGACGGCCATGTTTTTCAAAGCAGATGCCAGCCAGACTGCCGCCCGCCACCCAAGAGGTAATGTCGTTCATCACTTCCTCTGGAATATGAATGCTTTCGCCTTCAATACGTTTGATCGGCACCATGATTGCCTCTGGATACGCGCGGTTGAGCACAGATTCCAAGCGAGGGTCACAGGCAACATAAACTTTTTGAGTGTTTTCCAAAACCAAAGCAAGATTATGGAAATAAAGGATTTCATCCCCCACGCCTTGCTCTGGCATCACCAGAACAACGTCATCTTTCGGGCGTTCAAGGTTCCACTGAGGCATGTTGCCACTGTATTGGAGGCGACGATGGCAAGTCAGGCCGAGCTCATTGGCGCGGTAGTAGTTTTCCCATTCGCCGAGGGTACGGTAAACAAAACTGATGTTGAAACCCGCTTCTACGTCGTCAGGGTATTGGGCAATGTAATCTTCAAGCAGGGCTTTTGAGGTTTTGGCTTCACCTTTGTACCAGAGTACTTCCGCAAGATAAGTGGAAAGACGCAGCTTGTTTTCTTCGTTTGCCACGCTTGCCGCCTGTTGGATGTGTTGCTGACATTCCAAAATTGCCGCTGGCGTGAAATTATGGCGAGTGCGCAGCAACTGGAAGCTTGCTGTTGCCAGTCTGTTCAGCAAATCCACGTCAGTCGGGTATGGCTTGATGAAAGTTTTCGCCTGTCGGTAGGCTTCCAGCCAGTTTTCTTCTTTTTCGTAGCTCAGCACAATCAAGCGGCAAAAGAGAGGCTCTGCCGGCCAGGTCTTTAGGCCGAAGCGGGCATGTTCACGTGCCGCTTTGAAATCTTCAATCTTGATGGCGCTGTGGCTAAGCAGAACCACGACTTCTTTTTCTGACGTCTCGATATCAAACGCACGAAGCAGGTTTTGGCGTGCAAGCCCAAAGTTTTCCTCGCCCATATAAAGCTTTGCCAAACCTAGCAATGCTGCTGGGTTGTCTCCCGCCACACTGATCACGGCGTTATAGAGCTGTTTAGCTTGATCCAGATTGCCGCTTGCCACCATTTGGTCAGCCAGCGCCAGTGTCTCCTGAACTTCGGCATCCATGGCGGCATTTTTTTGCGCTGACGCCTGATGTATTTGTTTTGCCGTGCGGCGACTTTCGCCCAGATTGCCGATTGCCGCGGTAAGTTGTTGCCGCATAGCCAATAGTTCCTGGTGATCAGGTGCCACACCGAGCAGGGCATCAACGATTTCAAGGGCTTCTTTGTTCATGCCGTTTTCTGTCAGCAAGGTTGCCTTATCGAAAAGGATTGAAGCATTGCCGGGCTCAACGGTCAGCGCATGATCCAGCTTTTTCAGTGCGTCTTGCCAGGCACCTTCTTCGCTGTCCATCACCGCCAGTACCTGCAGGACAGGCAGAGCATCAGGCGCATGGGAAAGAATGTGTTCGAACACCTCTCTGGCTTCGCGTTTTTTCTGATGTTGATAGAGCGAAACGCCATGCTCAAACGCTTGTTCCAGTGTCATAGCACTTTCATTGGTTTGGGAGGGATTGTTCATAAGGAATCCATATAGTTATTCGAGCGAAAAACTTAAGTTTTTAAACTAAATAAAAGACAGCAAATACCGTGCCGGAAGACGCTTACTTTATGGATAAATTCGCACGTGTTTAGAAGGCGGACTGCTTTGTCTCTGTTTTGAGAATAAAAATTTATTCGAACAAAATGTGATTCATCCCTCTTAATTGCAAGATCTGGTGCTATGGTTATGAAGAGGCAATGACCGGAGGCGGCGAGTTGCCGATTTTCTTGAGGAGAAAATCAAATTATTTGCCGTTTTGTTAATCGACTCCGCTCTCGTTGCTCCTAAGTTGATGATAAACAAGACTTTCCAAAAATTGGCATGCTATTTGAATAACATTCGGCATGAGGTGTCAGTTGCACTGATACCGTTCCTGATAACGAACTGAAGGCTGGTCCCGCTTCTACATTCGGACAAGTTTGTCGCGGGTAGGCTGTTTCGCAAAATACGCGAAAGTCAAAGGAGAGCAAAATGGGTGTAACAGTTAACACCAACGTGTCTGCGATGACTGCGCAGCGTTACCTGAACAAGTCGACAAACGATCTAAATACGTCGATGGAACGCTTGTCGTCTGGTAGTCGGATCAACAGTGCGAAAGATGATGCCGCTGGTCTGCAGATTTCGAACCGACTCATAGCCCAGACCCGTGGCCTAGATGTTGCGATGCGCAACGCTAACGATGGTATCTCCATTGCCCAGACTGCAGAAGGTGCAATGCAGGAATCTACAAACATCCTGCAACGTATGCGTGACCTTTCCCTGCAATCGGCTAACGGTGCAAATGGTAAGTCTGAGCGTATCGCGATTCAGGAAGAAGTATCAGCGCTTCAGGACGAACTTAACCGTATCGCAGAAACCACTGCGTTTGGTGGCCGTCGACTGCTGAATGGTTCTTTCGGTGAAGCATCTTTCCAAATTGGTGCTGATTCGGGTGAGGCCATCATCATGGGCTTAACCAGTATTCGTGCTGATGATTTCCGCATGGGTGGTACCGAGTTTATCGCCGCAAACGGCAAATCGGCAGGTTGGGAAGTGGCAAGTACTGCCGCGACACTGACCATGGCGTTCACCACGAAAGACGGCAATACCATCAACCTGAACATTGATGCCAAAGTTGGCGACGATATTGAGGAAGTAGCGACCTATATTAATGGTCAATCTGACGAGATGGTGACGGCATCTGTCGACGAAGCAGGTCAACTGCAAGTTTTCATCGCGGAAGAGAAGCTCTCTGGTAACGTCACCTTTGGTGGTGGTCTGGCAACCTCTCTGGGCTTAGTGACCGGCGCAGGTGCTGCAACCACGACGCAAGACATCGACGTCAGTAATGCGGGTGGTGCGCAGATGGCCGTGGGTATTATCGACTCAGCGATGCAGTACATCGACAGTCAGCGTGCTGACCTGGGTGCGAAGCAAAACCGCTTGAGCCATACCATCAGTAACTTGTCGAACATCCAAGAGAACGTTTCTGCGTCTAACAGCCGCATCCGCGATACTGACTTCGCGAAAGAAACGACAGAGCTCACCAAAGGGCAAATTCTGCAGCAGGCAAGTACCTCTATTCTTGCGCAGGCGAAGCAGTTGCCACAGGCGGCGCTCAACCTCCTCCAGTAATCTGGAATATAGATCCCGAAAAGCGGCAAGCCATTGCCGCTTTTTTTGTGCGTTTTTTCAGCGAAAAGACTGACTCCCTATCCAGCTTCTTTCCTTGTTATGCCTTGTTATTAATGGCTTTTTCTGTCCTCAGCGTATTTTTGCCGACAAATTTTTTAAATCATCTCTAAAGTTTTCTTCCTTTAAGGCGAAAACCTTCATAGCACCATGATTTTACGGCTTTTCACCCTCCAAGGTGGCTTGTAAAAAAAGTAGGAAAAAAGGTGTAAAGGTTTTTCCAAACGTGCCGTTACATGGGTTGTGAGAGATTTAGAACTGGTTTTCCCTGGGTTGCTGGGCGGAAGCCGGACTTAGTACCAAAGGAGAATAGTTATGGCTATTACAGTAAACACTAACGTGCCTGCAATGACCGCTCAGCGCTACCTGAACAGCTCAACCGATGCGTTGAACAATTCGATGGAGCGTCTGTCTTCGGGCTTCCGTATCAACAGCGCAAAGGATGACGCAGCAGGTCTGCAAATCTCTAACCGCCTGATTTCGCAAAGCCGTGGTCTGGACGTTGCAGTACGTAACGCAAACGACGGTATTTCAATGTCACAAACTGCTGAAGGTGCGATGGAAGAATCCACCAACATCCTGCAGCGTATGCGTGATCTGTCACTGCAATCTGCTAACGGTGCTAACGGTGACCAAGAGCGTGTGGCAATCCAGGAAGAGATCGTTGCTCTGCAAGACGAACTGAACCGTATCGCAGAAACAACCTCTTTCGGTGGTGCGAAACTGCTGAACGGTACTTACGGTACCAAAGCATTCCAAATCGGTGCTGACGCTGGTGAAGCGGTCTTCATGGAGTTCAAGAACATCCGTGCTGACGAAGCAATGATGGGTGGTGCGACCTATAAAGCGACTGTAGCTGCGTCTGCTGACATGGCTGCTTGGACCGCAACGGGTGGTGCAACACTGTCTATGGCTATCACCAACGCTGACGGTACCACTGCAACCATCAACGTTTCTGCTAAAGCAGGCGACGATGTGGAAGAAGTGGCAACCTACATCAACGGTCAAGCAGACGGCAAAGTTTCTGCATCTGTGACTGAAAACGGCGAACTGCAAATCGTTTCTGCCTCTGGCGCAGACGTAGCATTCACCGGCGCACTGGCGACCTCTCTGGGTATCGCAGGTGCAGCGAAAGTTGACCAAACTGTACAAGACGTTGACGTTAGTACTGTGGGTGGCGCACAGCGCGCAGTTGGCCTGGTGGATAACGCGATGCAATACATCGATTCACACCGTGCAGAACTGGGTGCGAAGCAGAACCGTCTGAGCCACGCAATCTCTAACTTGGATAACGTTAACGAGAACGTGAGTGCTTCTAACAGCCGTATCCGAGACGTTGATTTTGCTAAGGAAACGACGCAGTTCACTAAATCTCAGATCCTGCAGCAGTCTGGTACGTCTATACTTGCACAAGCGAAGCAAGCACCGTCAGCTGCACTGAGCCTGTTAGGCTAATAGCAAGACCAAAATGACGGTGAGCTTGCCCCTCACCGTCAATAGCTAACAGGAGGTGAACTACGATGGACCTATCATCCGTTTCTACGTCATCCCTGTCTCATGTGACTCCACAGTCAGGCACGAAAGTTGCTAGCAGTAAACAATCTGTGGAGGGGACTCAACCCAACATCACGAACCAGCGGCAGATGGCAGAGAATGTTGAAAAGCTGTCTCAACGCCGGGTAGAACAAGTCCAAAAACTTGAAGCTACACGGGAGATGCAGCAAGAACAGCTCGAAATGCTGGTTGAGCGACTGGATGAGTTTGTGTCTACCTTTAACAAAGGCTTGTCATTTCGACTTGATGAGAGTTCTGGAAGAAGTGTTGTGACTGTTTACGAAATGAGTAGCGGCGACATCATCAGACAGATTCCTGAGAAAGAAATGCTAGAGCTAGCACAGCAACTGTCTCTTCATGCGAGGGGGCTCGTTGCAGAAAAGGTATAACTGAGGTGAGTGAAAAATGGGTTTAAGCGCAACGGGCCTTGGCAGTGGCATGGACATCAACTCCATGGTCAGCAAAATTGTTGAAGCTGAGCGTGCGCCTAAACAAGAGCGAATCGTTAAGGGCCTGAACGATGTTGAAACTAACATCAGTGCCTACGGTAGACTCAAGACCTCCCTCGATACGATGAAAGACTTAATGTATGACTTTCGCCGTAATAATACCTTCGCGGCGCGGAGTACAGTTTCAAGCAACGAAGAAGCTGTCTCCGCATCCGCCGACCACCAAGCCGTTACCGGCGTTTACTCCATCGACGTTCAGCAACTCGCACAGTCTCATAAACTCGTCTCTGACGGTTTAGACGCCAAAGCTGATTTTGGCGCTGGGCAAATCACGCTGAGTCTGGGCGGCCGAACCACCACCATAGATATCGATGAAAACAGCAGCTCCTTGCTCGATATCGTCCGCACCATCAACAGCAGTGCGAATAATCCTGGTATCAAAGCATCCGTTATCAATGATGACAGCGGCGCGCGATTGATCCTCGGTGGTGATAAAACCGGTGTCGATAACCAAATTTCCGTCAGTGTGAACGCACCGGTGACGTCACCGCTGCAAGCACTGGCTTATGACCCTGCCAGCCCGAGCAACTCGATGAATGAGATGCAGGCGGCGTTGGATGCCCGCATTCTGATCGATGGTCTGGCATCTGTGTCCAGCGACACCAATACGTTTTCTGATGCCATTCGCGGTGTCAACATTGATGTGTCCCAGCTGACATCACCGTCAGATGGCCCTGTGATTGTCACTGTGGACGAAGACAGGGACACGGTGAAAGGATCACTCGAAGAGTTTGTAGACGCCTACAACGCGTTCTATCAAGTGACAAAAGCATTGTCGAAGTACGACCCTGAAACCCAACAGGGTGGGCCTTTGGTAGGGGACAGCGTGATTCGCTCCGCGGTTAACCAGATGCGCTCTTTGTTTTCTACGCCAATTGAAGGTGCGCCTGATTCGCTCAAAACATTGAGCGAGCTCGGTATCTCCACCACGATGGATGGCCGGTTGGAAATCAACTACAACCTGCTGGACAAACAATTGACACGCAACTTCGGGGCATTGGAAGGTTTCTTCGGTGGTAATCAGGGTTTCGCTCGCAAGGTGGAAGAAACCGTACAGAACTTTACTGGTGTTGGCGGTGCTATTCGCAACCGCGAATCCAGCTTGGGCGATCAGCGTATGCGCCTGCAAGATGAGCAGCAAACATTGGATCGCCGAATGGAAGATTTGGAAAACCGCACATTAAAGCAGTTTTCCGCCATGGATAACGCGATGGCAGAGATGCAATCTCAACTGTCGGCCATGATGAATATCATGCCGTCGATGTAAGCGAGATAACGATGCACACTTTGCTATCCCAACTGTCAGAGATTGATGAACAACTTCTGGCAGTACTGAATTCAGACCCTGTTGACTCCAATGAGATGGCACGGTTATTGAATATTCGAAAACAATGTCTGGCAGAAATCACGATGTTGCCGGAGAAGCCGGAACAAGCCGCTTGGTCACAGGCTATTGCCAGAACTGAGCAGTTATTTAGCCTTATAAAAGTACAACGTGATAGTGCTGCAGCCCATGCCAGTCGTTTTAAGAAAGGGCGTCAGTCAGTGCAAATTTACAAAAAGTTCGAGTAGGTGAGGAATGTTATGAGAGGGTCACTTCAGGCCTACAAAAAGGTTTCAATAGACAGCCAGTTGAGTGCGGCATCACCACATAAAGTGATTCAAATGCTGATGGCAGGTGCTATTGAACGTTTGGTTCAGGGCAAAGCAGCGATGTTGCAAGGCGACATTGCAGTGAAAGGTGAACGTCTGGGTAAGGCGCTGGATATTATCATCAGCTTGCGTACTTGTTTGTCGATGGAAGAGGGTGGGGAGATTGCTTCTAACCTGGATGCGCTTTACGACTACATGATCCGCCAAATCTCAGAGGCTAATCGAGACAATCTGGAAGCGCCAATCGATGAAGTTGTCGATATTTTGCGCGAAATTAAATCGGCGTGGGATCAAATACCGGCTGAGTATCACAATATCACCTCTGCAGACGCATAAAAACGCGTCAGATTCACTACAATCTAATCTGTCTTGGCACTGGAGTCACAGCTTTATTGTGTCTCTAGTTGCCTTATACCAAGCAATAATTACAATAGCTGGATTATTCTGTTATTGGTGACATCCGTCGCGCCGATGACTTAGATGGTTTTAGGGCAGATATATCTCACACATGCAAGGTTTAACGAAGATTCTTGTTATCGAGGATGATGAAAAATTTCGTCACGATTTAGGCGTTATCTTGGAGTTTATTGGTGAGCAATACCTGCTATGTTCAACCACTGAGCTAAATGATTCGCACTGGAAACAGGCCGAGGGTGCTTGTTTTCTGGGTAACATCCACTCACCGCAGCGCTTATCCCAAGTGCTGGACAGTTTGGCGATTAATAATCACATTCCTATTATTGCGCTTGCAAAACACAAAGCGGAATTGTCTGGACTGCCAAACTTCGTCGGTGAGCTCGAGCTGCCACTAAATTATCCCCAACTTGCTGATGCACTCCGACACTGTCAGGAGTTTTCCGGCAAGCGCGCATTCAATATTCCTCAACTTAGCCGAAAAAATACGCTCTTCAGAAGCATGGTCGGTCGCAGTGAAGCGATCGCCGATGTTCGTCATCTTATTGAGCAAGTTGCAGGAACGGATGCCAGCGTACTGATTCTGGGTGAATCCGGCACCGGTAAAGAAGTTGTTGCACGTAACATCCATTACCATTCGCAACGCGGGAAAGGGCCATTTGTGCCAGTGAACTGCGGTGCGATACCACCGGAACTGTTGGAAAGTGAGCTGTTCGGTCACGAAAAAGGGGCATTTACCGGCGCGATTTCTGCGCGTAAAGGCCGTTTTGAGCTGGCAGAAGGTGGCACGCTGTTTCTGGATGAAATTGGTGATATGCCGCAGCCAATGCAGGTTAAGCTGCTGCGCGTACTTCAAGAGCGTTGTTTTGAGCGTGTTGGTGGCAATAAGACCATTCAGGTGAATGTACGTGTTGTCGCGGCGACACACCGCAACCTCGATACCATGATTGAAGAGGGCTCGTTCCGTGAAGACCTTTTCTATCGCCTGAACGTGTTCCCAATCGAAATGCCAGCGCTGCGTGAACGCATTGAAGACATTCCGCTTTTGATTCAAGAACTCATGGCGCGTTTGGAAGCAGAAGGGGCGAATCAGGTTCACCTGACACCACGTGCGATCAGTTCTTTGATGGAGCACGAGTGGCCGGGCAACGTCCGCGAACTCGCTAACCTCATCGAGCGCATGGTGATTCTGTACCCAGGTCAGATGGTGGATGTAAACCGACTGCCGAAGAAATATCGCTATAGCGATATCCCGGAATTCCAACCAGAAACCTTGGGCGGTTTGGAAGCCGAGGAAGACCTGGAGCGTGACGCACTGCATGCGGTGTTTGCGATGGACGAGCCGGAAGAAGAAATGCCGGGCTTTGCGAGTCCTTCAGCAGCAGGGCTACCACCGGAAGGTGTTGATCTGAAAGCTATGCTAGCGGACCTGGAAGTGGAAATGATTCGTCAGGCACTCGAAGCGCAAATGGGTATTGTTGCCCGTGCAGCCGACATGCTGGGTATGCGACGTACCACGCTGGTTGAGAAGATGCGTAAGTACGGCCTCAACAAAGAAGACGTGACCTGATTACATACCCAAACGACCTGAATATGAGCATCTTCAGGTTGTTTGGATGTAAACACCTTTCACTAAAAAGGTTAACCGTAAAGCGAAGTCATTTTTTTGACTTCGCTTTTTTGTTCCTATCTTGCTTAATCTACTGATTTTCAATGATTTAATAATTGGCACATTCCCTGCTTAGAGCTACTTAGCGTCAGAAAAAGAGAGCTAAATAGTCGAGCATCATGGAAGCGAATCATTCTCCTTTGGGAACCGTTGATCAGCAGGTTCTACGATACAAACAAGTGTTAGATGTCATGCCCGCAGGCGTGATTCTGCTCGATCCCTACGGCCGTGTGGCGGAAGCCAACCCAGAAGCATTTCGCTTGCTTGGCACACCGTTAACGCAAGAGCGTTGGGTTGATGTAATCAACCGTGCCTTCTCGCCCCGTGAAGATGATGGTCATGAAGTTTCACTGCGTGACGGACGCAAGGTGAAACTCGGCATTTCCGCTTCTGATTCCGGTCAGCTCATTCTGATCACCGATATGACGGAAACCCGCCTGTTGCAATCACGTGTGAGCGATCTCCAGCGTCTGTCCTCGTTGGGTAAGATGGTCGCCTCACTGGCGCATCAGGTGCGAACCCCGCTTTCCAGTGCTTTGCTCTATGCGGCAAACCTAGGTGCGCCAAACCTTAATGAGCCTACCCGTAAACGCTTCCAGATGAAGCTGGTGGATAGGCTTCACGATCTTGAAAAGCAGGTCAACGACATGCTGCTATTCGCCAAAGGTGGCGACAACAAAGTCGTGAACACTTTTACCCTCGAGCACCTGCTGAACGAATTTGAGCCAATGGTCGAAGCCCTGGTGAGCAGTCAGCAAGTCGACTTTGAAATCAACTGTGATGACGAATCCCACCAGCTGCTCGGAAATATGAATGCGCTGGCCAGCGCCCTGTCGAATCTGGTGGTTAACGCCATTCAGGTGGCAGGTAAAGGCAGCAAGGTGGTTGTCGACGCACGCGAAATACAGGGACAACTCTTCTTGTCGGTTGCCGACAATGGTCCCGGTATTGCGCCGGAACTTCAAAGCAAAATTCTCGAACCCTTTTTCACAACGAGACAGCAAGGCACAGGCCTTGGTCTCGCTGTTGTTCAAATGGTCTGCCATGCCCATAAAGGCAGGCTGACTCTTCAATCTCAACCGGGCCAGGGTGCCTGTTTTACGCTCTGCCTACCGCTGGCAGACAACTGCGATACCACGCAGGAAGAGGTATCAGGAGAAGCACAATGAATCAGAGCAAAGTACTTATCGTTGAAGATGATGAAGGCTTGCGTGAAGCCTTGGTGGATACCCTTGCACTTGCAGGTTACCAGTGGCTTGAAGCAGACAGCGCCGAACAGGCTCTGTTACTGCTGAAAAATGAAACCGTCGACATCGTGGTCTCTGATGTTCAGATGGCAGGGATGGACGGTCTGGGTTTGCTTAGAAACCTAAAGCTGAACTATCCCAACCTGCCTGTGCTGCTGATGACGGCTTACGCCAATATTCAGGATGCGGTCGCCGCCATGAAAGAGGGCGCGATTGATTACATGGCCAAACCGTTCGCACCCGAAGTGCTGCTGAACATGGTGAGCCGTTATGCACCGGTTAAGGCTGACACGAGTGATGCTGTGGTCGCTGACCCGAAAAGTCAGGCACTGATTGCATTAGCTGACCGTGTAGCGAAGACCGATGCCAACGTGATGATCCTAGGCCCAAGCGGTTCAGGTAAAGAAGTCATGGCACGCCATATTCACTGTCAGTCTTTGCGTTCTGAAGGGGCTTTTGTCGCCATCAACTGTGCGGCGATTCCAGAAAATATGCTGGAAGCGACTCTGTTCGGTTACGAGAAAGGTGCTTTTACCGGAGCGGTTCAGGCGTGCCCGGGCAAATTTGAGCAGGCTCAGGGCGGCACCATCTTGCTGGATGAAATCAGTGAAATGGACTTGGCACTGCAAGCCAAGCTGCTGCGCGTGCTCCAGGAGCGCGAAGTCGAGCGTCTGGGCAGCCGCAAGAGCATCAAGTTGGATGTTCGCGTGCTTGCAACCAGTAACCGCGATCTTCGCCAGTACGTGGAAGAAGGAAATTTCCGAGAAGACCTTTACTACCGTCTGAATGTTTTCCCAATCTCCTGGTTGCCGCTGTGTGAGCGCGCTGGAGATATTATTCCGCTTGCCGAACACCTTTTGAAACGCCATTGCTGCAAGCTGGGACAAGCGGTTCCGCAACTGACCCAAGGCGCTGCCGAAAAACTGACACAGTATCGCTGGCCGGGGAATGTGCGTGAACTGGACAACGTGATGCAACGCGCTTTGATCCTTTGCAATCAGGGAGTGATTGAAGCTGTCGACATCCTTCTGGAAGGCGTTGACTGGCAAGACGCTGGCAGCTTGCAGAATCTGGTCTCGGGCAGTGAAGCTGTGTCACCGACTATTCAACCACAAGCCATGCCAAATCGCGTTGAATCTTACCATTCCGAACCTGTTACTGCATCTTCTGACAGTCTGGGGAGTGAACTTCGCGATCAGGAGTTCGCCATCATTCTGGATACGATTCGTGCCTGTGAAGGTCGCCGGAAAGATGTGGCTGAGCGTTTAGGCATCAGTCCAAGAACCTTGCGCTATAAACTCGCCAAAATGCGTGATGCGGGGATCGACATTCCTCAGTGAATCGGTGCTTTTTGCTGAGTGACTACGTTATAATAACTGGCTTAATAATTGCATAAATAGTAATCAGATAGCCCAAAAAGCCCGAACTGACGGGAATTGCCAAAGTTTTGACAGCGAGGATGACCTATGAAAATTAACCCGATGCAGCATGAAATGCAGACCATGGCATTGGAAGCGCAGAACACGTCACGTGCTGCGACTGGTCAACAAGTCTCTCAGGACTTTGGCGAACTTTTGTCTGGCGCCATCAATTCCGTGAATGGCATTCAAAAGACGTCCAGTGAGTTGGCGACACGTTTTGACCAAGGCGACCGCAGCGTCAGCCTTTCAGATGTGATGATTGCGCGTAACAAGTCCAGCGTTGCTTTCGAAGCAACGGTGCAGACCCGCAACAAGCTGGTCGAAGCGTACAAAGAACTGATGAACATGCCTGTTTAACGTAGGACGTAACCTGTGGCGGAAGACAACGACAACACACAACTCGCTCTAAACGATGGTGCAGCAGCATTACCTGCCACCACCGATGGCGGATCGTCGCTTGCCGATCCGGACATGATGGAGCGAAATGTCACCCCAACCGGTCCACTGGGCGGGATTGATATTGCACGCCAACTGATCCTCGTTGCAGCCGTCGCTATTTGTATTTCTCTTGTTGTGCTGCTTTTCCTGTGGGTTCAAGAACCAGAAATGCGCCCATTGGGCACCTACGAAACGGAAGAGTTGATCCCGGTTCTTGACCATCTTGACCAGCAAAAAATCGATTACAAGCTAGAAGGCAACACCATTCGTGTGCCTGCGAAAGATTACTCGACCATCAAACTCAACCTGAGCCGCGCCGGTCTGAATTCTGTCACTGAAGCCGGTGACGATATTCTGATGCAGGACATGGGTTTTGGTGTTTCTCAGCAACTTGAACGTGAGCGTCTTAAACTGAGCCGCGAACGCCAGCTTGCTGCTGCGATTGAGAAAATCCGTGCAGTCAGCAAAGCCCGAGTGCTACTGGCCATGCCGAAACAAAGCGTGTTCGTTCGCCACAACCAAGAAGCTTCCGCAACCGTGTTCCTTACCGTGCGCGGTACCACTCAGCTGGGTCAGGAAGAAGTGGACTCGATTGTTGATATGGTGGCGTCTGCCGTACCAAGCCTGAAACCTTCACGCGTGACAGTGACTGACCAACATGGCCGTTTGCTAAGTTCAGGCAGTCAGGACCCAATGGCTTCTCAACGCCGCAAAGAATACGAGCTGGAGCGCAAGCAAGAAGAGGCGCTTAGAGACAAAATTGACGCGATTCTGATCCCTGTTCTGGGCTTGGGTAATTACACCTCTCAGGTCGATGTCACTATGGATTTCAGCTCCATTGAAGAAACCCGCAAGCGTTTCGATCCGGCAACGTCCTCAACCCGAAGCGAATACACACGTGAGAACTACAACAATACCGACTATGTTGCCGGTATTCCGGGCGCGCTGAGTAACCAGCCACCGGCTGATTCAGCGATTCCGCAAGACGTGCAGGATCTGAAAAACGGCGGCGTCGGTGACAAAGGTTCACTCAGTCGCGAAGCCACCCGAAACTTTGAATTGGACACCACCATCAGTCACCGCCGTGGTCAGACTGGCACCATTGCCCGTCAAACCGTGTCAGTGGCCGTGGATTACATTGCTTCCACTAATCCGGAAACCGGTGAAATTGCCCGTACGCCTGTCGGAGACGCAGAGCTGGAAAAAATCCGCCGCCTGCTTGTCGGTGGTGTAGGCTACGCGCAAAACCGCGGCGATATTCTGGAAGTGATTTCCGTGCCGTTCGTGACACCGGAAGAAGTGTCCTTGGGTGATGTACCAATCTGGGAGCACCAAAACTTCAACGACTGGGTGCGTTGGCTGGCGGCCTCTCTGGTTATCATCGTGGTGGTATTGGTGTTGATTCGCCCAGCGATGTCCAAACTTATCAACCCAGCGAAAGACGACGACAGCTTACTGGGACCAAACGGCGAGATGCTGGGGCCAGATGGCTTGCCTCTCAGCCCAGACGACGATATTGGCTTGATTGGTGCAGAGCTCGATGGCTCGAACAACTTCGGCATGAGTTCTTCGAACCTGAACCTGCCAGACCTCCATAAAGATGAAGACCTGCTGAAAGCAGTTCGGGCACTGGTTGCCAATGAACCTGATTTGGCAGCTCAGGTAGTGAAAAGCTGGGTAAGCAACGATGGCTAAAGACGATAAAGACTTACCTGCGAACACCTTTGATGTGTCGCAGCTATCAGGCATAGAAAAGGCCTCAATTCTCCTCCTCAGTCTCACTGAGCAGGACGCGGCCAGCATTATTCGCCACCTTGAACCAAAACAGGTTCAGAAGGTGGGTAGCGCCATGACCCAGTTGGCTGATCTTAATCAGGACAAAGTGAATGCTGTCCATCGCGCCTTCCTTGAAGACATTCAGGGCTACACGGCTATAGGCATGGGCAGTGAAGACTTCGTTCGTAATGCACTGGTTGCAGCATTGGGTGAGGACAAAGCCAACAACCTGGTCGATCAGATTGTGCTTGGCAGTGGCTCAAAAGGCCTCGATTCACTCAAATGGATGGATCCTCGTCAGGTGGCTTCCATCATCATCAACGAACACCCGCAGATCCAGACCATCGTACTTTCTTACCTGGAACCGGAGCAGTCAGCGGTTATTCTTTCTCAGTTTGCAGAACGTGATGCCCTCGACCTGGTGATGCGTATTGCCAACCTTGAAGAAGTTCAGCCTGCTGCACTGCATGAGCTGAATGAAATCATGGAGAAACAGTTCGCGGGTCAAGCAGGTGCACAGGCCGCGAAGATTGGTGGCCTGAAAGCGGCTGCCGATATCATGAACTACATGGACAACGCGCTCGAGTCTGCGCTGATGGAGCAAATTGGCCAGAACGATGAAGAAATGGCATCGCAAATTCAGGATCTCATGTTCGTCTTCGACAATCTGGCAGACGTGGACGACCGCGGTATTCAGGCTATCCTCAAAGACGTTCCTCAGGAAGCACTGCTCAAAGCACTCAAGGGTGCAGAAGAAGGGCTCCGCGACAAGATTTTGGGCAACATGTCGAAACGTGCTGCAGAAATGCTGCAGGACGATCTCGAAGCCATGGGTCCAATTCGCGTGGCAGATGTGGAAGCGGCGCAGAAAGAAATTCTGTCTGTGGCACGCAAACTGGCCGATGCTGGCGAAATCATGCTGGCGAGCGGCGGTGCGGACGAATTCCTGTAATTCCGTACTTTTTGTCCAATCAACCAAGCTTGAACACAGCGTTTTATAAGGTAACAGCATGAGTTTAGAACGTCGTCGCGGATACATTCGCGCAAGCGAGCAAACAGAAGACGTTCTGGAGCGTTGGGACATCCCTAATTATGACCCAGCGAATGCCCCTCCGCGCGATACCGCAATGAACTACGATCCGGGTTGGGAACCGACTGAACTGGAAGAAGACGACCAGGAGCCTGAACTCGATCTTTCTATGCTGACTGCTGATGCGCTTGAGCAAATCCGCCAATCTGCTGTTGAAGAAGGTATGGCAGAAGGGCGTGAAGCGGGCTTTACCGAAGGCAAAGAAGCGGGCTTTGAAGAAGGCAAAACAGAAGGCTTTGATGCAGGTAAGGAAGAAGGCTATCAGCAAGGCATGGAAGAAGGTCAGCAGTTAATTGAAAACCGCTGTCACCAACTTGATGCCATTCTTTCTAAGCTAGCATTCCCTTTGGTACAGGTTGATCATCAGGTACAAAACCAGATGGTTGAACTGGTGCTGCACTTAGCAAAAGCCGTGATTCAAACTGAAGTGCAAACCAATCCCCAGGTGATCCTTAACACCTTGCGTGAGGCCGTCAATGCGCTGCCGATGAGTGGGCGTCAAATTACCATTTACCTCCATCCGGAAGATCTGGATGTGGTGACAACCGCGCACAGTGTTGAATCCCTTCGCGACCGTGAATGGCGTTTGATTGCAGAACCCTCGATTAACCGTGGTGATATTCAGGTAGCCTGTGGCGACTCGGTGGTGGACTATCGCATGGAAGATCGCATCCGTGAAATGCTGACCCGATTTGCTGGCCAGAATATGGCGAAAGATCCAGAAGCACCTGCTGATGGCTTGGGTGCTGACGTTCTTCAAGGTGCAGACAAAGTGGTGACAGGTGAGATGCTTGAACAGCCAGAAGAATCTTTGTCTGAACCACAGGATGAAGACGTGCTCGCTTCTGCCAGTGAACCAGAACAAGCACAAGACGTTGAACCTGCCATCGAAGAAATTCCTGATGCAGACGTTCAGGCAGGAGAAGACGATGGTCAGCCTGTTTGAGCGCCTCGCCACGCTGAAAACCGATAATCTTTCCACACGTCCGGTTGCCTCAGGCAAACTGGTTCGTGTGGTTGGTCTGACTTTAGAAGCCATTGGTTGCCGCGCCCCGGTTGGCAGCCTGTGCAAAGTCGAAACCCTCAACGGCACCATTGAAGCCGAAGTCGTGGGCTTTTCTGGCGAAACCTTATATCTGATGCCAAGCGAGCAAATCTCCGGTGTATTACCGGGCGCGCGCGTCACCCCTATGGTTGGCGAGCAGGGCATTCCAGTTGGTCTTGAACTCCTTGGTCGCGTCATTGATGGCGTGGGCAATCCGCTGGATGGACTGGGGGATATCTTTACCGGACAAACGGCGCCTTTCACGCCTGCGGCTATCAACCCACTGGCAAGAAAGCCTATTGATACACCGTTGGATGTCGGCATTAAAGCCATCAATGGCCTGTTAACCGTAGGTAAAGGTCAGCGTATTGGTCTGTTTGCTGGCTCTGGTGTCGGTAAATCGGTGACGCTCGGCATGATGACCCGAGGCACGACTGCACAGGTAGTTGTGGTGGGGTTGATTGGTGAGCGTGGCCGTGAGGTGAAAGAATTCATTGATGAAATCCTTGGCAAAGAAGGCCGTGAGCGCTCAGTGGTGATTGCGGCCCCTGCCGATGCGTCACCTTTGATGCGTTTAAAGGGCTGTCAGACTGCACTCACCATTGCCGAGTTTTTCCGTGATCAGGGTTTGGATGTCCTGCTTCTTATGGACTCACTGACCCGATTCGCTCAGGCGCAGCGCGAGATTGCGTTGTCTGTTGGCGAACCGCCTGCCACCAAAGGTTACCCGCCTTCGGTGTTTGCGAAACTGCCTGCACTGGTAGAACGTGCGGGTAACGGCAACGAAGGACAGGGATCTATCACGGCATTCTTCACGGTATTAACCGAAGGGGATGACCTTCAGGACCCTATCGCAGATGCTGCTCGTGCGATTCTTGATGGTCACATTGTACTGTCCCGTGAAATGGCAGACGCTGGGCATTATCCGGCGATCGATGTCGAACGCTCAGTCAGTCGTGTGATGCCTAATATTGTTGATGACGAACATATGCTGATGGCGCGAGCTGTGCGGCAAGTGCTTTCCGTGTGTCGTAAAAATCAGGATTTGGTGTCGATTGGTGCGTATAAGCCGGGCACCGATCAAGGGATCGATCAGGCGTTCACCCTCAAACCCCGTTTGGACATGTATCTGCAACAGGGGATGAAAGATGTGGTGCCTTACGACATGTGCGTCAACATGCTACGTTCAACGCTTCAGTAGGTGAGCCATGTCTGAAGCCGCGATGAACCTTCTGATCGACCAAGCCAAAGAGCAGGAACAACAGGCTCAGCAGGCTTTGGTAGCTGCCCAGCAAGAACTTCAAAATTACCACCTTCAGGTAGAACAGATTGAGCGTTACCGTCTGGATTACTTCCGCCAAATGTCCGAGCGTGGACAGGCTGGCTTAAGCGCCAGCAGCTATGGCCACCTGAACCGTTTTATCGTCCAACTGGATGAAACACTGGCAAAACAACGCCAGGCGGCAATGGATTTCGAAGACAATGTCGAGCAGTGCCGAGAGCACTGGCAGCAATGTCGGCAGAAAACCAAGTCCCTTGAATGGCTGGTTGAAAAACGCCAGAACGAAGCAAAAATACGGGCTGAACGTCTGGAGCAAAAACAGATGGACGAGTTCGCCACCCTCATTTATACCCGTCAAAATGCCACGAAATTCTAAGCTGGCCTGATAATTGCTTTTACCTTTGTAACACGTTGCCGGGCAAGGTTGCCGGCGTCAAACGATAAAGAATCTGAAGCGGGATAATTATGAGCCAAACCAGTTTCTTACTTTCCGGTTTATCAAGCAGCAAAGCCCCTGTTGGGGAGGGTAAAGCTGTCATGTCTCCAGAAGTGTCTGAAAGTGAAGGAGAAGGTTTCTTTGCACAACTGACGCAGCTGGTTTCTGGTGATGGTGAAGCCGACGTGGTTGTTGGTGAAAAAGCTGTTTCTGCCGAAGGTGATGCTGCGAGTGAAGAGGCGATTAATGCCGCTTTGACGAAAGCACTCGCCAGTGGCGAAGGTGAAGATGCCGAAAAGTTGGCGCTGGACGAAGTGATTTTTGACGCTGAAGGCGAAGAAGTCGTCACCAAGCCAGTGGCAAACGGAGAAGCTGAAGAACAGGTGCTGAAAGCCACGGCTTCTGAGGAAAATGGCGAAGACGCTGTTGTGACACGTCAACAGGTCGCTAAGCATGATGGCGAAGTCTTGTTGCAGCGCCTTAATGAGTCCAATCAGGCACTTCAGGCCAAACCCGATACCTCATCACCAGAACTTAAAGCCGTGCAGGTTGAACCCGTGATGGCTGATGGCAAAAGCTTGCCGCCACAGAAAGCCAACACCGAAGTTATGCCTGAAGAGGTAAAACCCGCGTTGGCAATACAGGCTGAAATGCTAAAGCCAGCATTGGCAAAGGGGGCTTCTCAGCTTGATACAGAAACACAGGTAGATGGCGCCAAGCCAGCATTGGACAAAGCCGTTGAAGCCGAAGTGGATGCCTTGCTTTCTAAGCCAGTCAATATGCTCACCGATGAAGAAAAAGTTGTCATTCAACAACTGGTTGCCAAGGTAGAAGCGGATTCCCTGAACGTTTCACCCGTAAAAAGCAGTGTTGAGGCTGATGCCAAACCTCTGAGCGACGCAGAACTGATTGCGGCAGTGGATACCCTTCGCGCATCGACAGCACAAGAAATCACACAACCCGATTCACCGATTGTCGCAGCGCCGGTAGTGGCTCAGGCAGCTTCAATGGTAGCCGCGAACGGTGACGTGGAAATTACACCGGAAATGATGGCGAAAGCCAGTCAGTCACCAGAGTGGGCGGGAACAAAAGCCCAGCAGGATATGATGATGCGAGCCCAGATGGCGACGGCATCGACCATGAATGGTGAGCCAGAGAAAGCGCTCGCGGCAGAACTGCAGGCGAAAGGGTTAACGCCGACGGCTCAGGCAAACATGAGTCAAGCCGCCTCTGCGGTGCAAGCAGCGGTGAACCCTCAAGCTCAGCAAACTACCCCAATGTCAGCGTTTGCCGCAATCCCATGGACGCCGGCAGGGATGCAAAATGGTGCTAACCAACCACAGCCTGCAGCCAGCCAAGCAGTACTTGAAGCGACAGCCGCCCAACAGTTGACGGAAACCGCGCGTCCGGGTGAAGCAAAAGCGGATCACCTTGCTCAGCAACTGGCCTCAAGTTTTGGTCAGCAAGCGGGAACCACAGCAGCAAAACTGGATGCCGCAGTGGCACAAACACCGTTACAAATGAGCCAAAACCAGACAGAAGCGGCGAATGCCTTGTCTGAACGCGTCAACATGATGATGTCGAAAAACCTCAAGCATGTGGATATTCGTCTCGACCCACCTGAACTGGGCAGACTGCAAATCAAACTGTCGGTGAACAACGATCAGGCTTCGGTGCAGTTTACGGTGGCGAATCAGGCCGCAAGGGATTTGGTGGAACAGTCCATGCCGCGTCTTCGTGAAATGATGCAGCAGCAAGGTCTGCAATTGTCCCAGTCCTCTGTTCAACATCAGGATGCAGGCGGCAGACAGCAATTTGCAGGTAACCAAGCCCAACAGGGTGAAGGTCAGAGCGGGCAGAGTGGACAAGGTGACTCATCTCGATTTGGCAGGGGAAATGAACAGGACGCAGATCACTCTGTGGTAAACACTGAGCTCTATGTCAATACATCAAAAGATCGTGTTGACTATTATGCTTAATGTAGCATTCTTGCTGCGCTTGTTTTGAAACTGGAAATCGAATTAACCCGAAACTGAGGTGAATCATGGCAGATGAAGATATTGAAGCTGGCGGCGGTGGTGGCGGTAAAAAGAAACTGATCATTATCATCGTGGCGGCAGTGTTGTTACTCGGTGGTGGTGCAGGTGCTTTCTTTTTCCTGATGGGTGGTGAAAGCGCGCCACAGGAAGACATTGTGATTGAAGAGCCTGAACCAGTGAACCTTCAAGCAATTTACGTTACGTTACCGCAGCCTTTTGTGTTTAACGTAACCGGCGACATGCAACAACGGTTGGTACAAGTTAAAGTTCAGCTGTTGGTGCGTGGCGACCAGAACGAAACATTGGCGAAGCAGAATTTGCCTTTGGTTGAGCACAGCCTTCTGACAACGTTCGGGGCGGCAACCGTTGAGCAACTGCGTACGCCGCAAGGACAGGTGGAAGTCCGCAAGCAGGCTGTCGATACCGTGCAGGCTGCAATGGAAAAAGTCACCGGCAAAACAGTGGTTGAGCGGGTGTTATTTACTGGCTTTGTAATGCAATAGGTGCAATGTGACCGATCTCCTCAGTCAAGACGAAATTGATGCGCTTCTTCATGGTGTAGACGACGTTGAAGAAGAGGAACAGGATTCCGGCGGCGGTGGCGGCGATATCGCCTCGGCCTCGAATTTTGACTTCTCCTCTCAAGACCGAATCGTCCGTGGGCGCATGCCCACCCTGGAGCTGATAAACGAGCGATTTGCGCGTCATATGCGTATCAGCTTGTTTAACATGCTGCGCAAAACGGCTGAAGTGTCGATTAACGGGGTACAAATGGTGAAGTTTGGTGAATACCAAAACACCCTGTTTGTCCCAACCAGTTTGAACATGGTTCGCTTCCGTCCGCTGAAGGGGACCGCGTTGGTCACCATGGAAGCGCGCCTGGTGTTCATTCTGGTAGAAAACTTCTTTGGTGGTGACGGTCGATTCCACGCACGTATCGAAGGGCGTGAATTTACCCCAACCGAGCGTCGTGTTATTCAAATGCTGCTTAAGCTGATATTTGAAGACTACAAAGACGCTTGGGCACCGGTCATGAAGGTCGAGTTCGAATATCTCGACTCAGAAGTGAACCCGGCAATGGCGAACATCGTGAGCCCGACAGAAGTGATTGTTGTGAGCTCATTCCACATCGAACTTGATGGTGGTGGCGGTGATTTCCACGTTGTCATGCCTTATTCCATGGTCGAGCCTATCCGTGAATTGCTCGACGCAGGTATCCAGAGTGACAAGATGGATACCGACAAGCGCTGGTCGAAAGCGCTGCAGGATGAAGTGATGGATGTGGAAGTGGGGCTGACGGCTAAGCTGCTGGAAACCCAACTGTCACTCCGTGATTTGATGGAGTTGGAAGCCGGTGATGTGATTCCGGTGAAAATGCCGGATGCCTGCACGATTTATATTGAAGACTTGCCGACCTTCCGGGGCAAGATGGGCCAGTCAAACGACAATCTGGCGATTAAGATCACTGACAAACTCAAACGACCGGAAGTGATGAAGAGTTCAGTGACCTTGTTAGAAGACGATCCGATCGAGCTGCTTGAAGACTTGGGCCCCGATGGACAAAATTCTGAAGATTAATTAATACGTTGGTAGATAATCATGAGTGATGTAGAAGACGATTGGGCTGCAGCGCTTGCCGAACAGGCGGTAGTGGAAGGCGGTGATGATGTACAAACTGCCCCTTTAGATGAGTTGGTCGATGAAACACCACCCATCAATGCTGATGAAGCCCGAAAGCTGGACGCGATTCTTGATATTCCGGTGACCATTTCGATGGAAGTGGGACGCACCAACATCAACATTCGTAACTTGCTTCAGCTTAACCAAGGCTCGGTGGTCGAGTTAGACCGTCTGGCCGGTGAGTCACTGGATGTGCTGGTTAACGGAACCCTGATTGCCCATGGCGAAGTCGTGGTGGTGAACGACAAGTTCGGTATCCGACTCACTGACGTTATCAGCCAAACAGAACGAATTAAAAAGCTGCGTTAACGACAACCCCTTCGCTTGTTGAATGGAAGACGCCTGCCGCTTTGCGGTGGGCGTTTTTTAGGCCTGGATTTTGCTTAAAGGGTGTATTACCCAAAAAACACAGGCTGAGAAAGAGAGTTCATGGTATTTCTGCGACGAGCTGTAATTGGATTGACGTTTGCCCCGGGCGCTTACGCCGCCGCGCCTGATGGCCAGGACCTGGCGACGACACTCGGTGCGTTAGTACTGGTGATTGGCGTGATCTTCGGCCTGGCTTGGGCGCTCAAACGCATGCAGGTTCCTTCGCTGATGGGCGCGAAATCTGGGCTGAAGGTGATGAGCCAACTACCGTTAGGCCAGAAAGAGCGTGTCGTGGTATTGGATGTGAACGGTGAGCAAGTGCTCGTGGGTGTCACGCCTCAGCAAATCACGCTGATTAAATCATTGGAAAATCCGATCACTGAAGCGGAGTCCACCAAATCTTTCTCTTCCCAATTCAACCAGATTCTGAAGAAAAATGATGCGTCTTAAATCCGTCACTGCCATTTTTCTGGCGCTTTGCTGCTTTTTTGTCACCCCATTTGCGCTGGCTGAAGAAGAGCCAGCTCCAGCGTCAGAAACCATTACTGAAACCCTGATCAACGATGCAGGTGAAGCCTCGATGATTCAGGCGCGCAACGGTGGCGGTATTCCTGCGCTGACCATGACCGTTAACCCGGATGGCAGCGAGGATTATTCGGTCACCCTGCAGATCCTGGCGTTGATGACAGCTCTCGGCTTCCTGCCAGCGATTGTTATCCTGATGACCTCTTTCACCCGTATCGTGGTGGTGATGGCGATTTTGCGTCAAGCCATGGGCTTGCAGCAGACACCATCGAATCAGGTGATCATCGGTATTGCCATGTTCCTGACCTTCTTCATCATGTCACCGGTGATTGACCGTATGAACGTGACTGCGGTGCAGCCTTATCTCAATGAAGAAATTACCTCGCGCGAAGCGTTTGATCGTGTGCAGGTACCTCTCCGTGAGTTCATGTTGCAACAGACGCGAGTAAAAGATCTCGAAACCTTTGTGAATATGTCTGGCTCACAGGTGACTGAAGCGGAAGAGGTGCCGATGACGGTGCTTATCCCGGCGTTTATTACCTCAGAGCTGAAAACGGCGTTCCAGATAGGCTTTATGCTTTTCCTGCCGTTTTTGATTATCGACCTGGTGGTGGCCTCGGTACTGATGGCGATGGGTATGATGATGCTTTCGCCAATGATTGTATCACTGCCATTTAAGTTGATGTTGTTTGTGCTGGTGGACGGCTGGAATCTGATCCTGTCGACCCTCGCAGGCAGTTTCGGGTAGGAGTGAGTCATGGGACCAGAAGCGTTTGTCGAACTGTTCCAGGATGCCTTATACCTCATCCTGGTCATGGTCTGCGCCATTATCATTCCTGGCCTTATTGTTGGTTTGCTGGTGGCAATTTTCCAAGCGGCAACCTCAATTAACGAACAGACCTTAAGCTTCCTGCCGCGTTTGATTGCGACACTGGTTGCTCTGATGGTGTTTGGCCATTGGATGACGCGCATGCTGATGGAGTATTTCTTCCGCTTGATTGAAGAAATACCCCTGCTGCTTTACTGACTGAGCATCAGGCATGGAATATCCGGCAGATATCATTCTCAATTGGCTGGCACAGTACTTCTGGCCGTTTACGCGCATTTCATCAATGATGATGACGATGACGTTTTTCGGTGCCCGATTTGTGCCGGTTCGAATCCGTTTGTATCTGTCTCTGGCTATCACCTTTGCGGTGATGCCTGCGCTTCCTCAAGTGCCTGAAACCATCCAGTTGGTTTCTTTTGGTGGCTTTGTGGTGTTGGCGCAACAAATCCTGATTGGCATCGCGATGGGGACGGTGACCCAGTTTGTGATTCAAACCTTCGTGTTGCTCGGTCAAATTATCGGTATGCAATCGAGCTTGGGTTTTGCCTCCATGGTCGACCCGGCCAACGGGCAGAACACGCCCTTGCTGGGCCAGTTCTATCTCTTCGTTGCCACCATGATTTTCCTTTCCACCGACGGACATCTTCAGATGCTTAATCTGGTGGTGATGAGCTTTAAAACCCTGCCTGTGGGTGAAATGCTGGGTGTTGCAGATTACCGCGCACTGGCGAGTTGGTTTGGCATCATGTTCAGCGTGGCACTTGGCATGGCATTGGCGGGCATCATCGCCTTGCTGACGGTCAATCTCTCGTTCGGTGTCATGACCCGTGCAGCGCCTCAGTTGAACATCTTCTCACTCGGTTTTTCGTTCGCCTTGCTGGTGGGCTTGTTGATCTGTATGTACCTGCTCAACGGCATTTTGCCGCATTACCTGAATCACTGGGACACAGGACTTAAGACTATCTGTGATCTTATCCGTCTCGAGTGTTATGTCGAGGGAGGTGCCTAATGGCAGAGAACGACGGTCAGGAACGCACAGAAGACGCAACGCCCCGAAGGCGACAGCAGGCGCGGGAGAAAGGTCAGGTACCGCGCTCAAGAGAACTGGCATCAGTCGCCGTGCTCGTCGTGGGCGCAGTGGCATTGATGTGGTTTGGCGAGAGTCTTGGCAAAGCCTTGATGGAGATGATGCGAAAGCTCTTTACGCTTACGCGGGAAGAGATATTTGATGTCACCTCGTTGGGGCTGATTTCTTACGGCGCGATATTCCATATTGTCTGGCCGATCACCTTTGTACTTTTGATGCTGTTTATCGCCGGTTTGATTGGCGCGTCGGCGCTTGGCGGGGTTTCTTTCTCTTGGGAAGCCGCCAGACCTAAGCTGTCCAAAATGAGCCCGTTGCAGGGCATCAAGCGCATGTTCGGCAAACAAAGCTGGGTTGAGCTT
Source organism: Grimontia sp. SpTr1 (assembly GCF_947387585.1). Classification (NCBI taxonomy): domain Bacteria; kingdom Pseudomonadati; phylum Pseudomonadota; class Gammaproteobacteria; order Vibrionales; family Vibrionaceae; genus Grimontia; species Grimontia sp. SpTr1. The sequence continues at coordinate 109,438 of NZ_CANDOD010000002.1, forward strand.
CTCAAGTCGATTCTGAAAGTGGCGCTGGTGTCCGGTGTGGCTTTCTATCTGATGTGGGTGAGTCTTGATGATTTCTACCAACTGAACATCGAAACCTTCCCGACCAACCTCTATCACGCCCTCGATATTCTGCTGAATTTCGTATTGTTGATTTGTTGCTCCCTGCTGGTGGTCGTCGCGATAGATGTGCCTTTCCAAATCTGGCAGCACAACGAACAGCTCAAGATGACCAAGCAGGAAATCAAAGACGAATACAAGGAAACTGAAGGTAAGCCTGAGGTGAAAGGGCGGATCCGTATGCTTCAGCGTGAAATGGCACAACGGCGAATGATGGCAGAAGTGCCGTCTGCCGACGTTGTTATTACCAACCCGGAGCACTATTCGGTCGCGCTTCGCTATGACAGTAAAATTGACAAAGCACCAGTAGTGGTCGCCAAAGGTTCTGACTTCCTGGCGCTGAAAATCCGGGAAATTGCAGCAGAACATGACATCACGATTGTGCCGGCTCCACCGCTTGCCCGTGCGGTGTATTACAGCACGGAGCTTGAACAACAAATCCCTGACGGTCTGTTTACGGCTGTCGCCCAGCTGCTTGCTTACGTCTTCCAGCTTAAACAGTACAAGAAAGGTCGTGGACGACGGCCAAACCCGCTGGCGGATCAACAACTGCCAATACCGCCGGATTTACGTCGCTGATGTGATACTGCGCTTTTTATTTGCCAATAACTTATTGATAAATAGGCAGAGTAAAACTGGTTCGTTTTTTGCTTCTGAGGTCTTCAGTGATTAAGCCCAGAAGAACCTAAAACGACACATGAAGCTTTCTTTGCCGTTCTACGACAAGGTACAGGACAAAAACCCATTCAAGCGAGGGAATGCATTCCCAGCGATTGGTGCACCGCTCCTCGTACTCTCAACCCTTGCGATGGTGGTGCTGCCTATGCCGCCGTTGCTGCTCGACCTGATGTTCTCTTTTAACATTGCCCTTTCTCTGGTCGTGCTGTTGGTTACCGTTTACACCCGTAGACCGCTCGATTTCGCCGCATTCCCGACAGTGTTGCTGATAGCTACCCTGATGCGACTGGCATTGAACGTGGCTTCCACTCGTGTGGTGCTGCTTCATGGCCATGAAGGCCCAGGCGCAGCGGGTCAGGTGATTGATGCGTTTGGTTCGGTCGTGATTGGCGGTAACTACGCCGTCGGTCTGGTGGTGTTCCTTATCCTGATGATCATCAACTTCATGGTTGTGACCAAAGGTGCGGGCCGTATCTCCGAGGTGAGCGCGCGCTTCACCCTCGACGCCTTGCCGGGTAAGCAAATGGCTATCGATGCGGATTTGAATGCTGGCCTGATTAATCAGGATCAGGCTCGTACCCGTCGTCAGGAAGTCACCAAAGAAGCTGACTTCTACGGTTCGATGGACGGTGCGTCAAAATTCGTTAAAGGTGATGCCATCGCCGGTATCCTTATCCTGGCGATTAACATTATCGGTGGTCTCTCCATCGGTATGATTCAGCATGACGTCAGTTTCTCTGACGCGATTGAAATCTACACCCTTCTGACCATCGGTGATGGTCTGGTTGCTCAAATCCCTTCACTCTTGCTGTCGATTGGCGCCGCCATCATGGTGACCCGTCAGAACACTGACGAAGACATGGGTCAACAGCTGGTCTTCCAACTGGTAGATAACCCTCGTGCACTGATCATTGCGACCGGCATTCTGACCGTGATGGGTATTGTGCCTGGCATGCCTCACATTCCATTTTTAACGCTAGCGCTGGTTTGTGGTGGTTTCGCTTACTGGAAAACCAAAGAGCAAGCCCGAATCAAGAAAGAAGCGGAAGCCGCGCCGACCAAAGAAGTGGCACCGCCGAAGCCGAAAGAGCTGTCTTGGGACGACGTGCAGCCTGTTGATGTGATTGGTTTGGAAGTGGGTTATCGCTTGATCCCTATGGTTGACCGTGACCAAGGTGGTGAGTTGCTTGATCGCGTGAAAGGTGTACGTAAGAAGCTGTCGCAAGACTTCGGCTTCCTTATCCCTCCTGTCCACATCCGTGACAACCTGGAACTGCCACCGAACAGCTATCGCATTACTCTGATGGGCGTTGCGGTCGGTGAGGCAGATATCCGCCCTGACAAAGAACTGGCGATTAACCCGGGTCAGGTGTTTGGGCCGGTTGATGGTGAAGGCACGGTTGACCCGGCATTTGGGCTGGAAGCGGTATGGATTGAAAAATCACAGCGCGAACATGCCCAGGCACTTGGCTACACGGTGGTTGATTCCGCGACCGTGCTGGCAACCCACTTGAGCCAGATGCTGACCAACAACGCTGAGCGCCTGCTGGGCCACGAAGAAGCGCAGAACCTTATTGATATGCTGGCTAAGCAGTCTCCTCGATTGGTGGAGGGGCTTATCCCTGATCAAATCACCCTCGGTGCCGTGGTCAAGGTTATGCAGAACCTTCTCAATGAAGCGATTCCTATCCGCGATGTACGGACTATTATACAGACACTCTCTGAGTACGCGCCGAAGAGTCAAGATCCCGACATTTTGACGGCGGCAGTCCGAATTTCACTTCGACGTCTGATTGTTCAGGAAATCAATGGGGTAGAGCCAGAATTGCCGGTTATTACTTTGGTTCCCGAACTGGAACAGATATTGCATAAAACTATGCAAGCGTCAGGTGGTGAATCAACCGGTATTGAACCGGGGCTGGCAGAAAGATTGCAACAAAGCCTGTCAGAAGCAACCCAGCATCAGGAACTGCAAGGTGAACCGGCCGTCCTGCTGACTTCAGGGGTACTGCGGTCCACACTGGCGAAATTTGTGAAGAACACCATTCCGTCGCTGCGAGTCCTGTCTTATCAGGAAGTGCCGGATGAAAAACAAATAAGAATTGTAAGAGCGGTTGGCAACTGATGTGCGGCATCAGTAACTCAGGACGACGATTTTGAAGATTAAACGATTTTTTGCCAAAGACATGCGAACAGCGCTGGCCGAAGTGAAAGAAGCACTCGGCGCAGACGCAGTTATCATGTCCAACAAAAAAGTGACTGGCGGTGTCGAAATCGTGGCGGCAGTAGATACTGACGCACCAACCCGTGATGTGCGCAAAGAAGCGGCGAAAACGCAGATGGCGCAGAGCATGGACCGCGCTCAACAAACACGCCGACTCGCTGATGATACTGTGCATCTGCGCCGTGACATCAGCAAAGAAGCTGCGCGCAAACCACTTGGAGGCGCACTGGGCAGCAAGTTCTCCAGCTTGCTTGACCGCTATCAGTCGCAACTGCCGGAAAATAGCGCAGCCGATGAACCTCAGCAGGAAGCAGATTCTTTAAGCGCATTGTTGGCGCGTCAAAATGATGCCCGTCTTCGTCAAAACGAAAATACCTACAACGCTGCGCCAGCCCGCCGTCCGAATGGCCAAAATGGTCACAATGGACAGAACAATGGCAACCGCAACGGGGCAAACAACGGCAACAATGGTTTCTCCCGCGCTCAGCAGCAGGCAAAAGGGCAAGAGATTGAACGCCTGTTACGTCAAAAACGTGACGAGCAAGATCGCCGCGCACCGGGTCGTGATGACCGTTTTGAACTGCGCACCGAACAACGTCGTCAGCCTTCGCGTCAAGGCAATGAAGAAATTGAAGCGATGCGTAAAGAAATGGCGACGATTCGCAGCCTGCTTGAACACCAGCTTTCCGGTCTGATGTGGCAGGAAGTGGAGCGCAAAGAGCCGCTTCGCGCCATGCTGATCAAACGTCTGGAAAAAATGGGTATCTCCCCGGTACTGGCTGACCAGCTAGCGGGTTATATCCCGGAAGACACACCACCGAATGAAGCGTGGTCGGAGTTACTGGATTTAGTGGCAGATCAAGTCATTACCACCAGTGAGAACCTACTGGAGTCAGGCGGTGTGATTGCACTGCTTGGTCCTACCGGTGTGGGCAAAACAACGACCATCGCAAAACTAGCAGCCAGAGCCGCAATGGACTTCGGCCCTGAAGAAATTGCCCTTGTGACAACTGATACCTTCCGTATTGGCGCACATGAGCAATTGGCAACCTATGGCAGAATTTTGGGTTGCCCCGTAAAAGTTGCTAAAGATGCGGATGAACTGGCCGATATACTGTATCAGTTACGTCACCGTCGACTGATCCTGTTGGATACCGCAGGCATGGGCCAGCGAGATCTGAGGCTATCAGAACAACTTGATACTCTTATCCAAAACAGTGGTTCACATATCCGAAGCCTTCTTGTATTGCCAGCGACCTCTCAGCGTCGCGTGCTGCAGGAGACTATTGATCACTTCCGACGTATTCCCCTCTCAGGGTGTGTACTGACGAAGTTGGATGAATCCCTCAGTCTGGGGGAATTATTGAGTGTGACCATAGAAAACGCCCTTCCGGTTACCTATCTGGCTGATGGCCAGCGTGTACCCGAGGACATTCGCCAGGCAAGTGGGAGATACCTGGTTAACAAGGCGAGTGAACTGATGGATCAAGATTCAGAGCAGCGAAACCATTTCTGGAGTCATGATGTACCAGAGTCGAATGCGGCGGACTTTTATGATTGAGACAACCATGCATGATCAAGCAAGCGGCCTCCGCCGCCTGACCAACCCGACTCGCACCAAAGTTATTACTGTTACTGGTGGTAAAGGCGGGGTAGGTAAAACCAACATCACTTTGGGTATGGCAGCAGCCATGGCCAAACAAGGTAAAAAAGTGATGGTGTTGGATGCTGACTTAGGATTGGCCAATGTCGACGTCCTGCTGGGCTTGCGGGTAGGTAAAAACCTCAGCCACGTGATGCAAGGCGTCTGCGACCTGAAAGACATTATTGTTGAAGGTCCACATGGCATGAAGATTATTCCTGCGTCCTCAGGCATGCGTGGAATGACAGAGTTAAGCACCGCGCAGCATGCAGGTCTTATTCGTGCATTCGGTACGCTTGAAGAAGATGTCGATGTACTGCTGGTGGACACCGCGGCAGGTATATCGGACATGGTGTTGAGTTTCTCCCGCGCGGCGCAGGACGTATTGATTGTGGTTTGCGATGAGCCAACTTCTATCACTGATGCCTACGCCCTGATCAAGCTGCTGAGCCGTGAACATGGCGTGACCCGCTTCAAGGTTGTCGCCAACATGGTGCGCAGTTATCGCGAGGGTCGCGATTTATTTACAAAATTAACTCGTGTAACAGAAAGATTTTTAAATGCTAATCTAGAATTAGTAGCATGTGTTCCACTTGACGAACATGTGCGTCAATCTGTGAAGAAGCAACGTGTCGTGATTGATGCGTTCCCTAAGTCTCCAGCCGCGCTTGCACTCAATGCGCTGGCAAACAAGGCCCTGACATGGCCTGTGCCACGAAATCCGGGCGGACACTTAGAGTTTTTTGTTGAGAGACTGCTGGTTCGAGACGAAGCAGCGGGGGATTACCTCAGTGAATAGGGCGCTGACCTACAGCAGGACTGGAGCATCAACGGAGACGGTGTTTGAGCAATACTCCACATTAGTGAAGCGAATTGCCCACCACCTGATCGCCCGTTTGCCCCCGAATGTGCAGGTTGAAGATCTCATTCAGGCGGGCATGATTGGTCTGCTCGAAGCGCAACAAAACTACGACCCTTCAAAAGGGGCGAGTTTCGAAACCTATGCCGGTATCCGCATTCGCGGCGCGATGTTGGACGATATCCGCAAAGGTGACTGGGTACCGCGCTCGGTACATAAGAATAACCGTCAGATCAGCGAAGTGATTTCACAGCTGGAAGGCGAGTTAGGGCGAGACCCTAACGATAAAGAAATAGCGAAACGCCTGGGGATGAGTCTGGATCAATACTATCAGGCTCAAAACGACATCAATGCAGGCAGACTCATTGGTATCGATGATCTGGGCGTCTCAGAAGATGCTTTCGTAACAGAAAGTCATCGCGACGAAAACCTTCCCTTTGAGGAGGTTGCCGGGGATAGCTTCAAATCGCACTTAGCGAATGCCATCCGCGGACTTCCTGAAAGAGAAGCTTTGGTACTCTCTCTCTATTACGACGAGGAACTTAACCTCAAGGAGATAGGGGCCATTATCGGGGTGAGTGAATCCCGGGTTTGCCAGATACAAAATCAGGCAATGCAGCGGTTACGGACCAAGCTTTCCGCTTGGTCGAAGTAAGTTTCTACAATAATAAGGAACCTCACTGGAGGCCACTTTGAACACAAATATGAAAATCCTCGTTGTTGATGACTTTTCAACAATGCGCCGTATCGTAAAAAACCTCCTTCGAGATCTGGGTTTCAACAACACCGTTGAAGCAGATGACGGCTTAACAGCACTGCCAATCCTCAAGAAAGGCGGTATTGATTTCGTCGTTACTGACTGGAACATGCCTGGCATGCAGGGTATTGACCTTCTGAAGAACATCCGTGCTGATGATGAGCTCAAGCATCTTCCAGTGCTGATGATCACCGCAGAAGCTAAGCGTGAGCAAATTGTTGAAGCTGCTCAGGCTGGTGTGAATGGTTACATCGTCAAGCCGTTTACTGCCGCTACGCTCAAAGAAAAGCTGGACAAGATTTTCGAGCGCATGTGATTTTCCTCTTCGCGCAGTGAAGGATTATTTAGATGATAACTCTCGACCAAGCTAAAGAATTGGTCAGTTTGCTCGAAGAAGGGAATCAGGACGGCGCGAATGAATTACTGGCTAAGCTGGCCAGTGATGTGCGCAATCCGCTCTTCAATGAGGTAGGAAAACTGACCCGGCAACTGCATGACTCGTTGTCCAACTTCCGTTTAGATCCTCGCGTCAGTGATCTGGCTACCAGCGAGATCCCAGATGCGAAAGATCGCCTGAACTTCGTGATGGAAAAAACGGAACTTGCTGCGAACCGAACTATGGATGCAGTGGAAGCAACCCTTCCTATCGCCGACAACCTACAAGAATGCCTTGCCCAGGTTCGACCTCAGTGGAACAACCTTATGGGGGGGCGGATTGACATAACAAGTTTCAAAGATTTGTGTCACCAAATCGATGGTTTACTGACACAAGTCGAAGGAGATACCACCAAACTCCACGGTCAACTGACCGAAATTCTGATGGCTCAAGACTTCCAGGATCTGACTGGACAAGTTATTCGCCGCGTCATCGAATTGGTGCAAGAAGTAGAAAAACAACTGGTTGAAATCCTCACTGCCTTTGGTCTTGACGAAGAGCAGAAAGAACCAGAAACAGAAGCAGAACAACAGCAATCTGGCATTGTGGCTGAAGGTCCAGTGGTCTCCGAGAAAGAGCGTCAAGAGAAACAAGTGATGCAAAGTCAGGATGACGTCGATGACCTGCTTTCCAGCCTGGGCTTTTAGGGGTGCGTTATGAGTTTTGAAATGGATGAAGAAATCCTCCAGGACTTCTTAATTGAAGCCGGTGAGATTTTGGAGTTGCTGTCGGAGCAACTCGTCGATCTGGAAAAAACACCGGATGACAGAGACCTGCTCAATGCAATCTTCCGTGGTTTCCATACCGTTAAAGGTGGTGCAGGTTTCCTTTCACTCACCGAACTGGTAGAAACCTGTCACGGTGCAGAGAATATCTTCGATAACCTGCGTAACGGTGGCCGCGAACTCACTGCGGATGTCATGGATACTATCCTCCAGTCGTTGGACACGGTTAACGAGCAGTTCGCTTGTGTTCAGGAGCGCGAGCCAGTCCCTGCGGCAGACCCGGCATTGATTGAGGCACTACACAGATACAGCCGTCCTGCGTCAGAAGATGAAGCGGTAGAAGCGGCTGCCCCTGCACCAGAACCCGAGCCGGAACCAGAGCCAGAACCTGAACCAGAAGTGGTGGCTGAAGCCCCTGCTGAAGGCGGTGAAGCGATTGCTGGTGACTCTGTCGACGAAATTACAGATGACGAATTTGATCGACTTCTGGATGAACTTCACGGCGCAGGCAAAGGCCCGCAAGCCGGTGGCAGCGCACCTGCACCAGCAGCCGACGCGGCGGGTGGTGGCGATGACATCACTGACGATGAATTCGAAAAACTGCTTGATGACTTGCATGGCACGGGTAAAGGCCCACTGGCTGGCGGCGCGGCAGAAGCAGCGACACCACCGCCACAAAACGCGTCAGTAGAAAGCCCTGCCAGTGATGAAATCACCGACGATGAATTTGAAAAGCTGTTGGATGATTTGCACGGCAAGGGTAAAAGCCCTATTGCCAGTGGTGCAGCCCCTGCGGCTTCGGCACCACCTCCGCCGCCGAAAGCAGAGCCAAAACCTGCACCAGCTCCAGCACCAAAAGCAGAGCCTGCTGCAGCGAAACCGCCTGCGCCGGCTGCTAAGCCGCCAGCAAAAACTGACGACAAAAAGCCGCCTGCACCTCAAGTCGAACAGACTGTACGTGTTAACACCTCAACACTCGACACCATCATGAACATGGTGGGTGAGCTGGTACTGGTGCGTAACCGTCTGGTCAGCCTTGGTGCAAGCAGCGACGACGAAAACATGGCGAAAGCCGTGACCAACCTCGACGTGGTGACCGCTGACCTGCAAGGTGCTGTGATGCAAACGCGCATGCAGCCAATTAAGAAGGTGTTTGGCCGTTTCCCTCGCGTTGTTCGTGACTTGGCGCGAAGCCTGAAAAAAGACATCGTGCTCGAAATGCGCGGTGAAGAAACCGACTTGGATAAAAACCTGGTTGAGGCTCTGGCAGACCCAATGGTCCACTTGGTGCGTAACTCGGTTGACCACGGTATTGAAATGCCGGATGTCCGAGAGGAAAAAGGCAAACCACGTACAGGTACGATTACCCTTGCGGCTTCGCAGGAAGGTGACCACATTCTGTTGACCATCGAAGATGATGGTGGCGGTATGGATGCAGAGAAACTTCGCTCCATCGCCGTTGAACGTGGTGTGATGGATGCAGATGCAGCTGCACGCCTAAGCGATACCGAAGCCTACAACCTGATTTTTGCAGCAGGTTTCTCAACCAAAACCGAGATCTCAGATATCTCTGGTCGTGGTGTAGGCATGGATGTGGTGAAAACGGCGATTACCCAACTGAACGGTACCATTTCTATCGACTCAGAGCTGGGCCGCGGCACCATTATCTCAATCAAAGTGCCTCTGACGCTGGCAATCCTGCCGACTCTGATGGTCGGTATCGGTGATAACCCCTACGCGTTCCCATTGTCGAATGTGAATGAAATCATCAGTTTGGACCTGTCTAAAACCAATACGGTTGATGGTCAACTGACCCTGATTGTAAGAGAGAAAGCGATACCGCTTTTCTATCTGCAAGATTGGCTGTGTCCTCGTCGTGGTTCGGTTAATCGCGAGGTCGGGCATGTTGTCATCATTCAAATGGGACACCAGCCAGTAGCCTTCGTGGTCGATTCGCTGATTGGGCAAGAAGAAGTGGTTATCAAACCGCTGGATGAATTGTTGCAAGGTACGCCGGGTATGGCGGGTGCAACCATCACCAGTGATGGCCACATCGCATTGATTCTTGATGTGCCGAATCTTCTCAAGCGATACGCTGGCCGATAAAATCATAAGGAATGACATGGCAGTGAAAGTTTTGGTGGTGGACGATTCAAGTTTTTTCCGCCGCCGTGTTAGTGAAATTATTAACGGGGATCCTCGCCTTCAAGTCATTGATTGTGCGGTTAACGGGAAAGAGGCAGTTGAAAAGGCAGCACAGCTGAAACCTGATGTCATCACGATGGACATCGAAATGCCTGTGATGGATGGTATTACTGCGGTTCGAGAGATCATGCAGAGCAATCCAACGCCGATACTGATGTTTTCTTCGCTAACGCACGATGGGGCCAAAGCCACACTTGATGCCTTGGATGCGGGCGCGCTCGACTTCCTGCCTAAGAAATTCGAAGACATTGCTCGTAACCGTGATGAGGCGGTCTCTTTGCTACAACAGCGCGTGAGCGAAATTGCCCGCAAGCGCGCGTTTATGCGAAGACCTGCTCCATCTGCAAAACCTGCCACGGCTGCGCCAACGGCGGCTCCTACTGCGCGAGCGCCAGTGCGCCCGGTAACCGGGGGAAGCACAGCGGCACCTGCGCCTACTGCACCAGCGACTAGGCCCGCTTCTGCTGCGGCACGCTTCAAAGCCAGTGGTAAGCGTTATCAGTTGGTGGCGATTGGTACGTCAACAGGTGGGCCAGTCGCACTGCAAAAAGTGCTGACGGGACTTCCTGCGAATTTCCCGATGCCTATCGTGCTTATTCAACACATGCCTTCCACCTTTACGGCTGCTTTTGCCCAGCGCCTCAATGGCCTTTGCAAGATTACAGTGAAAGAAGCGCAAGATGGCGACCCATTGCAACCGGGAACTGCCTATCTGGCACCGGGTGGCATGCAGATGATGATCGATGGACGCCCAGGGGCGGCTCGTGTGAAAATTATCGACGGCGGCGATCGTATGAACTATAAGCCGTGCGTAGATGTAACCTTCGGCTCTGCAGCCAAAGTCTACAACGACAAAGTATTGTCGATGGTGTTGACGGGAATGGGCGCAGATGGCCGAGACGGTGCAAGATTGTTGAAACAACAAGGTTCAACGGTATGGGCACAGGACGAAGAAAGCTGTGTTGTTTACGGTATGCCGCAAGCAGTTGCTAAAGCGGAAATTTCAACTGAAGACTTGCCGTTGGATCGTATCACCGAGCGTATTCTCGTTGAGCTCAACCTCGTTTAAGGAGCGGCTGTGATAGTCTGGAGCATTGCAAACCAGAAAGGGGGCGTGGGGAAAACCACCACCACCATTACCCTCGCTGGGCTTCTCAGTGAAAAGAACAAGCGTGTATTGTTGATCGATACCGATCCGCATGCATCGCTAACAACGTATCTGAATTACGATTCGGAGCAGTTGCCACGCACCTTGTTCGACCTGTTCCAATTGCAAACTATCAATCGTGATACCGTCAAGCCGCTGATCCTTAATACCGAGTACAAAAACCTCGATATTTTGCCATCGCACATGTCTCTGGCAACGCTTGATCGCGCCATGGGCAACCGCGGTGGTATGGGTTTGATGCTGAAGAAAACCCTGGCATGTCTCGAAGATGAATATGACTATGCGTTGATTGATTGTCCGCCTATTCTCGGCGTGATGATGGTGAATGCACTGGCAGCAAGCAACCGTATACTGATCCCCGTGCAAACTGAGTTTCTTGCCATGAAAGGTTTGGAACGCATGGTGCGGACGTTGCAAATCATGCAAAAGTCCCGCGCGTCAGCGTTCAAGGTTTGCATAATCCCGACCATGTACGACAAGCGTACCCGCGCTTCTTTGGAAACACTGCAAGAGCTTAAAGTGCGTTATCCGGATCAGGTTTGGACATCCGCGGTACCGATTGATACCAAATTCCGCGATGCCAGTTTAAAACACATGCCGCCATCGTATTACGCAAAAAACTGTCGCGGCGTGTTTGCCTATAAAACGCTGCTCTCTTATCTGGAGCGACTTGAACAGGATGAAAGATAGCCGTGCCTTATCCAGTGTTCAGGCGCTGGATGACTATTTTGATGCTCTGCTGGAAGAAGACTACTTTTCCCAGCAGCATGACACGGATGTAGCACCGCAGGACAGCGAGACCAGCGTTGAGCTGAAGCCGCAACCTGTGGTGATGGAACCGATTGAAAAATTCAGCGGTGCGACGCTGACGAAAGACAAACGCGATATGTCTTCGGTAGAAAAACTGCTGAGCCAGCTTAAATTGGACGAAGACATGGAAGTGGAAGTCGAGGAATTGACGGAAACGGACGTGCTTGTCGACAGCGAACTGGCAGTCGAAACCTACACTGAAGCGCTGACTCTGACAGAAACGGACACCGAGACTCTCACGGAAGCGCTTGTTGACACGACCGTAGAGACGGAAGTGGAGACCGAAGTCGCGACGGACGTTGAAACAGACGTTGCTGTTGAAGTAGAAACTGTCGTTGATACTGAAGTGGCGGTTGAAGCGGAAACCGCTGTTGAGCAAGAGCTTGAAACCATGGTTGAAACGGAAGTGGATACTGTGGTCGAAGAAGCGTTCGACACTGAGGTTATCACCGAGCCTGAGGTTGAAGTCGCAATTGAAGAAACTGTTGCTGAAGAAGTGGCAGAAACTGTCGATATAGAGACTGATACCGCATACGAGCCGGAAACTCAGGCCGAGGAAGATGTTGCACCACCTTGGCAAAACATCGCTTCTGAATATGCGTTTCAGGTGTTGTTCTTCGAATCGTTTGGCGTGACATACGCCGTTCCTCTTGCCGAACTAGGGGGAATTCACCGACTCGAAGACTGCAATCACCTGATTGGCAGACCCGATTGGTATTTGGGTCTGCAAACAGAGCGGGATCAGCAGTTGGATGTCGTCGATACCGCCAAATGGGTGATGCCGGAAAAAATAGCGGATAACAACCATCGCGATGACTATAGTTATATTGTGATCTTGGGTGACAGCAAATGGGGCTTGGCTTGCAATGCCCTCCTGGGGACAGAGTCACTCAACGGAGAACAAGTGCGATGGCGCGAACAAGCTGGCAAACGGCCTTGGTTGGCCGGATTAGTCAAAGAAAAAATGTGCGCCTTGATCCACGTCGAAGCGCTGATTGCCATGCTGAATCAGGGTATTGATGCCAATGCGTTGGCGTAAGTGACGCAGCACAGCACGAAAAGAGGAAAATAAATGTCTCAGGTAGCTGAAGTTCAAAAAGAAAACGTGAATGACGAAGTCTTGCAGTGGGTGACTTTCCAGCTGGAAGACGAAACCTACGGCATTAACGTTATGCAGGTTCGGGAAGTATTGCGCTATACCGAAATTGCGCCGGTACCAGGTGCGCCAGATTACGTTCTTGGCATCATTAACCTGCGTGGTAATGTCGTGACGGTTATCGACACCCGTTCACGTTTTGGTCTTGCCCAAGGTGAAGTGTCTGACAACACACGCGTGATCGTGATTGAAGCAGAATCTCAAGTGATTGGCATCATGGTCGACAGTGTGGCTGAGGTGGTTTATCTCAAAACGTCTGAAATCGACACCACGCCAAGCGTAGGTACCGATGAAAGTGCTAAGTTCATTCAAGGTGTGAGCAACCGTAACGGTCATCTGCTCATTTTGGTTGACCTGAACAAACTGCTCTCTGATGAAGAGTGGTCTGAGATGGCAATGCTGTAATGCTCGACTTGGTGTTGCAATGGCTACCACTGGGTATCTCTCTGAGTGTCGCGGTGGTTGCCTTGTTGATGTTGAGACGGGAAAAAAAAGCGCGCCAGAATCTGGAAGCGAAATTCCAGGCCATGGAGCTACTTTATAAAAATGCCCGTCAACAGCATGAGGGCCTGTCCAAGCAGTTTAATGAACTGCGTGCAGGCTCTATTGGCATGAGCCAGAAACTTGCTGAGCTCTCGCAGCGCTTTGATGAGTTGCTCGACAAACAGAACGAGATGGAAATGCAGGACCCAGATGGTCGCCTCTATAGCCGAGCCAGTAAAATGGTGGAGCTAGGTGCCGATCTGCGTGAGCTGATGGAAGAGTGTGATCTGCCGAAAGCAGAAGCAGAACTTCTATTGAATATCAGAAAGCAGCGCATGACGCGTTAATCGGATATTCCAAGGCGTCAAACCGTTTTGTTGACCATGGACCCTTCCCATCCGGGCGGGGTTTTTCCATCTAAGTACCAGGCAAAAGCAATCAATTCTGCGATCACTAAGTAGAGCTGTTCAGGGATTTCGTCACCCACTTCCAATGCCGCCAACCAATTCATCAGGGCTTCGTCACTATGTATGAGTCCGCCATTCTTCTCCATTTCCTCGATGAGCTTTTCAGCCAACGCATCATAGCCTTTGGCAGAGACCTTGGGCGCATTAACACCATCGTATTTGAGCGCCACTGCGCTTTTAGCTTTCTTCATACCTGAATATTCACTCCTGACGAGATGGTTCCCGTCTGTGCGCTTTCTAACGTATTGATTTCACATTGCTGCAGCGCGATTTGATGTTGGGCGAGTTTTTCTTCCAGTTTGGGCATGGCGGTTTCAATCTGCTTTTTCAAGCCATCAGCATCGGTAGAAAAACTGAGTGAAAGTGAATTGTCCTCAAGTTCTGCTGTCGCAGTGAGATGACGGTTCTTAGCCAGAGTCAAGTTGAGCGTGATGCACCAGCGCAACTTTTTCTTTTTTCTTCCGGTCTTTTTCTCGACGTTAATGTGTACCGGGGAGAGGTTGTTGTCCCTGAAAGGAAACAGCCAATGGTAGTCACCGGGTTTGGTCTGCTCGTTGATGCGCTGCTCAGCCATTAGCATCAGCAAAGATTTCAACTTTCCCGAACCTTCTTGCTCATTGGCTGGTGCGGTTGCCTGGCGCAATGCTTCCAGCAACCCTTTATCCGCTTTCTGCTCGGCAAGCCATTTAGCGGCCAGTTTTGTATCAGCGGGCATGGTGAGCTGCTTCAGCAGAGTTAACATCACAGGCGGCAAAGATCCGTTTTCGCTGTGTGTGCCTTTCAACAGTGAATAGAGTGGTAAAAGTGCCAAGAGTTGAGAGAGCTGGGAGCGCTGACCATCGCTCAGATTGGGCTGCTGACCGGGTTGCTGTAATGGTTTCCCTAAATCAAGCAGGCTTTTAACCGGAACATTCTTCAATGTTTCCTGCGCTAATGCATTGATGTGATTGATATTGTCGATTTTCATATTTACTCACAATTATTAACGCTTAGCGCATATACCCAGCCCTCATCAATCAGTAGGATTTGATTGCTTGAGTGACATTAGCGAGACCTCGCGGCTAACGACTTTAAACGCCTCTATGGTATTATCGGGCAAATTTTTCATAACTTTATCGGGAAAGCCAATTTCTCATGTTGGAAGTGCGCGAGCTCAGCTGTATCCGTGATGAAAGGGTGCTGTTTGAAGATCTCAGTTTTACGGTGTCATCCGGTGATCTTGTCCAAATTGAAGGGCCAAACGGCGCGGGTAAAACAACATTGTTACGGATCATTGCCGGGTTGGGGCTGGCGGAATCTGGCGAAGTCTTCTGGGACGGAGAATTGGTGAATAAAGCCCGAGAAGAGTTTTATGGCAATTTACTGTTTCTTGGCCACAGCACTGGCGTAAAACGTGAGATGACTGCGTTTGAAAATCTGGCATTTTACCAGCGTATGCATGGTGAAGCGGATGAATCGCGCCTTTGGGACGCATTGGCGCGTGTCGGGCTAGCTGGCAGGGAAGATGTGCCTGCCGCGCAGCTTTCTGCTGGTCAGAACCGTAGGGTTGCATTGGCAAGGCTTTGGATTAGCCAATCTAAACTTTGGATTTTGGATGAGCCGTTAACCGCCATCGACAAACAGGGTGTAAAGGTGCTTGAGAGCCTTTTTCAACAGCATGTAAATAATGGCGGCATGGTGTTGTTTACCACCCACCAAGATATGTTCGAAGGCAACCCGGGTTTGCGCCGGATCAGGTTGGGGGCGTAATGGGATCAGCTATGTTTCACATGATCCGTCGCGAGCTGCTCGTGGCGTTTCGTCGCCAATCTGACATGCTGAACCCTCTGTGGTTTTTCATCATTGTCATCACCTTGTTTCCATTGGGTGTCGGACCGGGTCCCAACTTACTGGCTGAAATCGCGCCAGGTATTATCTGGGTAGCTGCATTGTTGGCGGCGGTACTGTCATTGGATCGCTTGTTCCGTGATGACTTTATGGATGGCTCGTTAGAGCAGATGCTATTGATGCCAGAACCGTTGTCCGTTCTGGTTTTCGCAAAAATTGTTGCACATTGGCTACTAACCGGTCTGCCACTATTGATCATAAGTCCGCTTCTGGCGGTATTACTGTCTTTAGACTGGGAAGCTTACAAAGCCGTTGTGCTAACACTGTTGTTAGGCACGCCGACGCTGAGCTTCCTTGGCGCGATTGGTGTGGCATTGACGGTAGGACTGAGAAAGGGCGGCGCATTGCTAAGCCTTCTGGTCTTACCGTTGTTTATTCCGGTCCTTATCTTCGCGACATCGGCGATTGATATGGCTGCTGGTGGATTTCCGATAAATGGTCAGCTAGCCATTTTGGGTGCGATGCTGGCAGGTTCGGCCACGCTTTCCCCGTTTGCAGTGTCTGCTGCTCTCCGGGTGAGTATCCAATAATACTAATTATTACAACATATTAACTGAGAGTGATATCTGCAATGTGGAAATGGCTTCACCCCTATGCCAAGCCCGAGGCAACCTACCAACTCTGTAACACATTGTTGCCATGGTTTGTGGTTTTGGCAGCCCTGTCTTTGGTCACCGGCACCATCTGGGGACTGGCATTCGCGCCTTCGGACTACCAGCAAGGTGACAGTTTCCGAATCATCTACATTCACGTTCCTGCAGCGATTTGGTCTATGGGCGCTTACATGTCGATGGCCATTGCAGCATTTATTGGCTTAGTGTGGCAAATCAAGACGTCTGATTGGGCAGCGGCGGCGATGGCGCCTGTAGGTGCGGTATTTACCTTTATTGCACTGGTGACTGGGGCTATCTGGGGTAAGCCAATGTGGGGCGCTTGGTGGGTATGGGATGCGCGCCTGACTTCTGAGCTTATTCTCCTGTTCCTATATCTTGGTGTGATCGCGCTTTACAACGCCTTTGATGATGACCGCACTGCTGGTCGTGCTGCGGGTATTCTGGCGATTGTGGGGGTGATTAACCTGCCTATCATTCACTTTTCAGTGGAGTGGTGGAACACGCTGCACCAAGGCGCGACGATCACTAAATTTGCGAAACCTTCCATTGCTTCAGATATGTTGTGGCCTTTGCTTTTGAATATTCTGGGCTTTGCTATGTTCTTTGGTGCCGTGTCGCTGATGGGACTAAAAAACAAAATTCTACAACGTGAAGCACACCGTCCTTGGGTTCGTGAACTGGTTGAGAGGGGATAACCATGCACTTCGATTCTTTCTCTGAATTTCTGGCGATGGGTGGTTACGCTGGCTACGTTTGGGGCGCCTTCGGCATTACATTCGTGGCGATGGCTTGGGTAGCACTGGCGACCCGTTTCACCCGACGCAAACTGTTTAAAGAAATCAAAAATAAAGTTGCCCGAGAGCAACGTATTAAGAATGCCCAAAAAATGGAGAACACGCTATGAACCCGAGACGCAAGAAACGACTGGGGCTGGCTCTCGCCCTGGTGTTTGGTGTAGGCGCGACGATTGGATTGGTGCTTTACGCATTGAACCAAAACATGGACTTGTTCTACACGCCAACTGAATTGGTGAATGGTAAGCCTGATGGCACCAAACCTGAAGTCGGTCAACGTCTGCGTATTGGTGGCATGGTGGTGACAGATTCAGTGGAGCGTGACCCAGAATCTCTGAAAGTGAGTTTCCGTGTTGCGGATGTTGGCCCTGAAGTCACCGTGGAATTTGAAGGCATTCTGCCTGACCTTTTCCGTGAAGGTCAGGGAATTGTTGCACAGGGTGTGCTGGTTGATGAACGTACCGTGTTCGCAAGCGAAGTATTGGCGAAACACGATGAAGAATATATGCCGCCTGAAATCGCAGAAGCGATGAACAAAGGGCATAAACCGCTTGAATACACCGAGCAGCAAAAACAGGGTAGCTACTAATGATTGCTGAATTAGGGCATTTCGCCCTTATTATCTCCCTTGGTTTTTCCGTCCTGTTGAGTATCTACCCTCTGTGGGGTGCTCACGTCGGAAACCAGGCCATGATGCGTTCCGCGCGTCCACTGGCTATCGGCATGTTCCTGATGCTATTGATGTCTTTTATCGCATTGAGCTGGGCATTCTACGTTAACGACTTTACGGTCACGTATGTAGCGAGTAACTCAAACAGTGCCTTGCCTTGGTACTACCGTCTGACGGCAGTCTGGGGCGCACACGAAGGCTCGTTGCTTCTTTGGGTGCTTATCCAAGCAGGTTGGACACTGGCCGTTGCCATTTTCAGCCGTGGCATGCCACTGGAGTCTGTCTCCCGCGTATTGGCAGTGATGGGCATGATTGGTGTCGGCTTCCTGCTGTTTATCATTCTGACGTCGAACCCGTTTGAGCGAACACTTCCTTATTTCCCGGTTGATGGCCGTGACCTCAACCCGCTTCTTCAGGATCCGGGGCTGATTGTTCACCCGCCGATGCTTTACATGGGTTATGTGGGTTTCTCTGTGGCGTTTGCTTTTGCGATTGCATCCTTGATGGCGGGTCGTCTTGATACGGCGTGGGCACGTTGGTCCCGTCCTTGGACAACGGCAGCTTGGGTATTCCTGACATTGGGTATCGCACTGGGCTCTTGGTGGGCTTACTACGAACTTGGCTGGGGCGGCTGGTGGTTCTGGGATCCAGTAGAAAACGCCTCGTTTATGCCTTGGCTGGCTGGTACCGCGTTGATGCACTCATTGGCAGTAACGGAAAAGCGCGGCACATTCAAAGCTTGGACTGTGCTGTTAGCATTGTCTGCATTTTCACTCAGTTTGTTGGGCACCTTCCTGGTACGTTCTGGCGTACTGGTTTCAGTGCATGCATTCGCATCTGATCCAAGCCGGGGCCTGTTTATTCTTGGCTTCCTTGTGGTGGTTATCGGCGGCTCGCTGCTGCTTTATGCATTGCGTGCGTCAGAAGTCCGTGTGCGCGGTAACTTCGAGCTGGTCTCCCGTGAGAATGTCCTGCTGGCAAACAACATTCTGCTTGTTGCTGCACTGGTTGTTGTTCTATTGGGTACATTGTTGCCATTGGTTCACAAACAGCTTGGCCTGGGGTCGGTTTCTATTGGTGAACCATTCTTCAACCTGCTGTTCACCTGGCTGTCAGTACCGTTTGCCTTCCTTCTCGGTATTGGTCCGCTGATCCGCTGGAAACGTGACAACCTCAAGAACGTGAAAAAAGAACTGCTGTTTAGTGGCGTAGTTTCTGTTGTTCTTGGCGTTGCACTGGTGTGGATCTTTGCTGATGTCTTTATGCCGCTGGCTGCGCTGGGTGCGGTGATGGGCCTTTGGGTCATCACTTTGTCATGCATCGAGGTGTATCAGCGTGCGACTCACCGTCATGATTTCGTCACCGGTCTCGGTAAGCTGGGTCGGAGCCACTGGGCGATGGTGCTTGGTCATATCGGTCTGGCAATCACAGTGCTCGGTATTGCAATGGTTCAGAACTACGACATCGAACGCGACGTGAAAATGGCACCTGGCGATCGCATTGAACTGCAAGGCTACGATTTCCATTTCGCAGGTCTTCGCGATAAAGATGGTCCGAACTACGACGGTTACATCGCTGACTTCGATATTTACCGTGGCGATAAGCGCGTAAACACACTGCATGCTGAGAAACGTTTCTACACGGTTCAGCGCTCGATGATGACCGAAGCGGCGATTGACCGTGGTATCACCCGTGACCTCTATGTGGCAATGGGTGAACGTTTGAATGATGGCTCTTGGGCAGTGCGTATCTACTACAAACCATTTGTTCGTTGGATTTGGTTCGGCTCACTGGTGATGTCACTGGGTGGTTTGCTGGCTATTTCGGACAAGCGTTACCGTTTTCGTAAGAAGGCTCAATCAGAAGTATCTGCTGAGCCAGTGAAGGAGGCTTAAGGGTGAACAAACCTTTACTCTTTATTCCGTTTGCACTGTTTATGGTGTTGGTTGGTGTCTTCTTTGTGCAATTGGGCAAGAACGCCGAAGGTGATGACCCAACGAAGTTAGAGTCAGTGCTGGTAGGTAAACCAGTTCCTTCGTTCCGTCTGGAAGATTTGGCGCAAGCTGGCAAGCTTTACGATCAGGACATTTTCAAAGGCGAACCTCTGCTTTTGAACGTGTGGGCAACTTGGTGCCCTACTTGTTACGCAGAGCACACTTACCTGAATGAGTTAGCGGCCAACGGCGTTAAAATCATTGGCCTTAACTACAAAGACGATCGCGTGAAAGCGATCGGCTGGCTCAACCAATTAGGTAACCCTTATCTGGTCAGCCTGTTTGATGGTGATGGCATGCTAGGTCTGGATCTTGGTGTTTACGGTGCGCCAGAGACGTTCCTTATCGATGCTAACGGTGTGATTCGTTACCGACATGTCGGTGATGTGAATGATAGAAACTGGAACGAAAAATTAGGCCCGATGTACGAGCAAATGCTGGCGGAGGCAAAAGGCTAATGAAACGTTTTCTGTTAGCAATCATGCTGGCTGCAAGTGCTGCGTTCACAGTCTCTGCAGCGATCGAAGTGTATGAGTTTGACACACCTGAACAAGAAGAAGCCTTCAAAAAGCTCGGCAAAGAACTGCGCTGCCCTAAGTGTCAGAACAATAATATTGCCGATTCCAATGCTGGCTTGGCTCAGGATCTTCGTTTGAAGGTTTATGAGATGCTCAAGCAAGGTAAGAACGAAGACGAGATTGTCGATTACATGGTTGATCGATACGGTAACTTCGTGACTTACAACCCGCCACTGACGGCGTCGACATTGATTCTTTGGGCTGGCCCGGCATTGTTTGTGGTTGTTGGATTCACTGTCTTGGTGATGCGCAGCCGTAAACCTAAAGCGAAAACCGTTAAAGCTGAACTTGATAGCGAAGAGCAGGCACGTCTGGATGCGTTGCTCAATGAAGGCTCGGCTGACAATAAAAATAAGGATAACAATGGATGACTGAAATGTGGTTCTGGCTGATCACAGCCTTAATGATGGTGGTCTCTGTTGGCTTATTTGTTTTGCCGATTTACCGCGGTAAGGAACAAGACGAAGCGGCGAGCCGCGATGAACTGAACAAAGCCTTCTTCCGTGATCGTATGGAAGAGCTTAACGAAGAAGCCGAGGAAGGTCTGGTGGAAAACCAGAATGAATTGGCAGTTGAGCTTAAGCAATCATTGCTGGATGACATTCCGGCCAACGAGAAGTCAGCGACACAAAGTAAGGTCCCTTTTGTCGTATTGGTGCCAGGCATCCTTATCATGGTGTTGATGAGCTATGGCTTGTACGACACCATGGGCAACTATCGTGAAGTGGTTTCTTGGCAAGAGACGGCATCACGCTTGCCGGATCTGTCTCGTCGTTTGATGTCTGACACCAATGAGCCGATGACAGATCAGGAAATGGCGGAGTTGACGCTGTCTCTTCGTACTAAGCTTCAACAGACGCCTGATGATGCGATGGGATGGTTACTGCTTGGTCGCATTGGTTTGGCAAACCGTGATGTGCAAACCGCCGAAGGTGCAATGGCGAAAGCCTACAACCTGATGCCAGACGACAGCGACGTGAAGCTAGGTTATGCGCAATCTCTTATGCTGTCGGGTGATGAGCAAAACAGCAATACAGCGCGCAATCTATTGCGCGAAGTGATTAGAGTCGATCATGGCAACCTTCAAGCGTTTTCATTGCTTGCATTTGATGCTTTTGAGCGCGGTGCTTACGAAGAGGCGGTTGCTGCTTGGTCTACCATGAAACAACTACTGCCAGCGGACGATCCACGTATCTCTATGTTGGACCGCAGTATTCAACGTGCAGAAGCACAAATGGGCGCTGGCGAAGGACAGTCCGTCTCTGTGACAATTTCGCTGGATGAACAAGTCCAATTGCCAAGCGAAGGTGTATTGATTGTATCGGTTCACTCTGCGGATGGTGCGCCAATGCCGGTTGCAGCGAAGCGTTTGCCGCTGAGCCGCTTCCCGGTAGAAGTTGAACTGACAGATGCGGACAGCATGATCCCAGAGCGTTTGATGTCTTCATTGCCAGAGGTGATGGTGAAAGCCCGCATTGACAACGACGGCAACGTAATGACACGTGACGGTGACTGGTTTGGGGAAACCGACCCGTTTGAGCTCGGCGGAAGTTCACAGTTAGTGATTAACCAAAAGCAGTAAGTGCTTTATACTGCCAAAATAATGACAAAAGGTCGGTATTTAACCGACCTCTTTTTTACCTAAAGGACAAGTTATAACAATGTGGAAACAACTTATTCTGGCAGTTGGCGTGCTGGTTTTACTGAGTGGTTGTGCCCAATCCCCGGAAGAATCTCAGGCTGACGCTGAAACCAATGCTGAATTCGACATTTCGCATCCCAATGATCCTTTTGAAGGATTCAACCGCGCGATGTGGACGGTCAATTATGATTATCTAGACCCTTATATCGCAAAACCTGTGTCGCTGGCTTATGTCGACTATGTGCCAAGCTGGACACGAACGGGTATCTCTAATTTCCTCAGTAACCTCGAAGAGCCAGCAAGCATGGTGAACAGCATTGTTATGCTTGATGGCGAAGCGGCACTTACCCACTTTAATCGCTTTTGGCTAAACACTGTCTTTGGTATTGGTGGCTTAATCGATATCGCTTCGGCTGCCAATGTTCCGAAAATCTCTGACCGTCAGTTTGGTGACGCCATGGGTTACTACGACATAGGGCAAGGGCCTTACTTTATGTTCCCCGTTTACGGACCCATCACGTTGCGTGAGGGAGCAGGGGATATGGTCGATGGCCTTTATCCGCCGCTGTCTCTGTTAACGCTTCCGCAATCTATTCTCAAATGGATGTTTGAAGGGATGGAAGACAGAGCAGCCTTGGTTCAACAGGAAAGCTTGCTGACTAACTCACCGGATCCATACGCCTTTGCACGTGATGCTTACCTCCAGAATAAAGAGTTTAAAGCCCGAGGCGGAAAGGCGGTAGATTTACCAGAGCCTGACGACAGTTATCTGGATGACGATTTGCTAGACGAAATCGACGATTACTAAGAAATTAACAAAGAAATGCCACTCGATTGAGTGGCATTTTTGTCTCTGGGATTTGTTCAACTCTTAGAAACGGTAAGTGGCCTGAACACCTGCCAGCCATACGTTGCCAGAGGTTTGACCTTCGAAAGTACCTCCAAAAGGTACAGAAGTTAGGTCAGAACTGATTCCGTCACGAGGCTCTTTGACATCTGCGTCTTTTGCAAAGATGTAAGTGAAACCTGCGTCAAGCGTTAGGTTATCAGAGTAGTGGTAACCTGCACCCAGGCTTAACCAAAGACGATCGGTTTCTGGAATTGTAATGG
This sequence comes from Grimontia sp. SpTr1, assembly GCF_947387585.1. Classification (NCBI taxonomy): domain Bacteria; kingdom Pseudomonadati; phylum Pseudomonadota; class Gammaproteobacteria; order Vibrionales; family Vibrionaceae; genus Grimontia; species Grimontia sp. SpTr1. The sequence goes on from NZ_CANDOD010000002.1 coordinate 132,454, forward strand.
TGCGGTTAGCGTCATCGACCGCTGCTGTATCATAAGCAACGCCAGAACGAAGCTGGGTTTTGGTGTTCAACTGATAAGTGGCACCAACAGCAAAGCGATAGTTATCTTTCCAGTTCTCTTGTTTAACCAATTGGTTTGGTTGAGAAAGGGAAGGAATGTTTGCTTCCAGCTTTTCGAAGGTACTCCAGTCAGTCCAGTTGATGCTAGCGTGTACTGCAACAGTGTCGGTCAGTTGGTGGAAGCTTGCTATCTCTGCGGTTGCTGGCAGCGTCAGCTCCATACTGCCAGGCAATTGCGCAGTAGTAGTACCAAACGCTAGGCCAGTGGCATGGCCTTCCAGATTCAGATTCACTTCAGAGCGATAGTTAAAGCCTAAACGGTTGTCTTCATTGATCTGCCAAGCTGCACCAGCTTGCCAACCCCAAGCAGTATCATCACCTTCCATGTATTTTAGAGTAGTACCAGTAGGTACGATGACATTGCCATTGAGTGGTTTTTTGATATCTGCAGAGCTTTTCGCACCAATGCTACCTTCACCTAATACGTATCTAACACCAGCACCAACAGAGAACTGGTCGTTAATTTTGTATGCGATGTTTGGATTGATTTCCATGGTCATCACTGACGCTTCATTACCAAACTGGGTGCCTTTGAAGTTGTCATCCAGCTTAGTGTGCATGCCGAAGTTTGAGCTCAGTGCCAGACCCAGATAAACCTTCTCGTTCAATTGATGAGAGAAGTAGAAGTTTGGAATAAAGGCTGAATCTGCAAAATCCTCGGAAGAAGTTGGAGTGCCCGGGTCTTGCTGTGTCCAGTATTGACGCCCTTCTACATCAACATTTGGATCAACGTAGATAAGGCCAGTAGAAACTTGGGTGCCTTCCAGATAAGTCATCATGGCTGGATTGCGGAATTGTGCAGATGCATTGTCTGCCATTGCAGCTTCACCGGCGTATGCGCGGCCAAGACCAGTTGCAGAATACTCCGCCAGTTGAAAACCTGCAGCGATTGCAGACGTTGAAGAAAGAGAGCCAAGTGCTGCAGCAATTGCCAGCGGAAGAAGTTTGTTCTTGTTCATTAGAGTATTTACTTGATTATTGTGGTCGGTACAGGGTACTGACAGGCAATCAATATGCAATTTTGATGATAGAGAGAGGATATATTTAGATAAATATATCGATGGATTGATGTATTTCAGTAAAATGCACTATTCATTGGGTGGTTTGAAACAAGTGTACGCTGAGTTTCGGCGAACACGTGTTAATCCTAAATGCCAGTTAAGCGTACTTGTGTACGCTGAAAAGCCTTGGAATGACTGAGTTTGTTCACTTTAGGCTTTATTTGAGCGAACAAAAAGGGGAGCATATGCTCCCCTTTAGTCACTGTGTTCTAATGAAATTAGAAGCTGCGACTGTACTGCAGACCCATCAGAATTGCATTTGCTTGGGTTGTAGCATTGACAGAAGACAAAGTGATGCCATTAAATTCTGTACTTTCAGATACGGACACTTCTTCACCCATTAGGTAGGTAAAGCCGAAGTCAATGGTTGAGCTTTGGTCAAGGTTGTATGTCAAACCAGCAGAGAACCATTGACGATCAGAGTCTGGAACAGAGATTGATGTTAGGCTGTCTTGTGCACTGGTGTCATACATATAACCGGCACGCAGTGTCCAATCGTTGTTCAGGTAGTAGGTACCACCGATACTGTAGTGCCAGCCATCTTGCCATTCGTACGGCTTGTTATATGAACCAGTCAGTACTGTGCCTTGAAGGTTTTCAAATTCGATTTTATCGAAAGATCCCCAACCAATGTATTGAACGCTGTAGTGAACGGCAAATTTGGTGTCTTCAATTTTATGGAAGCCAGAGAATTCAGCGATATCAGGCAGTGGAAGGGTGATCTTCTGGCCTTTGTCATCTTTAGCTTCAAATTCTGGGCTGTAACGATAAGCAAAACCGAAGCGGTTGTTTTCATCCAGTTCGTACACCGTACCAACGTTGAAACCCACAGCAAAACCGTCGGCACCATCAACATTCAGTAAATCGTTCCCCCCAACAAATGGTAGGTTTTCATTGGCTGTACGCTTCATTGTGCCTTGACCATAGATGATGTCGAGACCTGCACCAAAGCTCCATTGGTCGTTCAAGCGGTATGAGCCAGCAAGACCCAGGTTAAAGCTTTTCACGTCGGTCAAACCGCCGTATTCAGTCGCCACATAGTCATCAGAGAACTCAGTTTTGGTGCCAAAGTTCGAATAGGCATTGATACCAACAGCAAACTTTTCGTTGAGAGGCATGATGAAATGTACGTTTGGAGCAACAGAAGTGCCGCCCACATCATCAGTATCAGCAACTGGTACTGGCTGATTACCCGTAGCAAGACTGCTGTAAGTTGCATCACTGACGGTGATGTCAGTCGTGATTGTCTCAAAGCCAATTGAGAATGCTTTCTCATCAAACAGCGCCATTGCCGCAGAGTTTCGCGCCATAACAGCTGCGTTATCTGCGATCACAGCATCACCAGCAAAAGCACGGCCGATACCTGTTGCTGATTGTGCATTAAGTTGGAAGCCAGCAGCCAGTGCTGACGTGGAGCTCGCCGCAACAGCCATTGCCACTGCTGAGCGGATAAACAGACGCTTCTTATTCATAATGTGAATATTCCGAATAAAATTATAATTTTTTTGATATTTATGCTCAGAATGAGCTGCGCAAATTCTATTGTGTAGGTGCTTTATTGGAAATCTGACCAGTTATAAAATGCTGTTTTGTAAATGCTTGGGATGGCGCTAGGTGGTTGTAATTGCGGGAAAAGAAAAAGGGGAGCATCTGCTCCCCTAGATTTTGTAATGGATTGTATCAAGCCTTCTGATTGAGATGTTGCTTCAACTGTTCAGCGACAGGCATGATATCTGCGCCTTCTTTGCCTACTACAATCACACTGCTGTTATTGGCTGCTGGCAATGAAATAGCTTCCATATTGCCATCGCTATAGTTTTCCATAGCTTTGGATTGCTGCGGCACAACAAACACAGTGAAATCTTCGCCATTGTTGCCTTTTAGCACCATATGAACAGCGTGCTTATCGGCAAAGCTGCAATGGTTGATGTACGACACCTCGCCAGGCAACTGACCATTAAAGGTTTTACCTAATGGTGAAAGCTTGGCATTTACTTGAGTCAGGGTTGCACCCTCGAACACGTTATTGGTGAAGTCTTCTTCATGGTAATAGTGCTCTAGCGCTATTTGCCCAAGGCTTGCTTGTCCCGGTAATACCGGTAGCGCCTGCCAATTGAATTGACCCAGCATAATGCCGAAAGCAAATGCAACAGAAGCGGCGATAGCCAGATGAAAGCGCGGCTTCCTTGCTTCCCGCACTACGTCACTGGTTTGTTTAAACAGGACTTTGTCGACCAAATCATCTGGCACATCCACGCGCAGTGTTTGATCAAGTAGTGTATCCAGTTGCTCTAATTCGGCAGCCAGTTTTTGATTAGCTGGAGAGTCTGATTTTGCTGCCAGAATCTCAGGATCTTTGTCCTGAGGGTCTGCCAGAAGGCGTCGACGAAATTCGAGCTCATCCATTTAGCGCACCTCGCTGGCCTGAAGTTTGATTGTCCATGAACTCTTTCAATTGATTTCTCGCTCTGAACAAACGCGTCATAACAGTGTTTTTGTTTAGGTCTAAGATCTCAGCGATCTCTTCACCGCTAAATCCGGCAACGACCTGCAACACCAACGGTTCTCGATATTCTGGTGACAGACGCATGATTTGCTTGTGAAGCCATTGCTGTTCGACCGAGGCTTCTTCACTGGGGCGTGCATCGTCTGCAACCTGGTGGTCATCAATATCTACCAATTCGAGTTGTTTACGCTCGAAACGGCGTGCATTTTCGCGCCTAAGGATGGTGATCAGCCAAGCTTTGGCGGCGTTGTCATCTTGAAGGCTATCAAGCGAGCGCCATGCACGTAGGCAGGTTTCCTGCACCAAATCTTCCGCTACGTGCTGGTCTTTCGTCAACCAGTATGCATAACGGTAGAGGTCTCTGTGCCAGGCTCTCACGAGCGCTTCGTATCGTCTCTGCTTTTCCATATCACTAGAGACCTTGGTTTCTGACTTTTTATTTCCAAATAATTTCAAAACCATTCTATCATCCTGATTATTTAGGATTTTAAATGCCAAATTGCTGAAAAGATCATCACCAAAGGTCAACAGCCCCTAAGTGAGCAATCTGGCTTTAAGACGGTTAGCCGCTTTGCTGTAATTGTAGTGTTGATTGGGCTAATAAATAACCATGTTAAATGTAAGGAGCCTGCCTTCTGAAGGTAATTTGGTTTGAATTTAACCAATTAGGCAGTGGTTGTAGTGTTTTAGACAGCTTTCTAAGAATTAAAATAATTCAACTAAGTGCATATTTATCCAACCTAACTCGCAATCTTCCCTTCGCTTTAGCCTCTCTTTCCTTCGATTGATAAGTAATCAAACAAAAAATTGATCTGCTTCAAAATCGCTTCCTGACGCGTGGGTATAGTAGGCACTGTCATCTGGTGACGTGTTACAGACTTCGTTGGTTTACCGAATCTGTCGCATGAAACCGTGTTGAGCAAGATGACAAACTTCCTTTTTGAAGGCTGACTTTACTTTCTCCTCAGGTCTATGACCTGATTTGCAATTGGCTTTACGTTAATTGATTTAATACGTGATTGCTTTCCACATACGTTGCCACACCTGATAGGTGTGGTTTTTTTTTGCTTTTCGTTTCTAGTCACTCTCCAACTTTGCTTCTCGATCAGTTTTTATTTTCAAAAATGTCGTAACGGTCTATGTTTGCTTGGCAGATTTAATTAAAACGCACGTTTTAATCTGATAACAAATTGGTTACACTCTTCTGGTCTGACCTCTAATAATTGCAAGGAGCGGCAATGAACTCTCCCCAGAATCTGACTACGCGTCAGGGTGAACGTATAGCTGTCGTCTCGGGTTTACGTACCCCGTTTGCACGACAATCCACCGCGTATGCGGATGTGCCTGCTGTTGATCTCGGAAAGATGGTTGTTAGCGAAATGCTAAACCGTACCGACATTGATCCTAAGCTAATCGACCAGCTGGTTTTTGGACAGGTTGTTCAAATGCCGGAAGCGCCGAACATCGCACGTGAAATAGTGCTTGGCACAGGTATGAATGTTCACACTGATGCTTACAGTGTCAGCCGCGCTTGCGCGACCAGCTTCCAATCTGTCGTCAACGTCACCGAAAGCATCATGGCCGGTGCTGTTGATATCGGTATCGCAGGTGGCGCAGATTCTTCTTCCGTGCTGCCAATTGGTGTCTCTAAGCACATGGCAGCGACACTGCTGGCGCTTAGCAAAGCTAAGACGATGAGCAAGCGCTTAAAACTCCTAAGCTCACTCTCCCTCAAAGACTTAGCGCCTGTTCCACCAGCTGTAGCGGAATATTCGACCGGCCTCAGCATGGGACAAACCGCTGAGCAAATGGCAAAGAGTCATGGCATCACCCGTGAGGAACAAGATGCGTTGGCGCACCGCTCTCACTCATTGGCAGCGAAAGCTTGGGCGGACGGATTGGTTCGTGATGAGGTGATGACTGCCTTCCCAGAACCTTATCGCCAGTGGATTGATAAAGACAACAATGTTCGCGAAGACTCCACGGTTGAAGGCTACGCGAAACTGCGACCAGCTTTTGACCGTAAGCACGGTTCTGTGACTGCGGCAAACAGTACGCCACTGACCGATGGTGCTGCAGCAGTGATGCTGATGCGTGAAGGCCGCGCCAAAGAACTTGGCCTAACCCCACTGGGTTACATCCGCTCATACGCGTTTTCTGCGATTCAGGTTGAGCATGACATGTTGATGGGGCCGTCTTACTCCACGCCAATCGCGTTGGATCGTGCTGGTATTACGCTGTCTGATCTCACTCTAATAGATATGCATGAAGCGTTTGCCGCGCAGACGTTGGCTAACGTAAAAATGTTTGCGTCCAAAAGCTTTGCAGAACAGAAGCTCGGTCGTAGCCAAGCAATTGGCGAAATCGACATGGACAAGTTCAATGTGCTGGGTGGCTCGATTGCTTACGGTCACCCATTTGCCGCAACCGGTGCGCGCATGATCACCCAAACCTTGAATGAACTTCGCCGCCGTGGTGGTGGTTTGGCATTGAATACTGCTTGTGCAGCAGGTGGTCTGGGTGCAGCGATGATCTTGGAGGCAGAATAATGACGGAACAAACAACCCCAACAAACGGTGCGTTCTCGCTGCGCTACGGTGACAACGGTGTGGCGTGGCTGAGCATTGATGTCCCTGGCGAAAGCATGAATACCTTGCAAGCCACCTTTGTTGATGAAATCAGTGCGATTCTGAGCGAGCTTGAAAGCAAAAGCGATATCAAAGGTCTGGTGCTGCACTCTGCAAAACCGGATAACTTTGTTGCCGGTGCAGATGTTCGCATGCTGGATGCTTGTAATACCGCAGAAGATGCACAAGTCATCGCAGAGCATGGCCAGAAGCTTTTCTCCCGCATTGAGAAACTGCCATTTCATGTCGTTGCTGCCATTCATGGCCCTGCATTGGGCGGTGGTTTGGAACTCGCTCTGGCTTGCCATAGCCGAGTCGCGAGTGATGATGATAAAACCCGTCTGGGTCTTCCGGAAGTGCAGCTTGGCCTGTTGCCGGGCTCCGGCGGTACGCAACGTCTTCCAAGACTCATCGGTGTACCGGGCGCGTTGGATATGATTCTGACGGGCAAACAGCTTCGCGCCAAGAAAGCGAAGAAAATGGGCGTAGTCGATGATGTGGTTCCTCAGTCTGTGTTGCTTCGTGTTGCTGAAGAGTTGGCGCTGAAGGGTAAACCCAAACGCAAAGGTAGCTGGCAGGATTGGGCGATGGGCGGTAATGCACTTGGCCGTTCTGTTGTGTTCGATCAGGCTGCGAAGAAAACCCGTGAGAAAACCCGCGGTAATTACCCTGCCACTGAAGCGATCCTTGAGGTCATCAAACAAGGCTTGGATAAATGTGTAGAGAAAGGTCTGGCGCTGGAAGCGAAACGCTTTGGTGAGCTGGTGATGTCATCAGAATCTGCCGCACTGCGCAGCATTTTCTTTGCGACAACAGCAATGAAAAAAGAAACCGGCGCTGATGCTGAGCCTCGCACTGTGACAGGCGTGACTGTGCTGGGCGGTGGTTTGATGGGCGCTGGTATCGCCAATGTTTCTGCGACCAAAGCGAACACGCCAGTGCGCGTCAAAGATGTCAGCAACGATGGCATTCTGAATGCCATGGCTTACAGCTACAAACTGATGGATAAAAAGCGCAAGCGCCGCATCATTTCCAAAGCCGAAATGCAAAAAGAGATGGATCGCATTAGCGGCACGACTGACTATTCGGGTATGAGCCGAAATAACGTGGTCATAGAAGCGGTGTTTGAAGATCTGAAACTGAAGCACCAAATGGTTGCGGAAGTAGAGGAGAATCTGGCTGAAGACACCATCTTCGCTACTAACACCTCATCACTGCCAATCCATCAAATCGCCGAGGGTGCGAAGCGTCCTGAAAATATTGTGGGTCTGCACTACTTCTCGCCGGTCGATAAAATGCCACTGGTAGAAGTCATTCCACATGCGGGCACGTCCGAAGAAGCGGTGGCGACTGTCGTGAAGCTTGCGAAGAAGCAAGGTAAAACGCCGATTGTGGTGGCTGACAAGGCCGGGTTCTACGTGAACCGTATTCTTGCGCCTTACATGAATGAAGCGGCGAGGACTTTGCTGTCCGGTGAGTCGGTTGAGCACATTGACAATGCGCTGTTGGACTTCGGTTTCCCAGTTGGTCCAGTGACACTACTAGACGAAGTGGGTATCGACATTGGCGCAAAGATCAGCCCAATCTTGTTGAATGAACTGGGTGAGCGTTTCCGCGCACCGGATGTGTTCGACGTGATGCTGAATGACGGTCGTAAAGGTCGTAAGAGCGGCAAAGGCTTCTTCGTTTATAACGGTAAGAAAAAAGAAGTCGATAAACGTGTCTACACCTTGCTGGGTGTTGAGCTGAAAAGTCAGCTTTCAGCACATGAGCTGGCCATCCGCTGTGTGCTGATGATGCTGAATGAAGCTGCCCAGTGTCTGGATGAAGGTGTGGTGAAATCAGCGCGTGACGGTGACATTGGTGCCGTGTTCGGTATCGGATTCCCACCATTCCTTGGCGGTCCCTTCCGCTATATGGATCATATTGGCATTAAGCGCTTGGTGGAAATGCTTGAGCACCATGAAGCCAAATATGGTGAGCGTTTTGCACCGTGTGAGCTGCTTAAAGCCATGGCTGCGGAAGGTAAGACATTCCACTCATAAAGCCTTAAACAAAAAATCCCCGGCTGTCCGGGGATTTTTTATATCTGAAACATGGAAAAAGGCATCAGCGAAGGTCGATAGACCTTAGTTAATTCGCTCTGTGCGATTGCGACGAAACGCTGTGACAGATTCGATTTCCTTTGTGCCTTCAAGGCTACATTCATCAGGGTGAGCGCCACCGCAACTGTGCATGATCAGACGATCTGATGTACGCGGTTTCAATTGCTCGACCACAAACTTCACCATATCTGCGCGATCCATATCGCGGATAGCAGCAGCAACGTTCTGGCGCTGGGTAAATTCAGCATCCTTATTGCCAATACTGATCCACAAACGCTGTCCGCGGGCGCGCAGGTTGGCATCCGGTTCTTCTATCTGTCCGAGTAACCCTTGCTTACTGGCTTGCCATTGCGCTTCGTTAAGCTCAAGCAGTACCAGGAAGAAGGCGTTGAGGAAGTCGTCTATTGCTTCCATCAATTTCGCCGGGCCAGCCTGAGGCGACTGCACATAGAAAATCAAACCTGGGTGACGGTTCATTGGCATATTGCCTGAGCCAACCATATAGCCAAGTTGCTGCTTGGTACGCAGCTCGTTGAAGAAGATGGCAGACATCAAATGCTGAGCGAAAGTAAATAAGGCGACATCCTGAGGTTCAGTGCCGTGGCTCTGGTAGTAAACCAACACGGCTGAATCTTGACTGTCACATCCCAGATGATAGGACGCACTGCCAGCACCCTTCAAAAGAACCAGTGGTCGGGTGGACTCCTGATAGCGTTGATTGTGCACACGAAGGGCATCTTTTACAGGCTCAGCCAAATCCAGTGTTTGCTGTTTCTGCCAGTTACCGTAAACAAACATCTCAACATGCAGTTCGGACATCACGCGATGCACAAAGTCCGGTAGCTCTGTCACCTGCAGAGGTTCCAGCGCTTCGATGAGCTCTTCATACGTTGGATTGTTTGGTTGCAAGATGCCGGTCATCGAATTGTACAAGCGGTTAATGGCTTTGTTCTGAGTCGCGTTGTTCCAACTTCTTAGCAATTGAGTTTTGATGATTTCAAAGCGCTCTGGGTTGAAATCGCGCTTGGCAAATTTATCCAATACCAAATCCATCAGGAGTGTCAGCTTTTCATTGAAGCCGCTGAGCTTCAAAGTCACGCCACCTTGATGGGCATAGAGATTGTAATTCAGGCCAGCGACTTCGGCAGGGTAGGCTGTTTCATTGATCGACTCCATCAGCATTTCAACGCTGACACGGGTCTTTACGATGTTCTCGACCGATTGCACCGCATGCGGGCTGTCTATCGCAACGTAAACCACGCCTTTCGGGACGCGGAAATCGGTATCTTGCAAGTGCCACAAACGAAAGCCCGGTAACTCCTGAATCATCTCGGGTAGTTGCTGTTCTGGCGCTTCTAGACCTGCAGGGTCGAGTTCATAGCTGATAAAGGGGTTTGGCTCTGGCAAAGCCAGTGCAGGAGAGATATGTGCCGCACGCCATTTTTCGAGCTGAGCTTCGGTGAATGGTTTCACGCTGTAAGGGGTGTCGTACCAATTTGCCGTGCGATCATAATTGCCACCTTTGGCAATCAACGTCAGGCGAAGATGATCGGGTGTCAGATAGCCAAGCATCTGGCGTATCAAGGCTTCGTCATATTCCTGCATGATGTAATCGCCATACAGAACATCCGCATCCTGATAATGCTGCATGTTGAGCACCATATGACTCACGGTATCGATGGGGCGCGAAGGCTCTTGGTAACGAAACGCCATTTCCTGTACCGCACGCTTTTCTGCATAACGCCAATCATCGAGACCCTGCTCGCGGATAAGACTGATTGCCTGAAAAATGTAAGTCACGATATCGTCAATCTTGGTCAGTCCCGCTTCGGTCAGGCTGACACTGACTGAAAACTCGCGGAAATTCGAACCGCTGATACCGCCACCAGCAGACAGATTATTGATGAGCCCTTTGGCTTTGAGCAAAGACATCACACTACCAGTACCTTCATAACCGAGAAGATGGGCAATGTAGGAAAGTGGCTTAATTTTGTAATGCTCATCGGTCGCTGGCATCGAAAATGCCAGTGTCAGCTTACGAACATCTTTAAGCGGCTCGATACAGACAAACTGCTGCAACTGGGCTTTATCGACAAACGGGACGTCTGGCACAAACGGTGACAGGTCAAGGTTTGGAATATCACTGAATGTTTGGTTTGCCAGCGTTTCCAAATCGTCCAACCTGAATGGACCAGTGATAGAAGCTGCCATCAGATTGGCACTGTAATGGGTTTTGTAAAAATCAATCAGCTCATCACGCACCGAACTGCCCTCGCGATCGGCAAGTGTGTCGAGGCTACCGACTGAGAACTTGGAGAAAGGGTGAGCCGGGTTGATGGTCTCTTTCTGCACCTGGTAAATCCGGCGCACATCGTCCTGAAGTTTCAGGCGATATTCTGAGTCAACCGCGTTGCGCTCCTTGTCGACCGCGTCTGCATTGAACAACGGCGCAGAGAAGAATTGGCCGAATCGATCCAGCGCTTCTTCGAAATGGTCGTGTCGGATATCGAAGAAAAAGGTGGTGTTTTCAGTTCCGGTCCAGGCGTTGTTATTACCGCCATGGCGACTGATAAAAGATTGGAACTCACCGACATCAGGATATTTCTCTGTACCGAGAAACAGCATGTGTTCTAAGAAGTGCGCTAAACCTTCACGATCAGCGGGATCACAGAAGTGTCCAACATTCACGGTTAACGCAGCAGCACTGCGCGGTGCTTGCACATCTTCTACCAGAAGCACCCTCAAATTGTTGGCGAGAGTAATAAGGCGGTAGCTACGATGATCGTTGGGACTGATTTGCACAAAGCACCTTCACTGGTAGTGGCAAGGTCTTAATTATGACCACGTAAGTAAATTGAGGCAAACATCTGTGCGATCAGTCGTTCCAGATTAAAGAATTGACTGGTAGCATATCGAAGAATACTCAAAATCAGCTGTTGTGATATGCGAATTTATATTATGCGCCACGGTGAGGCACACACCTTCGCCGCCAGTGATGAAGAACGTCCGCTGACCGATCGCGGTGAGCAACAATCGGTTGAAATGGCACGCTGGCTGGCACAAGAGCTGCCAGAGGGAAAACTGGACTTGGTTTTGGTGAGCCCTTATTTACGCGCACAGCAGACTTGGTCGGCATGTGCTGCCGTTTTGCCTGAAGCGAAAAGTGTTTTGACTGAAGACGGTATCACGCCGTATGGCGACAGCGAGCACGTCGCTTCTTATCTGCGCGCGTTAGTTTCCGTTGATAATCCGGCGTCGATTCTTTTGGTGTCGCACCTACCGCTGGTGGGTTATCTCACGGCGGAGTTTGAGGCTGATTTGCAGCCGCCGATGTTCCCGACATCTTCGATTTCCTGCATTGAATACAACCCGCAAACAGAACAGAGCGAAGTGCTGTGGATGAAAAGTCCATCGCAAGTGATGGGTTACGCATCCTGACGGCCAGGTCGAAAGCAGCTTTAAGCAGACATAAAAAAACGCCCAACACAGGGCGTTTTTTGTGTCTAGGGGCTGTTGACCTTTGGTGGTTAAATTTTGTTCTCGCTATAAGCGTTTTAGGCGCGGCGAGGTGTGTGCCGCCTAGTGGTCTAAGCAAATACACCACAACAAAGCATAAAACGCTTAGAGCAGAACCCTTCGGGCAGCGTTTGTGGGGAATTTCTGCGGCGTTATCGGCTTCTCATGTAGGCTAGCTACACATCGAAGCCTCTGCCTTGCATAAAATCCCCACAAACCGCTGCAAAAATCACCACCAAAGGTCAACAGCCCCTCGGCTTCCGGCTATTTTTCCGGGATTTCAATCAGCACCAGTAAAGCGCCATCACCACCAAACTCCAGTGGAGCCTGATGGAATGCCAATACGTCAGGGTGCTGCGCCAACCAAAGTGGCGTCTTCTGTTTCAGTATGTGTTTGCCAATACCGTGCATGACGCAGGCACAACTGATCCCTTCTTTTATACATGCTGCAATCAGTGCGCCTAACTCTCGCTTAGCTTCCAGTTGCGTCATGCCGTGTAGGTCCAGGAACATATCCGGCACGTAAACACCGCGGCGAAGTCTTTTTACTTCGTATTTGGAGACACCTGTGCGCGCATATTGAGTTGGCCCATCTTCTTTCAGCAGCGGTTCAAACTCGTCTGAGAAATAAAAGGTGTGGTCGCGTGCCGCGGACTCTGTCTGCTTCTTGCGTGCTTGCTCAGTTGTCTGGCGTCTTGGCGGGTTTATGGTATCCTGCTGCAGTTTTTTAACGCCTTTCACCGCATCGCGGAACAATGACATGTCGTCATCTTCTGGGATCGGGGATTTCTTACTCATAAGTCATTTCCAAATTCTGTTAGCTGCATTTTACTTAAAATAAGAACAATGTCTGCTTTCCTGTTGGAATCGCCCTGACGGTGATGTGTTGAGGCTACTGGAGGCCATTTTGGATAGAATTATTGTTGATGAAGTCGTCAACGAGCTGCGTACGCTGCAAGACATGCTACGTTGGACGGTAAGTTGCTTTAATGCAGCAGGAATTTATTACGGTCACGGAACGGACAACGCATGGGACGAAGCGGTACAACTGGTACTGCCGACACTTTATCTGCCAATCGATGTGCCTGCAGAAACGCAAACTGCGCGTCTGACCACCAGTGAACGTCACCGTATTGTTGAACGCGTAATCCGTCGTATCAACGAGCGCACGCCAGTGGCTTACCTGACAAACAAAGCGTACTTCTGTGATTTGGAGTTCTATGTTGATGAGCGTGTGCTTGTGCCACGTTCGCCAATCGGTGAACTGATCCAGAATCAGTTCAGCCCAATGCTGGAAGTCGAGCCAAACCGTATCATGGATCTGTGCACTGGCAGTGGCTGCATTGGTATTGCGTGTGCCTACGCGTTCCCTGACGCTGAAGTAGATCTGGTGGACATTTCTACCGATGCGCTGGAAGTGGCAGAGCTGAACATTCAGGAGCATGGTCTGGAACAGCAGGTTTTCCCAATCCGCTCAGATTTATTCCGCGATCTGCCAAAAGACAAATACGACCTGATTGTCTCCAACCCACCATACGTGGATGAGGAAGACATGAACTCGCTGCCGGATGAGTTCCGTCACGAGCCAGAGTTGGGTCTGGCTGCAGGGACCGATGGCCTGAAACTGATGCGCCGCATCATCGCCAATGCACCGGATTACCTCACCGAGCAGGGCATTTTGATCTGTGAAGTGGGTAACTCTATGGTTCACGTTCAGGAGCAGTATCCGCACCTGCCACTGACTTGGCTGGAATTTGAAAATGGCGGCCACGGTGTCTTCCTGATGACCTATCAGGATCTGGTCAGTGTTGCCGACGAATTTTCTATCTATAAAGACTAATTGTTGTCTTTGCCCCTAAGAAAAAGGCCGAAATTATAGATTTCGGCCTTTTTTGTATCTCTCTTTCCGGTTTTGCCTCATTTCTTGAAACCAGCCCAGTATTACAGGGAGTTTCCACCTGTACATAAAAAAAGCTTTTGCTTCTCAATCGCGGTTATGTTTCATTAGGTGCATGCTAATGCGGTTGTGATACGTCGACCGGAGAGAAACAGAGGAAGTAATGGCAGGCAATTCAATAGGTCAGGTTTTTCGGGTCACCACTTTTGGTGAAAGTCATGGATTGGCGTTGGGCTGCATTGTTGACGGTTGCCCACCGGGACTTGAAATTTCAGAAGCAGATTTACAGGTCGATCTGGACCGTCGTCGTCCGGGTACCTCAAAATACACGACTCAACGTCGCGAACCGGATGAAGTGAAGTTCCTTTCTGGCGTTTTCGAAGGTAAAACGACAGGTACTTCGATTGGCCTGGTTATTGAAAATACCGACCAGCGCTCGCAGGATTACTCCAAAATTGCAGATCGCTTCCGTCCTGGCCATGCCGACTATACCTACCACCAAAAATACGGACATCGTGATTACCGTGGTGGTGGCCGCTCTTCAGCACGTGAAACGGCGATGCGTGTTGCTGCGGGTGCGATTGCTAAGAAATACCTCAAGCAAGAGTTTGGTATTGAAGTCCGTTGTTACCTTTCTCAAATGGGTGATGTGACCATCGACAAGGTCGACTGGGATCAAGTTGAGCAAAACCCATTCTTCTGCCCGGATGAAACAAAGTTGGAAGCGCTGGACGAACTGATCCGTGCGCTGAAAAAAGAAGGCGATTCTATTGGTGCCAAATTGACCGTGGTCGCGAACAACGTACCTGTTGGTCTTGGCGAGCCAGTGTTTGATCGTTTAGACGCAGACATTGCTTACGCGCTGATGGGAATCAATGCCGTGAAAGGCGTGGAAGTGGGCGATGGCTTTGACGTCGTCAACCAGCGCGGCAGCGAGCACCGTGATGAACTGACACCGGAAGGTTTTAAATCCAACCACGCTGGTGGCATCCTAGGCGGTATTTCATCTGGTCAGGATATCGTTGCGCACCTTGCATTGAAGCCAACTTCAAGCATCACGGTACCGGGTGAAACCATCAACGTAGATGGTGAAACCGTCGATGTGATTACCAAAGGTCGTCATGACCCATGTGTCGGTATCCGCGCTGTGCCAATTGCAGAGGCCATGGTTGCGATTGTATTGATGGACCACCTGCTGCGTCACCGCGCGCAGAATGCTGGTGTGCATACCAATACGCCGAAGATTTGAATGAAAGATCCTAGGGCCTAGGAAAAGAAGGTCCTAGAATTAGCAAAAGCCAATACAAGAGAAAAGGGCTGACGGTTTCGCACCATCAGCCCTTCTTTTTGTTCTTTGCTCTTCCTAGGACCTAGGTCCTTCTTTTCCCAGAATGGTTTGTTCTTCAGCTTCAAAACTAAACACCGGCAGACTCCAACCAAACTTCACCGCAGACATACGGAAGACAAAGCCAGTCACCAGCGTAGAAATGGTCGCGATGTTTTCATCAATGCCTAATTGGTTACCGTAAGTCATTAACGCCCAATACATGGCACCAGCTAAGAAAGCGACAGAGGCATAAAGCTCTTTATGCAGCACCATTGGCTGACGGCGACACAGCAAGTCGCGCAAAAGGCCACCAAAGATGCCTGTGACCAGCGCAGACACCACACAAATCAGCGGCGACAACCCCATATCCATGCCCACGCGACAACCGATAATGCTGAAAGCAATCAGACCGAGTGAGTCCAGCCAGACAAAAAGCTTGTGATTGCGGGCAACCCAAGATGCCATCCAAGTCGTCACGATACCGGCAACGCATACAATCACCAGATAGTGCGGGTTAGCGACCCAACCAAGGGGGTAATGACCGAGCAAAATATCACGCACGGTACCGCCGCCAATGGCTGTGCAGGCAGCGACCAGCATGACGCCAAACCAGTCCATATTCCTGCGTCCAGCCGCCAGTGCGCCTGTCATGGCTTCAGCGGTAATTCCAACGATGTATAACGTGGACAACAACATGATATTCAGTAACTTGCATTTGAATGGGATAATTTCGCGCAATCATAGTTGTGATTAACCTCTCAATCCAATGAAAGGTTGTGAGGTCACGCATGAATTGAATTCATGCTTTTGGTGGTGGAATTGGCCTAAAACGGCGCTTTTTGCTGCGACAATGGGGGCTTTGGCAGGTAAAATGCCCGCTTAACTGAATTTGCTGTAACTTCATTATTACAATTCGCGCCATGCAACACGATTACAACGATCTTATTTCTGTCTTTAATCAGACTTTTATTGATTCTTTCAACACAGAATTGCTGCTGGGCGGCGATGAACCGATTTATCTGCCTGCGGATGATGACAACCCACACCACCGAATCATCTTCGCCCGTGGTTTTTATGCCTCTGCGCTTCATGAAGTGTCACACTGGTGCATTGCCGGGCCTGAACGCCGTCTGTTGGAAGACTTTGGCTACTGGTATCTACCGGATGGACGCGATGAGCAGACGCAAGCCGAGTTTGAAAAGGTAGAAATCAAACCTCAGGCGGTAGAGTGGATTCTGTCGGCCAGTTGTGGCTTTCGCTTCCAGGTAAGCTGCGACAATCTAAACGGTTCTTTTGAACCTGACCGCCCGGTATTTACCGCAAAAGTGCGCGAGCAAGTGATGAAATATCTGAAAGACGGCATGCCAGCGCGCGCCAAAACCTATTCAGATGCCCTTCGAACGTTTTATAATCGTCCTCCTTTAACGCCAGCAGACTTTTCCTGAGAGCTAAAAATGATCCAAGAATACGAAGAGAAAATCCTCGACCTGATTGATGCCATGGTAGAAACCGCATCTGATGATGAGTTGTTTGCCAGCGGTTATCTGCGTGGTCACGTCTCGCTGGCGGCCGCAGATTGTGAGCAGGACGGTATCGAAGATGTGTCTGCACTGAAAGTACGTGTTGACGAAAGCCTGAAAGAAAATTCAAACGAGCTGAACCCTTCTGATCAAGTGCTGGTGGGCAACCTCTGGGCATCGTTACAAGAACAGGCGGGTTAAACACTGCAACAAACAGATAAGAAAAAGGCGCCAATCGGCGCCTTCTTTGTTTGAATTATTTTTCCCTTCTAAAGAGCTTTACCCTTGAGCAGTTTTCTTACCCACATACGCCCTGGATGCAAGGCATTAAGCACATCAACCGGCATGGGTAGTGGATCGCCACAAAGCTGTGAAGCCAGAAGTTCACCGAGGATTGGCGCTGAGGTTAAACCGCGGGAACCGAGTGCCAAAAGGCTATAGAGGTTCGGGTAAACCGGTACGTCTTCGGCACTGTCTTTCTTGTCACGCAAATCACTGTATACGGTTTTCAGGGCTTCAAAGTCGCAGACATCACCGACATACGGCAAATGATCGCGGCTGGCACAGCGAATACCCACACGACCACCACCATGGTCAGTATCAATCTCTTTTGGCCACTCAGCAGGAATGCAATCGACCAGGCGCTGCTTGTTGTCAGCCTGATCGTCCATGCGGAAGTCCATGGAAGTATCATTTCTGCTGTAGCTGGCGCCGATGCAGTGAGTGTCATTTTTTGGGTTGGCCGGCGTCAGGTAGCCGTCATAACACAACACGGTTTTAAGCTGCTTCAACGCTGGCGTGGTATTGATGTGGGAGACCTGACCACGAACCGCATAAGCCGGGATGGGCGCGGTTTGCTCAAACTGGGTAAACTTGTGACCGTTAGCGATCACCACGGTATCGTGAGTCTGTTCGCCCTGGTTTGAAGTCAGTGTCCACGCCCCGTTCTGATGACTGGCTTTCGTTACTTCGGTATTGTAATGACAGGTCAACAGGCCAGTTTTTTCCGCATTGGCTATCAAGCCCTGGGTCAATTGCTGAGGACACAACCAACCGCCGAGAGGATAGGTGACACCGCCGTGCCCGGTTTCAATGCCAGTCAGTGACTCGGCGTCTTCTTTGGTGATGCCATGAATGAGAGATTCAGGAAAACCGCCTGTCAGCATCTTCGCCAGTTTGTCTGCGCTTTTTTCATCCCACCCTAATTGGGTAACGCCACACAAATCGTGATCAAACGAAACCGTTTCTCCTGCCTGTTCAATAAACTGACGGGAGAACAGAAATGCCGGCGCAAAGAAGCGTGAAAGGGCATCGTCACTGCCATTTAAAAGTGGATACACCGCGCCTTGTCGGTTGCCAGATGCGGCAAGTCCAGGCTTGTCATGTTCGCAATAAAGGGTAACTGATTTTCCACGACGTACCAGTGACAGTGCCAAGGTGGCGCTCGCCACACCGCCACCAATAATCGCAATGTCATTGCTATTTTGTGGTGCGGTACGTTTATACCAAGGAGCCTGTTGGCGAGGCTGGTTGCGTTCGACCATGGAGCCGACAATCATGTCGCGCTTGGTGCCATAGCCCTTGGCTTTCTTCATTTCAAAGCCCGCTTCAATTAAGCCGCGACGCACAAAGCCTGCCGCGGTAAAAGTGGCCACGGTACATTCCTGTTTAGCCAGTCTTGCCATGCCGTCGAACAGCGTCTGACTCCACATTTCAGGGTTCTTGCTGGGAGCAAAGCCGTCCAAAAACCAGCAATCCACAATACCGTCATCAGACGTCCATACTTGCGGCATACAGTCTTTGATGTCGCCGAACCACAAATCCAGCGTGATCATGCCATCTGCCAGTACCAAACGGTGGCAGCCAGAAACTGCTGCTGGGTAGTGTTTGCGTAGTGCTTCGGCGAAATCCGCCAACTCTGGCCAGGCTGCGTGGGCTTTTTCTAAGTCAGTGACGGAGACCGGGAACTTCTCAAAGCTGATGAAATGAAGCTGGTTGACTTGAGCCTCAGGGTTTTCCTTTCGGAATTGGGCAAACCACTGCCACACAGCCAGGAAGTTAAGGCCTGTACCAAACCCGGTTTCCGCAATCACGAATCGGTCATGTGAAAAGGTATCCCAGCGGTTTGGTAGCTGGTTTTGCTGCAGGAACACGTAGCGCGTTTCTTCTAGGCCATTGGCATTGGAAAAGTAAACATCGTCAAAGTTGTCAGAGACCGGTGTTCCTGCGTCATTCCAATGGATTTGGGCGTGTTCAATACGGGTTTGGGTCACAAGCCTTACCTTAATAAAAACGGGGTTTGCACGTCGAGCGCGGATTCTATCGCCAATTCGACGGAATATACAGAACCGACAACGGGTCTGTGTCAGTATGTGAAAAATTTCAGCTTACACCTGTACTCTAGGAAAGCTGACCACTTAGGCGTATCAAAACCGCTATCATCGGTGCGAACTCGAATTGTAGGAACAAAAGATGAAACGAGCCGTAATTACAGGTATGGGAATTGTTTCCAGCATCGGTAACAACGTTAAAGAAGTGCTGGAGTCATTAAAGACGGGTAAATCAGGGATTAGCTTTTCCCAACAGTTCGCAGACATGAAGCTTCGCAGTAATGTCTGGGGTGATTTAAAGCTCAATCCTGCTGATCACATTGATCGCAAAAAGTTTCGTTTTATGGGTGATGCTGCTGGCTTCGCTTATCTGTCAATGGAACAGGCTATCGAAGATGCCGGTTTGACAGAAGATATGGTGTCTAATGACCGCACCGGTCTGGTTGCCGGTTCTGGTGGCGCATCATCAATTAACCAGGTTGCAGCCACAGACACATTACGTGAGAAAGGCGTAAAGCGTGTTGGTCCTTACATGGTGCCACGTACCATGTCTTCAACGGTTTCAGCTTGTCTGGCAACACCATTCAAAATCCGTGGTGTGAACTACACCATGAGCTCTGCGTGTGCGACATCAGCACACTGTATTGGCCACGCTGTTGAACTGATTCAACTGGGCAAGCAAGACGTTGTTTTTGCAGGTGGTGGTGAAGAGCTTGACTGGTCACTGACCATGATGTTTGACGCTATGGGCGCGCTGTCGACCAAATACAACGACAACCCAGAAAAAGCATCACGTACCTACGACGCAGACCGCGATGGCTTCGTTATCTCTGGTGGTGGCGGCATGATGGTTATCGAAGAGCTTGAGCATGCGCTGGCGCGTGGTGCGAAAATCTACGGTGAAATAGTGGGCTACGGTGCAACGTCAGATGGCTACGACATGGTAGCGCCATCAGGCGAAGGCGCGATCCGCTGTATGAAGATGGCGATGCAGGACGTTGATCAAATCGACTACATCAACACTCACGGCACCTCTACGCCAGTGGGCGATGTGAAAGAGCTGGGCGCGATTCAGGAAGTGTTCGGCAACAACAGCCCTGCAATTTCTGCAACCAAAGCCATGACCGGTCACGCACTGGGTGCGGCAGGTGTTCACGAAGCGATTTACTCCACCATCATGCTGGAAAACAACTTCGTTGCGCCAAGCATAAACATTGAAAACTTGGATCCAGCTGCTGAAGGTCTGGATATCGTGTCGGAAACCCGTGAAGTAGAGCTGAAGACAGTCATGTCTAACAGCTTCGGCTTTGGTGGTACCAACGCCACGCTGGTTATCAAAAAATACGAGGGATAAGCGTCTTACTTGTCCCCTAGAGTCACCGACTATCAAAGTCAAAAGGCTCTTCAGTTTTCCGGGACGTTGGCTTTATGCCTACAACAGACGCAGGTTTAGATCGTTGAGAGCCGATCTCTACCTTTCAGATCCTGGATTTTGCCCGGCCAATTGGCCGGGTTTTTTCGTTTTATCTGGCGCAGAAAAGCGTCACAATAGCGCCAATGGAATAAATGTAAGAGTAAACGCACTTGAACATTCTGATTGATGAAAATATGCCGTATGCCGCTGAGCTGTTCAGCAAGCTTGGTACGGTCACCGCTAAAGCAGGGCGCACCCTGACGGCAGAAGACTTGATTGACGTTGATGCGCTGATGATTCGCTCCGTCACCAAGGTTGACGAAGCGCTGCTGGAAAAAGCTAACAAACTGAAATTTGTCGGTACGGCAACCGCAGGCACCGACCATGTTGATGCAGAGCTGCTTGCCAGCAAAGGCATCTTCTTTACTGCTGCGCCAGGCTGTAACAAAGTGGGTGTGGCTGAATACGTGATAAGCGCGCTGCTGGTACTGAGTCAACAACAGGGCTTTTCTATTGCTGACCGTAAGGTCGGCATTGTGGGCGCAGGTCAGGTGGGAAGCTACCTGTCGAAGTGTCTGTCAGCGCTAAGCATTCCACACCTTTTGTGCGACCCGCTCAAACAAGCGGAAGGCGACACACGCGAGTTTCATCCTCTACAGACGTTGATTGAAGAGTGTGATGTTCTGACCTTCCATACGCCGCTAACCAAAAACGGTGAACACCCAACGCATCATTTGATGGGTGAAGCGGAGATCGCTTCACTGAAGCCTGGTTCAATCCTTATCAACGCGGCTCGCGGTCCTGTGGTCAGTAATGACGCATTGAAAGCTGCGCTGAAAACACAACAGTTAACTGCCGTTCTGGATGTTTTCGAGTTTGAGCCGGAAGTGGACATGGAACTTCTTCCTATGCTGGCTTTCGCCACCCCGCACGTTGCGGGTTACGGACTGGAAGGCAAAGCACGCGGCACCACCATGATCTACAACAGTTACTGCGAGTTTCTGGGTAATCAGGAAGAAAAAGTCGAAGCGGCGTCTTTGCTGCCGGTCGCGCCAATTCCAAAGGTATCTCTGAGCAAACCTTGGGAAGAAAGCGATCTGATGGCACTGTGCCAGCTCATTTATGACATTCGCCGTGATGATGCCGAGTTTCGCCGAGCGATGGCCGACGTTGAGCAGCAACGCACAAGCTTTGACCGCTTGCGCAAGAATTACTGGGACAGACGCGAGTACAGTGCAATTACAGTAGCGGGCGAGGCAGCGTTTGGGTTAGAGTCGCTCGCTAATTTAGGTTTTACCGTAGAGGAATAATCATGACACAAGAATTCGATGTGGCTTATGACGTCGCTGTTTTAGGTGCTACAGGCGCAGTAGGGCGCACCATTATCGAGGTGTTGGAAGAGCGTAAATTCCCTGTGCGCAACCTTCACTTGCTGGCAAGTGAGCGCAGTGCCGGTGAAACCATCCGTTTTAACGGTAAAAGCGTCCGCGTGAAAAACGTGGAAGACTTTGATTGGAGCCAGGTTCAAATCGCCCTGTTCTCAGCGGGTGCTGAATCTTCTGACCGTTGGGCTCCTATTGCTGCAGACGAGGGCGTGGTGGTTATCGATAACACCTCACGTTTCCGTTACGAATACGATGTTCCGCTGGTGGTGCCTGAAGTGAACCCGGAAGCGATTGCAGATTTCCGTAACCGCAACATCATCGCGAACCCTAATTGTTCGACGATTCAAATGCTGGTAGCACTGAAGCCAATTTACGATGCTGCAGGTATTGAGCGTATCAACGTCGCAACCTACCAGTCAGTATCAGGCTCAGGTAAGAAAGGCGTTGATGAACTGGCAGGCCAGACGGTCAAGCTGTTGAACAGCCAGGAAGCCGAGCCAAGCACTTACAAAAAGCAGATCGCGTTTAACTGTCTGCCACATATTGATGAGTTCATGGACAACGGCTACACCAAAGAAGAAATGAAAATGGTGTGGGAAACCCAGAAGATTCTGGGTGATGATTCCGTGGCGGTAAACCCGACTTGTGTGCGCGTGCCTGTGTTCTATGGCCACGCTGAAGCCGTACACATTGAATGTCAGCAGCCGTTGGATGCCACCGAAGCGATGGATCTGCTATCCCGCGCTGAAGGCGTTGAAGTGTACTACGGCGAAGATTACCCAACGCAGGTAAAAGAAGCGACAGGTAAAGACCATGTGATGGTTGGCCGTGTACGTAATGATATCAGCCACCCGAACGGCCTGAACATGTGGGTTGTTGCTGACAACGTCCGCAAAGGGGCCGCGACAAACTCAGTGCAAATCGCTGAACTTCTGATCCGCGATTACCTGTAATCATTCCTGACTGATTCAACCTAACAGCCGGCAGCAGTGATCTGGTGCCGGTTGTTTGATCACAAAACACAGTTTTATCTCTTCACACTACAGTTTTCAGCTGGGCTTCCGATATAGTTAGGGAAATAACCAGTAATATCAATCGCAGCAGGTGTTTAACGCCTTACCTCCCAACGACTTCAGTAGGGAAACGCGCCGCGATTGTGAAAAGCCTTTTATTCTGCCATAGGGGAATGCGGGCAGTGTCTGACCCAGATTTTTATAACGCGATGAAGCGAACTCTTTTTTCATACTTATCAGGTGGTCGTCTCGGCAAAACGCTTGTCGTCTCGTCTTTATTGCTGAGCCTCGGTGTTCCGTTCTCTGCGCACTCTGCTATTCGTATTCTTGGCCCGGTGGAAGAATCTCCTCCGCCGAGTGCTACTGCACCTCTGGCTCAACAAAATCAGGCGCCACTATCTTCGGTGAACCGACGCCAAACGGTTGGTCCAACCCGTGATTCCGACACATTGTGGTCGATTGCATCGCGTTATCAGCCAAATAACTCCGTTACTGTTTATCAGACCATTGGTGCCATTTTCCGCCTCAATCCTGGTGCGTTTGAAGATGCCAACATTCATGGCCTCATCCCGGGTAGTCGATTGCAAATGCCAACACTCACGGAGATTCGCCGAGAGAGTACGGATGACGTCGCAAGCCGTCTGCAAATAGACCAAGCGCGCAAAGACGGCCAACGCGTTGCTAACCAGCCGTTGAGTCAGCAAGTTACAGCACCGGCTGCCACACCAAAACCTGCGCCTAAGCCAGCGCCAAAACCTGAACCTGCAATGGCAGAAACTGCGAAGCCTGAAATGGAAGCCGTTGAAACGGAAACCATGGCTGAGAACAAGCCAATGCAAGAGAAGGAGATGATGGAGCCAGAAGGCGACACATCCGGTGCACCGGCTAAGCCAAACATGTCTACCGTTCAGAATCAGATTAATGAATCTGACCTGCAAATGGGCAAGCTGGTAGAAAGTAACCACATTCTCAAAATCCGTCTGGCTGAGGTTCAAAACGAACTGGCTGTTCTCAAAGACCAAATGTCCGCGGATGAAGAACTGACAGAAGAAATTCGCGAGTTCCTCGAAATCCAGCGTCTACGTCAGGCGCAGATGGAAATGAAAGAACCTTCGTTCTTTGAATCCTTGATGGCTAGCCCGCTGATGCTGGCGACCATGGCGATTATTCCCGCACTGCTAGTGATTGGTGCTGCTGCCTTCTTCATCATGCGTCGTCGTAAAGACGAAGATGTTGATGTGGAAGAGCCGGAAGGTTTAGACGGCGAAGATCCGGAACTTGACGCTGTGATGGTGGCGGACGATGACACCGACGAACTGGTTCTGGAAGATGACGAACTCGAAGTTACCGATGATATCGATGCCGATCAGCTCTTTGGCGACGACATGGGAGATGATCTTGATGACATTAACCTGTCAGACACCCTTGAGCTTTCAGAGGAGCCCGAAGAAGGTGGCCTCGACATTGATGCAGATACTGACCTGACATCGAATCTGGATGTTGGCTTGGATGATGACTTCGATACCAGCACTGATTTAGATATCGAAGCCAACACTGACGGTGCAATCGGCCTTGAAGACATGGAGCGCGCGCTTGATGAAATGTCTTCCCAACCAGAAGAGTCCGAGCTGAGCCCTGATGAAGCACTGGCTGCAATGTGGGAGCAATCTCTGGGTGGCGGTGACGATGAAGAAGTCGATGACATTGACGCTCTGTTGAATGCAGAGCAGTCGGGTGGCAGCGAAGAAGCCACAGCGGAAGAAAAGGATTCTGAAGATGTTGAGCCCGCTCCGGAAATACAGGAAGAAGAGGCTTCAGAAGGTGATCTTGAAACCAATGAAGCCCTGTTCGATAAGGTACTTGATGATGAGCCAGAAGTGGATTTGTCTCAGGATATCGATTTGTCTGATGACGACATCGATGACCTTATCGGCGATGCCGCAGAGCCAGAACAAAGCGCAGATGACAATTCCGCCATGCTGGATGAGCTTCTCGACGAAGATGGTGACTTAGACCTTATTAGCAATGATATTGCTGGTGATGAAGATATCGCTGACCCAGATGCGCTCCTAGATGAAATGTTAGGCGATGATCTGATTGATGAAGATGGCAATACGGTTGAGGCAGAAGTAAAAGACGACATCGATGATTTGTCATTGGACACTGAGCCAGAAGCTGATCTGTCTGAGACGGATGCTTTGCTTGATGAACTGGTCAGTGAAGATGACGACATCGATCCGCTGGATGAAAGCGCACTACTTGACGAGTCTATCGATGAAGATGACCTATTGAGTGATGTACTGGGTGACTCGGAAGAGCAGGAAGACGTTGATCTTGGCGAAACCGATGTACTGCTCGACGAACTGATTGATGATGGTGACACACTTGAAGACGAAAGTGCGTTGCTGGATGAAGTCCCTGACGATGACTTGCTTGGTAATGACCTCGATGTTGACAGTGAGCTTGATATCGATAACGAGCTGGATATCGACAATGAACTCGATATTGATGGCGATCTTCTCGATGAAGCAACCAATGAAAGTCCAGTGGATGCATTGGATGATGTCCTTGAAGCCTCAGACGAACTGGATATTCCAGATCCAGTCATGGCTGAAGAGATGCCAACGGCTTCGGACGAAGAGCATGCTGAATCAGAGGAGTCTTTAGTCGGTGACGACACAGAAGCGCTTGATGAGCTGAACGCTCTCGTTGAAGAAACTCCTGATGACGTTGAGATAGAACCGGAAGCGTCTGAATCTGAGTTGGATTTACTTGACGATGTTCTTGAACAGGAAGAGCAAACAGACGAAGAAGCCCCTCAAGATGACGAGCCGTTAGCAGAAGATACGGCGATTGAAGAGCCAGAGGCCACTGCTGATGATTTAGAGCTTCTCGACAGCCTGTTGGATGAAGAAACGGCTTCTGAAGAATCTGAGCAAGCTGACGCAGAACCTGCCGATCTGGAACAGCCAGAACAAATGTCAGCGGAGTCAGAAGACATTGCTGATTCTGAAGAGGCGACAGATGCTGAAGACCTCATGGCAGATGAAACTCTGGATTTGGAGAGCGCTGAGCGAGAAACGGAAAATACTGAACCAGAGATTGAACTTGAAGCGCCTGAATCACCGGATCAAGAGCCTGAAGACCTTGCAATAGAGGAAGAGCCACAAGACGCTTTTGAAGCAGAAGCAGAAGCAGAAGCAGAAGCAGAAGCAGAAGCAGAAGCAGAAGCAGAAGCAGAAGCGCCGTTGGATTTGTCTTCTTTGCCGGAATATGACGAAGAGGCGGCGTTAGCGGACAGTGAAGGTGAGCCAGAGACAAGCAGCGATTCGCTCCCTGAAGAAGACGATACGCCGCTGGATTTAGAGAATCTGCCTGAATACACCGAAGAGGATGCTGCGCAGGAATATGATGTTGAACTGCCAGCTTCTCAGGAAACTCTGCCAGAAGACGCAGAAAGCGACCTTGAGGACATTCAAGCACTTCAAGATGAACTGAGTCAGGAAGAGCAAGAAGAAGTTCAGCAAGAAACAGAGGCAGATTCAGACGCACAAGCCTTCACGGCCACTGAGCCAAATACCCTTGCGTTCCCGAAAGTGGACCCTATTGGGCTTGACGAGTTGGGTGAGTTTGACGAAGACGATGCTCTATCAGCAGCGTTAGATGAACAGCGGGAACTTGAAGAGTTCCTGCCGCAGTCCCAAGATGAAGGCTTCACACAATCTTCAGCACCGGTTTCCCAAGCGCCATATCGCGCGGCAGAGTTGGATGATCTGGCACAGCTAGATGATGACGATCATCAGGTTGCTGGCCTCAATATGGAAGCGTTGCTTTCAGAAGAGTTGGATGATGAGCACTCAGGGCTCGGTGATTTCAGTACTGAAGAGCTCGATATTCCGGAAGAAGAAACGGATGTTTGGAGTGCTGAGCAGGCACCAGAGCCGGAGCTTGAAAGCGAAGATTGGTCTCAGCAGCCGGAAGTTTTGGGTGATGATATCAAGTCTATGGATCTGGAAGGTGACTTGGACGGTTTGCTGGACGATGTGGAAAGCGAACTGGTTGAAGAGTCGTCTCCGAGTGAGGATTACATCAGCATCGATGATCTGATGAAAGACGACGGCGCGCTTCAAGAAGATCCTGATTCGCTGAAGATGGACTTGGATGTTGGACTGGCAGATTTCCCGGATGTGCTTAGTGATATTCAACCTGCCGATGTTGATAGTAGTGGCGAAGCTGCTACCAACATGGATTTAGCGAAAGCCTACCTTGAGATGAACGACGTTGACGGTGCCATTCAGCTCCTTGAAAAGGTGATGCAAAGTGGCGATGCCAACCTCAAGGATGAAGCTAGATTGATGATAGAGAAGCTCAACTAAACAAATGAAAACTAAAATGGCGGGTTATCCCGCCATTTTTATGCCTGACACTTTGGGTATATACCCAAACAACCTGAAGATGCTCGCATTCAGAGGTCATCAATGCGTTCAATTCGAGGCAAATTTTACGAGGAATAGTCATTCTATTTCCGTGGAATTTAACGAAGAAGTGGGCGTATTGAGGGCCTCCCTTCGGGCGAGTTGACTGACGCCGTGCTCTTTGTTGTTCCTTTTTGATGGAGGTGACTACACCTACAAAGGAACGCTGCGATCACAACGCCAGTCAATCTCGCTGAATCCTGCATTTTCGGGTCGTTTGGGTATATAATGCGCCGCCTTAGATAACCAGCAATACAGAGAAAACACGATGAGAATTGCCCTGGGTGTGGAATACGACGGTGCGAAATTTTATGGTTGGCAACGCCAGCGTGAAGTACCGAGCGTTCAGGAACACCTTGAAAAAGCCCTGTCCAAAATCGCCAATCAGCCTATAGAAGTGCAGTGCGCTGGCCGCACCGATGCTGGCGTGCACGGCACAGGTCAGGTTGTTCACTTCGATGTTGAAGGCTCAAGACCGCTTCGTGCGTGGACAATGGGCGTCAATACGCATTTGCCAGATGCCATTGCAGTGCGTTGGGCCAAAGAAGTACCAGACGAGTTCCACGCTCGCTTTACCGCAACTGCCCGTCGTTATCGCTACGTTATCTACAACCACGCGTTGCGTCCGGGCATCCTGCGTCATGGTGTCAGCCACTATCATGGTGAGCTGGATGAAAAACTGATGCATGAAGCGGCACAGTATTTATTGGGCGAGAATGATTTCACTTCTTTCCGTGCTGCTCACTGTCAATCAAACAGTCCATGGCGAAATGTTCACCATATAAATGTGACTCGTCAGGGTTGTTACGTGATCATTGATATCAAGGCCAATGCATTCGTTCACCATATGGTGCGAAACATTACAGGCAGCCTGATTGCCGTTGGCCGCAAGGAGCAAAAACCTGAGTGGCTGAAATGGCTACTGGAAATCAAAGATCGCAACTTAGCGGCAGCGACAGCAAAAGCAGAAGGATTGTATCTGGTAGAGGTCGACTATCCGGCGGAATATGAATTGCCATCTTCACCGGTAGGTCCGCTGTTTCTGCCGGACGAACAACTGTAACCAGCAAAGCGTCGAGGAAAATCGCCTCTTCGTTACAAAGCAAAGTAGACAGAAGTGGGACTAACAATAGGTAGTACCAGTTTTTTGTCCAAAGTCTTAACAAGTTGTGTTTTAATTCTTCGTTGAATTCGTAGATATCAAGGCCACTTGCCCATCTCTGCACAGACCGCGCTCATGGTGAGCGAAACAGTGCATGGTAATGATGTAAGCGGCGAGTGCTCCAATACAAAAGGTCGTTCATGAGCTGGCTTGAAAAAATTCTGACAAAAAGCAATATCGGTTCTTCACGTAAGGCTTCGATTCCTGAAGGCGTCTGGACCAAGTGTTCGTCTTGCGAACAGGTGCTGTACCACGCAGAACTTGAGCGTAACCTGCATGTGTGTCCAAAGTGTGACCACCACATGCGCATGAGCGCACGCAAGCGTCTGGAAACCTTCCTTGATGAAGGTAACCGCGTAGAAATTGGTGATGAGCTGGAGCCGAAAGACCTGCTCAAATTCCGTGACTCAAAGAAATACAAAGACCGCATCTCAGCGGCGCAGAAATCAAGTGGCGAAAAAGACGCTCTGATCGTTATGAAAGGTGAGCTGCTGGGCATGCCAGTGGTTGCTGCTTCTTTTGAATTTGCCTTTATGGGTGGTTCAATGGGCGCTGTTGTCGGTGCGCGTTTCGTAAAAGCGGTGGACGCAGCCATTGAAAATAACTGTGGCTTGGTTTGTTTCTCTGCAAGTGGCGGTGCCCGTATGCAAGAAGCGCTGATGTCGCTGATGCAAATGGCGAAAACCAGTGCAGCGCTTGAGCGTTTGTCTGCAAAAGGCCTGCCTTTTGTATCTGTTCTGACTGACCCAACCTTTGGTGGCGTCACCGCAAGCTTCGCGATGTTGGGCGACGTGAACATCGGTGAGCCAAAAGCACTGATCGGTTTCGCAGGCCAGCGTGTTATCGAGCAAACCGTGCGTGAGAAACTGCCAGAAGGTTTCCAGCGCAGTGAGTTCCTGCTGGAACACGGTGCCATTGACATGATTGTCGACCGTCGTGAAATGCGTCAGCGAATCGGTGGTCTTCTAGCGAAGATGACCAATCAAGAGTCTCCATTGGTGGTATCTGTCGATAAACCATTGGAAGGCGAAGTGGTTGAAGCTGAGCCAGTGGACGATAACGAATAAGTGTCCCACAAATAAACATCAAAAGAGCGCCTTATGGCGCTCTTTGTCTTTTAACTGATATGATTGAAGCATTGGACAATAGAATAGATTACAAATGTCAGAACTCATTTCTCCGGGTGCAAATTCACCACTGTCTGCATGGTTGCAGTACCTTGAATCTCTTCATACCAGCGCGATTGACTTAGGCCTAGACCGTGTTTCTCTGGTTGCGAACAAAGGCAAGTTGACCAAACCCGCGCCAACGGTCATTACGGTAGCCGGCACCAATGGCAAAGGTTCGACTTGTGCCATTATCGAAACCATTCTTCTCAAGGCGGGTTATAAGGTTGGCGTTTACAGCTCTCCTCATTTGGTGCGTTATAACGAGCGTGTGCGCATTAACGGCAAAGAGCTGGATGATGAGAGACACTCAGAAGCTTTCGCAGCGATAGAAGCGCTGCGAGGTGATACGAGTCTTAGCTTCTTTGAGTTCGGGACGTTGGCAGCACTTTGGCTGTTCCAGGATAACCAAGTTGATGTGGTGGTACTGGAAGTCGGCTTAGGTGGCCGCTTGGACGCTACCAATGTCGTTGACCACGATGTATCGGTGATCACCAGTTTGGCAGTGGACCATGTAGATTGGTTGGGTGATGACATCGAAGTCATTGGTTTCGAGAAAGCCGGGATCTTCCGCGCGGGTAAACCTGCAGTGTGTGGTCAGCCAGAGCCACCGGCAAGCGTTGCTGCCCATGCCGATGATATCGGCGCGAATCTCCATCAGGTGGGTTACCAGTTCACCTATGAAAAGGAAGGCGATGTGTGGCATTGGCAATGTGGCGCATTTGATTTGCGCGATTTACCCGTACCTAACTTGCCGCTGCCAAATGCTGCAACGGCGCTGATGGCGTTGGGCTTGTCTGAGTTGGAAGTGACTGATGAACACATCGTTGATGGTTTGAAGTCAGTCAAACTGGCAGGCCGAATGGAACGCGTTTCTGAATCTCCATTGATTTTGATGGACGTGGCGCACAACCCACATTCTGCGGCTTACCTAGCTAAACAGATTCAAGAACTGAAAGACGCGGCTAATGGTAGCGTGCATGCAGTGGTCGCCATGCTGCATGACAAAGACATCGCCGCTACTGTCGAGGAAATGAAGCCTGTTGTGGATCACTGGTATCCCGCTTCGCTGACTGGTCCGCGCGCAGCTTCTTGGGAAGAAATTACTTCTCACCTACCTGATGGTGTTGAAGGCTTTGCATCACCAACGCTGGCTTTTGAGAAAGCAAAAACGGCGTTGGACTTTCATGGTGACATCCTCATCGTGTTCGGTTCATTCCATACTGTCGGTGAAATCGCCGACCACCTCCAAAAACAGGAGTAAACGTGGCAACCCAGTTTCAAAATCGCTTGGTCGGGACGCTCATTCTGGTTTCTCTGGGCGTGATTTTCCTCCCCGATGTATTTGATGGCGAGAAAGCACATTACGAAGAAAGTTATCAAGCTATTCCATTGCGTGAAGAAGTTGACGAGTCCATGCTGGCAGAGCCTGTTCAAGCACCGGAAGAGGTCGAAAGTTTTATGCCGCCGGAATCGCCAGTCATGGTGACCATCGACGAACCAGAGACTTCGACGGCGTCTGTTGAGGCCACCGAACCAAAAGATGGCTATGTCGATTCTGCTTGGGTGATCCGTCTCGGCACCTTCCGCAATATCGACAATGCCAAAAACCTGGTATCAACGCTCCGCAGTAAAGGCTATCCCGCTCAGTTGATGCCGCGCGATATAAAAGAGGGTGATTTAGCACGCGTCGAGGTAGGCCCTGATGTGTCTAAGGAAAAGCTTGAATCGATGACTGCAGATTTAGAGTCTTTGACTGGTTTGAAAGGTCAACTGCTTAGATTTAACCCACTCAACCCATAAGAAAACGTTTGCGTCGTCATTTTTTCTGTTAAAATGCGCGCGAATCGCTCAGATGATTAAAAGATGAATTGGATAGATTACATCATTATTGGCGTGATCAGCTTTTCTGCTCTGATTAGCTTGGTCCGCGGTTTTGTTAAAGAAGCCTTATCGCTGGTGATTTGGTTTGGTGCCTTCTTTGTTGCGAGCAATTTCTACCCGCAATTGGCAGCTTACTTTACAAATATTCATGACGAAATGATTCGAAATGGTGCGGCGATAGCGGCGCTGTTTATTGCCACCCTGATTGTTGGTGCGGTTGTTAACTACGTGATTGGACAGTTAGTACAAAAAACTGGCCTTTCAGGTACAGATCGCGTGTTAGGGATTGTTTTTGGGGGAATTCGTGGCGTATTGATAGTCGCTGCGCTGTTATTTTTCCTTGATGCTTTCACCAGCCTTGCCAGCTCTCCAGAGTGGAAACAATCACAGTTAATCCCTAAATTTGGGGTAGTGATTGAGTGGTTTTTCACTTATTTGGAGCAAAGCTCCAGCTTTCTGCCTAAGGTGATCTAAGGTTTTCCCGCGGCAAAGTTCGCGGGTAAATCCACAAGTTCCCTGGGCTCAATTTCGCGTTACAAGGAACAGCATACATGTGTGGGATTGTTGGGATCGTGGGCGAGACCCCGGTTAATCAGTCAATTTACGATGCGTTGACAGTACTTCAGCACCGTGGTCAGGATGCGGCAGGGATTGTCACCATTGACGATAACCGTTTCCGCCTGAGAAAAGCGAACGGACTGGTCAAAGATGTTTTCCAACTGAAGCACATGCAAAGACTGCAGGGAACTGTGGGAATTGGCCATGCCCGTTACCCAACGGCAGGTAGCTCCAGTGCTTCCGAAGCGCAGCCATTTTACGTGAACTCGCCTTATGGCATCACGTTGGCGCACAACGGTAACCTGACCAATGCCAACCAACTCCGCGAATCTCTGTTTGAACAAGACCGCCGTCACCTCAACACCACCTCAGATTCCGAAGTTCTCCTCAATGTTCTTGCTCACCAAATTGACAATGTAGCGTCTAAAAAACTCACCGAAGAAGATGTGTTCAAAGCGGTTCGTGAATTGCACGCACAAGTGACCGGTGGCTACGCTGTGGTAGCGATGATTATTGGCCACGGTCTGATTGCTTTCCGCGACCCACATGGTATTCGTCCACTTTGCTTGGGCAAGCGCACTGTGAATGGCCGAGAAGAGTACATGGTGGCTTCAGAGTCTGTGGCGCTGGATGCTGTCGGCTTTGATTTCGTACGCGATATTGCTCCGGGTGAAGCCGTTTACGCAACCTTTGATGGCCGACTGTTTACCCGCCAATGTGCTGACAACCCTGCGTTGTCCCCATGTATCTTCGAGTTTGTTTACTTTGCACGTCCAGACTCGTTCATCGACAAGATTTCTGTGTATGGTGCGCGCGTTAACATGGGCCAAAAGCTCGGCGCAAAAATCCGCCGCGAGTGGGATGATCTTGATATCGACGTCGTCATCCCAATCCCGGAAACCTCTTGTGACATCGCACTGGAAATCGCACAGGTGCTGGAAAAGCCTTATCGCCAGGGTTTTGTGAAGAACCGTTATGTCGGCCGTACCTTTATCATGCCGGGTCAGCAGCAACGTCGTAAATCTGTGCGCCGTAAGCTCAACGCAATCCGCTCCGAGTTTAAAGATAAATCAGTCCTGCTGGTAGATGACTCGATTGTTCGTGGTACCACGTCTGAGCAAATCATTGAAATGGCACGTGAAGCAGGCGCGAAGCGTGTTTACATGGCATCAGCTGCACCAGAGATTCGATTCCCGAACGTTTATGGTATCGACATGCCGAGTGCAAATGAGCTGATTGCACATGGCCGCGAGGTCGATGAAATTTGCCAAATCATCGGTGCTGATGGGCTAGTTTTCCAAGACCTGACCGATTTGGAAGAAGCAGTGCGCGAAGGCAACCCTGATATCAAACGATTTGAAAGCTCGGTGTTCAGTGGTGAATACGTGACCAGCGACATCAACCAGGAATATTTGGATTATCTGGAAAGTTTGCGTAATGACGAATCCAAAGCGCTTCGTGAACAGCAGCAAGAATTGGCGAATCTTGAAATTTACAACGAGAGTTAACTTATACCAATCGTAGTAAATATCTGCTCATCCTAGCTTGTTAAAATGCTCGAACACTGCGTTGAAAAATTTGATTGTAGAATAACTACTTATCGAAATTTTCCGCCTTGTTCTCGAGCATTTTTCCTGCGCTATCTCTGATCACCTACTTACTGTGATTGGTATTAAGCGTCTTTTACAGAAAAGCGTCTAATAAAAACGCGGCATTAAGCCGCGTTTTTCAATTCTTATTCCGTTCAATGATTGGACAAATCTATTTACTGAACAAACATTGGGCCGAAACCGACATTCCACATGATGACTGAGCTGGCAAGAATGGCGACCAGCAAAACCAGTCCGCAGGTGACGACCGAGCTTGCGTAAATAAAGCCCCGCTCTTCAGGAATGTGCATGATGATGGGAACGCCCGTGTACAGAAGGTACACAGAGTAGGCGATACCTGCTAAGCCAACCAGCATCACAAACCAGACCACTGGATATAGTGCTGCGAGTCCGACCATGAAAATGGGCGTGGCTGTGTAAGCGGCCAATTCCAGTGCTTGTGTGTAAGTTGGTGTTGACCCAAACGTACGGCTCATCCAAAGGGTGAGATACGCGAGTGCCATTACGCCGGTAATTAGCGCAAAGTACATGGCGCAGGCGATAATAATTGCGCTTTGTTGCGTAAGGAAAATTGGATCACCTACGCCGATCTGCCAGCCGATATGAACGCTGGAGTAATAGGCGCAGATAGGTGGAATAAGCGCCATGATCGCAGCATGCCCAAGACTGTTCACAGTGCCTTCATGGCGATCGTCGATGTTTTTCCATTCTTCTTTAGGGTGAGTATAAAGGCCGAGCAAATGTCCCAGAATCATAGGTCGCTCCTTCCTGTGCGGTAACCAGTAGTTTGTAATACGCAACAGCGATGCTTGATCGATCGCTTCGTTACATATTAATAACATTAGGTGTTGAGGGGCGACGTTAGCAAGTTTTAACCACCAAAAGTGTGGTGGTTTTTTAATCACTTATCGAATCTGGGACACTTGGTGATCAACCTCACTCTTCAGTGTTTTCTGAGTGAAAATATGAGAGTGAAAAGTCGATAAATGCACGAAGTTTTGCTGGGTGATGTGTTTTATCATGATACATCAGAAAGATATCACGAGGTTCGGTAGTCCAATTCGGCAAAATCTGGGTCAGTTCACCCTCATCTATATCTCTCTGCACCAAAACATCCGGTATCAGTGCGATACCCAATCCATCTTTTGCAGCCGCCCTTACCACACGCAGCTCAGAGGCTTCAAAGCGACCCTGTTGAGAAATACTTATGTGCTGACCTCTATCATTGGAAAGTCGCCATCTCATCAGCGGCCATCCTTTCAGCAGATGATGCTTTTCGAGATCGCCAGCGTCTGTCAAAGGCGCATTTGTCGACAGATAAGTTGAGCTAGCAACAAGAATGTCTCTCACAGTGTGTAGTTTTCGAGCGATCATCGATGAATCACGCTGTGGTCCGATTTTGATGAAAGCATGTTTGTCATCCAAGTGAGTAGGGGATGCATCACTGTAGAGTGACAAGTCAATTTTGATGTCAGGGTAAGCCACTAGGAAAGCGCTCAACATGGGTTGCAAAAGCTTCATCGCAATGTTCGAAGGCGCTGCCAGACGGAGGGTGCCGGAAGTACCCTGACAACATTCGGACAGATTTTCTGTAGCTTCTACCAGTTGTTCCAACAAAGGAGAGCAACGGTCGTAAAAACTTTGCCCGGCCTCTGTCAAAGACAGTTTTCTGGCATCACGGTGCAGCAGCTTAATCCTGATATCTTCTTCTAGTGCTTGGATTCTTCGGGTGAGTGTAGCAACAGGAATTCCCGTCTTTTTTGAAGCTAGCGTATAGCTTCCATTTTCGACGATCAGTCGGAAAAGATTGAGGTCATCTAATTTCATAGGATTTCACTGTGTTGCGATTGTCTTCAACAAAAAGCGTTATTTTGGCTATTTCAAATTAACATGGCGTGTTTTTCGTTGTCTCATATCAATAAGCAGGGCTCTAAAGGTGGTCTGAAGGTAAGGAAAGATAGAAAATATCCAAATTATTTTCTTTTCAGGATACAGAAAGTTAACCACTTTCGAGTCGTCTAATACAGGCTAGTGACAACCTCGCACTGATTTTCAAACTATCCTAGTAGTAGCAAATTGCCCATATTAGACACCAGCAAGGCAAGAGGAAACAGGAGAACATATTGTGTTGGAAGGAAAAGAAGTTCTCATTGTTGAAGATGATCCCGTGTTTAGCCGGATCATCGGTAGCTTTCTTCGCAAAGAAGGGTGCGTTGTAAGAGAAGCTGAAAACGGATTAGATGGTTTAAAAGCGCTAAGAGAAGGCATTCCTGACTTGTTACTCAGCGACCTCTCTATGCCGGTAATGACCGGGTTAGAGTTCGTCGAAGAAGTCAGCATGGAATATCCAATGTTGCCAGTGATAGTTATCTCAGGCACGGGCGGCATGTCTGATGTTGCTCAGGCGCTGCGCTTTGGCGTTAAAGATTTTCTGATCAAACCTATCGAAGACATCATGGTGGTGAAGTCCGCCATTATCTCGGTATTGGAAGACGCCGATGGTGGAGTCAGCAGTGACGCAGATTTCTCTCAGCAATGGTTTAAAGTCTCTCAAAACGGCGATCAGCCACTGACAGAAGAACTGAAGTGGCATTTGGAGGATCTCTTGGATAATCCAGGTAGCGCTAGAGACCTATTGATGGGATTGATGCCAGAACAGGACTCGCAACAGGGTGACTGGCGATTGTCTTATCACTCATTGCAGTCTGCTGATACCAACCCGGTCGTACTCGATTACACCTGGATGATGGATGGTCAGATGGCGTTCTACATGGTTGATAGCGCATCCGCTGGAGAGAACGGAACAGCGACAACCTTGATGATCCGAGCGTTCTTCAACGAATATCTCCGGTCACAAGATGCGGACGAAAGAGGCTTTGTTCATCTTGTCCATCAAATCGAACACGCCATCAAGCGCTCAACCTACGCGAGTCCAATCCGCGCTATGTTTGGTATCCTAAACGCAGCTGACAACCAACTTGATGTTTTATCTGCTGGGCTCAATGCTGTAGTGGATGGCTCAGGCAAGGCGTTGATTGTGAAGAACGAAAATCTACTAGGCATAGATGCATCGAATACTCGCTTTCAAACTATTGACCTTTCAGGAGGCAGTGTACGCGTGTCGCTCAGTGAGATCGGACTTACTAGCTTTAGCTTGGACATCCAAAGACTTAGCGCTTAAATCATCAAAATCTCTCTCAAAAAAACCGCCGAATCAGGCGGTTTTTCTTTGCCCTTTGAAAAAAATTCAATCCCTGCATTCCAAACTATGAACCAGTGCAGACAATTTGTGCAGTTAAAGGCTGTATGCTTGCTGCACAAAGGCCAGCCTAATATACTCTTGAGTTGCTTCGCAAAGACGATGCAAAAACTGGCTAGCAAAGAAATCGACGAGAACAAAAAATGAATCCATGGTATCTGCTCTATTGTAAACGCAGCGAGCAACAACGCGCTGAGCAGCACCTTAAAAGACAAGGCGTCGATTGTTACTATCCCCAGGTAACTGTTGAAAAAATCCGCCGTGGTAAGCGTTCCAGTGAATTGGAGCCGCTATTTCCTAACTATGTATTCGCTTCCTTTGATCCAGAAAAAATCTCCTACACTACCGTTCGTTCAACGCGTGGGGTGGTTGACTTTGTTCGACAGGGACGGTTGCCAGCGACGGTTCCAATTGAGCTGATTACTCATTTAATGTCGCTCGAGGATAGCGATGAGCAACGTGTAGTGCTCGCAGAGATTTTTAAACCGGGTGATGAAATTGAAATCATGACGGGTCAGTTTGAAGGTGCAGAGGCGATCTATAAGGAACCAGATGGTGAATTACGTTCTATTTTGTTGATCAATCTAATAAGCCGCCAGGTTGAAGTGTCTACGGAGAATTCTGCTCTCCGTAAGAAGTAACTAGCTGACTACCCAGCTATGTCCAATCAAATGTTACAGCGTACTTTGGGAACGAAACCCAAGGGCGGTAGCGTGTCAATTATACAATTAGTGTGATCATGGGGTTGTGTAGGAGACTATACGGTAAAATCCCCTTTGG
Source organism: Grimontia sp. SpTr1 (assembly GCF_947387585.1). Lineage (NCBI taxonomy): Bacteria > Pseudomonadati > Pseudomonadota > Gammaproteobacteria > Vibrionales > Vibrionaceae > Grimontia > Grimontia sp. SpTr1. Next base: position 170,168 of record NZ_CANDOD010000002.1, read on the forward strand.
TAGGCAGCCAGAAATGGATGCTGAAACACATTAAGTTTGTTTGTAAGAGAAAATAGATGTTTTCTAAAACCGTTAAAAATTTGTGGAACTATCGTGAGTTTATTACAAGCAATGTAGTACGAGAGTTTCAATTGAAATATCAGAATTCTCTACTAGGAGCGACTTGGAGTGTTATTAATCCGCTATCAATGATTTTGGTCTACACATTGATATTCACAAATATTATGAAAGCGAAGCTGCCTGGTATAGAAGGACATTTTGGTTACAGTATATACATATGTTCAGGGATTATATTTTGGGGTTTCTTTTCTGAGTTGGTTTCAAAGGGGGCAAATGTTTATTTGGATAACGCCAGTTTGCTAAAAAAATTGAAATTTCCTAGAGAGTGTTTGCCAGTCACTGTACTCCTTACAGCGCTCGTTAACTTTTCAATAATATTTTCGCTATTCGCAATGTTTCTCCTCATTACTGGTAATTTCCCATTTTCATCAGTGATACAGATTATACCAATTATAGTTTTGCTATCTATATTTGGGTTGAGTCTTGGCTTTACTTTGGGGGTGGTCAATGTGTTTTTCCGAGACGTAGGTCAACTACTTGGTGTAGTTCTTCAATTCTGGTTTTGGGCCACACCAATTATTTATCCATTAGATATATTACCAGCGCCAATACAAAGCCTTATCCAATTAAACCCTATGACTATCATTGTAGGCTCACTTCAGAAAATATTTGTAATGAACGAGAGTGTTAACTTTTCAGAATTACTCTGGGTTAGTATATTGTCTCTAATCCTATTTATATTTTCACTTTACGTTTATAAAAAGAATGCCAATGAAATTGCGGATGAAATATAATGGGTAAGATAACAGTTGAAGGTCTCACAAAAACATATAAGTGTTATCAATCGCGTTTTCAACGACTAAAGGAGTGGCTTGTTCCATTTAAAAGCTATCATACTGACAAAAACGTATTAAATGATATTAGCTTTAGTGTTGAAGCTGGAAAAGCTGTTGGAATAGTTGGAATCAATGGAGCGGGAAAGAGCACATTATTAAAACTTATAACGGGAATCAGCAAGCCAACAGCTGGCTCGGTAAAAATTGAAGGTTCAGTCTCTGCATTGCTTGAACTTGGTATGGGTTTTCATCCGGAGTTTACAGGCCGGCAAAATGCTGTAATGGCAAGCCAGCTTCTTGGTATGACGAAGAAGGATATTGAAAAGTTAATGCCTTCTATCATCGAGTTTGCGGAAATTGGAGAGTACATAGACCAACCACTTCGAGTCTATTCTTCAGGAATGCAAATGAGGCTGGCCTTCAGTGTGGCTACTGCAGTTCGCCCTGATGTTCTTATCGTTGATGAGGCACTATCTGTCGGAGATACCTATTTTCAACATAAAAGTTTTTCAAAGATTAGAGAGTTTAGAGAGCAGGGGACAACATTACTAATAGTTTCTCATGAAAAGCAAGTAATCCAGAGCATTTGCGATACAGCAATACTGATAAATGGAGGAAAGCTTGAGCTCGAAGGAAGCCCTGAGTTTGTGATGAATTACTATAATGCATTACTTGCCGATTCACAAAAAAAGAACACAAAAATAATCAGTAATGTCAATGAAGAACGTCTTATTACTGGAACGGGTAAAGCAAAGTTAAGTGGATGCAAAATCATAGATAACGAAGGTAGTTCACTTGATGTAGTGGGTTGTGGACAGAAAGTTAAACTCCAGGTTGATACTATAATTGACTATGATTTAGATGACTTTGTTGTTGGCTATTCAATCAAAGACCGACTAGGGCAGGTTGTATTTGGTACCAACACGTACTTCTTGAATGGATGCAAAGGCGAGTCTGTTAAACATGGTGAAAAATTAAGATATATTTTTGAGTTTGACGCAAATCTAGGCCCAGGTTCATACAGCCTATCTATAGCGGTTCACGAAGGTGAGAATCACGTTTCAGAATGTCATGACTGGGTTGATAGGGCATTAGTATTTAATGTTATTAACTTTGAGCAGCCTAATTTTGAAGGAAACTCCTGGATACCGCAAACATTAGAAGCAGAGCGTATTTAGGTGAAACTTATAAATTAAGACTCACGAATATAAACACTGCCTAATATGGAGATGGCATGACGACTATATTGTCCTCAAGCAAAAATAATTGGAATAAAACCTGGCTCTTAGTAATACCATTTCTCTTTATCTTTAGTGTCTTTAAGTACTCTGATGCAATCTTTTCAGCAGAAATGTCCTTGGCAAATGAAGGAGATGGTTTAGGTACTATTGCTGGGATATTCGCGCTACAAGACCTTGTACAACATGAAGGGCTCGGGTATGTGTTTTCAGACTTGGCCAAATTTAGCAACCACGGTCAAGCACTATCTGAAGCAGGACCATTTAGTCAATTCTGGAAAATTGTCAGTGTAACTATTGGCTACTTTTTTTCGCCTCAACTGACATATGATTTAGTCGGAATGCTGGGCTATTTTTTCTCAGCTGTTGCTGCTTTTTATCTTTTCTCATACCTTGGAGCAAATAGACTCATATCCCTGGTGCTTGCTATTGCACTTGTATCTATGGATAACACTATAGCTCGAGCTTACAGTCATCTCTTCGGTCTTGGGGTTATGTTTGCTCCTATTCTGGTTGTGATGACAACAGCGATTGCTTCCAATAATCCGAGTAGAAAATGGCTGATTGTTCTAGCGCTAGTCCATATATTTAATTTCAATGTCAATGAATATTATGGTTACTTTGGCGTTTTTTATACGATTTCTTTTTTCATCGCCCAAACTGCGATAAATGCTAGGAAGGTTGATTGGAAGGAACTAGTTAAAAACCTAACGATTGCGTCAATTGTTTTTGTTTCGGCACTCATACTACTGTACCCAAATGTTATCGGTCAGAGCCTACTACTTAAGCTAGGTATTATTAGTGAAATAAGTAATAAAGGTGGTACTCATGTACACGAATGGGGTGCCTTTACATTTTACTCTGTACAAAAAATCCATGCGTTATTTGAGTCGGATATTTCTTTCATTCAAAATCTTTTGGACAAGGAAAGATTTTCAAACGATCTTTGGGAGATGAGCTATCGAATCGGCTTTGTGCTGCCAGTATCAATCGTTTTGATTTGCTACCATATTGTTTTGATTCAAGGCCGGAAAAGTGTAGATTTCCTTTTAAAGCTTGCGCCTTGGTGTTTGGCTACCTTGGTAAGCCTTTGCTTTGCGTTGTCACCAAACTATAAAATCTCTCTTGTCTCTTTAACCTATGAAATAGCGCCAATGTTCCGCGTGGCAACTAGATCTCTACTTTATTTCAATATAGGTCTTTTCTCTATTCTGGTCATCAGCTTAGTTCATTTAATCAGTATTCTTGATAAAAAAGCTGAGTCCGAGGAGAGGTTCAAAAAGTATAGTATAAGTGCTTTTGCACTATTACTAGTTTTGCTTGTTCACAACGATGTGTCTAGATTAGACTTCTTTGAAAAAATACCAACTCTCAAACTAGATACACAGAGTCCTTACACTGTTTTGAGTGATAGAGAAAACGGTATACTAGTCGAGGTGCCATATTTGTCTCCTAAGAAATCGCCGCCAGAGCAAAGCTATCCATATCTCTTTAATCGACTATTCCATAAAAAGATTTTGGCGAATCAAATCTATACAGGTTCAAATAACAAAAAATACATTGATGATTTGGACAGTCTTTCAGAAAGTATTAATCAATTAGATGAAGGCTTTTTGAATAAATTGATAACAAATGGAGTGAAATACTTCGCCGTTGAAGATAACTACTCCCAAACTAAACTAACCTTGGATAACTCAAGAGATGTAGAGTTAATAGCTGAGGAAAAAGGCGTTAGTATCTATGTAGTAAAAGGCGAAAAAAGTGTGAAGGAAAATAATATTAATAGATTCCTTTTAAATATGTTTAGCCAAAGAGTTATGAACTGAAAATGACAAAGAAAATCACTATTGTAGTTCCGGCCTATAATGAAGAGCTAAATATAAAACCACTTCTTGATAGCATTGATAGTGTTGTTTCGAAAGAGACTTCATATAAATGGGAAGTAAAGTTTGTCGATGATTGTAGTAATGACTCAACATGGGAAGTGATATCTCAACAAAAAGGCTCTGCGAATTTTGAAGTCAATGCAATCAGATTCTCTTCAAACTTTGGTAAAGAGCCCGCGCTAGTGGCAGGCTTGTCAGATAGCATTGAGTCTGACGCTATTATCTTCATGGACGCAGATCTACAGCATCCACCAGAGATGATTCCGTCTTTCCTTCGAAAGTGGGAGGAAGGATATATGAATGTATCTGCTGTAAGGAGTAGTGCGAAAGATTACACAGCATTCAAAAAGTTTTCCTCCGACGTTTTCTATAAAGTAATGAATCTATTTGCAGATATTGAGTTGCCTAGAGGATTGACCGATTTTAAATTGATTGACCGGAATGTTGCCTTGGAGTTTCTAAAATTTAAAGAAAAGGCAGTCATGTTCCGTGGCTTGATTGAATGGTTGGGATTTCGTAAGACTTATATTGAGTTTGAAGCACCAGCTAGATTAAATGGAGAGGCAGCTTACTCCTATAGAAAACTATCTAGGCTTGCAATCAATAGCTTTACATCTTTCTCACTACTACCATTAAAAATTGCAGGTATGTTAGGTGCGCTAATATTGGTTAGTTGCTCGCTTTTACTAATCTATATGCTCATATCAGAGACCATCGGTATCGAAGTCTTTACTCCGATGGCTTACTTTGTTGTATTCAATACATTCCTAACGGGTACAGTGCTGTCAGCGATTGGATTTACAGCAATTTACATCGGACGGATCCATGTTCAAGTGGTAGATAGGCCGCTCTATATTATATCAGACAGGACTCAATCGTGATTTTTTTCTTTGTTGGAACTACAGCTGAACTTATAAAATTGTTTCCAATTATGGTTGAAATGGATCAGAAAGAAATATCCTATGAAATAATATCTAGCGGTCAGAACGATATTACAAATTCAACCATTCTTACCCACTTCGGAATTAAAAAGCCAAAATTAGTTTTAAGTGATACAAACCACAAGAAAACAGCACTAGGTTTAGTTTCATGGTTCGCCAAAACTTTATTTACAAGTGTAGGAAAAGTTAAAAGTATTGCTGAAGCAAAACCAGGTGATGTCCTTGTTGTCCACGGTGATACAGTTTCGACGGTACTTGGCGCTTTACTCGGTAGGATAATTGGAATGAAGATTTGCCATGTAGAAGCCGGCTTACGATCATATAACTATTTCAATCCATTCCCTGAAGAGCTTGATCGAGTACTAACATCTCGTTTAGCCCGTATTCACTTCGCTCCAAATGACTGGGCGGTGAATAATCTAAAGAATAAGAAAGGGAAAATTGTCAACACAAGGGAAAATACCCTTATTGATGGCTTACGCCTTTCCAAAACAGTCGAATTACCTCAAGATCATACGCCTGAAGGAGAGGAGTATTTCGTTTTTGTTATTCATCGCCAGGAAAATCTTTTTGACACAGAGTTTGTAAAATACATTGTTGAGCGTTGTGTTGAAGAGTCTAAGCGTATTCATTGTGTTCTTGTTCTCCATGAACTAACAAAAATTAAGCTAACAGAACTTGGTATCTTGGACTCTCTGAAATCTAACAGTAACATCACTCTAATACCCCGACTTGAGTATGTGGATTTTATGAAGGTTCTAGCAAATAGTCGGTTTATGGTGACAGACGGCGGAAGTAATCAGGAAGAAGCCTATTATATGGGAATTCCGTGTTTGATACTTCGAACACACACTGAACGTGTTGAAGGATTAGAAGAGAACGTACTTTTATCTAAAAAGTCTCGTGCGACTATAGAGACGTTCTTTGATAATCCATATGCCTATCAAAGAGAGTCAAAATTAGGAAGTGAATATCCATCTAGAACTATCGTCGATGAACTAGTACTGATAGAGGGGAGTAAAGTTGGAAACTAACTTACCCATCGTTACTGTTGTGATTGCTACCTATAACTCGATGAAGATGCTTCCGAGAACGTTAGATGCAATTTTCAGTCAAAATTATCCAAAGGATAAATTGGAGATACTGCTAGTTGACGGCGGTTCTACCGATAATACTATTCAATATGGTAAAGAACGCGGCTGCAAAGTTGAGCACAACCCAAGAACTGAACCAGTATTTGCTAAATTTGTAGGCTTCAACGAGGCCAAGGGCGAGCTTTTAGTTTATCTCGATCATGATGAGGTATATAGCCACAGTAATTGCTTACGAGACCAAGTTGACTGTATCCGCGAATATGGGGTCAAAACGGTTATTTCGGCAGGGTATTTAAACCCCAAAGAAGAGCATTTCATAAACGACTATATTAATGAATACGGAGACCCGTTTAGCCTCTTTATATATAGAATATCTAAGTCACCAGAAGTATTCATTAACGATCTCCGAGAAAAGTATGAAGTGTCATTGGAGAACGACAGATATTGTAGCGTGGACTTTGGTGAAAGTAAGCCACTGCCTTTAATCGAACTGCTTGCTATGGGAACTATGATAGATAGAACTTTTTTTTCTGAGAAGTTTCCTAATGTTGTGAGTGTGCCTGAGAATCTACCTCACCTTTTCTACTATCTGATGTCTATTGAAACCAAAATTGGTATTTGTAAAGATCATAGCCTCTATCATTACTCTTCAGAATCAATAGATAAGTATTTAAGAAAGATTAGTTGGCGAGTGAGAAATAATATCCATCATACCGACGATGTTGGTGCCGCAGGTTATTTAATGCGCGAGAAAATGATGGCTAAACGTTCTGGTAAATTTGGAACAGTTAAGAAATATCTTTTTATCCCTTACTCAATTCTTGTTTTTCCTGCTTTGCTAGATTCGATTTACTTAATTTTACATAGGAAGAAGAAAGCATTTTTATTTCATAGTCCCTTATGTTTCTACACGGCATCTCAGATTTTATATCATATGGGTTTGAAGCTTCTTGGGAAAAAGCCTCATTTAAGAAGTTATGATGGAAAGAAGGAAATTAAAAATGATTGAAGTTATCTCGCTAGTTAACTTTTCAAATGAAAAACGTATCGAGTATATCAACAAGTCCTTCAGAAGTTTTCATAACTTCAACAAAAATATTAGACACATTGTTCTTGATTCAACAAATAGTATTGATAGACAAAAGGAAATATACGAAAGCTTAAGTATTGAATATCATCATTTGCCAGGCTCATCTTATATAGAACGACTGAAAAAAATTAGTGAGCTAGTTAAAAATGATTACTTTGTCTTTTTGCCCGATGACTTTGTATGGATATATAACTATCCGATACAAAAGGCTATGGATCAGGCTAAGCGAAATAATGTAGCACAGATAAAACTTTCCTGTAGGGGTATGGAGTGGTTTTCAGACCCTAATCCTCAACCAAAGCCGTGGTTTACAGGAAATCAGCTAATCTCAGGCGAGAAGCTTAAAAGAGAAGAAGACCTTTTTATATCGAATAAACTCTGGTTCAGAAATTTTCACGAACAGTTTTCACTGGCTGCCACGATTACAAATAAAGCATTCTTACATAAAACTGTTGCGAATATACAAGGTGTAATCAACTCTCCCGGAGCAGTAGAGAAAAAGGCGTATTTAAAACTCATTTTTACGCGTTATAAGACAGCGTATTATGACATGAAAATACCTGCTTTTCACTTCTGTGATGTGGAAGTTGAAGGTTCTGCGAAGGAATATACAACTAAAGATATGCTTATAGAAAGTAACTACGAATTATATAACTCTCTGTTTAATGGACAGGAGAAAAACAGTGATTAATACCCCATTAGTATCGATTGGTATTCCAACATACAATAGACCTCAAGAAATCGATAACTGTTTAAAACTCATCCGCCAACAGACTTATGAAAACACAGAAATAATTGTATCTGATAACTCTTCAGATAACAGCAGTATAATCCATGATATCGTCCGTAAGCACATCGAAGAAGACTCACGAATTAAGCTTTATGTTCAAGAACGGAACATCGGGTCTATAGGTAACTTTAAATTTGTTCTCGAAAAGGCCCGAGGCGAATTTTTTATGTGGGCAGCTGATGATGATGAGCTCGAATTAAACTATATAGAAAAACTTCTGCCTAATTTAACAAAATCAAATGATTATGGTTTTGTCGTTTCTGGCTATGATGTCGTTGATAAGATGAGCAATCCTCCTATTATTAGTGACTTTACTAAGTATCTACATGACATCCCCGGAGAGACGCCATACATCAGGATGAAAAATTATATCAGGCAGCCTGATTACTGTGGAAAGTCGAAGATACTGTGGTCGTTGCATCGTACAGAATTGGTAAAGCAGGCTTTTGAGAAAGTATTTGTCGGTTTGGATCAAAAAAGTGATACCACATGGGCAGAACTACCTGTTGAATTTCGTTTATTAGAAATGGCTAATCTTGGCGTCGTAGACGACGTTCTTTTTCACGCCAACCTCCTTCCATCCTCTGAAGGACTCAGAGAGGGAAACCTGTTTAACAACAGAGAGATTGAAATATGCAATCGGTCTTTTAGTGCTTACAGAAGAGCTGTTGAGCAGGGGAGTAACCTGTCTACTAGCGAGAAAACGAGATTGAAATTACTCCTTAAATGGGAAGAGTTCAACAGCATTGCAAGAATGGTTGTGTACGGAGTCATCAAACGACGTTCTCCAACATTGGCCAGAAACATTAAAAAAGTGTGGATGTCCATTGTTGGCGGTAAGTAGACTAGAGCAGTAGATGAACTAATGAAGTATTTTAGAACGGGAATTCTTCTTGTCGTTTTGTCTAATATGAGTAATTTACTCAATTATGGCTTGATGGTTTACATATCCAGAGCACTTACAAAAAATGACTTCGCAGTTTTCTCCTCAGTAACCGCATTAGGTATTTCTATAACGTCGTTTCTGTCTGTTTTTCCTTCATTGTATGTTCTGGTATACAACGACATTAATGTCTCGAAGTCGCGAAGAAGTGAACTTGTAAAAAGTTTAGATTCATGGGCGCTACTCATATCATCCGCCTTCTTTGTCTCAATCTGTATGCTGTCTTTTCCAGCGACGACGTGGCTTAACATCAGCAGCCCACTCCCTATGCTCTTCTACTCTGTATGCCTTTTTAATAGTCTGCTGTTACAGATACTCGTCGGATATTGCCAGGGACAAGGGCGATTTGAACTTCTGCAAGTTCAGGTTTTTCTATTAACGATAACCAAGCTAGTTGCTACTTATCTGATGTTCACATTATTTAATGTGAATGTTTATTACGTTTTCTTCGCAGAGTTTATAGCATCTGGCGTATCACTGTTATTTTTGAAAAATTGGATTGGTTATAGTTTTATACTTAAACCACTTATATTTAATGAGGTTTCACACTACTTTAAAAAATCTATACCTGTCGGTATAACACTGTTTATATCTGGTGTTTTATTATCTTCGGATATAGTTTTTTCCAAATATCTTTTCTCTTCGGAGGTTGCAGGTGATTATTCCGTGGCTTCTAACTTAGGGAAAATTGCATTCTTTGTTTCTGGTGCCATTAGCGGAATTGTATTCGCCATCACGAAAGGTGAAATGAGTAAAGGTAATGATACAAGAAAAGTGCTTTGGTTAGCTATTTTGGCCTCTCTTCTTTGCGGGGGAGTCGTGGTGTTACTTTCTTATCTTTTCCCAAATGAAATTATACTCACGTTATTCGGAGAAAGGTATTTGTCATCAGCGAGCTTGTTTCAAGTGCTCTCAATCTCAATGACTTTACTGAGCATTAATACGGTATGCTTCAACTACTTTCTCGCGGGTGGTAACTATAGATATATTCAATATTCGGTATTCGTCCTTGCCATCTACTCAGCATTTATAATTTTCGGGAATGTAGACAGCCCCCAGACCTTGGCATACACGGTGTTAGGAGTGATGTTCCTACTTCTATCCATGAATATTGTGCAGATTGCACGTCTCCGTTCTTAAAGGTAAAGAACTAAAGAGCTTAGGCGATTGAGCTCGTAAAGAAGAGTATCGAATGTGTTTAAAGTAGATAATGAAGATTTTCACACAGCTGGGCTCGTCGGAAAGCTTGGATACATTAGCTGGGATAGTGACCTGTTTAATAAGCGAATTTACTCCCTCTCTGATGTGAAAATAGAACCTAATCTGTGTCTGGATACTGTTATTCAAGACATCAATGATCATTTTGAATTTATTGAAGCAGACCTTGTCATCACAAGAGTAAAGCAGTCAGATGTCGCAAAAATTAACCTGCTTGAGAGGTTGGGCTTTGGCTTTGTGGAGCTTAGCTATCGCCCATTCAAATCGCTAAATAATAGTGAAAAGGTAAGTATTCCAAAATTTTCATTCAGACTCGTAGGTAAAGATGAAATCTCTCTTATCGCTGAGCGAAGCTTGGGAGTATTTCATCATGGGCGATACCATCAAGACCCACGTTCAGATAATGCGCTCGCGGACGAACGTTACAAAAACTGGCTGCTGAATGCTGTAGAGCATGAGAATCAATCTGTTCTTATCTGTGAGCTTGATGGTAAGTCTTTAGCATTTTTTGTTATTGAGGATAATGGCAACAAAGATTGTTTTCTTTCATTGGTGGCCATTTTTCCGGAGTATCAAGGTAAAGGGCTGGCAACCCCTGTATGGAAAGGGCTATTCAACTATCTGGAACTTAAAGGGTATAGCCACTTTTCTACGAGTATTTCTTCTCACAACGATGCGGTATTTAATTTGTATGTCAAGCTTGGTTTTAAGTTTCCCGAACCTGAAATGACACTCCATAAATGGGTAAACTAAGCCACAACTTGGTACCAACTACCTATCTTCAACTCAAAGTAATTTTGCCTGTTAGAGCGCTCACAATGCTTAGAAGGGCAGGGGATTTTCGTGAACAGCATTCCTTTTAATAAAAGCCCTGTATTGGGTACAGAGATTGATTATATACGCCAAGCTATTGAATCTAGGGCTTTGTGTGGTGATGGCATATTCTCCAAGCGATGTGAGGTGTTATTGACAGAAATGACATCGACTCACCGTGCGTTGATGGTACCTTCGTGCACGGCGGCATTGGAGTTAAGCGCAATACTTATCGATATACAGCCAGGGGACGAAGTTATACTGCCAAGTTTTACTTTCGTATCGACAGCGAATGCTTATGCTCTTCGTGGAGCGAAATTGGTATTCGTCGATATTGAAAAGGACAGTATGAACCTGGATCCGAAAAGAGTCGAAGAGGCTATAACGGATAGAACCAAAGCAATTGTCGTTGTCCACTACGCTGGTATGGCTTGCAAAATGGACGAGATAATGCAGATTGCTGAGAAGAATAACATATATGTTATTGAAGACGCTGCGCAGGCTATTGGCAATCATTACAGAGATCGAGCGCTTGGTAGTATTGGTCATCTTGGTACTTTTAGTTTTCACGAGACAAAAAATATAACTAGTGGCGGCGAGGGTGGTGCGTTACTTATTAATGATGAAAAATTGATAGAACGCGCCGAAATAATTCGAGAAAAGGGTACAAACCGGAAACTTTTCCTGAGAGGTGTGGTAGACAAGTACAGTTGGGTAGATATCGGGTCAAGCTTTCTTCCTTCAGAAATACAATGTGCTTATCTACTTGCGCAGTTGGAGAATATCAAAAAAATTAATGGTAAGCGCCTAGCTCTCTGGAATACATACGCCGCAGAGTTGTCCGTTCTAGAAGAGAAAGGTATTGCAACACTACCATCGGTGCCTGAATACACTGGTAACAATGCACATATCTTCTTTTTAAAATGTAAAAATATTGATGAGAGAAGCGAGTTGATTACTTACTTGAGAAATCACGATGTAGCAGCAGTCTTCCACTACGTACCACTTCATAGTTCAAAGTACGGTAAAACCTCTGGTTTCTTCCATGGTGCTGATCATTTCACAACATGTGAGAGCGAAAAGCTTGTAAGACTACCTCTTTACTTCGAACTAACAGAGAACGAAGTTAAAAAAGTTTGCTCTCTTATACTGGAATTTTTTGGTATCAAAGCTTAAAACCCATGTAGGAATGAATATGGAAGTGATATCGCATCGAGGATATTGGAAGACGAACGAAGAAAAAAACTCTCGGCTCGCCTTCGAACGATCCTTTAATCTTGGTTTTGGCACAGAGACTGATGTCCGTGACAGCCTAGGAAAATTAGTGATTAGCCATGATATGCCAAATGGTGAAGAACTGATGTTCAGCGAGTTTTTAGACATATACGGTGAAACTGGTTGCCATGGTGTTCTCGCCATAAATATCAAAGCTGATGGGCTTCAGGATGAATTACTTAAGATACTTAAAGAAAAAAATATAGAAAACTACTTTATATTTGATACTTCGGTACCTGACCTGATTGTCTCTCTGAAAAAAGGGTTAACGTGTTTTTCAAGGTACAGCGAATATGAACCAAAAACAGCGCTTTGGGATGAATGCTCAGGTGTTTGGTATGATGGCTTTAATGGCATGGTAATTGACCAAGAAATGGTCTCTGACCTGATAAGCCGAGGTAAGAAAGTTGCCATAGTCTCGCCTGAGCTCCACGGAAGAGACTATGAGAGTGTTTGGGAAGCACTGCGTTCTCTACCTCCATCCGTATTTGGGTCTGATAACTTAATTCTATGTACAGATATTCCGGAATCAGCGAGAGATTATTTCAATGGGAACTAAAATAAAAGCAGTTATTTTTGACATGGATGGCGTTCTGATCGACGCAAAAGATTGGCACTATGATGCATTGAATAAAGCTCTGGCAATTTTCGGTCTGGAGATCAATCGATACGACCATCTCGTTACCTTTGACGGACTTTCGACAAAACAGAAACTAGAGATTTTATCGAAGACCCACGTGTTACCAGAGTCGTTGCATAGCTTTATCAATGAAATGAAGCAGCAATACACAATGGATATAACGCATCAACTGTGTAAACCAGTATTCAACCATCAGTACGCACTTTCCAAGTTGCGCGAAGAAGGCTACCAATTGGCAGTAGCTTCGAATTCGATTCGAAATACCGTGAAAGTGATGATGGAAAAATCAAGTTTGATGCCTTATCTAGAATTCTACCTCTCTAATCAAGATGTTAGTAAAGGTAAGCCAGACCCTGAGATCTACCAACTCGCTATACAAAGATTAGGCTTGGATCCAGACGAATGCGTGATAGTTGAAGACAACGAGAATGGATTGAAAGCAGCTAAAGCTGCAAATGCTCACGTATTGAAAGTCGAAACGGTGAACGATGTGACTTTCGAAAATATAAAAAGTTTTATCAAGGAGATAGAACAGAATGATTAATATCCTTATTCCTTTGGCAGGGAAGGGCACCTTTGAGACAGATCAGTCCATTCCGTTTCCAAAAATTCTAGCAGACGTCGGTGGAAAGCTGCTTGTTGAGCGCGCAGCGGCGCCATTTGTGAATCTGGCTGCAGATAAAAAAATTGTCGTTGCGTTGCCGAAAGAAGAATCCGAAAAGTATCGTTTAAATAAAGTACTAGGGTTGCTCAGTCCGGATCTGGAAATTTGCAATATCAACGGTGCAACACAAGGAGCAGCCTGCTCTGCATTGCTTACTATTGAAAAGCTTGATCTAGATGCGCCACTGGTAATTGCCAGTTTCGAGCAAGTACTGAACATCGATCTTCAGAGTGTTATCGACAGATTTTTGAGTGAGGATGTTGATGCAGGTGTGCTGACCTTTGATGCGATTCATCCTAAGTGGTCATACGTAAAATTTGATGAGCATTTCAGGGTCCATCAGGCAGCAGAAAAATCGCCAATTAGCAGGCATGCAATTGCCGGTTTCTATTTTTTCAAATCAGCCAGAGCTTTTATTGAAGCTGCGAAAGAAATGGTCCGCAAAGATGAGAAGACCAATGGTCTTTTCTACATCGCTCCAACACTCAACGAAATTATTCTTAAAGAAGGTTTGGTGCGAGCTATCCCTATTGACAATAAAGACTACTTTCATATCACAGATGCTCACGCACTAGAACATTATGAAGCAGTGGTAGCAGATGAACTTAAGCACAAGACTAAACGTTTGCACAGCCTAACTGAACAGTACGTAGATGCATTTGATAGCAAAGACCTCGACAAAGTGGGGGCGTTCTTTGACGAAAATTTTGCGTTAACTGACCCTTCAAAGTCCGTAAAAGGTAAGTCAAATGTTCTTGCTTATATTAAAGGAATATTCGACTCGGTAGGGGATATTAGCTTTACTGCCAAAAACATCATTGTTTCGAATAATGCTTTCAGTGTGATCGAATTTGAACTGATTATTGACGGAACCAAGCTGATAGGAACAGATGTCATCACTTGGAACACTGAAGGGCTGATGACAAAAATGGACGCATATCTTTATGAAAAAAATGACGAGTCATAAGCTAGAAGACTTTGTTCGAGGATGGTTTGTAGGCGGTTTTGAGCCAACACTGTTCAAAACAACCGACGTTGAAGTGGCTATCCAAAAGTTTAAAAAAGGCGACAAGGAAGCATCTCATTGCCACAAAATTGCCACTGAAATCACCGCTATCGTTTCAGGAAAGGCTCGAATGGGAGAGCTAATCGTCAGTGAAGGTGAGCTCGTTTCCATAGAGCCAGGCACTTACACTGATTTTGAGGCGCTGGAAGATACGACGACTGTTGTCGTGAAGGTTCCAGGCGCATTAAATGACAAATACCTTGAGGAGAGCGAGCAGTGCTAAATATTGTTGTCCCAATGGCGGGCAGAGGTAGTCGCTTTGCGAAGGAAGGATATGAATTGCCTAAGCCGCTGATTGATGTTGGCGGTAAACATATGATCGAAGTGGTGATTCGAAACCTGATACCCCGCTGTGACCATAGGTTCATTTTTGTGTGTCAAAATGAACACATTGAAAAGTACAACCTCAAAGAGATCTTTAGTCGCGCCTGCAAAGACTATGAAGTGATCGGAATTGATGGGGTGACTGAAGGTGCTGCAGTGACAGTTCTAAAGGCACGTGAGTTCATTGACAATGATCAGCCTCTGATGATTGCAAATTCGGATCAGTGGGTAGATATAGATATCAACGAATACCTTGATGATATGCAGCATCGAGATTTGGATGGTTCAATGTTGACCATGAAAGCGGATGATCCAAAATGGTCATACGCGAAATTGGGTGATAATGGCTATGTGACTGAAGTCGTGGAGAAAGTAGTTGTTTCTGATGAGGCGACCGTAGGTATCTATAACTTCCTTCGCGGAAGTGATTTTTGCCACCACGCGGATGAAGTTATTCGTGCAGATATACGGAGTAACGGAGAGTTTTATGTTGCTCCCGTTTATACCTATTTAGCCGAGAATAATGGTAAGATTGGTGTCTACAACATCGGCAAAGAAGCCGACGGGATGTACGGCTTGGGAATCCCATCCGATCTGGAGCTGTTTCTCAGCTTAGATGTATCTCGCAAAGCTACAAATTTCTAGATTCTATTGGAGTACTTAATGAAAACAGCCGTCATTACCGGTATTACGGGACAAGATGCTGCTTATCTCGCTGAATTGCTGCTTGAAAAAGGTTACAAAGTTTACGGCACATACCGTCGCACTAGCTCGGTTAACTTCTGGCGCATCGAAGAGTTAGGCATTAAGGACCACGCTAATCTGGAGCTGGTCGAATACGATCTGACTGACTTGTCTGCTAGCATCCGTTTGCTTCAAACTACTGGTGCAACAGAGGTGTACAACCTAGCAGCACAAAGCTTCGTAGGAGTGTCTTTTGATCAGCCACTGACGACAGCGGAAATCACAGGCATTGGTCCCGTGAACCTGCTGGAAGCTATCCGTATAGTTAATCCGTCAATCCGTTTCTATCAAGCATCTACTTCAGAAATGTTCGGTAAGGTGCAAGAAATCCCTCAGCGCGAATCCACACCTTTCTATCCGCGTAGCCCATACGGTGTAGCCAAGCTTTATGCGCACTGGATGGTTATCAACTACCGCGAGTCTTACGACATTTTTGCAACCAGTGGCATCCTGTTTAATCACGAATCACCACTTCGTGGACAGGAATTTGTTACACGTAAAATCACTGACTCAGTAGCTAAAATTAAACTTGGCAAGCTTGACGTACTGGAGCTCGGCAACATGGACGCGAAGCGTGACTGGGGCTTTGCGAAAGATTATGTTGAAGGCATGTGGAGAATGCTGCAGGCAGAGAAAGCGGATACATATGTCCTAGCGACAAACCGCACTGAAACTGTTAGGGATTTCGTAACCATGGCATTTAAAGCTGCAGGTATTGAACTGGAGTGGCAAGGGCAAGAAGAGAACGAAACAGCAATCGACAAGAGCACGGGTAAAACCGTTGTTAAAGTTAACCCTAAGTTTTACCGCCCTGCTGAAGTTGATTTGCTCATCGGGAACCCGGAAAAAGCGAAGGTTGATCTTGGCTGGGAGCCTAAAACAACGCTCGAAGAGCTTTGCAGCATGATGGTAGAAGCTGACCTTCGTCGTAACGAGCAAGGTTTCTCGTTCTAAGACTTCCTGAAAAATCCTTTTATCCCACAGTGGCACTCAGAAGAGTGCCACTGTTTTTTCATGAGATAGATAGATGAAAACGGTACTCGTGACAGGGCTCTCCGGTTTTACTGGAAAGCATGTGGAAAAAGAGCTTAGAGATAATGGGTACGCCGTTGTTGGGCTCTCGTCAGAATGCGATATCACTGACAAACAAAGCGTAAAGTTAGAGATCGAACGCTTAAATCCGGCGTATGTCATCCATTTGGCAGCATTGTCATTTGTTCAGCACTCTGATCAAAAAGCGCTTTACGATGTGAATGTTTTTGGCACTCTTAACATTCTTGAAGCAATACATGAATTAGGCTTGCCAATTAAGAAGCTAGTCATTGCGAGCAGCGCAAATATCTATGGCAACCCTAAAAACGCCATTAATATTGGCGAGGAGCAAGCCCCTGGTCCTGTTAATCATTACGCGATGAGTAAACTGGCGATGGAGTATATGGTACGTACATGGTTTGACCGTCTACCGATTATTATCACCAGGCCATTTAACTACACAGGTATTGGCCAAGCTGAACATTTCCTTGTACCTAAAATCGTCAAACATTTCCGTGATGGAAAAAAAGTTATCCAATTGGGTAATACCGATGTGTCTAGAGACTTTAGCGACGTGACTGACGTAGCAAAAGTCTATGTAAAGCTAATGGAGAGTGGGGCGACGTCAGAAACCGTAAACGTTTGTTCTGGAAGCCTTCATTCTTTGGAGTCTATCATTAAGACGATGGAAGACATAGCCGGCTATTCAATCGCAGTAGAAGTGAATCCCGAGTTTGTTCGTAGCAATGAGATCAAAGCCCTAAATGGTGACAATACCAAGCTGCAGTCTCTTATTGGATTTACCCCATCAAAACCTTTAAAAGAAACACTCAAAGAGGTTTTCTTAAACAATGAAAGTTCTAATTAATATCACGCCTATTAGGTACCCACTGACTGGTATTGGTTACTACACGCTAAATATTTTGCAGACTCTTTTGGAAAATGACGTAGATGTTGTTGGTTTCCACCCAGGTAGGTTTATTCAAAAGCCTGAACTGCGTGAGATTGTAGATACGTTCGTTGCACCTGCTTCAGACGCGGAAGATGGCGCATCTGATGCTGAAACGAAAAATGCAGTAATGAATAAGAAGACCCTAAAGCGTCGAATTATTGAAATGATTCGATTCATTCCGGGAACATACCGACTGCGCAGTGCGTACTTTCAGCATCGAGTTTCTTCCAAGTTGAACGAACTGGCAGGGCAAGGCTATGTATACTTCGAGCCTAACTATATTCCCTTCAAATATAGTGGTCCAATTCTGACAACAGTGCATGACCTATCTTTTGTGACATACCCAGAATTTCACCCAAGAGAACGTGTTGATTATCTGAAAGTTAACATGGTGGAATCAATTAAAAACTCTGCCCACATTATTGTGGACTCAGATTTCATCTTGGAAGAAATGCACAAGAACTTCCCAGAAAGCAAAGGTAAGACATCTACAGTTCACCTAGCAGTTTCTGATGCGTTTAAACCGCAAGAGAAAGATAACTGTAACAAAGTGCTCAAAAAATTTGGTCTTGAGTACAAAGGCTTTACGTTATCTGTAGCAACACTAGAACCACGCAAGAACCTTAAACGTCTTGTATCTGGCTTCAAACTGCTACCACAGGAAACGAGAAAGCAATGTCCTTTGGTTTTAGTTGGAGACCATGGTTGGATGAATGCAGATCTCATGGCTGAAGCTAAAGAGCTTGTCGCTGCAAAAGAAATCATTATCACAGGTTACCTATCGGATTCTGATCTTAAGGCTCTTTATGCTTCAGCAAAGGTATTTGCTTATCCGTCACTGTATGAAGGATTTGGTCTACCAGTAGTCGAGGCTATGGCGTCAGGCGTTGCGGTCATTACTTCCGGTGTGGGTGCAACTGCAGAAGTTTCGGGTGATAGTGCAGTCCATGTGGACCCATATTCCGAGCAATCAATCTGCGATGCACTGAATCAAATGATTACGGATGATGTAGCAAGGGAAGAAGTAGCAGCGAAAGGTTTGGCTCGCGCTGCTACTTTCAAATGGAAGAATACGACTGAGCAAGTGCTTGATCGATTGTCCGAAATATCAAAAGAAACCTCAGCTAATGTAAATTAGCTGAGCGATTGATATAGCGAAAGATAACTGTCTGCATAACGCTTTGAGGTAAAGTTTTCCTCAAAGCGTTTTCTCGCATTTTGTCCCAGCCTACGAGCCAACTCAGGATCCTTGTCAATAGTATCCATTGCTTCCGCAAATGCTTTTGAGTCAGCCCCTGGTACTTGCAAACCTGTCTCCATGTGGATGTTTACATAAGAGGAGCCAGTACCAATATCACAACTTACGATAGACTTTCCGTATAGTTGAGCTTCAACCAGAGAAATACCAAATGCCTCTGAGCGAAGATGAGATGGGAAAACAAAAGCTTTTGAAAGATGATGCAGTGCCACTTTGTCATCTTCTTCAATAAACCCGACCATTTTAACGTTGGTTAGGTTATTCTCTTGAATGTACTGCTCGAGAGCCGTTTTTTCTGGGCCATCGCCTGCAATCACAACGGGCAAGCCGCTAATCTTTGCAGCCTCAAGTAAGTACTGAAGCCCTTTGTAGTAGCGCAATACGCCAACGAACAAAAAGAAGCCCTCACCAACAGCTGCGCGCCATTCTTCCAACTTTTCTTGTGTAACCTCTGGGTAGGTTGACTCATCAATACCTAGTGGAATAACGTCGACTTTCTCCGAAAACTGCTGCAGGTTAATGCTGCTGGCCGCATATTGCGGAGAGCTAGCAACAATGCGGCCCACTTTACTTAGAAAGACAAGCTCAAGCGGGCGATAAATAAGCTTTAGCAGCTTCTGCTTAACGATATCAGACTGGTAACTTACCAATGTCGGCTTCTTTGCCGCAAATAAGCTCAACAGATCGCCTGTTGGCCAAGGATACTGGTAGTGGATAACGTCATGTTCCTGAGATAGGGTACGAAACTTATTGATAAGTTTGAGAGAAAAGCCGTTCGAAGACACTTCCCATTGTTTTTTAACAACAATAATCCGAGTGCCTTCAAATTCGTATTCTTTATCTTCGTCCCCGAGGGTCAAGATCGTATTTTCATATCCGTTATCAGTACTGCCTTTACAAATATAACGGATCGCTTGCTCAAGTCCGCCCTTGGTTTCCGGGTAGCAAGTCCTGTAGACGTGTAGAATTTTCATTAATTACTCTTGGATTTTAGGGGCGTTGGTTTATAGCCAGTTGGTGCAGTAAGTAGGATAGTCTTGATACATTCCACATCGAAATTATGACAACAAACGTCCAGCTTTTCGAGTAGCGTATGCATCTCTTCCCAAGATAGCTTGTCTTCACAAGCGGTCATGATTTTCTGATGGCTTGTACCTTGAACATTCTCACCGATTAAGAGCTCTTCGAAGAGTTTTTCGCCCGGCCTTAGGCCGGTAAATCGAATTTCTATGTCACCACTCTCATGGTCACCATCATAAAATTCTTTCATACCCATTAGGCTGATCATTCGTTTTGCGAGATCCACGATTTTGACAGGCTCTCCCATATCAAGCACGAAAACCTGGCCATTGTGTCCCATTGCACCAGCTTGGATAACTAGCTGCGCTGCCTCAGGAATCAACATGAAGTAGCGGATAATATCCGGGTGAGTAACGGTGACTGGACCTCCTTCGCGAATCTGCCTTTTAAATAGAGGCACTACAGATCCCGAAGAACCCAATACGTTCCCAAAACGAACCATAGTGAAACAAGTCGATGTTCCCTTATCGGCAAGAGCTTGGAGAACTAATTCGGCCATTCGCTTGCTGGCACCCATTATATTGGTAGGGCGAACGGCTTTATCGGTCGAAATCAGGGTGAAATTTTTAACGCCGGCCTCTATCGCCGCATTCGCACAATGGAGGGTACCAAATACGTTATTGCGAATTCCCTCAATAATATTGTCTTCTACTAAAGGGACATGCTTATACGCAGCTGAATGATAAACCGTATCAATGGCATTGTTGACCATCAATTTTGTCATTCTGTTTTCTTTTTGAACCGAGCCTAAAGCAGCCACTATCTCGAGGTTGATATTCTGGCGTCGAGCAAGAGAAGTGAGTTCTTGATGGATAGAGTAAAGGTTGTACTCGTTAAGCTCGAAAAGAACAAGTTTGGCCGGAGATTGAGATATGATTTGGCGACAAAGCTCTGAGCCAATAGAACCACCAGCACCGGTAACCAGAACATTTTTCCCCGAAATATTCTCGCGAAGTAGATCTAAATCAGGTTCAACTGCCTGCCTTCCAAGCAAATCGGCAATATCGAGATCTCTAACGTCTGTGGCTAGCGCCTTGCCAGCTGCGATATCCTCCACTGAAGGAACAGACTGAACTTCAATGGGCCATGTTGAAAGCTTGTCGAGCAAACGTAAACGATCGCCTTTTTTAATATTGTTGATAGCAAGAAGCAGCTTTACAGGTTGGTAAAGTGATTTTAAACGGTCGAATTCGTCTGCAGAGTGGACCTTTACACCTGTAATGATTTGCCTGTACTTTTTGGGGTCATCGTCTAAAAAAACGACTGGATGGTATTCATCGCCTTGAATGAGCGCATAAGCCAGTTCTCTTCCTGTACTACCAGCGCCATAGATAAATACATTGGGCTTTTGGCGACGATAGTAGTGGTAGTAAATGGTTCTGATGATAATGCGGGGAGCGCCAAGCATCAGCATCGCCAAACCAGCGTAAATAAATGGAACGCTTCTTGGGATAAATGCCTGTAAGAAAAAACCACTCAGCGCAAGAGTAACAGAAGAAAGCACGACAGCTATAAGGATATTGCCTATTGCAGGCATCATCATATAGCGGAGTATCGCCCTGTACATGCCGAGTTTAATGAAGCAAAGAATCGTTACGCAGATAGTGACTGCTAAGCATGCCATTTCAGACATGCCAAAAGGAACATTTAGTGTATCGAGCCTTAATGCCAGTGCGAAATACAGCGAAAAAGTCACGGCTATCAAGTCATAAATAATGCTGATAATTCGTTTATTTTGTCGCTGTGCACTGAGGAGTAACTGAATCGGTGTAAACATTCGGCGTTGTGGTTCTCGTTATAATTTTAAAATGAGTCGATGGTGGAGCAGCAAGCCAAGTATGCGGACATTTTAGGGATGTTTGATGCTGCCCGCCACTGTCTCATGCTAGAATCGTGCGTTTTAAGACCTAGAGTAAGTGAAACAGTGAAGTTTTTTGTGACCGGTGGTAGCGGCTTTGTAGGAAGAAGGGTTGTTGAAGCTGGAAAATCCTTGGGGTGGCATTCTGTTTACCAGTCACGCAGCGCGACTGAAAATGCCGAATGGCAGTTTGTGACTCAGATTGATGGTGATACAGACTGGTCTGGCGCATTAACTGGTGTAGACGTGGTTGTTCATTGCGCCGCTCGTGTTCACCAAATGACAGAATCCCAAAGCCCTGAAGATGTTTTGGCTTCTTATCGGGAAGTTAACACCTTAGGTACACTAAACCTTGCTCGGCAGGCCGCCCAAAGTGGCGTTAAGCGTTTCGTCTTTATCAGCTCCATTAAAGTTAATGGTGAGAAAACCGAAAAAGGTGGAGCATTTGAACCTACTTTGGCTGATTCCCCGACAGATCCCTACGGCTTAAGCAAATATGAAGCTGAAATTGGCCTGAGGGAGATAGCTGAAGAGACAGGATTGGAAGTGGTAATCATACGACCCCCTTTGGTTTATGGGCCGGGTGTCAAAGCCAACTTTGAATCCATGATGAAGCTTATGCGCAAAGGCATACCGCTCCCATTTGGTGCGATTAATAACCAACGTAGCCTGGTATATATAGACAACCTCGTTTCGCTCATTATGACCTGTTGCGAACACCCGAATGCTGCCAACAAAACATTCTTGGTGTCCGATAACGATGACGTTTCGACAACACGCCTGATGCAGCAAATAGCTGATAGTATGTCCAGACCTGCGCGCCTTATTCCAATTCCGCAGAGCTTGATAGAAGTGAGCGCTAAAGTGTTGGGGAAATCCCATTTGTCCGATCGCCTCTGTGGCAATCTGCAATTAAACGTTACCGAGACATTAAACACCTTGTCCTGGAAGCCTCCCGTCACGTTCGAGAAAGGCATTCATGAAACTGTCAGTGCATTTTTGTCTGATAAATGAAGTAATCTATGAGAAAAAATAATGTTAAGATTCTTTGACTTTTTCTTTGCCCTATTGGGGCTACTTTTCCTGTGGCCAGTTCTTCTTATCGTGACAGTGATTGGTTACTTTGATACAGGTTCTCCTATCTTTAGGCAAACGCGCGTAGGCAAAAACCAAAAACCATTTACCCTGATAAAATTCCGGACCATGGCACCGGACACCGCATCAGTGGCGACACATCTTGCCAGTGCATCGTCAGTTACAAAACTAGGGGCTTTCTTGAGAAAAACCAAGTTAGACGAATTGCCCCAGCTTATTAATGTAGTAAAAGGTGAGATGAGCCTGGTAGGCCCTCGTCCTTGTCTTTTTAACCAAGAAGAGCTTATCGCTGAACGAGATTCAAGAGGGGTCTTTGACGTTTTACCTGGTATTACTGGCTTGGCGCAGGTAAACGAAATTGATATGTCGACACCTAAATTGCTTGCCGAATGGGATCAAAAGATGATTCAAACGCTGACGGTGAAACTTTACTTTACCTATATTATTCAAACAGCTACTGGCGGTGGTGCTGGCGACAGAATCAAAAGTTAGCCACAGATTCTATAAAGCGCTCCCTAATGGAGCGCTTTGTCAACGCGCCAAACTAAATTACCCACTTGATCGAAACCCTTCTGAAATACTCTTCTAGTTTCACCTTAAATTCCCAACTCTGTCCGGCACATAATCTTCCTCACTTTATGCTTGCTTGATATACGGCAGACTGGCCTTACAAGCCATTGCCGAAAAAAACGAGTATGCACATCACCCACCATGGCGCCAGAACTGGCGTAACAGGCTCATGCCATCAACTCACCACAGAAAGCGGAAAGCTCCTCATTGATTGTGGGTTGTTTCAAGGTGAAGAAGCACGGTCGCTCGATATCGAATTTGATGTTCATGATATAGATGCATTAATCCTTACACACGCTCACATCGACCATATCGGACGCCTACCCTGGCTGCTAGCGGCAGGTTTTAACTCTCCTATCTACTGCACTTTGGCGACTGCCAAGTTGATTCCAATGATGTTGGACGATGCGCTTCGCCTTCAACTGGGGCTTAAGCGAAAAGATAGGCAGCGAATTCTTAAACTCATTGAATCGCTAACAATCCCCGTCGATTACGGCAGTTGGCATAGCGTGAATCACCAATCCCAATTAGTCGCAGATATTCGCTTTCAGCCAGCGGGTCACATACTGGGCTCTGCCTTTGTTGAAGTGAAACTCCCTAGCAAAGAGGTGATTGTCTTCTCGGGCGATCTTGGCCCGAACAATACGCCTTTACTCCCAGACCCTACGCCACCTGAAAGATCCGATGTGCTGGTGATTGAAAGCACCTATGGTGACGGTGTTCATGAATCAATAGAACACAGAGCCCAAAGACTCAAAGCCCTTATTGACCGTTCATTGCTTGATGGCGGCGTCATCCTGATCCCAGCATTCAGCGTCGGAAGAACGCAAGAGTTACTGTTTGATATCGAAGCTATTATTGCCACCCAACTGGATGAGTTTGAAAAGCGCGAGTGGTCGAAAATCCCAGTGATTCTGGATTCGCCAATGGCAGCCAAAGTGACTGACAGTTATCGCGAATTCAAAGCCCTTTGGGGAAAAGAAGCGAAAAGTAGATTGGAAGCGGGTAGGCATCCACTCGCTTTTGAACAATGCATTACCATCGATTCGCACAGCGATCACCAAGCTTTAGTTAACCGCCTGAAGCAAACGGGAGAGCCTGCGATAGTCGTTGCTGCCAGTGGCATGTGTAATGGCGGACGCATTTTGAATTACCTGAAAGCGCTGCTGCCCGATGCCAGAACCGATGTGATACTAGCTGGCTATCAAGCGAGGGGAACACTCGGGCGCAAACTCCAACGCGGAGAAAAGCAGGTTGAAATAGACAATCAACCAATCGAAGTGAACGCTCACATCCACACCATGTCTGGCTATTCTGCCCACGCAGACAAAAACGAACTGCTGCAATTTATCGAAGGCATTCCCACAAAGCCCAAAGAAATCAGAATCGTTCATGGTGATGCCGAAGCGCAAGAGGCGCTGGCGAAGGAGATAACACAGCGGGGTTTGGCGGAGAGGGTGGTGATGGCAAAAGACAGATCCTAGGGTAAGAGCAAGGTCCTAGGGTAAGAGCAAGGTCCTAGGAAAAGAGCGAGGTCCTAGGATCCTAGGTTAGAGCGGTGAAGCGAAAGAGCATAGGAGAAATGGAATACGGAAAGAGTTAGGAATACTGTATACAGGAAAAAGCTTGATTATCTGTTGGGAGTTGGAAAAATCGTAATCCGTAATCCGTAATCCGTAATCCGTAATCCGTAATCCGTAATCCGTAATCCGTAATCCGTAATCCGTAATCCGTAATCCGTAATCCGTAATCCGTAATCCGTTAACCCTATACCCAGTAACCTTCCGCTCTTAAGCTCTTCCTAGGACCCTAGGACCCTAGGACCCTAGGACCCTAGGACCCTAGGCCCTCAGCTCTTCGCTCTTCCTAGGATCTAGGACCTGCTCTTCCTCGTCCCTTCGCACTTCGTGCGATTACCTATTCGTAAACTCCGAATTCGGATAACGCGCATCCGTCATGCTGTAAAGGCTGTACTTCCTGCCCAGCATCTGGCCACCATCTCGTGAAAGTGGCGTCCATCCAATCAGTGCACGGCTGGCACTTGGTTTGACGGTAAAGATGTCGAAAGGAATCGAGATATAGAAGCCTTTGTTAAAGCTACCTTCACCAAACTCTTCCGCTGACAGGTTGGTTTTCGCCATATAGGCGCCCGCTATCACACCGCTATCAAATTGCTTGGAAACATCCAGCGTCACACCTTTATCTTCCGCCAGATACTGACCGACACTTGCTTTAATCAGCAAATCATCAAACCAGCTCCACTCAGGGCGATAATAAGTGGTGAAGTGGCCGGTTGGTGTGCCTGTCTGTACGCGGTAGTAACGGCCAGTAATTGGGTCGTAATGCACTTCTTCGGTGAAAATGCCGAACTCTGAATTCGGGTCGCGCTGCGCCACGTAGTTCATGTCCAAGCCAAACGCCCAGTTGCTGTTAAGAGGGCGATACAAGACTTCACCGCCCACACCCGCAAACATGGTTTCCAGGTAACCGCCGTATGCCTGAACGTAGAAACTATCGCCGAACTTATCAAAAGCCGTTAACTGAAGATTACTCACACGAACAGTGTTATCAGAAATGTACTGACGAACCAGCGTACGAACACGTTTCAAATCTGTACCATCTGGCGGGACGTCATATTTGAACTTGTCGTAGTTGTCGTAAAGGTTAACGTAAACCCCACCACCAAATTCGATATTGTCGGTCAGCCAATAGCTCGCGCCGGCAGTCACGCCAATATTGAACATGTAGAAATCTTCCGAACCGCCGATCGATTGCTGAAGACTTGGGTTAACACTGACCGACCAAGGTTTACTGGTGTCAGTTTGCAACATGCCACGTGCAGACTCAGGGTTAACGCGCGTCGTGGTTTCCGTCACGTTTGCGCCCACATATTCCTGATTAGCGACTTTTCGGTAGGCTGCCGCGTCAATGTCAGTCTGAATGGTGGTTTGGTTGGCTTGTTGCTCTACCAAGTGATAGGTCGAAGCTTTCGAGCCGGTATTGGTCAGAATCATCGCCGCTTTTTCATGGGCGAAATCGCGGTTGCGGTATTTAGATTGGCTACCCACTACCGTGATGCTTTCGTCATCCGCATACACTTTGGTGTTGCCATACCCCGCAATGGTTTCCAGATCAGCCGCGACGCGATCCCAGTCAATGTCTTCAACTGATTTGCCCTGCGCACCATTGTATGCAGGCGTTGGGGTATCTATCCAGTTTTGTGCCAAGGTATTGAAGTTGGTTTTTAAGGTGAAACCCACCGTCCAGGTATTCCCGCGTTCATAGCTGGCACGAATATCTCCCCAGTTACCGAAACGGTAAACAGCACCCATGTTAAACGGTGAGTCTTGCGTGGCGTTTGGCGCAAAATCAGACTTGTAGTCATTCGCGTCATATTCAAGCTTCAGGCTCAGTGGCTCCCAGGGAGTTTGATATTCCACGCCGCCAAACACAGACATACAACCGGTGAACCAACGGGCATAGTCAAAGCTGCCGCCTTTGCCTTTGTAAGAGGTATCACGCCCGCAATCATCGCCGAGTGATGTGTCACCTTTCAGGTTTGCGCGGTTACCGATATAACCCCAGCCAATGCCCGCCGTAAAATCGAACGGTCCTATGTGTTTGCTGGCAGCAATATACTCACCATCAAACAAGCCCGTACCGCCAAGGTCACGGAGGCCAATTGAAGTTTCCGGTAGCCAATAACTTTCTTCCCAAAGGCGAACTTTCACGTCAATGCCTTTGTCGGTGTAGTAGGTTTCACCACTAAAGCCGTCATCATTACTGTAGAGTCGGTCAGGCACTTGGGTGTAACGAATGGTCGCTTCAAGCCAAGGCATCAACTGCAATGAACTGTGGTAATGACGGTAATCGTCATTCATGGTCACGCCCAGTGAAAATTCACCTTCCGGGGCCACACGTCCTGTGGGCATTTGCATTAAGCCAACGCCGCCAAAGTCACTTTGGGTTGGCGTAAACGGCGTGAAATCCAAATCGTTTGCGGTCGCAGGCAGTGCATGCATCAGTGCCAGAGAAAGAGTGGATAACTTAAATAAGGTACAACGCATGACTACATAACCCGATGTTGAAGAAGACGCGGAATATCGCGGTTAAGAGAAGAGAGCTCAGAGGGTAAACCTTGGAAAGGCACAAAAATCACAGCGCCTGGTGCCACATTCTTCGGCACTTCGTTCCAATAGGCCACTGGGTGGGTTTCAAGCTCGCCATTTGGCTGAACGACAGAAACTTCACTGATCCCAAAGGTATTCAAGGTTTCAGCAGTTTCGAGATAATCATCCGCGATATAAACCGGCGAAAAATCAGCGTCAGTGGTTTGCGTCACTGCACCAGTTACCCAAACGTTATTTGGTCGGGCAGGGAGTAACAGTACGAGATCGCCACGAACCAATGGGTTCACATTGCTACCTGCGAGATAAAAATCTTCATCCAGCGTCACTGAAATTCGTGAAGCAAAAGTTGATGAGGCGAGAAACTCGGAAAGCGCTGAAACAGCGCCAAGTTTTTCTGCATCGTCCTGCCACTGCTCTTTGAGTGAACCCAATTGATTTTCAATGCGGGCTTTTAGTGAGTTGATGTCAGCGGAGTTAGCAGCATCAAACAACCCTGCGCCTTGCCAGAAAATCGTATCGGTATTGTGGGCAAGAATATTATTCGCGTTCGCTCTAACCACAGTCGCGCCTTGTGACACCACTTGCGAAACGCGGGGTGCACCATCAAAAGTAACCTGATAAACACGTTTGTCGTCCGCTGCGATTTTTACTGTCAAGACGGTTTGTTCTGCGGTGTGAGCGACGGTAGATACAGCTAGCAGCGTCAATACAAAGCACGAACGGATTAAAGAAAAATAAGCTTTCATCTTATTACTTGCCTCCCGCAAAAGGTTTCAGCAACGTAAGCTCAATGCTAGGCATGCCAGGAGCAGGGGTTTGAATGCTGGCAACCACCTTGCCGGAATCAGGCTTTAACCAGAATTCGTTTTCAAAGGAGATATCAAGCTGAGGGGCGCGCACATACTCGATAAAGTGCAGCGTCGAAACGGGCTTTTCATTAATCAGCAGGGTTTGCTCGCCTTGAAGCTGAAAACGAGATTCCAGTCTGTAGCCCACATGGTTACCCGGTTGCCAATCCACTTTTCGCTTCCACACCTGGGGGGTGGCACTTTTCAGTAAACCCAAAGCCAAAGGATCGGCCTGGTGTGAATAGCTGGCCGAAAGGTTACCACCGTGAAGATTCACCGTTTTTACAATGCGGCCGTATTCGGTCACTAGCATTTCGTTGTTTGCAGAAAGCCATTTCAACTGGAAGCTCTGGGTAGGTTCGGCAAGGTTTGACATGCTTGGGTTGGCATAACCCAACACCATAAATGCCTGCCCACTTTTTTCCGTTTTGGCATACAGGCTGGCATAAGGAAGGTCATTGACCTTGTCTGCCGAAATCACCACATCGTCATGTCCAAACAATGCGAGCGACATCGTGTCTTGCACATCCTGAAATCTTTGACTGCAGCCAGAAAGGGCAAAGGCTGCACCTATTAGCGCAAAGGCTTTTACGCCGTAATTACAATTTTTCATAGTACTACAACTGAGTCGCCAACAAGCCCTAACGAGCGGTGTGGCGTAAATTCTAAGGGTATAAATATGAAGAAAACCGAACAGCTTGCACTGTTCGGTTTTTTTTACGCAACTTACTGATTAACCTTGAGTGGTAACAGAAGTTGAAGTGGTAGTCGCAGTGTCGT
This sequence comes from Grimontia sp. SpTr1, assembly GCF_947387585.1. Classification (NCBI taxonomy): domain Bacteria; kingdom Pseudomonadati; phylum Pseudomonadota; class Gammaproteobacteria; order Vibrionales; family Vibrionaceae; genus Grimontia; species Grimontia sp. SpTr1. The sequence goes on from NZ_CANDOD010000002.1 coordinate 199,393, forward strand.
TGTCAGAAGCGTCAACCGCCACAACAACCGCTGCCGCTACCGCAACACCAACAGCAACAGTTGTTGCAGTCACACCACCAACAGCAGCAGTTGATGCAGTTGCACCGCCAGCTGAACCGCCAGTAGAAGCTGCTTCTTCAACAGCCATTGCTGGTGCTGCCATCATCATTGCTGCCAGAGCTGCAATTGCTGATTTTTTCATGAAAAACTCCATATCTTATGTGAATCACCTGTTTCTAAAGTCAGACAGGCTCCTAAAATGCTAAACAGTATTGGGAATTAAGTAAACATATAATAAATGTCAATCGCCAATTCCTTGGGCAATAAAGCTTTTTGTTGCTCACAAAAGAGACTTAATGCTCGCTATTGAGTCTGTAGCTTCAAAAAAGTACACTCTGCGCTAATTTATTTGGCAGTGTCGGTGTCGCCATGAAGCTCTCAGTTTTTGCTCTAATCCTTTTTTCTTCTCTTCTGATAACGGGTTGTTCTAGCCCTCGTTCATCCATACAAGCGAATGGCGTCATTGTTTGGAGCAATGGTGTTGAAGAAAAAGTCCGCGTTTCCCCTTCTAACGAGCATTTCGTCTTTCTCCATAACGGTTTCACTTCATCACAAGTGGTTGTTTACAGTCGAATAATCGGCGCAAGTACGCCGGAGTGTGAATATTACGTGAATGAACCCAAGCCAGAAGTGCGCTTAACCATTTGCCGCGAAGGTGAGGTTGAATTACTAGAAAGTGGCGTCGTGATGAACGTGGGACAGTTAACGGTTTATGCCGTTCACCGATGATGAATATGTAAATAAATGTGTCATCTATAACTTGATTCGTGTTATTTGCGTCGCAAATTGAAGCATAGTTGAGACGGTTGAAAATAATCATTGCTCAAAAAAACATCAGCTTATTACCGGGTGATTAAATTCGAGACAGTTAAATAAAAAATAACTGTTTCCTAATTAATATGAATGTTGTGTTGGTGATACACTCCTGCCTTGATTTTTGAGTGCTGAACAAAATTTAATCGATCTTTGCATGGCATTCTGCCTAGAAAGGTAAACACCCTTTGGGGCGGTATAGAGCTGCTTCATCAAGAAACCACGAAAAGAAAAACAAATTGATAGTTATCGCGTGTATTGGGGCCGACACCCAAGGGCGGTAGCGTGTCTGCAGGCATCGAATGAATGCCTGTTATCTGACGATGCGAAACTTAGTTCGCGTCAATAATATTATTCACTTAAGTCTTGCCAAGGTTTGAATTCGCGTCGCCGTGTTTGGCTGCGGAATCAAACCTTCTGTAACACGCCACGTTTGAGGAAAGTATGGTAAAGCGAATGACGAACCCTGTTGCAGTGGCCTCTTTGCTGGTTGCAACCCTGACAGCCCCCCAAGCTGCGGCTGATTTTTATGCCGGTGCCATGGCTGGCTACAGCAATGTGGAACACACCTCGGCATCAAACAACACCTTGTCCGAGGCTAGCCCAATCTTGCTGCAAGCACAGGCGGGTTACTTCTTTAACGATTACCTGGCAGTAGAAGGTCGTTTTGGCACCTCACTAAAACGCACAGACGGTATTGCAGTAGATAGCCTGGCTTCAGGTTATGTAAAAGGAAACATTCCGGTCACTAATCAAATCGCCATGTATGCATTGGCCGGTTACGTGGCTGCAGACATTGATAACCACGGAACAGGTTCAGTCTCTGATAGCGGTTTCAGCTTTGGTTTGGGTGCGCACTATGCACTGAGCAGTGAAACCGCCGTGACACTGGAGTTTGTGAACGCCCCAATCAGTGACAACTTGGGTGTGAGTGCACTCAACCTGGGTTTCCAATACCGCTTCTAAACCTTCTTTAGAAATCTTACATTGATGTAACGAGCTTTAATTCATGACTTTTCGACTCAATAAACTGGCCTGCGTGGGTGCAGTCTTAGTTTCATCTTTGCTGCCATTCACGGTAGCCGCGCAAGCCCCGACGGCCGCGCAACTGGAAATGTTCAAAAGCCTGCCGGCTGATCAACAGCAAGCACTGGCAAAACAATACGGCATCAGCCTGCCAACGGGCGGTCAGGCAACACAAACCTTTGAAACCATCGAAGTGGTCGCCCCTCGCCCTGCTGCTGATCAAAAAACACAAGCCAACCAAAAAAGCGCAGCCCAGAGTGAAACTCAACTGGAAAGGTTTGGTCTTTCCCTGTTTGCAGGCTCACCAACCACGTTTGCGCCAATGAGCGACGTGCCAGTGCCTTCTGACTACCAAGTCGGTCCGGGCGATGAAATTGTCATTCAACTGTTTGGTAAGGAAAACAATACCCACCGTCTGCGTGTAAACCGTGAAGGTGTGGTGAACTTCCCCTCACTTGGCCCAGTGCAAGTGGCAGGCATGAGCTTTACCGAAGTGCGTGAATCGCTAACCAAACGTGTTAACGAACAAATGATTGGTGTGCGCAGCGACATTTCCATGGGTGAAATGCGCAGCATGCAAATCTTCGTGATGGGTGATGCCTACAAGCCAGGTGCTTATTCAGTCAGCGCTCTCACCACCATTTCTCAGGCAATTTACTACAGCGGTGGCTTTAGTGAATCTGGTGCGCTGCGTAACGTGCAGCTCAAACGTAACGGCAAACTTATCCGCACGCTGGATATGTACGATTTGCTGCTGAAAGGTGATTCGCGCAACGATGTGCGCCTGCAACCGGGTGATACCGTGTTTATCGGCCCCGTTGAAAACACGGTAACCATTAATGGTGAAGTCAACCGCCCGGCAGTGTATGAAGTGAAGCTCGGCGAAACGTATGCCGACATGCTGCAAATGGCAGGTGGCCTGACCGCAAACGCATTGGGTGAGTTTGTAGTAGTGAAGCGACCAGCCGCTGAAGGCATGCGTGATGTGCTGACGCTGGACTTAACTGACCGCTCAGGTCTTTCCGTTCAAATCAAAAATGGCGATAACATCGAAATCGCCAAGCGGAGCAATGAACTAAAGCACTTTGTACAACTGGAAGGTGATGTGTTTCAGCCAGGCTACACACAATGGAAGAAAAACATGCGCATCAGCGACCTGTTTACTTCGATTGATTCAGCCTTTAATCCAACGGCTGATTTGAACTATGCGCTGGTGGTACGTGAGATCAACCCACAGCGTGATATCCGCGTGCTTCAATTTAGTTTGGCCAATGCGATTCTAAACCCTGCGAGTAAAGACAACATCAAGCTGCAATCACGCGACCGCGTGTTGGTGTTTAACCGTTTTGACGGTAAACAGTTAAACGCTTTGAACGAAAAGCAGGAAACTGCAAAAACGCTGGAACAGGCACAAGCACAAGCGGCAACTGAACAAAGTGAAGAACAAAAAGTGCTGGAAGGTAACGAACAACTTTCTACCCAACAGGCAAAACTGATTTACCAAGGGAAAGAAGTAACGGCTGAGCAGATTGAAAACATCAAACGTTCAACCCGTAACACGCTGTTGGCACCTGTGCTACTTCAACTGCAACAACAATCAGTTTACGGTTCACCGGCATTGATTGCAGAAGTGGTGGGTGAAGTGAAAAACCCAGGCCGCTACCCAATCACCGACAAAAACACCGTCAAAGACTTGGTGGCAGCAGCAGGTGGCCTGACAGCCGAAGCCTATGTGCTTAACGCAGAACTGGCACGCACTGTAGTAAACAGTGAAAGCCAGCGCGCAAGTGTGCAGATTTCACAGCTGAACTTAGGCAATGCCATTTTAGGCGACGCGAACGAAAACCTGACCATTGCGCCGCGTGATCGCTTGAACGTACTGGAACAGCCGGGCGTGAAAGAGCAAAACACCGTGGTTCTAAAAGGTGAAGTGCGCTTCCCAGGTACCTACGCGGTAAGCAAAGGCGACACGCTGCAAGACATTATACAGCGTGCTGGTGGCTTAACCGAATTTGCCAACCCGCAAGGGGCGATCTTCACCCGTGAAGCACTGCGCCTTCAAGAGCAAAAACTGTTGGAAGATTACGCTGCAGAAATTCGTAAAGAAACCGCGAAAAAGACTTTCCATAAAGACAGCAACATGAGCTCGATGATCACCAACCCGGACAAGACCCTGGCGTTTGTAGAAGAAGCGAGCAAAAGCAAAGCCCTTGGCCGCATGGTCGTTCAGCTTGATGAAGTGATTGAAGGTAACCGCGCGGCAGACTTCATGCTGGAAGACGGCGACTTCCTGTTTGTACCAACTTACCGCAACACGGTATCTGTGATGGGTGAAGTACAAGTAGCAATCACCTACCTACGCGACAACAAACTGGATGTAGACGACTACATCAACAAAGCCGGCGGCATGAAAAAGCAAGCCGATGAAGACCGCATCTTCGTGGTACGTGCAGACGGCTCAGTCTTCAAACCAAACAGCGGCTACTGGTTCGGCAATAAAGGCGAAGAGCTAAAAGCAGGCGACACCATCATCGTCCCACTTGACACCGACTACCGCGACGCACTCAGCGTATGGACTGCCGCAACGCAGATCCTTTACCAGACGGGTGTAGCAGTTAACGCGCTTAAGTAAGAGCGAGGGCCTAGGTGAAGAGCAAGGATCCTAGGTCCTAGGAAAAAGATAGAGCCCAGATCCTAGGGAAAGAAAGGTACTAGGAAAGAGCTAAGGCAAGTGCTCTGCTTTTTCTAGGACCCTAGGACCCTAGGACCCTAGGACCCTAGGCCCTTTCTCTACCCAATGAGGATGGCATATGCGCCAACTGGATTTCGAAAAGTTAGACGCTTGGAAGCGTAGTTGTCGATTGTCTTGTGATGTTTATAAACAGATGGATAGTTGCAAGAACTTTGGGTTTAAAGACCAACTGACGAGAAGTGCACTATCCATTGCGTCGAACATCGCTGAAGGGGAAGAGCGCGAAACCGCTAATGAGTCTGCAAGGTTTTTATATATTGCGAAAGGCTCGGCTGGCGAAGCGATCACCCAAATCTACATTGGTATAGAAGCAGGCTTTATAGATAAACAAATTGGCTTAGCGCTAATAAAAGAAGCCAAAGAAATATCAGCCATGCTCGGCGCATTAATCAAACGAAGAAAAGGTTCAGTACGCGAACCCTCTCCGGAATATAAATGAATAAACAGATCCTAGGGTAGAGCTAGGGCCTAGGATCCTAGGACCTTCGCTCTTACCTAGGACCTTTATCTTTTAACGATCCTGTTCTTAGCTCCTAGATCTTTTCCTAGGACCTAGGACCTAGGATCCTAGGACCTAAAAAAACCATGGAAAATAATCAACTTTCGGTGAAGTACCAAACCGACGCCCAATTTCAACCTCCGGCGCCTGCCTCGGACGAAATCGACCTCCGCGAACTATTCTCCGCTCTATGGAAAGGTAAGTGGATCATCATCGCAACCACCTTCCTATTCGCAGTTGCTGGTGTGTTGTACGCTCTTAGCCTGCCAAACATCTACAAAGCTGATGCGCTTCTGGCTCCGGCAGAGAGCAGCGGTGGTGGCCTTTCAAAAATGGCATCACAGTTTGGTGGGCTGGCATCTTTGGCCGGCGTTAGTTTAGGTGGTGGTGAAGCTTCACAAACGGATCTAGCGGCGGAAGTGATTAAATCACGACAATTTGTGAACGCATTCATTGCAAAGCACGAACTGATGGTGCCACTTATGGCGTCCAAAGGGTGGAATTTAAGCAAGAATGAACTGATTTATGACGATGAAATCTACAATGTCGAGACAAATACGTGGTTACGTGAACCTAAAGGACTACGGGGTTCAGAACCTTCAGAACAGGAAATGTATGAAGCATTTTTGAAAGAAGTCCTTTCAGTAGGTTCAGATAAAAAAAGTGGATTTTACACTCTTTCAATTAAACATTATTCGCCATATTTAGCAAAGCAATGGACAGATTGGCTGATTGAAGACATAAACAAAGTCATGCGTGAGCGGACTATAAAAGAAACGACACAAAACCTTGTATACCTAGAAAATCAGCTAGAAAAAACGGCTATCGCGGATATGCAAACTTCCTTCTACTCACTAATCGAAGAACAAACAAAAAACTTAATGTTAGCTGAAGTACAGGACGAATTCGTTTTTAAGGTGATTGATCGGGCTGTTGTACCTGAGCTTAAAGCAGAGCCGAAGCGTGCATTAATCTGCATTTTAGCAGCGTTAATTGGTGGTGTTTTAGGTGTGCTAATTGCTTTCGCAAACGATGCTTACAGAAAGAACTCTAGAAAGCTTGGAACTGAATTTTAACAATAGCTTTCTAATGCTCTATGTAAGCAAAAGTTGCATTTAAAAAATATTTATCTGAAAGCAACAGACACAATAGTTGGTTCACGAAACTAAACGAAGAACATTCAATATAGTCGACATGAGTATGTATGACAAACTCTACTAATCAACAGCTCTTTATATTTTTGATGAAAATTAAGCATAGTAATCCCATACAGCTAAAAATCATATAGTAACAAGGGGTCTCCAATGAAAAGATTGATAGTTGATCTAGATGGTACTTTAACTAAGGCCAATACTAATGACTACGTAAACGTATTGCCACGACAGGACGTGATTGAAAAACTAAGGGAATATTCGGAAAAAGGGTTTGAAATTACAATTTCGACTGCTAGAAATATGCGAACGTTTGAAGGCAATGTTGGTAAAATTAATATAAACACTTTGCCAGTTATAGTGGAATGGTTAAACCGGTATAGAGTTCCATATGACGAAATACTAGTAGGTAAACCATGGTGTGGTAATGAAGGATTTTATATCGATGACAAGGCAATAAGGCCATCAGAATTCGCTAGCTTATCGATAGAGGAAATTAATGATATTTTGCTAAAGGAAAATTCATGTTCCTGATAATGTCAGCTGCATACGTTGGGCAGGAAATTCAGTCTGAATTTGGGAAAATACCGCCAAGCTTTCTACCTCTTGGGAATCGGCGTTTATTCCAGCACCAAGTAAGATTAGCTCCAGAGGGCGTCGCTGTATACCTTAGTGTTCCTGAGCTATATAAAGTATCTCGAACTGACATGAAGTGGTTAGAGAATGAAGGGGTTTCAATAATTCGTACGCCCGAAAACTTAACTCTCGGAGCATCCCTAGTAGCTGCGTTGAACCTTACCGAGCATTCTTTAGACTCTAATCTGCAAGTGTTATTTGGTGATACGTTGTTTACCCAACTACCGGCTGGGGAAGATATAGTTTGTGTGTCTCAACAGAAAGATAGTTACAATTGGGCTGTCGTAACCAGCGATGACATGAAATGGTTACAAAATCAGGATAATTGTGAAAATACACCTCCCTCTGTTATTGTTAATGGCTATTTTAATTTCAGGTCTCCAAAATTATTAATAAAATCGATCACACAAAGTAACTGGAAGTTTATAGAAGGCCTAAATAAATATCATTCTAAGTCAAAGTTAAAATCGATTTTGTCTGATAAATGGCTAGACTTTGGCCATGTGAACACGTATTACCGTTCAAAAGCAGATTTTACTACACAAAGAGCATTTAATACATTAAAGATAACAAGTGATTGGATTGAAAAATCCTCAAATAAAAAGGAAAAAATTGAGGCGGAAGCGAATTGGTTTTCATGTATTCCTCCATCATTGAGGGGGTACATTCCTCAGTACTTAGGGAGTAAGAACGAACATGGTAAAGTATCTTATCGCCTAGAGTACTTACACCAGACAGCACTGAATGAACTATATGTATTCAGTGAATTACCAGTATCTGTTTGGGACCAAATACTGAATTGTACAATCGAGTTTATTAAGAGCTGCTTAAAGGAATCTGCTCCAGAAAATTACTCTAAAAACTCACTCATCGAATTGTTTGGAAAAAAGACATATTCTAGACTTGATGAGTTTTGTAGCACTAATAATATAACAACTAGTGATGAATGGCTATTCAATGACGAACAAGCAATTTCACTAGAAACAGTTATTGAATATAGTAATAGGTATTTGCCTGTAAATGATGGGGAATGGCCGATAACAGTTCTGCATGGAGATTTCTGTTTCAGTAATATACTCTATGACTTTCGTGCGAATCGTATTAAAACGATAGACCCTAGAGGTATGACATATGATGGTGAAATGGAAATTTATGGAGATGTAAGATACGATCTTGCGAAGCTCAGCCACTCAATAGTCGGCCTATATGATTGGATTATAGCGGGGTACTTTGAAGTTGAAATAACGTCAGGGAAGATACATTTTAAAATAGAATCGCCGGAAGGTTTGGAAATAATTCAAAAAAGATTCATGGATCTTGTATCTGAAAATTTCAATATTACATCAAAATCATTAATGGCGATGCAGATTCAACTTTTCTTATCAATGCTTCCGCTTCATAGCGATGATTTAACAAGGCAAAGAGCATTATTTGCTAATGCATTCCGAATTTACCACCTTATGAAGGAGATGAAGTAGTGATTGTCATTCCAATGGCAGGTCTGAGTTCCAGGTTTTTTAAGGCAGGGTATACAGAGCCGAAGTATATGTTGATGGCCCATGGAGAAACTTTATTTGCACATGCAGTTAAGAGCTTTGAGAAATATTTCAGAAAAGAAAAATTTATCTTCATCGTAAGTGATAGTTATGATACCAAAGATTTTGTAGATTCAGAGGCTGTGAAGATCGGTGTTAAAGATTATGATGTGATCGTTATCAATAAACCAACAAGGGGACAAGCGGAAACAGTCACATTAGGCTTGGAAATTTGGAAAGAAAAAAATGCGGTTAAATCGGATTGTCAGATTACGATTTTCAATATCGATACTTTTAGACCTTCATTTGTTTATCCAGATCTTGAAAAATTGGGCTGCGGGTATTTAGAAGTATTCCAAGGTGAGGGTGATAATTGGTCATTCGTAAAACCAAAATCAACCAATTCAACACTAGTCAAACTAACGGCAGAAAAAAAACCGATATCAGACTTATGTTGTACAGGTTTGTATCACTTCTCATCTATGGAGGCATACTTTGACGCTTATTATGACTATCTACAAAAACCGATAGATGAATGGGAAAAAGGTGAACTATATGTTGCTCCCTTATATAATTACTTTATTGGGTTAGGGTTGGAAATTCACTATAACTTAATTCAGCATGAGGAAGTTATTTTTTGTGGGATTCCCCAAGAATATACTGATTTTGTTAGTGGTAGAAAGTCATGAGATATCCTTTAGTTACACATTTCAGGAACCATCTTAGAAATATATTAGTGTATGTAAGAAGGTTATATTTTCTTAAAGTATATAAAATGAATATTGGGTCAGGAACTGTAATTAGTTTGGCTGCAACGATTGATAGAACTAATCCTAGAGGTGTAGTGATTGGTGAGTATTCATATATAGCAAAAGGAGCGATGATTTTAACTCACGATTTCATTAACGCACGACATATAAATACCAAAATTGGGAACAATGTATTCATTGGCAGCAATGCAATTGTATTGCCCGGAGTAACTATCGAGAGTGGCGCAATAGTTGCAGCTGGTTCAATAGTAACAACCGACGTGAAGTCAGGCCAAATTGTAGCAGGAAATCCAGCAAGAGTTATGAAAAGTGATGTGGAAATAGGTAAGTATGGTAAAAAAGTTCCAAGACCATAGTGTTCTGCTCACTATAAGTGAAAAAAAAATAGAGAAGTTCATTCTTAGTCTTATATTGATTCAGTTGGCTATAGATGCAATATCGGGATTTTTTAGCTTATATTTAAATTTTACATCTTCATTATCACTATTGTATAAAATAGTGATACTTTTGGTTTGCCTTATATATATTTTAGGTAGGGGAGGGATGGCAAGCTATTTAATGTTAGCTATATTGTCATATGGACTAATTCTTCTTATTACTAACTTGTTTCAAGGTGCAAGTTTAATTCCTACTGATTTTTCTGAATACGTCAAATTAATAACGCCAATAATAATATTTCTTTCCGTATCTAGTTTTAAATATATAGACCCGAAAAGATACATTGTTAAAGTTGTACTTTTTTCCTCTCTAGTAATTCTAATTAATATTTGCATGTCGCTAATAGGTATTGGGACATCTAGCTATGGCTCATATGGCATGAAGGGTTTTTTCTATGCCGCAAATGCTTTATCTGGAGTGATATGTATAATAGCAGCCTGGGCTTTTACTATTGCAATAGAGAAAGGTCGCGCGGTGTATGTTTTATCTTGTTTTTTATTTTTATTAATGGCAGTAGCCATTGGCACTAAAAGTGGGATTTTGGCTGTTGGGCTATTGTCTTTTCTTCTTCCAGTTATTTTGCGAAAGATATCTACAGGTAGTGTATATTATTTAATGATTACTTCTGGGTTACTTTTAATTTCGCTATATTACTATGACATTATCATAAATTCAGCGATAATAGAGAGACTCGTGTATTTTTATGATACTGGTGGTCTTACCCGAGCTATACTTTCTGACAGAAATGAATTCATGGATGCTTTATTTCCATATTTCTTAGGTTTAAGTCCGATCGATCTGCTCTTTGGTGTTGGCTATTCCGGTTTATATCATTTCCCCAAGCCTTTAACCGAATTAGACCCAATAGATATTATAATGATGTTTGGTATTTTTACTATGTTATTGTACGCATCATTCTTGTTTTTTATTTTAATTAAAATATTCAGATTAAAAAGAAAGTTTTCTAATAGTATTAATATAAGGAATTTATCTACTAATGCTATTCTTGTTTCTATCATTTTGATCGGGATGTCTACTATTGCTGGTCATATACTTTTCAATGGAATGACTACGATATTTTGGGGCCTGGCTTTGTCATTGCCTTTTTGGCAAAAAAATTACTCAATCAATAAAAGAGTTAAATAATCATTATGTTTAGGTCAATTGGTTTTGGTGTTCTGGCCCGATTAACCTCCCTAGGTTCTAACGTAATTATAATACCACTTGTGATCTCTAAACTTTCTAGTTCAGATTTTTCATTGTGGATGTTGCTTGTATCGCTTTATAGTCTAGTTACTATTTTTGATTTCGGATTTAGTGCTACTATTAGTAGGTATTACAGTTATGCTTATAGTGGTGTAAAGTACGAGTCCTTTATACGTGGCGAATTTTCAAGCGCAGGAGATAACGCCACCGATAAAAAACTCCTAGCTAATATAGATGCTGTTAATAATCGTATTTTTACATTACTTCTTATTCTTAGTATTGGTGTAATGACAGGCATATATCTTTATTATACTGGATTTATTGAAATTGAGTTGACAGAAGCTCAGAATTATTCTTGGCTATTGTTCTCTATTGCTATTATTTTCACGCTTATGTCAGTGAGAAGTAATGGAATCCTTCATGGTTCCGGTAAAGTTTCTAAAATATATGTGAATACTATATTTTCAAACATCATTTTTCTTTTTTTATCAGTCTCAATGATTTTCTTCGATCTAGGGATTATGGCTCTTGCTATATCGAGATTGATATCAGCTATATCTCTTCTGACATTTAATATTATTGACCAAAAAGAAATAGCTAAAGACTTTTATCATTGCAGAACATCAAAAGTATGCCCTATTATAATTAGAGAGATTACGAGAAATGCCCTTAAGTTAGGTGTTGGTGGTCTAGGTAACTTTTTAGCCAATCGAACAACAATCTATTTACTCGCCTCTTATGTTGTTTTGAATGAAATTGCGGGTGTAAGCTTTGTCATAAATATATCGTTAATAATACTGTCTTCCTGTCTTATTATTCTAAATAATAATTTGCCACTAATTATAAGTTTTAGGGCCGGTGAAGATTACACTGCATTGAAAAATCAATGCGTTAAGGTTTTATTTTATAGTATTTCAAGCTATTCATTAACTTTTTCTCTATTTGTACTTTTGGCACCTAGTTTTCTAAAGGTTTTGGATTCTGATATAGTTCTCCCCAGTTTAGGGGTTATCCTTTTGTGTTTTACTATATTCTTGATTGAACTTATACAGGCTATATCTGTAGCATATATTTCCACGTCGAATAGATTGCCATTTGTTAAATATCAAATATTCTTCGGATTTACATTCGTTATTTCTTGCCTTTTACTTAATTATTTTGAGTCTGCAAATTTGGAGACGATATTAGTTGCACAGCTTTTCTCTCAGTGTATTTATAATGCGTGGAAATGGCCATTGGTTGCTTGGAGTGATATAAAGACAAAAGGTGGTTTAATTGAAATTAGAAGCTAGTGGTGGTAGGTTCACATTTAAGAGTGAGCGTGTTTTGGAGTCTTTTGTCTATTTATTAAAAGACGTTGTGGTAGATAACGATTTCTTTACATATAGTGACACCGATATGGTTTTCTTTGAAGGTTCGACTAATGAATACTTCAGTGACAATGTATGGATAAGTAAGCGTCTGAAACTCCATAGAGATTTAGGATTTCCGTCTTCAAAATGTACATTAATTTCAGACGAGTTAGTCCACTATATAAACGAAAGCCCGGTTGAAGTATGCGAAGAAGATAATTACTTTTTTATCTATGACTATCCATGGGGAGAGAACTATCAGCATTGGTTGATTACGTCGCTCAGTCGGTTGGCATTATTCATCGAATTGAAAGCTTCTTACCCCAATATTAAATTGCTTCATCACAGGGACTCAAAATCATTTAAAAGGGAAGCTCTATTACTATTTGGGATCGAAAATAGTGATATTGTTGATCATAGCGGGAGCGTGAGATATAAAAATATAATATTACCGAGTTTCCCTAGTTGCTGTGGTTTAGAAGTTTCGAAATCTGCTCTTCGTATGTTTAATCATATTAGTGAAAGCACACCGAAAGAAAAAAATGATAGTAGTCATAAAATATATTTGGCTCGAGACGACTCAAATGGAAAACGTCCACTCTCCAATAGAAAGGAGTTGGATACGTTATTAAAGGAGAAAGGTTTTGAAAAGGTATACTTGGAAGAACTTTCTTTTGAAAATAAAGTCAGACTGTTTTCCACGGCCGAAGTTGTAATTGGTGATTTTAGTGCTGGATGGGGCCATGTGGTCTTTTGTAAGCCAGGAGTGAAATTGTTACTTCTCGAGCATGATATTTTTAAGTTTGATGCTTTTTATAGAGGTATTTCAAATAGTATAGGTGCTACTTTTGAATCATTTTCTAGTTTAAGCCTTACACGGAAAATATACTTATATATCTTGAAGCTGAAGTGGATCAATGCAAAGACAGTTGATAAATCTGCTAATTCAATACCTTGGAAAGTTGATGTTGGAAGGTTGGAGAAGTTACTGTGATTGATATTTATACCATAAATATGGATAAACATACTGAGCGGAAGAGTCGAATTGAGTCCTATTCCAGAGAAATTGATGCCATATTTACTTTTGTGCCGGCTGTGGACGGAGCTATATTGGATGATGATTATGTAAACTCACTTAAAGAAGAATCTCTGAGAGCACATGGGCGAGCTTTAAGTCCTGGAGAGGTAGGTTGTTACCTATCACATATTTCAGCACTGAAATTATTTTATGAGACAGGAAAGAATTTCGCTATTATTAGTGAAGATGATATTGTTTTTAATACTAATTTTGAGAGCGTAATAAATAAGATATTAGGCAACTATAGTAATGAATTTGATTTGCTGTTGCTTGGTTACCGAAATGGTTACGGTTCATTTTGGGGCAAGCGATTAATATCCGATATTGAAATCTTTAGATTTCCTGATTGTGGTTATGGAGCGCATGGATATCTTATTTCTAGAGAAGGGGCTTTAAAAATATTAAGTAACGCATCTACACCTATATGGCCTTTTGATTATGTTACTGGTGGCTTCTACATAAAAAAATTGAGAGTCTATGGGCTTAGCGAGAAGATTATTGAACTAGATGAAGTTACCAGCAATAATTCATCATTGGAATGTGAGCGTAATGAAAATGGCGTAACTTCTCGCGATAAGATGGGTGTAATAATGTTTAGTTGGTTTAGGAAGTTGATTAAGCAAATGATGCCAGTGAGAAATTATGAAAGCTAAACTATTACTCGTATCGAACATGTATCCAAGTGCACACTCCCCTTCGTTTGGTGTTTTTATAAAGGATATTTATGATGCTTTCTCATTTACGCGTTTCAATAAAAAGCTGTGTGCGATAAATAAAGATGAAAAATCTAAGGTTAAAAAGACTCTATCGTATTTAGAGTTCTATTTGAAAATATTAGCAAGAGTGATTTCATTCAGGCCCGACTATCTGTACTGTCACTATGTTTCCCATGTTATATATATACCAGTAATTTTAAAGATCCTAGGATTTAAATTTAAACTTGTTTCTCATGTGCATGGAAGCGATGTTCATGGGAAATCTAATATGGTGTTTAGATTTTTGTCATATTCTGACGTAATAGTTGTTCCTTCTAGACTATATGCTGATTATATAAAGACCATGTTAAATAGAGATGTTGATATTGTTATCTATGCGTCTGGGGGGGTCCCTGATTTCTTCTTTATCAATGAAGCTAGAGATTTTAAAAAATCAGTTGGTTTTGTTGGTTTTGTTGGTCGCTTGGAGTCAGTTAAGAGACCAGACAGATTCAGAAGCCTTATCGATTCGGCGATCACTAGAAATGTTGGTGCTAAATTTCAGGTTGTCGGTAAAGGTAGTCTTAAGGGTATTTTTTGTGGTGTTGAAGACCACATTCAGATGCATGAGTCAATTCCAAGAGAAGATTTACCCTCACTTATCCGTACATTTGATTTTTTAATAGTAACTAGTGACAGGGAGAGCTTGTGTTTGGCTGCATTAGAAGCCATGGCAAACGGAGTAGTGGTAATTGCAAATGATTGTGGTGGGGTAACTGAATATTTGATTCACGAGCACAACGGTTTTGTAGTTGATATGAGTAGTTCGGGGTGGGTAGAGGAAGTTTTGGAGCTACTTAATATTGAAACTGAAACCTACACAACGATTTCAAATAACGCACGAGAAACAGCAAAAAATTACCAGTCTTCTGTAGTCAACAAGAGGTTTATCGATAATGTTTTCAACTAACTTGTTGCTATATATTGGTGGAGAGGGTGGGCACATGGCTCAATTAAAGCGTCTTTATCAAATTTTGGAAGTAGATCAAAACTGGGACTCTTTGATCGTTACAGATGTAATTAAGCAGACATCAAGTTCTCCATTTCTCCACAATGTGGTAGATGTTGGATTTGCGAGGAATAAGACTGGATTCTCTTTGCCTAGCTTTCTCCGCCATATATTAAGGGTTAGTCGAATTTCTATGCTCATCCTGTTTTCCAGAAAAGCATGTGTAATCAGTACGGGTCCAGGGATTAGTATCTTGCCTTCTATATTGGTCAGGCTTCGTGGTGGCAAGGTGATTCACGTAGAAACATGGTCTAGATTTTCTTCCCAATCTCTTACCGGTAAATATATGAAATATATTGCCACTGATTTCTATGTACAGAACGAATCCCTACTAAATGTATACCCCAAGGCAAAATTCTCTGGAAGGTTATGAAAAATATATTGGTCACTGTTGGCACTTATTCTTTTGATTCTCTCATTCGCAAGGTTGATCATATTAGGGACGCTGACTATAACTTTTCCATTCAGTATGGATCCGGCGAGTATGTCCCAAGGAATCATGATTCTTTTTCTTATTCTTCAGATTTCGATAGTCAAATTGAATGTTCTGATTTGGTAATCACTCACGCAGGAGCCGGAAATGTTTACTCATTATTAGAGCGGAATAAGAAAATTGTAGTGGTTCCAAATTTGCAACGAGTAGATGACCATCAAAAGGAGTTGGCCCTGTTTATTGAGTCAGAATTTTTGGGAGAGGTTTGCTATGACGTTAATGAAATCGAGGTTCACTTGAAGCGGGCTTTATATACCTCTTACAACCACTACGCTAAAGTTGATTTCTTTATCGGCCTTCAGCTACATGACGAATTACACGATTTCTTTGATAATTAAATAGGGCCATTTTTTGAAAATTACTATCGCCGGTACAGGCTATGTTGGTCTGTCTAATGCTATGCTTTTGGCGCAAAACCATGATGTTGTTGCAGTCGATATTATGCAAGAAAAGATTGAATTACTTAACAGTAAGGTATCACCTATCGCTGATAAAGAGATTGAATACTTCCTCAAGGAGAAAGAACTCAGTTTCTGTGCAACTTTAGATAAAGAAGAAGCCTATAAAGATGCGTCTTTCGTTATCATCGCAACGCCAACTGATTACGATGTAAAAACTAATTACTTCAATACAGCTTCGGTAGAAGCAGTGATTAAAGATGTTATGGCAATTAACCCAACAGCGGTAATGGTCATTAAATCTACCGTGCCTGTAGGGTACACCCACCGAATTAAAGAAGAGCTTTGCTGTGAGAATATTATTTTCTCGCCCGAATTTCTACGTGAGGGCAAAGCGCTTTACGATAATCTTCACCCATCTCGCATCATTGTGGGTGAACGAAGTGAACGTGCACAAACTTTCGCCAACTTGTTAGTCGAGGGTGCCGAGAAGAAAGATATCGAAGTTCTGTTTACTGACTCAACAGAAGCCGAGGCAGTAAAGCTGTTCTCTAACACTTATCTTGCTATGCGTGTAGCTTACTTCAACGAACTAGATTCCTATGCGGAAGCGCATGGCTTGGACTCACGCCAGATTATCGAAGGGGTAGGGTTAGACCCACGCATTGGTAACCACTATAACAACCCATCTTTTGGTTATGGTGGATACTGTTTGCCGAAAGACACTAAGCAACTTCGCGCTAACTATGCCGATGTGCCAAACAACATTATTCAAGCTATTGTGGACGCAAACACCACTCGCAAGGACTTTGTCGCTGAATCAATCCTTCGTAAAAATCCTGAAGTAGTCGGTATTTACCGCCTTATCATGAAGTCGGGCTCTGATAACTTCCGTGCGTCTTCAATTCAGGGGATCATGAAACGCATAAAAGCGAAAGGTATTGAAGTTGTCGTTTATGAACCTGTGTTGAAGGAAAAAGAGTTCTTCCATTCCGAAGTGATGACCGACTTTGATGCGTTTAAAGCAAAATCAGATGTCATCGTATCAAACCGAATGGCGGAAGAGTTAGCGGATGTCGCTGACAAGGTTTATACCCGCGATTTGTTTGGTAGTGATTAAAAGTAGGTCAACAGATAGGACCTAGGAAAGAAGATCCTAGGGCCAAGGAAAGCAAATTTCGCATCGTTGTTTGAGTTTACCCAAGACAAAATAATTCCAACGTCCTCCTAGGCTTTTACCACCTAGGACCTATTCCCCCATAGGACCTTTATTAAAAATGATTAAAAAATGTCTATTCCCCGCAGCTGGCTACGGGACACGTTTTTTGCCAGCAACAAAATCCATGCCTAAAGAAATGATGCCTATCGTCAACAAACCGCTGATTGAATACGGTGTGGATGAAGCCATTCAAGCGGGCATGACGGATATGTGTATTGTCACCGGCCGTGGCAAACACTCTCTGATGGACCATTTCGATAAAAACTACGAGTTGGAACATCAAATCTCGGGTACCAGCAAAGAAGCTTTGCTGACCGATATCCGTGAAGTCATCGATTCCGCTAATTTCACTTATATCCGCCAACGCGAAATGAAGGGCCTGGGTCATGCTATTTTAACTGGCCGAGAACTGGTAGGGGACAACCCATTCGCGGTTGTGCTTGCGGATGACCTTTGCATTAACCTCGAGCAAGGCGTGCTTGCACAAATGGCTGCACTATATAAGCAATTCCGTTGCTCGATTGTCGCGGTTGAAGAAGTGCCAGCGGAAGATGCGCACAAATATGGTGTGATCGCTGGTGAAGCGCTGACAGATAACCTTATTCGCGTAACTGACATGGTTGAAAAGCCAGCGCCAGGCACTGAGCCTAGTAACCTAGCGATTATCGGCCGTTACATCCTGACCCCGGATATCTTCGACATTATTGAAAAAACGGAACCAGGCAAAGGCGGCGAAATTCAAATCACCGATGCCTTGCTGGAACAAGCCAAAACCGGTTGCGTGCTGGCCTACAAATTCAAAGGTAAACGTTTCGACTGCGGAAGTGTTGAAGGCTTTATTGAAGCGACGAACTACTGCTTTGAGAATGTTTATCAAAGATAGGGACTAGGGGAAGGGCTAGGTACTAGGGAAAATAGGTCCTAGGATCCTAGGTAAGAGCAAGAGCCTAGGGGAAGAGCAAGGTCCTATAAAGGGCTAGAGCTAGGACGAGGTTATGAACGAATCTCTCTAGGACCTAGGACCTAAAACCTTTATTCCCCGTAATTTCCCCGCAATACCTACGCTTTGTTTATAACTTCCTAGAACCCTAGAACCCTAGAACCCTAGAACCCTAGAACCTTCGGACCCTAGGACCCTTAAACCCCAAAAAGCTAAACCCAACCATTTAGGCATCTGCCTTTGCTTTACCTGAAATAGTGAGCTCCACAATGTCTTTGCCAATTCTTTCTACATTTATGTTTTCGTTTGTGCTGCTTTTCATTTTCCGAAAAGTCGCCAAGCGAGTTAATTTAGTTGATAAACCGAATGCGCGTAAGTTGCATACGGGCGCTATCCCTTTGGTGGGGGGCGTATCTATTTATGCGGCGATTTTCCTCACGTCTGTTTTGTACCTTGATAAGGATTTTTCCGATTGGTTGTTTTTGGCCTGTGGGGCTGTGTTGATTGTTATCGGCGTGCTTGATGACAAGTTCGATATCAGCTTTAAGGTGCGTTTGTTTGTGCAGGCAGGTATCTCGCTGGCGATGATTTTCACTGCCAACGTGAGCTTGGAAAGCTTGGGCAGCATTGCGGGTAACGTTCCAGTAGCCTTGCCTGCTTGGGTAAGTTATGCGGTGACTGTGGTGGCAGTGATTGGTGCCATTAACGCCTTTAATATGGTGGACGGGATTGATGGCCTGCTCGGTGGCTTGGCGTCTGTCACTTTTGCAGCGTTGGCGTTTATGTTTTATCTCGGTGGTAACACTGAACTTGCCATTAACTGTTTGATGTTTATTGCCGCTTTGGTGCCTTATGTGCTGCTGAATCTGGGCATTCCACTAGGGCCTCGTTTTAAGATCTTTATGGGTGATGCGGGCAGCATGCTGATTGGCTTTACCGTGGTGTGGTTCTTGATCCGTGGCTCTCAGCCCGATCATTCTACTTACATTAAACCAGTGACAGCGCTGTGGTTTATCGCATTGCCACTCATGGATATGGCGACCATTATGGTGCGCCGTGTACGCAAAGGGCAGTCGCCGTTTAAGCCTGACCGTGAGCACCTGCATCACATCTGTCAGCGTATCGGTTTGTCGCCACGAATGACGTTGGTGTTTATTTGTGGTTTGGCGTCGCTGTTTGCGCTTGTGGGTGTGCTGGGCGAGCTATACATGGTCAGTGAAACCAAAATGTTTGTCGGTTTCCTTGTCCTGTTTAGTGTGTACTTTGGTGTGATTAGCCATATCTTCCGCATTACGGCAAAGGTGCGGAGTTGGTTGGGTAAATCACCGCTAGTGGAAGAGGTCGCTTAGTTTCTTCCTCGCGAATACATACGGCAAATTGCAAAGACACAACAAAGGGCGATGGGAAACCATCGCCCTTTGTTTTTTCTATAGAAAAAATGATAAGTTGCCTTCCGTAACCCGTAACCCGTAACCCGTAACCCGTAACCCGTAATCCGGGTACCTGTTTTTTAGGAATCATTTTTAACCCATGTCTTTTTCATCGATCAGGTTTGGTCTGTATTTTTTTGTTATAGGATTCCTCGCCTTAGCGATGCTGTCACTCTTTACAGGCTTTGGCCTCAAGCAGCTTTCTATTGAAGGTAAAACTTTCTTTTGGGGAAACGGCGATTTGCTGTTCCACTTTGTGTTGTTTTACCTCAGTGGTGTGCTGCTATTTCCACTGCAACTTCACGTGAAAGTGCTCTCGTTTACTTTTTTACTGCTGGTTGCTATTGCATCTGAATATGTACAGGCACATTTGATACCTGGCAGATCGGGCAGTTTGCTCGACGCGTTAGTGAATGTTTTTGCGTTGTTTTCTGCCATGGTGACGCTCGGTTTCGCCCACCGTCGGGCGAAACGTTCATCTTCTATACTCTGAATAATAAGAAAAGTGTCATTGTTGATACTTAACCTGAAGCGAATGATGCATTTTGCTTTAGGGATAAAAAGGGGATGGGCGGTAGATGAAGGTAGCGGTCGTCGGTACGGGTTACGTTGGTCTTTCAAATGCAATGCTGCTTGCGCAACATAACGAGGTCGTTGCGGTCGATATTCTTCAAGAAAAGGTGGATTTACTCAATCAAGGCCAGTCTCCCATTTCTGATCGCGAGATAGAACAGTTTCTCCAAAATCCCGAACTTAGTTTCTACGCCACCACGGAGGCCGAAACAGCCTATAACTGGGCGGAGCTTGTTTTGGTGGCCACTCCCACAGATTACGATCCTGAAACCAACTTCTTTGATACCAGCTCTGTGGAGTCTGTCGTCGCTGATATTCTGTCAGTGAACCCTTCCATCACCATTGTCATTAAATCAACAGTTCCTGTTGGCTTTACTGATTCTCTTCGAAAACAGCACCAGGCTGACAATATCCTGTTCTCCCCTGAATTTTTGAGGGAAGGTAGAGCGCTTTATGACAACCTCTATCCTTCCCGAATCATCGTGGGTGATTTTTCTGATCAGGCCAAAGCGTATGCAGCGTTAATGAACCAAGGCGCACTGGCTGACAATGTTCAAACTCTCTTTGTTCATTCGACAGAAGCTGAGGCTGTGAAGCTATTCTCCAATACCTATCTTGCTATGCGCGTGGCATATTTTAATGAGCTGGACTCTTACGCAGAATCGCTGGGGCTCGATTCCAAAGAGATTATTGAAGGCGTGTGCCTGGACCCGAGAATTGGCAATCACTACAACAATCCCTCTTTTGGCTACGGAGGTTACTGTTTACCGAAAGATACCAAGCAGCTGCTTGCCAATTATCAATCCGTACCCAATAACATTATTGGTGCCATTGTTGATGCGAATCGCACGCGGAAAGACTTTATCGCCACGTCCATTTTAAAGAGAAAACCCAAGGTGGTGGGGATCTACCGGCTGATCATGAAATCAGGCTCGGATAACTTTCGTGCCTCTTCCATTCTGGGGGTGATGAAAAGAATCAAGGCCAAAGGTATTGAAGTGATTGTCTATGAGCCCGTGCTGAACGAAGACGTGTTGTTTAACTCTCAGGTTGTCAAAGACCTTTCTGAGTTTAAAGCCCGTGCGGACATCATTGTCTCCAACCGATTGGACGATGCCCTGAAAGGCGTTGAGAACAAGGTGTACACACGGGATCTTTTTGGTTCTGACTGAACCTAACCTTCTTGTTGGTAGCTTAAGCTGTCTTTCTTGAACAGACGACGGAAGAAGGTCAGCAATCTCCATACGTAGGCCAATGCCAGATAGTAGATGCCGAATAACCCGAGAAACAGACCGAACATGATGTATTCGGGAATAGCAAGGTTCTCCCCGATAATGCCGATGGCGGCAAAGGTCAGCGCAATCGTGCAAATCGCGGTGAGCGTTTGATGGGAGTTCAAGCCGGCTCGCTGAAAGATATGATGTAAATGTTCCCTGTCTGGCTTAAACGGCGAGTCGCCTCTTTTCACCCTTCTTACCATAATGGCAGCCATATCCATCAGTGGCAGTGCGATAAGCCAGAGCGCTGTCACGGGTCGCATCACGGCTTGCTCTTTCACCTGTGTGGCTTCAAGCAGTAACCAAATCGCAGTAAAGCCAATGACCATCGAGCCTGAATCGCCCATAAAGACTTTGCGTTTTTTGCCAAACAACCCAAGGTTCATCATCACGTAAGGGATAAGCGTACTAATGAGGGCAATACATATTCCCGCAAGCGCAGTTTGACCACTGGAAGAGAAAAGATAAGCAAGCGCACCAAAGGTCACGACAGAAAGCCCGCCCAATAACCCATCAATGCCATCCACCATATTGAACGCGTTGATAGCGCCCAATACCGCCAGCACAGTAATGATATAGCCCAAGAATCCAAAGGAAATACTACCGACGCCAATAAGATCGCCGAGATAGGTTATCTTTAGGCCGATAATCGTCATCATAATGATGGAAAGGCATATTTGGACGAAGAAGCGGATCTTGTAGCTGATATCAAATTTGTCATCCAGCACGCCCACAAAAGTGAGGATGCTAAGACAGGCGAGGATTTGAAGCCAAGAAGTGTTAGGGTCAGTAAAGAAAACTAAATAGACACACAGGCTGCTGAATACAGTAAGACCGCCGACTAAAGGAATCGCTCCTATGTGCTGTTTTCTCTCGTTAGGCTTATCGACTAAGCCAACGGGGTGTGCGACCTTCCTGAATATGTAGAGTGTTATAAAGGAAAGGACAGATATTCCTATGTATGGAGTTAACATCCTTATCACCAACATTTGCTTGCCGATTGACGTTTAAGCGACACCATGTGGTTGTTTTAATGTGGGTCGCGATGGACTTTGTTATTGGATAAATCGGCGAAATTTTGATTGAAGGTGACGCTATTGCATATACTGGTGTTTATAAAATGCGACAGAGTGTCAATATATTGACTAACATCAGAGGGGCTGTTAATGAATGTTGTTTGGGGAGAGGTTTTGTTGCGTTTAATGTTTGCCTGGCGGCGGACCCTGAAGAAGCTACATAGCAAAATCGTTGGGTTTTGTTGATTGGTATTGTGTTGATCCTATTCAAGGAATTTATAAGGAAAAGACGTTATCAAAGTGACACGACTTCTGGTTGAGTCTTGCGGTAAGTGCAAAAGCAACGGCAGAGGCGTTTTTAGTGCCCTAAGAATTGCTCGGTTTGACCTTGAATTCCGTGTATATTGTGGCCCCAGCACCACGATAAACTACAACACCAAAGAGAGTTATCAGTGAAATTACTTATTACAGGTGGCGCGGGCTTTATAGGTTCTGCAGTTGTTAGGTATATTATTGAAAATACAGGCAATAGTGTCGTCAATGTTGACAAGCTGACTTACGCGGGAAATTTAGAATCCCTGACGAGTGTTGCCGAAAATGAGCGCTATTCATTTGAGCACGGCGATATTTGTGACCGCGCCTTTCTGGAAAAGGTCTTCGACATTCATCAACCTGATGCGATTATGCATTTGGCTGCGGAAAGCCATGTGGACCGATCCATTGATGGCCCATCAGAGTTTATTGAGACCAATATTGTCGGCACATATACACTTCTGGAAGTGAGCCGTAAGTACTGGAACAACATGGATGCTAGCCGTCGGGAAGTATTTCGTTTTCATCATATTTCTACTGATGAGGTATATGGTGATTTAGATGGTACCGATGCGTTGTTCACCGAATCGACGCCATATGCTCCAAGCAGCCCTTACTCTGCGTCAAAAGCGTCAAGTGACCATCTTGTCCGTGCTTGGTACCGGACATATGGTCTACCTGTTTTGATCACTAATTGTTCAAACAATTATGGTCCATATCATTTCCCTGAAAAGCTCATCCCTTTAGTGATTCTGAATGCTATCGAAGGCAATGCTTTGCCAGTTTACGGTGATGGGAGCCAAATTAGGGACTGGCTTTTTGTTGAAGATCATGCAAGAGCGCTATATAGCGTTGTAACAAAAGGTGTAGTTGGTGAAACTTACAACATTGGTGGTCACAACGAAAAGACGAATTTGGAAGTCGTGACGTCGATTTGTGATTTGTTGACTGAAATGAATGTGCCATTACCAGCAGGATTGGATGCATTTAGAGATCTTATCACCTTTGTTCCAGACCGACCTGGACATGACCTGAGATATGCGATTGATGCTTCCAAGATTGAGCAGCAACTGGGGTGGACTCCGCAGGAAACCTTTGAAACTGGCCTTAGAAAAACAGTTCAGTGGTATCTCGAAAATTCAAATTGGTGGGAACGAGTTCTAGATGGGTCTTATTCAAGACAACGTTTGGGAAATATCTGAGCTGAAAAGGACACTCTAGGTTGAAAGGTATTATTCTTGCGGGTGGAGCTGGAACCAGGCTCTATCCAATCACAAAAGGCGTATCAAAGCAGTTACTGCCAGTTTACGACAAGCCCATGATTTACTACCCGTTGTCAACGTTGATGTTGGCGGGTATCCGAGACGTACTCATTATTACCACTCCGGAAGACAATCTGTCATTCAAAAGACTTCTGGGTAACGGTGAGTCCTTTGGCATCAATATTCAGTACGCTATTCAGCCTTCGCCAGATGGTTTAGCACAGGCCTTTATCATAGGTGAAGACTTCATTGGTGATGATGCTTGTTGTTTGATTTTAGGTGACAACATTTTCTATGGTCAGTCTTTTACCAAAACATTGAGAAATGTAGTTAACAATAATCAGGGTGCGACTGTCTTTGGCTATATGGTGAAAGACCCAGAACGCTTCGGAGTGGTTGAGTTTGATGAGCAATACCGTGCACTTTCTATAGAAGAAAAACCCGTAAAGCCCAAATCAAACTGGGCTGTGACAGGTTTGTATTTCTACGATAACCGTGTGGTAGATCTGGCAAAAAAAGTAAAGCCTTCAGAGCGTGGAGAGTTGGAGATAACAGCACTCAACCAAATGTATCTGGAACAAGCTGAGTTAAACGTAGAATTGCTTGGGCGGGGTTTTGCCTGGCTTGATACTGGCACACACGAGAGCTTGCATGAAGCTTCTTCCTACGTCCAGGCGATTGAGAACGTTCAGGGACTCAAAGTTGCATGCTTGGAGGAGATAGCCTGGCGTAATGGCTGGCTGGATGACGCTCAACTTTTGGATATAGCAAGACCTATGTTGAAAAATGACTATGGCCAGTACCTGAATCGTCTGGTTTCTGAAAAGTCGAAACAGCTCCAAATCCGGCTGGGGGAATAGACCCCCAAGTCATACTAAGCCTCGTTGAACAGAGAGTGAACCTTCACTGATATTTGAGGCTTTAAAAGAATAATTTGTCGATTTAATGCTGCCGATAAAAGAATTAAAACTATCAAATGCTCAATAGGCAAAATTGATATGATGGTAAGATTATGAAAAATAGAAATAAAATCCTGCCAGTTGTGATGGCTGGTGGCTCTGGTTCACGACTGTGGCCAATGTCTCGAACATTTTTCCCTAAGCAGTTTCTCTCTTTAGTGTCGAAGTACACTATGTTGCAAGAGACGATTTTCCGGCTTGAAGATATTGAGCACCTGCCGCCTCTGGTTATTTGTAATCAGGAACACCGCTTCCTCGTTGCGGAGCAGCTTCGAACCGCTGGCATCGATCCGGAAGCCATTATTTTGGAGCCATTTGGTAGAAACACCGCTCCAGCAGTTGCCATTGCGGCACTAAAAGCCGTCGAATCTGGTGAAGATCCAATTTTGCTCGTGTTGTCATCGGATCATGTTATCAAGCAAAGCGATGCGTTCACGGACGTTGTTAAAGCGGCAGCACTGGCTGCTGAGAATGGCTTTATGACGACATTTGGAGTCGTTCCTGATAAACCTGAAACGGGCTTCGGGTACATTAAGCATGGCACACCAGTGACCGACGATGCTTACACTGTAGAAGCTTTCGTGGAAAAGCCTGATTTGGCTACTGCCGAAGAATATGTGGCTTCAGGTAAGTACTACTGGAACAGCGGCATGTTCATGTTTAAAGCTTCAACTTTCATCGCTGAGTTGGAAAAGTTTAGCCCAGACATTTTGAGCGCTTGTAGGCTTTCATTGGAAAAAGCGCGTCAGGATCTGGACTTTGTTCGCTTGGATGAAAGTGAATTTGAACGCTGTCCTGATGATTCTATCGACTATGCAGTAATGGAAAAAACCAACCTTGCGGCCGTGGTTCCTATGCAGGCTGGTTGGAGTGACGTTGGCTCTTGGTCAGCACTTTGGGATATAGAAGACAAAAGTGCGGAAGGGAACGTTGTTATCGGAGATGTGATTTCTGATACGACTACAAATAGTTACATTAATGCCCAGAGTAGATTGGTGGCGACAGTTGGTGTCAGCGATTTGATTGTTGTTGAAACTAAAGATGCAGTTCTGGTTACACATAAAGATCATGTCCAACGTGTGAAAAACATTGTTAACCAACTGAAGAAAGAACAGCGAACTGAGCATCTCCAACATCGGGAAGTTTTCCGTCCTTGGGGTTACCATGAGCAGATCGCTGACGGGGAGCGCTATCACGTGAAGCATGTGATAGTGAAACCGGGTGGAAGAACCGCGACTCAGATTCACTACCATAGAGCCGAGCATTGGGTTGTGGTTTCTGGTACGGCCAAAGTTCGCAACGGTGATGATGAGTACTTTGTTGCGGAAAATGAATCGACTTACATTCCTGTTGGTTCCGCGCACTCTTTTGAAAACCCAGGAAAGATCCCTTTAGAGTTAATTGAAGTTAGAACAGGGGCTTACTTAGAAGAAGACGACATCGTAAGAATTGACTCCCCTGGTGAAGGATATTAATTGAAATGACGACGCTTAGCTGCTTTAAAGCCTATGATATTCGTGGTGAATTAGGCCCTGAACTGAATGAAGATATCGCCTATAGAATTGGCCGCGCATTTGGCCAGTATTTGAAGCCGAAAACGGTTGTCGTTGGTGGGGATGTCAGGTTGACTTCTGAGTCTCTTAAATTGGCCGTCGCTGAAGGACTGATGGACGCCGGCGTCGATGTGCTTGATATCGGCATGACAGGCACTGAAGAAATCTACTACGCGACTAAGTTTCTGGGAACGGACGGTGGTATTGAAGTCACCGCTAGCCACAACCCTATGAACTATAACGGTATGAAGCTGGTTCGCGAAGACGCAAAACCTATCAGTGGTGATACTGGCTTATTCGATATAAAAACGCTTGCTGAAGAGAACAACTTTGAATCCGTTGATCGCAAAGGGCAATTGACAAAAACCTCAAACTTGGAAGCGTATGTCGACCATCTTTTGACATACATTACTCCGGCAAATATCAAGCCGATAAAACTGGTTGTAAACGCAGGTAATGGTGCCGCAGGGCATGTGATCGACGAACTTGAGCTCCGCTTTGAAGCGCTTGGAATTCCGGTTGAGTTTGTAAAAGTTCACCATCATCCAGATGGCAATTTCCCGAATGGTATTCCGAACCCTCTGTTGCCTGAGTGTCGCGAAGACACGGCCACAGCTGTAAAACAGCACAGTGCAGACATGGGTATTGCATGGGATGGAGACTTTGACCGATGTTTTCTCTTTGATGAAAAAGGTGAATTCATCGAAGGTTACTACATCGTTGGGCTGCTTGGAGAAGCATTTCTCCAGAAGAATCCTGGGGCAAAAATCATCCATGACCCTCGCTTGAGCTGGAACACTATTGATGTTGTGACAAAGGCGGGCGGTGAGCCCATTATGTCGAAAACAGGTCACGCATTTATTAAAGAAAGAATGCGAAAAGAAGACGCTATTTATGGCGGTGAAATGAGTGCTCACCACTACTTCCGAGACTTTGCATATTGCGACAGTGGGATGATCCCTTGGCTATTGGTTACAGAGCTACTCTCAACGAAAAATATGTCTCTTTCCGACATGGTTAAAGAGCGAATTGCTGCTTATCCATCTTCAGGTGAAATAAACTCTAAGCTGGAAGACCCGCAATCGGCTATTGAGAGAGTAAGACAGGCTTATGAGCCTGAAGCTAAAGTCAAAGACACCACTGACGGTATCAGTCTCGAATTTGAGGAATGGCGCTTTAACCTCCGATCTTCCAATACTGAACCTGTTGTTCGCTTGAATGTCGAGTCTAAACAGGATGTTGAGCTTATGCAGGCTAAAACCGAAGAAATACTTGCTCTATTGCGGAAATAGTAGAGTAGAGAGGTAAAAAAACAGCGGCTTAATCTGCCGCTGTTTTTCTATATTCGTTTAAGAATGGTATTGCTCGCAAGCCAGCAGGGTATTCTCAATCAGCGTTGCCACTGTCATTGGGCCAACACCACCGGGTACTGGCGTGATATGGCTGGCTTTCTCTGCAGCAACGCCATATTCCACGTCACCCACCAGTTTGCCATCTTCCAGTCGGTTGATACCCACATCAATCACGACTGCGCCAGGTTTAATCCAATCACCTGGAATGAAGTTGGGTTTGCCCACAGCAACAACCAAAAGATCAGCTTGGCGAACGTGCCCTTCTAAATCTTTGGTAAAACGGTGACACGTGGTGGTGGTGCAGCCTGCAAGTAACAGTTCCATCGTCATAGGGCGGCCAACAATGTTTGAAGCGCCTACCACAACGGCATGTTTACCACGCAGAGGCACGTTATAGCGCTCAAGCAGTGTGATGATGCCTTTTGGTGTGCATGAGCGCAGTTTCGGCATGCGCTGACACAGGCGGCCAACATTGTAAGGGTGGAAGCCGTCGACGTCTTTCTCTGGGTGGATACGTTCAAGGACATTAGTCGGGTCCATTTGTGCAGGGAGCGGCAAT
Source organism: Grimontia sp. SpTr1 (assembly GCF_947387585.1). Classification (NCBI taxonomy): domain Bacteria; kingdom Pseudomonadati; phylum Pseudomonadota; class Gammaproteobacteria; order Vibrionales; family Vibrionaceae; genus Grimontia; species Grimontia sp. SpTr1. The sequence continues at coordinate 227,816 of NZ_CANDOD010000002.1, forward strand.
TGAACCAGAATGCCATCGATTTCAGGGTCTGCATTCAAATCATCAATCAAACCAAGCAGTTCTGCTTCGCTGGTGGTTGATGGTAAGTCGTAGGATTTAGAGACAAAACCCACTTCTTCACACACGCGACGTTTGCTGCCAACGTAAACTTGGGAAGCTGGGTCATCACCCACCAACACCACGGCTAGGCCCGGCGCTCTGAGGCCTGCTGCTTTTCGGGCTTCTACACGTGCAGCAACTTCCTGACGAACAGTTTGAGAGATAAGTTTTCCATCAATGATTTGAGCGGCCATGTTTTTCCTTTGGCAAAGAGATAGACGGGAAAGTGGCGCTATTTTGACAAAAAAAGTGTGACATGGCTATAGGGCAAACGTTTGCGTCAGTGATGTATTAAAAAGCGCACGTAGGCGCTTTTTAACGAAATAGAACGGCTATTCACTGAGATAGGCAGCGGAAAAACTTGGTGTGCCGGCGGTGAGATTGTCGATGGAGTCGCCATAGTAGGTTTCGATAGATTCGATAAGCCAACCTCTGACGTAAAGTGTTGAAACAAACACACTGGTTCTTTCGTTGCCAAGAGTACTGCCATCGAGCATACGGAAACCGGAGCTGGACATGCCTGAAATGATCCCAACCAATTCACCGTTTTCGTTGAACGCCCCACCACCACTCATGCCAGACTGGATGGGGGCATCGGTAATACTTGCCGGGCACCTTGCAAATAAAGTGCTGTCGACAAAATTGACATCACGATAGTACTTACCTTTACCGAGCAGCACTTTGCCGGTTAACCCCATGCCGACGGTAGTGATGCCACCATCTGTTTGAACAGTACCCAAGGAGGCTAAGCGTTTGTCAGTATTGTCTTCTTTGATAAGGGCAACGTCGCAATCCGGGTGATATGCAATCACTTCACTGTAATCAAGTTTGGCGACATGCTTTGCAGTCAAGCTGATTTCTGGCGTGAGGGGAACGCTGGTGCCATGTCCTCCGAGTACGAAGGGGATGCCTATTGCGAGATAGTTAACATCGTGCTCATTGGAGGTGTCTGCATAATCCAAAGGCCCGTTTATCAAGATACAGCCTTGTAGGCTACATAAAAGAAACACACTGCCCATCACTTTCGAAAACGCTTGGAACATGCCGACACCTCCTACGCTGTGATACGAGTCTCAATTTCTAGACCCGCAAATTGAGCGTAGGAAGGGTTTAAATGATGTACAAAATGCTATTGATTAATTAGTCACTAAAAATAATAACTTATTGAAATGTAAGTATTAATAACCGCTCTTTAATTGTGGGAATGACTAAGAAATTGGGTTTGCGACAGATTTATACCGTCGTCTGTTCTTTTTCCAATAAGATGTCTTGGAATTCTGTTAAAACACGTTGTTAACTGCCTCCTTATTTGGCCAAAACTCCACTAACTGTATGATGTGCCGAAAGATATTTAGAAGTGCTAATAAAGTAAATTATCAATAAATGAGTGAGTTAGCGTTGGGCATTGTTTCTGTGTGATTAACGTCAAAAAAATACGGCAGTAATTAGGCGTACTTCATACCTTAAATGCGTTTTTGCGGCTTTTTGTATAGAAAATTTTGCAGCGAGAAGGATGTGAAACCAAAAAGGCAAGAAGGGGGAAGGCAAGGCGCTACCAGTGAGCACCTTGCTTAAATAACTTTTTGAATCAGATATCTATCGATACCGCTTCATCAACACCATCAGTGCCGGTTGAGCGGTTGCGCTTGGTTGAGCCAAGCATGTAAAGCAGAGTTGCAGCGAAGCAGACCACAAAGTAGAACATTAAACCGCCTTTCATGGACATGGCTTCACCGGCCACGATCGGACCAATCACTGAACCTACGCTGTAGCTGAGTAGCATTAGTTCTGCGGCAGCGACGATTTTTGACTCATCCACATTGCGGCAAGCCAGCGTGATAGCAACAGGGTAGAGGGCAAATGCTGATGCGCCCAACAGGAACATGCCTGCCATCGCGCCCGCTGATACGGTAGCGATTTCAATCATGGCAATGGAAAGCAAACCGAGGAAGCAGAATAGCGCCATCAACAGTGCTTTTTCCATGCGTGAGTTCAACCAGCTCACCAGCGGTTGCACCACCATGCCACCAAGGATCACGATAGCCATCAATGCGCCGACCTGATCGTGGCTGTAACTGCTTTCAAGTTCCAGCGGCAATAGGCCATAGATTGATCCAAGCACCAGACCAGACACAATACAGCCAATGTAAGCCGCTGCTGGCAGGGTTTTCATCTCGCTCACTTTGATGCTCGCGTGGCCAACCGCTTTCGGGCGGCCCCTTTTGAACACCAGTGGTGGCAAAATCGCCGCTGAGAATAGGCTGGCCACGACAATCAGTGGCATCGCGCCTTCAGTACCGAACATGCCGATACCAAGCTGACCCAATGCAGAGCCTCCGTAAAGCGATGCCATGTAAAGGCCCAGACGCTTGGCGCGGGCTTTTTCTGTGTCTGCCATTAGCAGCCAAGACTCGATCACGACAAACACACCGGCAACCGCGATGCCTGCAACAAAACGTGCAAACAGCCATGCAGCCGGTGAGGCGCTGAATGCCATCAAACCCACGGTGCTGACAACGATAAGCAAAAACGCAACTAACGCACTGCGATGGCCAAACTTGCCAACGATGCGTGCACTGATCAACGCACCGCCAAGCAGGCCTGCGTAAAACACGCTCGCGAGCCAGGAGGCAAGATTCACCGACATGCCACGTGCGTCAAGCGCAAGCGGGATGAGGCTCATCAGGAAACCTGACGCAACGGCAAAAAGGCTTAGGCTAAGAACAGGCACAAGAGGACTGTTGCGATCAGCCTGCATAACAGGGTTCTGTTGCAATGTTTTTCCTTAATCGTCTGAATTGAAATTAAAAAACCTGCACAGGAAGTGCAGGTTTTAACGCAGAGAAAGGTGCGTTCAGGCGCGATTATTATTTCGCCACCCTCAAACGTAAAGAGAGATAATTTTGTGGTGACGATGAAATCTTTTGATGGAAATGGCTGTGCAGAATGACCGCTTACTAGTCGATGATATCTGCATGTTTTCCGGTCTTTTTCCGCTTTTTCTCCCAGCGTTTATGCACGCCTTTTGTCAGGGAAGAGAAGGTCGTTTCAACTTTATCCAGACCAACAAGGACAAAAAGCACAAACGCACAAAGAAGCAGTGCTTGGCGTCCGTAGTCAAAAGCGATCACCATACCAAGGCCGGCCATCAACCAAACGACGGCTGCAGAGGTCACGCCTTGGATTTGACCATCTCGTGCCATCATGACGCCTGCACCCAGAAAACCGACACCTGTAACTATCTGACCGAGTACTCGCGCATGATCCAGCGAGTTATCTGAAAGGGATGTTGCCAGGCGCATAAAAAGGTAGGTACCGAGAATAATGAGGATCGCCGTGCGAATACCCACGGGCTTTCCGCGAAGTTGGCGCTCAAGGCCTAAAATCCATCCGCAGGCGGCACAGGTGAGTACGCCTTCCCAGCTAAACGGGGTGATATCCCAAAACTCATTCATTCTCTTTACTTCCGGGCTAGAAAAAATTTAACCCCTCGGGTCTGCAGACCCTGGGACATTTGTGGCGCAGAAATATCCGCTTTAGCGAGAAAAAGAACAATAGGGAGCACGATGAAATCATTTTATCGTCAGAACAGATGTTGTTTGCCGACAGAGACAGAGGCTAAAAAGAGAGGGATTTTTTCGCGTTAGGGTAACAACTATGTTTGTTTCTTAGGCATTTAACAGCAAAGCACAAGGAAAAGCGTTGACGAAGAAACTCGTGCCTTTATAATCCTGCCCTGCGTTCGCACACTGTGTGAATGAAGTGCGCCCTTAGCTCAGTTGGATAGAGCAACGGCCTTCTAAGCCGTGGGTCACAGGTTCGAATCCTGTAGGGCGTGCCACTTTCTACTTCTCCCTCGTACATCTTCTCATCGCAATTTTTCCCGAACGCATCGCACTGCAGATTCTCGACGTTGATTGAAAAGATGATCCTAGGAAAAGAAGATCCTAGGGAAGAGCAGGGCCTAGGTCCTAGGAAAAGCCAACCGCAAAGAGCCAAGCGGGTTTGCTAATCATTTTTTATCTTAAAGTTGACATACCACTTTTATATTTCTCTAGGACCTAGGACCTAGGACCTAGGACCTCTTTGCTCAGATTTTCTATCAAGTGCGTGGATACATGAATATCCCCGCTTGACATCAAAACCTCACAAGTATCGTCTTCTAGGACCCTAGGACCTTTCTTTTTCCTTCCACCCCTTGAAATCCATTTTCTCGCCCCAATCTCACAGAAACATGACGATGGACCTAGCCCGTCTCGACTCGACAGGGCGGTGCCGCTATAATGGCGCGTCTTAAAAATCATGCCTCGTCTTTTGAGGCTAATCGATACCCGCGCAAACGCGCTGTGTATCCAGATTCACAGGCGCTATGGCGAACGATTCGCTGTAGCACGAAAGGATGCTACCGGCAGGAGCCGGGCAACATCACTCAGCGACCCTGAGTAAGTTTTGAGGTTATTAATACAATGCAAGTTACCGTTGAAACCACAGAAGGCCTAGAGCGCCACCTGACTATCACCGTTCCAGCAGCAAACATCGAAGACGCAGTAACTGCAGAGCTTCGCAACATTGCTAAAAATCGTCGTTTCGATGGTTTCCGTAAAGGTAAAGTGCCTTTGAAGATGGTTTCACGTATGTACGGTAAAGCTGTACGTAACGACGTGATGGGTGAAGTGATGCAGCGTCATTTCATCGAAGCGATCATCAAAGAGAAAATCAACCCAGCGGGTGCGCCAACTTTCACTCCAGTTGACACTGAAGAAGGCAAAGATCTGGTATTCAAAGCTTCTTTCGAAGTTTACCCAGAAATCGCGCTGAAAGATCTGGACAAAGTAGAAGTGGTTAAGCCACTGGCTGACGTTAAAGAAGAAGACGTTGCTGAAATGATTGAGACTCTGCGTAAGCAGCAGGCTTCTTGGTCAGAAGTTGACGCAGCAGCTGAAGCAAGCAGCCGTGTAACAATGGACTTCTCTGGCTCTATCGACGGCGAAGAGTTCGAAGGCGGTAAAGCAGAAGGCTTCGCACTGGTTATGGGCCAAGGCCGCATGATCCCAGGTTTTGAAGACGGTATCGTTGGTAAGAAAGCGGGCGAAGAGTTCACTATCGACGTGACTTTCCCAGAAGACTACCACGCTGAAAACCTGAAAGGTAAAGCAGCGAAGTTCGACATCAAGCTGAGCAAAGTTGAAGCGCAAGAACTGCCAGAACTGACTGAAGAGTTCGTTGCACGTTTCGGCGTTGAAGACGGCAGCGTTGACGGCCTGAAAGCTGAAGTTCGTAAAAACATGGAACGCGAACTGAAGCAAGCGGTTAAGAACAAGGTTAAAGAGCAAGTGATTGATGGTCTGGTTGCTAACAACGACATCGATGTACCTGCAGCACTGATCGACCAAGAAGTTAACGTTCTGCGTCAGCAAGCGGTTCAGCGTTTCGGTGGCAACATGGAAAACGCACCAGAACTGCCACGTGAGCTGTTCGAAGAACAAGCAAAACGCCGCGTAGTTGTTGGTCTGCTTCTGGGTGAAGTGATCAAGTCTGAAGAGCTGAAAGCTGACGAAGACCGCGTTAAAGCGCTGATCGAAGAAATGGCTTCTGCATACGAAGATCCATCAGAAGTTGTGGCTTACTACGAGAAAGACCAGCGCCTGATGGAAAACATGCGCAACGTTGCTCTTGAAGAACAAGCAATCGACGCACTGCTGGGTAAAGCACAAGTTTCTGAAAAAGAGCAAGCTTTCTCTGAGCTGATGAACCCAGCTCAAGCATAAGTGCTAGAATTGTTGAGTGGACAATTGACTTAGAATTCACTCTTCTGATAACAATGGTCCGTATGAAGTAATTTCATCCGGGCCATTTATTTTAGGGATATAACACTATGAGCTTTCAAGAAAAAAACGGAATGCCTTCTATCATGGATGCATTGGTGCCGATGGTGGTTGAACAAACTTCCCGCGGTGAACGTTCGTATGACATCTATTCCCGCCTTTTGAAAGAGCGTGTGATCTTCCTGACTGGTCAGGTTGAAGATCATATGGCGAACCTTGTTGTTGCGCAGCTGCTGTTCCTGGAATCAGAAAATCCTGATAAAGATATCTTCCTCTACATTAACTCACCGGGTGGTTCGGTAACTGCAGGTATGTCTATTTACGATACGATGCAGTACATTAAACCAGACGTGAGCACGGTATGTATGGGTCAGGCTTGCTCAATGGGTGCATTCCTGTTGGCGGGTGGCGCAAAAGGTAAGCGTTACTGTCTGCCAAACTCCCGTGTCATGATTCACCAGCCACTTGGCGGATTCCAAGGTCAGGCGTCTGACATTCAAATCCACGCGCAAGAAATTTTGACCATCAAGCAAAAGCTCAACACCCTGTTGGCTGAGCACACGGGTCAACCGCTGGAAGTGATTGAACGCGACACTGATCGTGACAACTTTATGGCTGCACAGGATGCGGCTGACTATGGTCTGGTTGACGCGGTACTGAATAAGCGCGATTAATTTATTAATTCTGAGACGGTTAGGTTTACTTAACACTAACCGTCCTGGAATTGAGTCTCTCGGTGTTCGGAAAATTTCCCCGAGATGTTATAGACTCAGATCATGGTAAACATGGGCTAAGGCCTAAAGAGGTTAGCGAATGACAGACAAGCGAAAAGACGGTGGCAGCGGCAAACTGCTTTACTGCTCTTTCTGCGGCAAAAGCCAGCATGAAGTACGCAAGTTAATTGCTGGACCTTCTGTTTATATCTGCGATGAGTGTGTTGACCTATGTAACGACATCATTCGTGAAGAAATAAAAGAGGTCATGCCTAAGCGCGACAGTAACGAGCTTCCAACTCCGCAAGAGATCCGCGCGCACCTGGATGATTACGTTATCGGTCAAGATCGTGCGAAGAAAGTATTGTCTGTAGCGGTATACAACCACTACAAACGCCTTCGTAACGGCGACACAACGGCTGATGGCGTCGAGCTGGGTAAAAGTAATATTCTTCTTATTGGTCCTACCGGTAGTGGTAAGACGCTGTTGGCAGAAACGCTGGCGCGTTTTCTGGATGTGCCGTTCACCATGGCAGATGCCACGACACTGACCGAAGCAGGTTATGTGGGTGAAGACGTTGAAAACATCATCCAGAAACTGCTTCAGAAGTGTGATTACGACGTAGCAAAAGCAGAACGCGGCATCGTATACATTGATGAAATCGACAAGATTTCTCGTAAGTCCGACAACCCATCTATCACCCGTGACGTTTCCGGTGAAGGTGTTCAGCAGGCGCTGTTGAAGCTGGTTGAAGGTACGATTGCTTCTGTTCCACCACAAGGTGGCCGTAAGCACCCGCAACAGGAATTCCTGCAGGTTGATACCTCAAAAATCCTGTTCATTTGTGGCGGCGCATTTGCCGGTCTCGACAAAGTGGTAGACCAGCGTGTGGCGAAAGGCAGTGGTATCGGCTTTGGTGCGGAAGTTCGTACAAAAGATCAGGAAGCGACACTGAGCGACCTGTTCAGCAAAGTGGAACCAGAAGATTTGGTGAAGTACGGTTTGATCCCGGAATTCATCGGTCGTCTGCCAGTCACGGCGATTTTGGGCGAGCTGGATGAAGATGCACTGGTGCAGATCCTTCGCGAACCTAAGAACGCGCTCACCAAACAGTATGCAGCCTTGCTGGAATTGGATGGTGTTGAACTGGAGTTCCGTGATGACGCCCTGACTGCAATTGCCAAGAAAGCGATGGACCGTAAAACCGGTGCTCGTGGCCTGCGCTCAATTGTGGAAGCGGTGCTTCTGGACACCATGTACGATCTGCCTTCAAGCAAAGATGTCACCAAAGTGGTGATTGATGAATCTGTGATCAAAGGTGAGTCTGATCCACTACTGATTTATGAAGCATCAGAAAATCAGGCGGCAGGCGCGGAATAAGACGCATGTTGCTTAGGGTTAAATTGCTTATTTAACCAACAAATTACCGAAAAAAAGGGAGCATTAGCTCCCTTTTTTACTTTCTGCCGGATATGCCGTTGAATCCTGACAATCTATCCCCATATACTCAGTAATAACGAAAACGGAAGAGAGAAAAATATGAACTTGGAGCGTTCCGAGCGCATTGAGATTCCGGTCCTGCCATTGCGTGACGTAGTTGTCTATCCTCACATGGTCATCCCGCTGTTTGTGGGACGGGATAAATCCATCCGTTGCCTTGAAGCAGCGATGGACAATGATAAGCAGATTCTTTTGGTAGCGCAGAAAGACGCCGCTACTGATGACCCATCCATTTCTGACCTATACAAGGTCGGTACCGTCGCTTCTATTCTCCAGCTGCTGAAACTCCCAGATGGCACAGTAAAAGTGCTGGTGGAAGGCTTACAGCGTGCAGAAATCAAGAAGTTCCGTGAAGACGACTTCTTCACCGCTGATGCCGAGTACATGCTAACGCCAGAAATGGACGAACGTGAGCAAGAAGTGCTGGTGCGCACGGCGATCAGTCAGTTTGAAGGCTTTATCAAACTGAACAAAAAGATCCCACCGGAAGTGCTGACGTCACTGAATGGTATTGACGAGGCTGCGCGCCTGGCAGATACCATCGCTGCACACATGCCATTGAAGCTCAATGACAAACAGCAAGTGCTGGAAATCATTGATATCGCTGAGCGCCTTGAATTCCTGATGACCATGATGGAATCAGAAATCGATCTGCTGCAGGTTGAGAAACGTATTCGCAGCCGCGTGAAAAAGCAGATGGAAAAGAGCCAGCGCGAGTACTACCTCAATGAGCAGATGAAAGCCATCCAGAAAGAGCTGGGTGAGCTGGATGACGCGCCTGACGAATTTGAAAGCCTGAAGCTGAAGATTGAAGAATCTAAAATGCCTCAGGAGGCCAAAGAGAAAACTGAGCAAGAACTGCAGAAGCTGAAAATGATGTCTCCGATGTCAGCAGAAGCAACGGTGGTTCGCAGCTATATCGACTGGATGGTTAGCGTGCCATGGTCGAAGCGCTCGAAAGTGAAGAAAGATTTGGCGAAAGCTGAAGAGATTCTGAACTCAGACCATTACGGCCTTGAGCGTGTGAAAGAACGCATTCTTGAGTACTTGGCGGTGCAAAACCGTGTGAACAAGCTTAAAGGGCCAATCCTGTGTCTTGTAGGGCCTCCTGGTGTAGGTAAAACCTCTCTGGGTCAGTCGATTGCCAAGGCAACAGGCCGAAAGTACACCCGTATGGCGCTGGGCGGCGTGCGTGATGAAGCGGAAATCCGCGGTCACCGTCGTACTTACATTGGCTCTCTGCCAGGTAAGCTTATCCAGAAAATGGCCAAGGTCGGTGTGAAAAACCCACTGTTCCTGCTTGATGAAATCGACAAGATGTCTTCTGACATGCGCGGCGATCCATCTTCTGCGCTGTTGGAAGTGCTGGACCCAGAGCAAAACAATGCGTTCAACGATCACTATCTGGAAGTGGACTACGACCTGTCAGACGTGATGTTCGTGGCGACATCGAACTCAATGAACATTCCAGGCCCGTTGCTTGACCGTATGGAAGTGATTCGACTGTCGGGTTACACCGAAGACGAGAAGCTGAATATTGCTAAGCAACACTTGGTTGATAAGCAGGTTAAGCGTAATGGTCTGAAGCCGAAAGAAGTCGAGATCCAAGACTCAGCGATCATCGGAATTATCCGTTATTACACCCGTGAAGCGGGCGTGCGTAGCCTTGAGCGTGAAATTTCTAAGCTTTGCCGCAAAGCAGTGAAAGAAATTCTGCTGAATAAAGACACCAAAACCATCGTTATCAATCAGGACAACCTGAAAGATTACTTGGGCGTTCAACGCTTTGACTACGGCAAAGCGGACGAGAGCAACCGTATTGGCCAGGTAACCGGTCTCGCGTGGACGGAAGTGGGTGGCGATCTGCTGACCATCGAAACTGAATCCATGCCGGGCAAAGGCAAGCTGACACAAACGGGCTCTCTGGGCGATGTGATGCAGGAATCGATTCAGGCTGCGATGACAGTGGTTCGTACTCGTGCTGAGAAACTGGGTATCAATAACGACTTCTACGAGAAGCGTGATATCCACGTACACGTGCCAGAAGGTGCAACACCAAAAGATGGCCCAAGTGCCGGTATCGCCATGTGTACGGCGTTGGTATCTAGCCTGACGGGCAACCCTGTGCGTGCAGATGTTGCCATGACGGGTGAAATAACCCTGCGTGGTGAAGTGCTGCCAATTGGTGGTCTGAAAGAGAAGCTGTTGGCTGCTCACCGTGGCGGAATCAAAACGGTGATCATTCCAAAAGAGAACGAACGTGATCTGGAAGAGATCCCTGAAAACGTCAAAGCAGACCTCGACATCCATGCTGTGCGCTGGATCGACGAAGTTCTGACTCTGGCGCTACAAGACAACCCTCTCGGAATAGAGCTGGTTTCGTCGCAAAAGAGTGACGTGCAGCAAAATTAAGCAACGTAAAGCGCTGACAGTCGGTAAAAGGCTTGTCAGCGTTTTTTTTGAGGGCTAAGTTAATTAAAACGCTGCAAGCCCTTAATTCATAACAGCTACAGCGTTTTTAAGTCTTGTTTTAATAACTATTGGCGCCATTAATCGGTTGCCGCCGCAAAAAATGGGATTTGTGGTTCGTTTGTAAAGGGGATGAAAAAGTGAACAAGTCGCAGTTAATCGATAAAATTGCAGAAAATGCTGACCTGTCTAAAGCGTCAGCGGGTCGCGCTCTGGATGCACTGATTGAAGCAGTATCAGATAGCCTGAAAGACGGTGATCAAGTTGCTCTGGTTGGTTTCGGTACTTTCTCTGTTCGTGAGCGTTCAGCACGTACAGGCCGTAACCCACAAACTGGTGCAGAAATTAAAATTGCAGCTGCTAAAGTCCCAGGCTTTAAAGCTGGTAAAGCTCTGAAAGACGCGGTTAACTAATCTTAAACGCTTCGTTTTGCTCTTTGTCGCACCAGTCCTAGTTTTAAGCTGTAAAGTGTGCGACATCAGCGTATAATCAGGCTCAATCAGAGTGTAAAGGCGCATCTCTCGATGCGCTTTTTTAGTTTTAATCGAAACAACTCCTCTTGATACAAATTGACTGTGTGCATATCAGTGCATTGGCTTTTTGCTGTGCAAGAGAAGCTGTATGAAAGACGAACGTTTCAATAAGCAGGAGTGACGGCGCGTTATGATGGAGCGACTACGCGAAGGCGTAAACAGCATCGCGGTTAAGATCATCTTAGGCCTTATTATCTTTTCCTTTGTTTTCGCTGGTGTTGGCGGCTACCTGGCAGGTGGCACCGTGGTACCTGCGGCAACGGTAGGTGATCAAGAAATTAGCCGTAATCAATTCGAGCAAGCTTACCAAAATGAGCGTGCACAGATGCAAGCACAGGCCGGTGACTTCTTCTCTACTCTGTTGAGTGACCCTAGCTATCTCGCGCAATTCCGCCGCAATGTTCTGGATCGTATGGTGAACCAGGCGTTGTTGGATCAGGAAGCGAAGAATTTAGGTCTTCGTGTGAGCGATGCACAAATCAAACAAACCATTCGTGATATGCCAGCATTCCGAGGCTCAACAGGTCTGTTTGACAACGATTTATATTTGGCAGCACTTCGCCGCAATGGTCTGTCTCCTGACCAGTTTGCTGAGTATGTGCGCCAGGATCTGGTTCGCGAACAGTTCGTTAATGCCCTTATCAGCAGTGAATTCGCGCTGGAAGGTGAGCTGGAAGCACTGTACAAGCTTGAAGGTCAAACGCGCATGGTTCGCACTTTGACTCTGCCGCTAGCAGATTTCGCTGACAAAGCGGATATCACTGATGAGCAAAAGCAGGCTTACTACGAGCAAAACCCATCGCAGTTCGTTCGTCCTGAGCAATTCAAGATTTCTTATGTTGAGCTCTCTGGTGAAGGTATCGCTGACGTTGCTGACGTGACGGAAGAAGAAGCGAAGACCTACTACGAAGCAAACAAAGCCAATTACGGCACTGCTGAGCAGCGTAAAGTCAGCCACATCATGATTCAGGGTGATGACAACGCAGCAAAAGAAAAAGCAGAAGCAGTCTTGGTTGAGTTGAATAGCGGTGCTGACTTTGCTGAGCTGGCGAAAACCCGTTCTGATGATACTTTCAGTGCTGAACAAGGCGGTGAGCTGGATTGGTTCGATAAAGGTGTCATGGATCCAGCATTCGAAGAAGCGGCATTTGCGCTGGTAAACAACGGCGATGTGTCTGAAGTGGTTCAGTCTGAGTTTGGTTTCCACATCATCAAGCTGGATGATATCAAGCCATCTGATGCAAAGCCTTTTGCGGAAGTACGTGATGACATCATGGCACAACTGAAGCAAAACCACGCGGTTGAGAAGTTCTACGCTCTGTCCAACGAGCTGGCAGAGAAAGCGTTCGAAATGCCAGACAATCTGGAAACTGCAGCAGAAGCGGTGAATGCGAAAGTAGAGAAAACCGATTTCGTATCTCTGAGCGAGTTGCAAGGTGCACTGGCCAACCCTCTTGTTGCTCAGGCTCTGCAACAACCGGAAGTGCGTGAAGACGGTCTGAACTCTGACATCATTGAGATTGCTCCTGAGCATGTTGTGGTTGTGCGTGTAGACGAAGTTCGCCCTGAGACTGTGCTGCCTTTCGAAGAGGTAGAAACTCAAGTGACAGATTTGCTGAAGCGTCAGGAAGGTGAGAAGGCTGCTGAAGCATTGGCAAACACCTTAGTGTCGGAGCTGAGTGAAGGCAATGACGCGGGTCTGAATGCATCAGGCTATGCGTTTGGTGAAGAAGCTGAGCTGGCGCGCGTTTCTCAGGAGCGTGAAGTGGTTGAGCTTGCGTTCACTATGGCAACACCGGCTGAAGGCAAAGCAGAATACGGCTTTACCCGCACCTTCAATGGCGATGTACTGGTTGTTGCCCTGGATGCAGTGAAAGAACCAGCAACCGAAGAAATCAGTCTACAAAGCCAGATGGCGGAGCGTGTTGCGCGTAACAACGCTAACATCGATCTGGAATCTGTCATCGCACAGCTGAAAGAAAGCACTGAAGTGACTTACACACTTGACGCTGTTGAGCAATAAATCAATCCAACTTGATATGATTGCAAGGCGACTGTAATTGATAAGTTGCATCGACGGGGGACTTTATGTCCCCCGTCGTTTTTTTCATCCCTTCAACTCGCACCTTTTTCCTCAGCCTTTATGGTGGCCTTTGTTATACCAATCACAGTAAGTAGATGATCAGAAATAGCGCAGGAAAAATACTCGAGAACAAGGCGGAAAATTTCGATAAGTAGTTATTCTACAGTCAAATTTTCCAACGCAGTTATCGAGTATTTTAACAAGCTAGGATGAGCTGATATTTACTACGATTGGTATTAATCACTCAAAAGAGGAAAAGACATGAAATCAATGGTATCGGCAATCGTTTTTGCCATCTCACTAATACTTTCGCCTTTGGCATCAGCACAGGATGGTGCGCAAGGTGTACCGGTTGAAGTGAATATCAACACTGCTGAAGTAGAAGAGCTGGATAAGTATTTGGACGGTATAGGTAAGGCGAAAGCGCAGGCAATCGTAGATTACCGAAACACTAATGGCGCATTTGAATCGGCAGATGATTTGAAGGGCGTGAAAGGTATTGGCGACTCAATTGTTGAGAAAAACCGCGACCGTATCGTGCTCTGATACCCCAAAGTCAATTTACTATCTCAACCGCTGTGTGCTGGGGAGCACGCTCTCCCCAAATCCCGCAAATCAAGAATAAGGCTTGAGAAATCCGCCTGACGACAACAGAATGAGTAAAGAACTGTTCTAATGACGTCAAGGAAGCCATGAGTCAGAAAACCAGCCATTTCTTTGCCCATCTCGCGCGTATGAAGCTTATTTACCGTTGGCCGTTGATGCGCAATGTTTCTAATGAAAATATCTCAGAGCACAGCCTCCAGGTTGCCTTTGTTGCTCACGCGCTCGCGCTGATAGAAAACAAAAAATTCGGCGGGCAATACTCGCCGGAACGTGTTGCACTGCTGGCGATGTTTCATGATTGCAGTGAAGTGCTGACAGGCGATCTGCCGACACCAATTAAGTACTTCAACCCAGCCATCGCTGATGAATACAAAAAAATCGAGCAAATAGCCGAAGACAAGCTGGTTGGCATGCTGCCGGAGGAGTTCCGCGAGGATTACCGACCGCTTATCGATAGTGATGCGATTGATGCAGGCGACTATCGTTTGGTGAAGCAGGCTGATGCCATTTGCGCCTATCTTAAATGTCTTGAAGAGCTTTCTGCGGGCAATCATGAGTTTCTACAAGCCAAACGTCGCTTGGAAAAAACCATGAGCGAGCGTGGCAGTGAGGCGACTGAATATTTTATGACGATGTTTGCGCCGAGCTTTGAGCTTTCTTTGGATGAAATCAGCGATGACTGAATTTGCACTATCACCTGATTGGGAAACGCGTCTCGCTGAAGAAAACAAAAAGCGCCGTAATGACAAGCGTTCTGTGTTTCAGCGGGATCGTGCTCGGATTCTGCATTCTGCCGCGTTCCGACGTTTGCAGGCGAAGACACAGGTACTCGGCGCAGAACATAGCGAGTTTTACCGCACGCGTCTGACACACTCACTTGAGGTCTCCCAGATAGGGACGGGTATCCTCGCGCAAATCAAAGAAAAGCAACCTGAGTTTCGCGATATCTTGCCTTCAACCAGCTTGATGGAAAGCTTGTGCCTTGCACACGACATTGGCCATCCGCCTTACGGTCATGGTGGTGAAATCGCGCTGAACTATATGATGCGTAACGACGGCGGCTTTGAAGGAAACGCGCAGACCTTTCGCATTGTTACCTTGCTCGAACCTTATACCGAACATGACGGCATGAACCTTGCCCGTCGTACTTTACTTGGCCTGCTGAAATACCCCGTACCGATTGCATCTGTAATGCGCTCAGTGCTTCCGCCTGATGTTGTCGAATTTCGTCACCTGAAAGCCTCTGAGTGGCACCCAGCCAAGGGTATCTATCAAGATGACCTGGAAAGGTTTAACTGGGTGTTGGGTGGCATGTCTGAAAACGACGCTAAACTGTTTACCTCGTTGAAATTGGCACCAACGAAAGAACAGCATGGCCGCACACAATACAAATCCATTGATTGTTCGATCATGGAACTGGCAGACGACATCGCATACGGTGTCCACGACCTCGAAGATGCCATTGTGATGGGTATTGTTCAGCGTGACCAATGGCAGGAAGCAGTAGCCAGCAAACTCGCGGAATGCGGAGATCCATGGTTGGAAGCTAATATCGGGCATCTGAGTGAGCAAATGTTTGGTCCGCACTACGAGCGAAAAGATGCCATCGGCGCTTTGGTCAACACACTGCTGACATCCATTGCAATAGAACCTTCCGTACAGGATGGTGTGAATCGTTTTGACGATCCCTTGCTTCAATGGAATGCCAAGCTGACAGATACCATGGACTATGTACTGTCAGTACTGAAAGCTTTTGTCAGCGAGTTTGTGGTGCAAAAACCAGAGCTTCAGGTAGTCGAATACAAGGGGCAGCAATTGGTGATGGAGCTGTTCGACGCGTTCGATGCTGATCCGCAAAGATTGTTACCCGTCGCGATCCGAAGTCAGTGGCAACAAGAAATCGCTGAGGGTAAAAGTGGTCGTCGCGCTATCGCCGATTACATATCAGGAATGACAGATGGTTATGCGCAAAGGCTTCACGCGACCATGTTTACGGCGTCAAGTCAGGGGCCGCTGTATCCGATTCGATAGATTTGAGGTCCTAGGGGAAGAAGGTCCTAGGAAGAGCAAAGAGCGATCCTAGGTCCTAGGGAAAGCAACAGCTTGAATTCGTAGCTGCAACTTTAAAATCTTTGTAGGACCCTAGGACCCTAGGACCCTAGGACCCTAGGACCCTAGGACCCTAGGACCCTAGGACCCTAGGATCTATCTTTCCCGCCATAATGCCGCTCAAACACACCGGGCGGCATTTGTTTTATCTGAAACTCAATCATTTCATTGAAAGCAGTCATTAGCGGCTCGAAAGGCTCGCTATCGCCCGCTATCGCTGACAGAGCGTAGAAACCGGCTTCAACGGTTGAAAGACCACCGTCGACTGGGGACTTTCGGATGCGGTAATTTCCGCTCTGGATATCATCCAGTTTTACGCAAGGAAGCGCCTGCAGATTCTGGGAAAGCTGATACATTTTAAAGGCTTTTCGCCAGGTACCATCGAGCAAAATCAAACCACGGCGTTTGCCAGCGTCAACGTGCCAGTCCCCAATCGGCTCAGATGTCTCTGCTGGGTAAAGAAGGGCGTAATGAACATCGTTGTCCAAAAGTTGGTTCAGCTCATCATTGTCGCTGAAGTCTTCTCCCACGATGATTCGACAGTTTGGGAGCGACAGAGAAAGAATACGCGCCGTACCGATGGGCTGCTTAACCTCTGAAGGGTGCTGGAGGACGATCACAGGCACATCACTTTCAATCCTCTGGATGAAAGCGCAAATGCAGGCTTTGTTGGCTTTTCCGCACTGCGGACAATATCGACTGGCTTTCTGGTTCATGACCACGGTACGCTATAACTTACTAATATCACGAAGCTTGGAGCACATATTGGCTCATCTTAGGTTTGTTGGCTTACTCGCCATCATCATACTCATTGCCCAAATCCCTACTATGCATCAAATCATGGTATGGGATCGCACGGATATTCTTGCGGGGCAATGGTGGCGAATCGTAACAGGAAACCTAACACACACCAATGGTATCCATCTTGCCATGAATCTAGCGGGGCTGGTGGTGCTCGCTTTTCTTCATCGCGAATACTATGGCAGCAGAAGTCTTATCCCGATGGCGTGGGTGATGATGGCGGTGATAGGCGCGGTCATGTTCGTCAGCCCTTTTGATTGGTATGCCGGGCTATCAGGTGTGTTGCATGGCTTGTTTGTTTGGGGCGTGGTGCGGGATATTCAAAACAAAATGCCGTTGGGGTGGGTGATGCTTATTGGCGTGATTTTGAAGCTGGGATATGAAGCCTACACAGGCGGGGACTCGATGACTGCGGACTTAATCGACGCAGGCGTTGCCTATCAGGCGCATTTAGCCGGGGCGTGCGTCGGGCTGGCGTTCGCGCTGGTGTGGAAAGAAGGTCCTGAGAAGAGCAGGCCCTAGATCCTAGGAAAAGAAGGTCCTAGGGAGAGCAAATAGCTTGAATCTGAATCTAGGCCTATGAAATCTGTGCAGGACCCTAGGACCCTAGGACCCTAGGACCCTAGGACCCTAGGACCTATTACCTTACTGACGATATGTCGTTAGGAATCGTTCGAAGCGACCGATCGCCATTTCCAAATCATCTACACGAGGCAGTGTGACAATACGGAAGTGATCCGGCTTGTGCCAGTTAAAGCCCGTGCCATGCACCATCAACACTTTTTCCTGCAGCAGGAAGTCCAGCATCATTTTTTCGTCGTTATGAATGCTGTATTTCTTGGTGTCGATTTTTGGGAACAGATACAGCGCGCCTTTTGGTTTCACGCAACTAATGCCCGGGATCTGGTTCAACAACTCCCACGCTTTATCTCGCTGCTCCAGCAAACGGCCACCCGGCAGAATCAGTTCATTGATACTCTGGTAACCACCTAGTGCTGTCTGAATAGCATGCTGCATGGGTACGTTTGCACACAGACGCATCGACGCCAGCATCTCCAGCCCTGCGATATAGCCTTTTGCAAGATGGCGTGGGCCTGACAGGATCATCCAGCCAGAGCGGAAGCCACACACGCGGTAAGATTTCGATAGGCCACTGAAGGTTACACAGAAAACATCCGGTGCCAGCGGTGCCATAGAATGGTGTTGGGCACCGTCGTACAAGATCTTGTCGTAGATTTCATCGGCGAAAATAATCAGGTTGTTCTGACGGGCGATTTCAGCAATTTCCAACAGGAAGTCACGGCTGTAAACCGCACCTGTTGGGTTATTTGGGTTGATCAGCACAATGCCTTTGGTATTTGGTGTGATCTTGGCTTTTATGTCATCCAGATCTGGATACCAGTCTGATTCTTCGTCGCACATGTAATGAACAGGCTTACCGCCAGACAGAGACACCGCTGCTGTCCACAGTGGATAGTCCGGAGATGGCACCAACAGTTCGTCACCACCATTCAGCAGCGCCTGCATCGCCATCACGATGAGCTCAGAGACGCCATTACCTAAGTAAACGTCTTCAACATCCAAGTCCAACATACCGCGTTTTTGGTAGTGCTGAACCACCGCTTTACGTGCGGAGTAAATTCCTTTGGAATCACAATAACCCTGAGAAGTCGGCAGATTTCGGATCACGTCGACCAGAATTTCATCCGGTGCGTCGAAACCAAATGGGGCTGGGTTGCCGATGTTCAGTTTGAGAATTTTGTGGCCTTCTTCTTCGAGGCGTTTTGCCTCTTTCATCACTGGACCACGAATGTCGTAGCAAACGTTGTCCAGCTTCGTCGACATCCCGATTTCTTGCATCATGATTCCTGAGCTTATTTTTAAGTGTTTCCAGTAAATTACACTAACGAAAGGGCATATATAAGTAGTGAATAGTAAAAAATGGGGAAAAGAAGAAATATAAGCAATTAAATCCTGATTTGTTGGAATATTATTCTAGAACATTCGGATTTCATCACAATCAATAAGGTTGTAGAATGGCTTTCCAACAGGAAATTTTATCGAGTTTGTCGTAAATTGGCGGAGCTTGATGCGAAATTAACCGAAGTGATGGTATTTTGCGCATTCGTCATCGCAGGATGTTCTGACAAACACAGAAAAGAAAGTCTTCGCAGCCGCGCCATGCAGCATTTGGGTCTCCCAGGGAATCGGACATTACCTTTCAGGTTGTGAGTGTAAGTGAGGTTAGTTTGACCGATTTAAGCCAAGCTATCGCCAGGCTTGTTGAATCCCTGTCGACAGTGTCGCCACTCCCCAAGCAGATCACGCTGCCATTCCAATGGCCTGAGCGTACCGATCCTATCGACTGGCTACATACCCAACCATTATTCCCTAAGTTCTATTGGCAAACCAGAGACGGTACAGAGCAGGTATTGGCACTTGGTCAGGTTAAAACCTTTTCTGATCCTGCCTCTGCTGAGCGTCAACTCGTCAAAGGCCAGCGCATTTGGGGCGGACGTTCTTTTGATGGACGTACGGAACGCAACCAGCGCTGTCTTCAATCTTTCTTTTTCCTGCCACAGATCGAGATGGCTTACCGAGAAGGTCAGTGGTCAATCACGTTGAATCTTTGTGATGACCTGCTAAAAGTTCGCGCGGCATTATCTAAGCTAATCACTCAATCCCAACGCTTATCCCCCCCGGATTGCGACGTGTTGGCAACCCAGCATCAGCCTGAGTTCGACCAATGGTCGACCATGATTGGGGATGCGTTGTCGGCTATTGAAACAACCGAACTGCAGAAAGTGGTGCTGGCGCGCAAGACAACGCTTGAGCTTGACCGAACCTTACCCGCAGCCAGCCTGCTGAAAGCCTCTGTCGAGATTAATAAGTCCAACTTTCATTTCCTGCTGGCGCTGGATGAAAAGCACTGTTTTGTTGGCTCGACGCCGGAGCGCTTATTCTGGCGCGATGACAGCGAACTCTATACTGAAGCACTCGCAGGTACCATAGGTCGCGGCAAAGACGCCGAGGAAGACCTTTTACTGGCGACCTGGCTGCTCAATGACAGCAAAAATATCTATGAAAACCGCTTGGTGGTGGAAGACATCACCCAGCGACTGAATCCGCATAGCGAGCAATTGGATGTTGAAGTCACGCCTCACTTAGTGCGTCTTCGCAATGTGCAGCACTTAAAGCGCGATATTGAGGCGAATTTAGTCGCTGATGTACCTTCTTCCACATTGCTGGATTTGTTACAACCAACCGCTGCGGTGGCAGGTTTACCCCGCGAGAAAGCAGTGGATTTTATCGTTGAGAATGAACCCTTCGTTCGCGGCTGGTACAGCGGCTCGGTGGGTTACCTTAGCCCTGAGCAAAGTGAATTCTGTGTCGCTATCCGCAGCGCCCTGATTGTTGATAACAAGGTGCATCTATTTGCGGGCGCAGGCATCGTGCCGGGTTCAGTGGCGGAAAGCGAGTGGAAAGAGCTTGACCGGAAAATGGCGACTCTCAGAAACCTGCTAGGCCCTTCGCCCGACAAACATATGGAGAAAAAGGCCGGATGAAGCCTTCAACCATCAACCGTATCTGGGCGAGACTGATTTTGATGTCGCTGCAACGTGCGGGTGTGAAAGACATTTGTATTGCACCGGGCTCGCGTTCAACACCGCTAACGTTGGAAGCGGAAAGACTCCAAAGCCTTGATTCTTCTATTTGCCTTCATACCCATTTCGATGAGCGTGGTTTAGGCTTTTTAGCGCTGGGGTTGGCCAAAGCCTCTGACAATCCTGTTGCTGTGATTGTTACGTCCGGTACAGCGGTGGCGAATTTGCTGCCAGCTGTGGCAGAAAGCCGTTTAACCCGCGAAAAATTAGTGCTTCTGACTGCTGACCGTCCGCCTGAGCTTATTCAATGTGGCGCCAACCAGGCAATCAGCCAGCAGGGCATTTTCAGCGAGCATGCAGAAGTGACGAGTTTCCTGCCGTCACCCACAGAACACATTTCGCCAGCTTGGTTATTGTCGACAGTGTCAGAGGGGCTGCATTGTCAGTCAGAACTGGGCGGGAGTTATCATATCAACTGTCCGTTCCCTGAACCTTTATACGGGGAAATGGAAGACGCTTCGGTATACCTTGAGCCAGTACGAACCTGGCTGGAGAGTGATGAGCCTTACTTGTCCTTCACGCCTTCACGCGCAGATTTAAGCCAGCCTTTGCGCGATTGGGCTCAGCTCCAGCAACAAAAAGGTGTGTTGGTGGTGGGTAAGGCCTCTTTACAAGAGCGCCGAGCTATTGATGCGCTGGCTCAGAAACTTCACTGGCCTCTTCTCTGCGACCCGCAAGCGAGCCAAGGCTCTGCATTCGCAGGTTTTGATGTTTGGCTACAAAACCCTGCGTGTGCTGAAGTGCTGAACCAAGCTGATATTATCGTTCAATTTGGCAGCCGTTTGGTGTCAAAGCGCCTCAGCCAGTTTATCAACCAGTTTGAGGGGACGCACTGGTTGGTAGAGAAACATCCAGGAAGGCTGGACCCAAGTCATAAACAGGGGTTGCGCATCAATGCGCCACTGGCAAATGTGGCGTTGGCCATGACGGAAATCACTCGTGATAACGAACACGCACGTTGGGCTGATGCGTTGGTTGTGGCAAGCCAACAATATTTTGAGCGATTGGCGGCGTCTGATGAATCGCTGTCAGAAGTCTCCTTAGCTGCTGACTTCAGCCATTGGCTTTCGAAAGAGAGCGACCTCTTTATTGGAAACAGCATGGCAATCCGTCTGTTGGATATGTGCAGTCACCTGCCAGAAAAAGCCGTGTTTGCCAATCGCGGTGCATCGGGTATCGATGGTCTGATTGCCACGGCTTCTGGCGTTCAGCGTGCAAGACAGCGTCCGATGGTGATGCTGATGGGCGACACTTCCGCGCTTTATGACCTCAACAGCCTTTCGTTACTGGCAAACAATCCGCAGCCATTTGCGCTGATCATTATTAACAATGATGGCGGCGGCATTTTCGATATGTTACCGGTGCCGGATGCGAACAAAGAAACCTTCTATCGCATGCCGCATGGCACTGATTTCTCACACGCGGCGGCGATGTTCGGGTTCAACTATGGTTGCCCTTCATCGCTGGAAACCGCGCGAGCACAATGCATTGATGCGCAGTCTACGCCGGGAACTACGGTGATTGAACTCAAGGTTGGGGCGGGCGAGTGCGGCAAGGCACTTAAAGCGATGTTTGGTGAAATTGCCAATGCAGAACTGCTCTGAAAGATTGAATTATTCCCTCCAAGGGCAGGCGGACAAACCTGCCCTTGTTTTCCTTCATGGCCTGCTTGGCGATCATAGGGATTGGCAACCTGTCATTGATGAGCTTTCCAAAGAGTATCTGTGCCTGGCTATCGATTTGCCGGGACACGGTGGTAGCCAACATATTGAAGCGGTCGGCTTTGAAGATACCTGCATCAAAGTAATAGCAACGATCAGCGAGACATTGTCTTCACCTTTTTGGCTTGTCGGCTATTCGCTGGGCGCACGCATTGCTATGTATCTCGCCACCCACTATTCAAGCTCTCTGAGGGTAATCTGTGCTCCTTTCGCTGGGCTTATTATCGAAAATGGGCATCCAGGTTTACCTGAACCCGAGAGAGCGGCAAGGCGTGAACATGATGAAAAATGGGCGGTGCGTTTTGAAAATGAGCCCATTGTTGATGTGCTTCAAGATTGGTACCAACAACCTGTATTTTCCTCACTAAATCATGCGCAAAGACAAAGTTTGATCGTTAAGCGCAGTGATAACCTCGGTACAAAAGTGGCAAGTATGCTGCGTGCTACATCCTTATCCCAACAGGATTTTCTGGGCGATTTGCTCAGAATGTTGCCAGCAAAGGTGCATTACCTATGTGGTGAGAAGGACAATAAGTTTCTGGCATTGGCGATGCATTCGGGACTGTCTTATTCCATTGTCCCAGACGCCGGCCACAACATTCATGCAGAGCAGCCTTTGCTGTATTGCCAGTCGATTAAGCGGCTGATTGAACCTAATTAACTTAATGATTTAGATGGTAATGCTATGGCTAGAACAACAGGTTTAACCGAACAGGAACTGTATGCACCAGTGGTGTGGAATGATTGCTCTGAAGGCTATGAAGATATCCTTTTTGAAAAATCGGAAGACGGTATCGCGCGAATCACTATCAACCGTCCTGAAGTCCGCAATGCATTCCGCCCTCAAACAGTGAAAGAGATGATCAAAGCGCTGGCCGATGCACGCTACGACGAAAAAGTGGGTGTGATTGTGCTGCGTGGCCAGGGTGAGCATGCGTTCTGTTCCGGTGGTGACCAGAAGATCCGTGGCGACTACGGCGGCTACCGTGATGACGAAGGTACACACCACTTGAACGTGCTGGACTTCCAACGCCAAATCCGTACCTGTCCTAAGCCTGTGATTGCCTCTGTAGCGGGCTACGCTGTGGGTGGTGGTCATGTGCTTCACATGATGTGTGACTTGACGATCGCAGCAGACAACGCGCAATTTGGTCAGACTGGCCCGAAAGTTGGTTCTTTCGACGGCGGTTGGGGCGCGTCTTACATGGCACGTATCGTGGGTCAGAAAAAAGCCCGAGAGATCTGGTTCCTTTGCCGCTTCTACGATGCGCAAGAAGCGGTGGATATGGGTCTGGTTAACCACGTAGTGCCTTACGCGGAGCTTGAGCGTGAAACTGCACGTTGGTGTCGTGAAGTGCTACAGCATAGCCCAATGGCGCTGCGCTGCCTGAAAGCGGCTCTGAATGCTGACTGTGATGGTCAGGCGGGTCTGCAAGAGCTGGCGGGTAACGCCACCATGTTGTTCTACATGACCGAAGAAGGTCAGGAAGGCCGCAACGCTTTCAATGAAAAACGTCGCCCAGACTTCGACAAATTCCCACGTAACCCATAGCAGGGTGGGAAGATGAAGCACGCAACGCTTTACCGTTATTCGTTGCCGATGGACAGTGGTGTGATTTTGCGTCACACCCGTCTGGCACAGCGAGATGGCTTGATTGTCGAACTTAAAGATGGTGAGAAATCTGGCAGAGGCGAAATTGCACCTTTGCCAGAGTTCAGTGCTGAAACCATCGAGCAAGCACAAACTCAGATTGAGCTTTGTTTAGCGCAGTGGCTGGAAGGCGACGAAATAGATTGGGACACGCTCTATCCATCCGTCGCTTTTGGTTTGTCCGTTGCACTTGCGGAACTTGATGGTGAAATCCCGGCTGAAGGTAATTTCCTCGCTGCGCCGTTGTGTAGCGGCGATCCAGATGAGCTGGTTGAAAAGCTCGCTGAATTGCCGGGCGAGAAAGTCGCGAAAATTAAAGTGGGCCTCTACGAGCCTATTCGCGACGGCATGGTGGTGAACATGTTTCTGGAAATCCTTCCAGATTTGCGCCTTCGACTGGATGCCAACCGCCAGTGGACGCCGGCAAAAGCAGCGCAGTTTGCCAATTATGTGAATCCCGCTTTCCGTTCCCGCATCGCCTTTTTAGAAGAGCCTTGTCAGACGCCCGAGCAAAGCCTCGCATTCAGTGAAGAAACCGGAATTGCCATTGCATGGGATGAAACCCTGCGCGATGAAGGCTTTTCGCTAGAATACAAAACCGGATTGTCTGCGATCGTGATTAAACCCACTTTGGTGGGCTCACTTCAAACAGTGAAATCACTGGTTGAGCATGCCCATACCATGGGGATGGAAGTGGTGATCAGCTCCAGTATTGAATCCAGTTTTGGCCTCAATACATTGGCGCGCATCGCCCACTGGCTAACGCCGGAAACCTTACCGGGGCTTGATACGGTCTCATTGTTTGGTGAGCAGCTAGAGCAAGCGTGGCCTGGCTGTGAGTTACCACTGAAAACGCTGACTGACTGTGAAGTGGTATGGCAGGCGCACCCATAAGTTTTGATACTTGGCCTTGGCTTTACTGGGGTGAGGTAAAACCCCAGCATACTGCTTTATATCTGGAAGGCGAGGCTATTAGTTGGCAGCGCCTTGTTTCAGATATAGGCAGTATGCCGTTGCTGCCCAAACCGCATAATCGCTATGTAGCCATCTCCTCTCAAAATGATTACCAAACCCTTTTAGTTATCCTTGCTGCCTGGCAACAAGGCTTGAAAACGCTGCTGATCAATCCGGCTTTCTCTCCAGCACTCCAAAAAGAAGTGCTCGAGAACGCGGGGATTGAGATGGTTATCGACCCGCATACCGCATTTTCTTCTAGTAAATGGCAGCAGTCTGATGTGGTGCCATTTGATACCAATGACATCCTGACCCTCGTGCTGACTTCCGGCTCGACGGGGACACCCAAAGCGGCCACTCACAATGCTAACGCTCATTTAGCTAGCGCCAGCGGATTGTTTTCACTGATGCCTTTTGGTGAAAGTGATTGCTGGCTTCTTTCCTTGCCGTTATTTCATGTTTCCGGTCTTGCCATTGTCTGGCGGTGGTTACAATGCGGGGCGACTCTGAAGATTGCAGAGACGAAAGGTGACGCATTACACTCGGCTCTAGAAGGTGTAACACACGCTTCCTTGGTACCAACGCAATTGCAGCGATTGCTAAAGGTGAAGTTTCCTTCTTCGTTAACATCCGTACTTTTAGGCGGTGCAGTGATTCCGCAAGCGCTGGTGGATGAAGCTGAAGCAAAAGGTATTGGTTGTTGGTGCGGTTATGGGATGACAGAAATGGCATCGACCATCACGGCAAAACGGGTGGATGGATGCTTCTCAGTAGGTCGTCCGCTTCCGCATCGGGAACTTATGCTTTCCAGCCTTGGGGAAATCATGGTGAAAGGAGACACGCTTTCATCGGGTTACCTCATTGGCGGAAAGTTGGAGCCTTTGTCGGACGGATGGTTTGCGACTAAAGATAAAGGTGAATGGGTAGAGGGCGAACTTCAGATTCTTGGCCGCTTAGATAACATGTTTATCTGTGGCGGGGAAAATGTGCAGCCGGAAAGTATTGAAAGGGTGCTTTCAGGCTTTGAAGGGATTGAGCAATTGTTTATTTTGCCCGTAGTGGATGCCAAGTGGGGACAGGTTCCTGTTGCGTTGGTGATGGGCAATGTCAATCAAGGTGACTTTCTGGCTTACGCCAAGTCGTTGCTGCCGCCTCATCAGGTGCCTAAAGCCGCATACTCGATTCCGAAGCATTTGCTGGATGGCGGGATAAAAATCTCCCGCCGCGCGTTAGCTGATTGGCTGGCTAACGAAAAGCTGGTTCAACGATAATCGCCTCTTAACGTTTTCACATCACTAAATAATCGGTCGCATCTTGCATCTTCTGGCTGAACCGGACTTCCTGCCTCGACTTCCACTTTTGACCAAAACCGCTTGGGTAATTTGAGCAGGGCACGGCCACCTTCACGGCTGAAATAACTTCCCCATAAACCTTTCAATGCCATAGGTATTACGGGAACCGGTGACTGCTTCAGAATTAGGTCTATGCCACGTTTGAAAGGCTGCATGTCACCATCAGAAGTGAGCTGGCCTTCAGGGAAAATACAGACAATCTCGCCGTCATTCAGTTGCTTTTTTACTTCCTTGAGTGCACAGCGGATGGAGCCGCTGGTGAGCTTGATAGGAATGACGCGACTGGCTCGGAAGAAATAATTCAGCACGGGTAGGTGGTAGTAATCTTCGTCCATCACAAAACGAATGGGGCGCGGACAAGCACCTGCCAGAATCAAGGCATCGACATAGCTGACATGGTTACATACCAGCAATGCGCCGCCTTCTTTTGGAATGTTTTGGAGATTCTTGTGGGTCACGCGATAGAAGCTGTGGCTCAAGAACCAAATAACAAAGCGCAACGCGAAGAGTGGAACCTGCTTGCCGACATAGAGGGTGACAACAAGATTCAGCAGGGCGAGTATAAGGAAAAATTCAGGGATGCTGATGCCCATGGCACCAAGAAGAATCATGGCGAGAATGGCGCTGGTCACCATGAAGAGAGCGTTATAAATGTTATTGGCGGCAATGACCTGTGAGCGCTCACTATCTTCTGAACGTGCCTGCATCATGGAATACAGAGGAACAATGAAAATTCCTCCGAATATGCCAATCAAGAGTAAATCGACAAACACCCACCACAGTGACGGGTCGGCAATAAATTCTACAAAGTTTGCAGCAGTTGAAGGCATTGCAGGTGTCGAGAACATCAGGTGAATGCCGAAAATAGTCAATCCCAGTGCACCAATTGGCACAATGCCAGGCTCAATACGATGGCCGGAAAGCTTGTCACAAAGCAAAGAGCCAATGGCAATACCGACGGAGAAAAGCGTCAGTAGAAACGAAACGGTCGCTTCATTGCCACCAAGATGAAGCTTGGCGTAATTGGGGAATTGCGTGAGATAACTGGCACCGAGAAACCAAAACCAACTGATCCCGAGAATTGACTGCAGCACGACTTTATCTTTTCGGGCAATCGCCAGCGTGGTCTTCATCTGTCGGATAGGAGAAAAACGGATTTTGAGAGAAGGGTTTCCGGCAGCTACCTCAGGAATAGAACGGGCGCTCAAATAACCGAGCACAGCAAACATCACCACAGAGATAGCAGCAATATCTCGCGCTCCATCCATATTCGCGATAACCCCGGCCACCATGGTGCCAAGTAAAATCGCTAGGAATGTACCGGTTTCAACCAAAGCATTGCCCGAAACCAGTTCCTGAGGTTTTAGGGTTTGAGGCAGTAATGCGTATTTCACAGGGCCAAAGAAAGCAGATTGCGTACCCATCAAGAAAAGAAGAACTAAAAGCGCCATGTAGCTTTCGTAGATAAAAGCAATGGCAGCGAGACTCATAATGCCGATTTCCAGTAACTTCACGCCGCGGATAAATTGGGATTTCTCGAATTTATCCGCGAGCTCACCGGCGAAAGCTGAGAACAGAAAAAAGGGGAGAATAAACAGGCCAGCAGCGAGGTTGATGAAAAGGTCGGTACTTATCCCGATGACGCCGGGACCAGCAAAGGCAACGAGGATCAACAGGACATTCTTGTAGACGTTGTCGTTAAACGCGCCGAGTGCTTGGGTGATAAAATAAGGCAGAAAACGTCGCTGTTTCAGGAGCCCGGTTTGGCTTGTCATCCTTTCCTTCCCGGCTCCTAAGCGTCAATCCAGCTCTTAAGGTAGCCTGTCAGCAGGTTATCGATAAGCTCTGCGCCATTGACTGGCACTGAGGTGAAGAACTTGTCGTCAACTGCGAGCAGCGTGATGCCATGAACTCCTGCCCAGAGTACGCGGCTTGCCTCTACCACTTCCTCATCGTTTTTGGTGGGAGAAAGTTGCTTAAGCAGGCGTTCCAGCATGCCCGTCATACTCTGGATTCGGTCACTTTGCCAATCAGGAAGCTTGTCGCCTTTCATGCTGTGCTCAAACACCAGTTGCCAACGGTAAGGGTTTTTCGATGCGAACTCGAGGTAAAGATGCGCGAGTGTAAACAGGGCTTCACGGCAGTTTGATGTGTCGGTCAGCTTTTGTTGGGCCTGATGACGCAGATCGTCCAGTGTCCGAGCGACAACATGTAGTAGCAGAATGTTATAACTGCCAAAGACATTGACCAAGGTACTTGGGACATACCCGATTTCAGCAGCGATTTTTCGCAAGCTCAGGGCATGGTAAGGCTGGGTGTCTAAATACTTTTCAACGCAGTTAAGCGTCATTTCTACCAGCTCTTCGCGGCTGTGGTCGTTCCTGCGTGCCATTACTTCTGCTGCAAATAGTGAACAATGTTCGATATTTTAGGAGTGGGGTCGGGAAAGGGCAAGTTACGAGCCTCTCAGTTTAGCTAAATGCCAACAACTGAGAGGCTTTGAAAGCAAAAGCTTAGCTGAAACGTTCGGCGTTTTTAATCGAAACCTGATCGTTCAGTGTCCAAAAATCATAAATAACACCAACAATGAAGAATCCGCCAGTAAAGAGATAGATGATGCCAGTCACCCATTTACCCATATACATACGGTGAATACCGAAGATGCCTAGGAAGGTCAGCAATATCCAAGCGACAGAGTAATCGACTTGTCCGCTGTTAAAGCGGAGGTCTGCTTCGCGATCCATGGATGGGATCAGAAACAGGTCAATCAACCAACCAATCCCCAAAAGTCCGAATGTGAACAGCCAGATGGTTCCTGTCACAGGCTTACCATAATAAAAACGGTGTGCACCGAGAAAACCGAAGATCCATAAAATGTACCCGACGGTTTTACTGTGTGTATCGTTCATCGCATCAACCTTTAATTGTTTTCTCTCTGTGAATATGGACTGCATTGTAAGGCAGTCGTTCCATTAAGAGCTCTATCTCCTCAACGGTTTACCGCATTTTTATTAAAAAGTCGCCAAAAGGAGAAATCTTGCTCGCAGTTATGTATTGCTGTTTAAGCAAAATTTAAACGATTGGTAACATATTCGGCCGTAACAGGGTTTGACTTTCCGTGCCGCTGACATAGCATGAAAGTACCTTACGCTTGTTGCGTTATTTGACATTGAAACAAAAGGTTTGCAATGAAACGCTTTTTTACTCTATTCGCGCTGATGTTCGTGATGGTGGTATCTGCACCACACGCTGAGGCGAAGAAGTTTGGTGGCGGTAAGTCTTTCGGCAAAAGCTTTAAGACGGCGCCAGCACCAAAATCACAACCGACCAACACCAACTCAATCAATAAGCAAAACGATCCTGCGGCTGCAGCGAAGTCGTCTTCTAAGAAAGGCTTGATGGGTGGTTTGCTGGGCGGACTGCTAGCTGGTGGTCTGATCGCAGCCATGATGGGTGGTGCATTTGAAGGCTTCCAAATCATGGATTTCCTGATCATCGCACTGATCGCATTCGTGCTGTTTAAGATCTTCAAGAGCCTGATGGCGGCGAAGAACGGTCCGATGAACCGACCGCATCAACAGGCTTACGCCGGTGGCCAAGAGCCGCAAAACAAAGGTTACTACCACGAGCAACAACAGCCTCAGTTCCGTGAGTCAGCGGCGACATCTTCGACAGGAGGTTTTGGTGCAGTAAATAACGATGTACCGTTTAATTTCCCGCCGAACTTCGATATGGCTGGTTTTGTAAACGGTGCGCGTGAGCATTACCGTATTCTGCAAGGTGCATGGAACCACAACCAGCTTGAAACTATTCAGGAATACGTGACGCCCGAGCTATATAACGACCTGGCTGAAGAGCGTCGTAAGCTGGAAGGCGAGCAGCACACAGAAGTCATGTATGTCGATGCGGAAATCGTCCGTGCTGATTACGACGGCAAACTTGCTCAACTGAGTCTGCAGTTCAGCGGCCGCTACACTGACCGTCAGGAAGGTGTTGAAGAAGACATTACTGATATCTGGCACCTTGAGCGTGATATGACACAACCAAATGCACCTTGGTTGATTGTTGGTATTCAAGCTTAATCACTAGAATTATTCCCCCTGAAAAGAGCAGCCCAAGTGGCTGCTCTTTTTTTGTTCATGATTTTTGAACAATGACTTCAACGATTCCCGTTAGCTTATTTGTTGATTCGCAGTTACATTGGCGGAAACAACTTCAAATAAATATCGAGAAACAACAACGTGGAACGCTTTAGAACTCCCGCCCATCTTCTTATCGCGATGGCTTTTATCATGGCCATGGCGTTTTCTGTCTGGAACGTATTACTCAACAACTTTGTGGTAGAAAAAGCCGCGTTTACCGGTAAAGAAATCGGCATGTTGCAGAGTTTGCGTGAAGTCCCTGGCTTCCTGGCGTTTACAGCGATTTATCTCTTGTTGTTTATCAAAGAGCAGCGCTTTGCCTTGCTGTTTCTGGCTGTGATGTGTCTCGGTGTTGCGGTGACAGGTTGGTTTCCAACGGTATGGGGGCTGTATTTAACCACGATTGTGATGTCGATTGGCTTTCACTATTTTGAAACCGTTAATCAGTCTCTGACTTTACAGTGGATAGATAAAGATAAAAGCGCACACTTTATGGGACAGGTTCTTGCCTGGAAGGGCGCAGCAAGCCTTATCGCTTACGCTGCCGTTTGGCTGTTAATGGAGTGGATGGAGGTCAGCTATAACATCGTGTATATGCTGTTTGGCTTTGTCAGTTTGGTGGCGGTACTTGCGCTGTGGGCAATATTTCCTTCCTTTGAAAGCCCACACGTTCAGACTCGAAAGCTGATCCTTCGCAAAAGATATTGGCTTTATTACGGCCTGACTTTCCTCAGTGGTGCCCGTCGTCAGATCTTCATTGTTTTTGCCGGCTTCATGATGGTTGAGAAGTTTGGGTATTCCGTGGGTGATGTCAGTCTGCTGTTTATCATTAACTACCTCTTCAACATGCTGTTTGCGGCCAAAATTGGTGCTTGGATTGGCAGAGTGGGTGAGCGACGCGCCCTGACCGTGGAGTATGTTGGGCTGGCATGTGTGTTTACCGGCTATGCCTTTGTGGAAAGTGCAACGATGGCGGGTGTGTTATACGTGGTGGACCATCTTTTCTTCGCCATGGCGATCGCGATTAAAACCTACTTCCAGAAGATTGCCGATCCGGAAGACATTGCATCTACGGCGGGTGTGAGCTTTACCATCAATCACATTGCGGCAGTAGTGATTCCTGCTGCTTTGGGTGTGGTGTGGTTGTACTCACCAACAACAGTCTTCTTAGTCGGCACTGGCCTTGCTTTGGGGTCGCTGACTTTGTCTAGAATGGTGCCTTTGGCACCAGAATCCGGTAATGAAGTCAGTTTCTTAGGTCGAAAACGTGCTCAGGATGTGGCGTGATTCAAACTTCTGTCTATTTGTAGCTGCTTGATTGTGCTTATCGATCAGTTCTTGATCTCGGCACAAATTCTATGTGGCACGACCAACTATATTCAAGGGTAACGAAACACGGATAAATGTTGGAGGCGCTATGCCATTTACGTCTGAACTGGTTGACGAAATGAACGTCCTGGTGAAGTTTTCTCGTTCTTCTGATCTCATGGGTATCAAGGTTCACAGTGATGCGGACCCTGATCTTGTGGCTGCAACAGAACGCCTTTATGACAAAAAGCTGATCACAGCAAAAGACGGTGGTTACTTAACTTCGATTGGTCGAGATGCGGTTGAGCATGCAAAAGAAGCGCTGCGCATATTAAGGTCACACCCTGAATAAACCGGAATGTACCTAAAAAGAAAAGGAAAGGGAGCCCATCGGCTCCCTTTTTGATGTTGTGTGTTTTAGGTGTTTTTTACCAAACGTCTTTGTCGATCTGCTTGTCCAGCTTCGGGAACTTGGTGCGATCGAACGTCGGCTTTTTGCCTTCTTTACGCTGGGTTTCATAGTCTTTAAGCAGCGCAAACACGATGCCAGACAGCGCAAGAATTGCCACAAGGTTGATGAGGGCCATCATACCCATAGAAAGGTCTGCAAATGCCCAAACCGTCGGTAAGTCAACAACAGCGCCGATCACTACCATTGCCAGAACAGCAACACGGTAGACATTGATGGCCTTTTTGCTTTTGAAGATGTACTCGATGTTTGATTCACCGTATGAGTAGTTGGCAATCAATGAGGTGAATGCAAACAGCAGAATGGCGATAGCAATAAAGCCTGCACCCCATGCGCCCACTTCTTCGACCAGAGCCGCTTGAGTCAGCGCAATGCCGGTGACACCGCTGTCAGTGTCCAGCATGCCTGATAGCAGGATGATAGATGCGGTTGCGGTACAGATAACGATGGTGTCGATAAACACACCCAGCATTTGTACATAGCCTTGTGCCACTGGGTGGTTAGGGCGGGTGGTTGCTGTTGCTGCTGCGTTAGGCGCAGAACCCATACCTGCTTCGTTTGAGAACAGACCACGTTTGATACCTTGCATCATGGCTGCACCAATCGCACCGCCTGCTGCTTGCTCAAAGCCAAGCGCACTGCCGATGATGGTGCCGAAAACGTCTGGAAGCAGCGTGATGTTGATACCGATAACGTAGAAGGCCACAACGAGGTAACCAATCGCCATAAACGGAACAATCAGCTCGGCCACTTTGGCGACAGAACGCATACCACCAAAGATGATAGGTGCCGTTGCCAGCGCCAGAATTACACCTACCCAAGTGTTATCAGTGCCGAAAGCGGTGTTCATCGCCGCAGCGATGGAGTTTGACTGAACGCCGTTGAATGCCAGACCAAACGCGATGATCAAACAGATAGCAAAGGCGATACCTAACCAGCGTTGACCCAAACCCTTTTCAATGTAGTAAGCCGGACCACCGCGGAAGGTGTTGTCTTTGTGATTGATTTTGTATGCCTGTGCCAGCGTAGATTCTACAAAGCTGGTAGACATACCGACCAGTGCAGTAATCCACATCCAGAACACTGCGCCAGGACCACCAAGGTAAATCGCCACAGCAACACCTGCCATGTTACCTGTACCTACGCGAGCGGCGAGACTGGTGCTGAATGCCTGGAATGATGAGATACCACCGTCGGCGCCTTCACGGCTACCTTTGATGAGCTCAAACATGTGCCCGAAAGAGCGGAATTGGAGGAAACCGGTGCGGAAAGTGAAGTAAAGACCAGCGCCGATCAAAAGGTAAATAAGCACGCTTCCCCACAACAAGCCATTCCCGGCGTCGACAAAGGAAACGAATAGTTCTTTTAGTTCCGTCATATACAAACTCTACTGTCGTCAAATTTAAAGTGGCAGTTGAGTGAGAAGGAGGAGACAAGGGATCTGAAACTTCCTTTTCAGCTCTCTGCCCCGGACAAATAACTTGTCCTGGCGACGCTTCCGTGCAGAGATTCCAGCCAGCAGATTTGCGCGTCGATTGCGCTACTTACAAATCCATTTGAGCATGATCTGTGGCCGTTTTTTGCTCACTTGACGTCAAGATAAGCAAATAAAGCGGCGGGATAATACTCTAAATTTGATCTTCTGGCATCTGTAAATTTCACTGAAAGATTAAATGTTAGGCAAATAGTTTAATAAAAGGATGTTTTTACAACATTATTTACTATCAAAGTTAACATTTTTAAAGGGGGGGATCTGGTCGCTCAATCGAGGGAGTTAGAAGACGTTCCTGAGAGTTAATCGTTTGCTTTCGACACTTTTCGTTCAAGGTCAGATCTGACGATCTCCAGTGCTTTTAACGCGGTTTCAGGGTCGACCTCATTGCTTTCCAAGAGATAGATTAAATCAACAGCAAGTTTGATTTCATCAGGGGCATTATCCAGTCCAGATTGACTCATGATTTTTTACTCCAATTTGGGAAATAGATATTGAATGCTGCTTTTATCAACTCGGCATGAAGCGGAACCAAAGCGCTCTGTTCTGTACGATATCCGCCGCCGATAACAGCGGCGATAGGAACGCCGTATTGATGACAAGCTTCCATAACGGCTTTATCTCTCTCAGCGATGCCGTGTTGGCAAACATTCATATAGCCAAGTTCATCATCTACATGAATATCAACGCCCGCATCATATATCACCATGTCAGGCTGGTGTTGGGCGATAGCAAGGGTTAGCACAGGCACGAACTCAGAAAGGTAGGCATCGGATTCAACGCCAATAGGCATGGGGATATCAATGTCAGAGTCTGGCTTTCGTGATGGGAAGTTTTTGTCACAGTGCACCGAAAGGGTAATGATGTCTTCCCTCTCTTGAGCGAGTGTCGCCGTGCCATCGCCATGATGAACATCGCAATCGACGATAAGTACCTTGTTTATGTTTGGGTAGGAAAGCGCGTGGTCAGATGCCAGAATTAAATCATTAAAAAGGCAAAAGCCACTGCCAAAGTCTTTATGCGAGTGATGGTATCCACCGGTAAGGTGAACAGCGACACCATGTTCAATCGCTTTATCGACAGTGAGAGTGGTTCCTCCCAGTGATGTGAGACTACGTTGTATCAGTGCCTCACTCCAGGGGAAGCCAATACGTCGCATTTTTACCAGAGGTAAGGAGCCGCTCACCAAAGCATCGACATAGTCATCGTCATGGAAACGTTTTAGATGTTGATGATCAAGACGTGTTGGCTGAAATGTTGTTACGGGCCAACCCATTTCATCAATGTGTTCTTTGAGCAGCCGGTACTTTTGTAGCGGATACCTGTGACCTTCAGGCAATGGAAAGTCAGAATAGATCGGATGATAAATAATCGGCAACATCAGAGCTTTAGCCTTTGCGCTCACGGAAAGAGATACGGGATTCGATTTTTTGTCTGGCTTCACGACAGCGTGATAAACGCTTTTCCAGCGCCAGTAGCTGCTTCTGGGCTTGCTGCTGTTCCGCAAAGCTGGCGTATTGCCCCATCTTGGCCTCCGCATCGCGAACCATATCCTCCAGCCTTCTTTCCCACCCTTGGTGCTGTGCGAGATCCTGGTAGAGCTGGCTGATAGAAGCGCCGGTTTTCGGAGCCATGGCTTTTTCTTGCTGTCGTATAGCCAATGTTGCCATTTCTCGCTGAAGCGCACCGATTTGGTTCACCAGCTTTTCGCATAGGTGCTCTGCGCGCATTGCAGAAAGGCGTCCGCTTGCCTGCTCCCGTTCAATGGTATCAACGACACTTTTTGCTTCCGACACACAAGGCGTAAGCAGCTTAGCGAGACAGGAGAATAGGCGTTCATCGAACAGCGGCTTTGCACTCTCACCGCGCTTGCGGTCTATCTCCGCGGCTCGGTTTGCCAGCGTTTGAAGCTCGGTTCTGAGGGATGATAAATCCATAGCTCTTAATACCTATTGGGCTTAAAGCCAAGCGTCGATGGCCAGTTTAACGGATAGAACCACAACCACAGTAACAAACACAGGGCGAATAAACTTAGCGCCAAACTTAATAGCAGAATGTGCGCCGATGTAAGCACCTACCATCAGGCAGACACCCATAGTAAGCCCAAGCGCCCAGTTCACATGACCCAAAATGATGAAGGTAACGAGTGATGTGATGTTGCTGACGAAATTCATCGCTTTTGCTAAACCTGACGAAAGCAGAATATTCATTTTATACATCGACATCGAAGACACGGTCCAGAATGCGCCGGTTCCCGGCCCTGCAACCCCGTCATAGAATCCCAAGGTGAGCCCTTGAGCCCACTGCTTTTCTTTTAGGCGAGGCTCATCCTTCGGCAGATTGTGATTCTCTGCTTTTGGTTGGCGATGCCAGATGGTGTAGGCGGCGGTTGCCAGCACCACAAGCGGCAGGGCTTTTTCGAGCCACTCGGTGGAAATATAGTCCACGACCAAGGTACCCAAAATTGCGCCAATGAAAGTGGCGACAAAGGCATGCATCCAAAATGAGGGCGAAAACAGCTTTTTCCGGTAATAGGTAAACGCAGCCGTCGAGGAGGCAAACGTTGCTGACAGCTTATTGGTACCTAATGCGATATGCGGCGGTAAGCCAATGGAAAGCAACGCAGGAACCATTAACATGCCACCACCACCAGCAACAGCATCGATAAAACCTGCCGCAAGTGCGACCATTCCCAAAATAATGAGGGTATTTGGATCCAGAAGTTCGAGCATTTTTATTTTTCTTAGTGTTCGATAACACGCTTAAAGGGAGGCAATGAATCCAACAAGGCTTTTCCATAACGCCTTGTAACAACTCGTCTGTCTAGCAAAACGACTCTACCAGAGTCCTGTTCTTTGCGCAGCAGTCTACCTGCTGATTGAACAAGCTTTTTACTGGCTTCCGGCACGGAGATCTGGAGGAATGCATTACCGCCTTTTCGCTCTAGATACTCAGCATGAGCTTCTTCCACCGGAGAGGTGGGTACCGCAAACGGAATTTTGGTGATGATAAGGTTGGTCAGCTGTTCTCCGGGCAAATCGAGACCTTCAGAAAAGCTGCCCGTTCCGAAAAGGATGCTGATCTGGCCTTTTTCACAACACTTGCGGTGCGCATCCAATATAGAGGTGCGTGATGCTTCTCCCTGCACATGAAGGTGCCAGCCAAGTTTTTTGATATCGGCGCGCATCTTTTCAGCGACCTGATTCATCTGCCAGTAAGAGGAAAAAAGTACCAAGCTGGCAGTTTCACCTTCGAGGTATTCCATCAAGATATCGGGAAGGTGGCTGGTGAACTTTTCGTCTTGCGGTTCGCAAGGCATAGCTGGGACGACCAGACGCGCGTTTTCCTGATAATCAAACGGTGACGGCAAAGCAAGAAAACGTGTGCCATCGTTTTCGTCCAATCCCACCTGGCGACAAAAGTATGTGAATGAGTTTAGGGCACGTAATGTGGCTGAAAGAAGGCACACTCCTGCTGCGCGAGACCAAAGTAGTTGGTCCAGCCGCCAACCGATTTCTAACGGTGATACATGAACAATAAAGTCAGATTCGCGCTCGGGACATTTTTGAATCCACCTAGCCAGTGGCGCACCTTTATCTGAATTAGGTTGCGCCATCAGCGTCCACACTTTTTCGAGATTCTCTAAGCGCTGTAAGAAAAAGGCGGATTCAGCAAGAAGTGGGTCGGCAAGCCTTGAGGCCAGTTCACCGTCTTTTACGCGCTCTGAGATAAGGTCGTGGAGTTTTGCGAGCGACTGATTAGCTTTTTTTGCTGCTTTTTGCATTTCTTTAGATTCTAAATGCAAGGTTTCTGGCAACTCACCATCAGTAAAACGATAGACGCCATCATTATTAAGAGGGAAATCAATCAGCATGTCGCGGATGCCTCGAAGCCCGGGAATAAGCACTTGGATTCCTGACTGCAACGCATCTAAAAAACGCCCACTGCGTTTGATGTCGCCGCCATTGGCAATCTTGGATGCGCTTTGATTGAGTTTTTCCAGCCAGGAAGCAGCGCCAACTAAGCTTGCAGATGCAGCGGAGAAATCTCGCGCTACCGTGGGCAAGTGGTGCGCTTCGTCGACCATATAAAGGGCATGCTCTGGCTCAGGCAGGATAACCCCCCCGCCAAGTTCTAAATCCGCCATCAATAAACTGTGATTAGCAACAACGACATCCGCTTTATCCAGATGTTCGCGGGCTTTTGCAAAAGGGCAGTTGCGGTGAGCGGCTAATCCTGAATGGCATGTGTGCTTATCTGAAACAATGGTTTGCCACAGGTGATCAGGAATACTCTTAGGCCAAGCATCCCTGTCACCATTCCATTTTCCGCGGGAGTAAGCGCTATACATGGTGTTAACCATGTCGATATCTGCCTTTTTAGGTTTCTCTGTAAACAAGGCTTGCTGCCCATGTCCTTCAGCGCTGGCAGCGGCTGCGAGCTTCTCCCCACAACAATAGCGCTGACGACCTTTTGCCAGCACAAAGCTGAACTCCCGGGAAACCACTCGGCGAAACAGAGGCAGGTCTTTTTCTATTAACTGTTCTTGCAGAGCGACTGTGGCAGTGGAAACCACCACCTTTTTATTGTTGTTGAGGGCGAAACAAATGGAGCCCATCAGGTAAGCCATTGACTTACCGATACCCGTTCCCGCTTCCGCTACCAAAATTCGTCTTTTAGGGTTGTATTCCCCCGCGAGTGTTTTTGCAATTTCAGCAACGAGGTAGTTTTGGGCTTTCCTTGGAATAAAATTCTGTAGTTGGGCTCTCAAATTCTCGTAGCTGGAGCGGATGTCTTTTTTGGTTGATGGGCTAAGCATGTTTGTCACAATCTGAGTGGTAGGGCCGCAGTATATCACGCTCGGAGAATGTGAAAGAGTTCAAGTATTCGATCATTTATTCCAATTTATGCGATTTAGATCACGAATATCAATTGAACTAATATTAGCTATCACTATGAAATCCAAAGGGAATGCCATTCACTGCACAAATTGCTTACATGTAGAATATAATCCTGATTTACGGATGCATTATTGTTTTTATCAGACTAATACTCTGATAAAGCTTTGCAAACAACTTTACAGAATTTTGACAATGTGGTTTCGTTTCCGTGACCCCTATCGAAGGGGTGCTTCTATCCTTATGTATTTAAAGAGTATTTTTGTTTTTTGATATTGATTTTGGTTGATTTGACAGATTTTAGATTTCTCTGCACTCTAAGTTTCGAAGTTTAAGCGTACTTGTTGTGGTGTTTTAGTGACGTTGTGACATGTACAAACATAAAAGGGATCCTGGAACAGGAATTCCAATCTAATAAAGAAAAGGCAGTGGATTAACATGAAAAAGACTATCCTAGCGATGGCAGTACCAGCTCTGCTGGCTGCTGGTGCAGTAAATGCAGCAACCGTTTACGATCAAGACGGTGTAACTGTAACTATCGGCGGTGCTGCTGAAGTACAGATCATTCAAGAATATGAGTTTAATCAGCAAGACGTCGATTTGGATGTACGTCTTGACGATGGCGAGCTGAACTTTGGCATCGATGTAGCAGTTAGCGAAAGCCTCACAGCACTTGGCTACTTTGACTTCGAAAACGAAGGCGGTTCTGTAAAGAACACCGAACTGTGGGCTGGCTTTAAAGGCGATTTCGGTCAGTTGACTGCTGGTCGTATGTACACTTTTTGGGATGATACAAATATCAACGAAGATATCGAGCTTGGTCTCGAGGGTGTAAACGGTAGCCTTCCAGCTAGCGGTAACGACGTAATCAAGTATCGCTATGATGGCGATGCGTTTTGGTTTGGTGTTTCACACAACCTCAAGCAAAGCGGTGCTGAAGAAGAAACTTTCAAAGACGTAAGCGGCACTCTGGTGCGTGACGTAAAAGTCACTGAAGCATCACACACTGATGCAGGCGTAGGTGCGTCTTTCGCTGGTGTTGATCTGTCAGCATATTTCTTGGCTGCTGAGAAGACTGATACTAATAACGGTACTAAAGGTAGCAAAGTCAAGTCAGACGCATTCCAAGTTAGCGCAGTATACAATTTTGATGCGTTCACTGTAGGCGCTTCTTACACTGACTTTGAAGAGAAAATTGGCGGCGCTCAGAACAAAGCGCATTCTGGTCATTATGTAGAGCTGCTTGCTGGTTATGGCGTTGGCGATTTCCAATACTACTTGGGTTATAATTTCGGCGAGAACGACGATAACTCTGAAGGTAGCAACGTCTACGCAAATGCTACTTATAAGATGCACAGCAATGTTAAAACCTATGTAGAACTGGGCTGGGCTGAGAAAAAGGACGCAAGCGGAAACACCAATACTAAGGATTTCGGCGATGCGACTGGTTTCTTAGTAGGTATGGAAGTTAAATTCTAATATAACTTCTAACTTTGAAAATATTGCCGGAGCTGCCCTTATGTGGCAGCTCTTTTTTTATCAGGATAAGGGAAGTTAATGAGACTGTTAGCCGTATATAGTGCCTTATTAGTTTGTACTTCTGTCGTTGCGGCGACTGAAATTGAAATTGGTACAGATCTACAAGCGTATGTTTTAAACGGAAAGGAAGTGGATGCTAGTAGTGGTGATAGGCTCAATTTAGTTGATGGAAGCAATCAATTGGTTGTCCGTTACAAATCCATTCTAAACGATGGTTCAAACACTAAGTTCTTTGAATCTAAACCTTATGTGTTTCAATTTACCAATATGGGACAAGATCTCTCTATATCTATTGAGCGTTTCCGGAAACATATCCAGGCTGAGAAAGCATTTAAGAAAGGAACTGTAGAGTGGTTCATTAAAGATAGTGCGGATAAAAAGGTCTCTTTCCAGTTCGATGAGCTTCCCGGCAACCCAGGCTTTCTCCCTTATGCGGATCTTCCTAAAGCAGTAACAGCGTATAACAAGAAAAACGGTATCTACTTTGAAGGTCAGGAAATTAAAGATCTTAATGAAGAGGTTGTCGTCGCTGTTTCTGAAACTGGCAAAGTAGAACTGACAGGCGACGCGCTAGCACAGCTCAAGCTCTGGTACACAAAAGCGTCAAAAGAAGAGCGTAAAGCCTTCCGTAAGTGGGTGATTGACCAAGAGTAAAAAAACGCCGAAAGGCGTTTTTTATGTGTGATGATATCGACTGTGTTCTCTGCAAGCTCGACAGCGTGATTCAGCAGGGTCAGAAAGAATATCCTCGACTTCAACCTCTTCTTCACAATCTGCACACAGCCCAAATAGGCCAGTATGAATAGCACAAAGTGCGGCATCGATTTTCTCTAGTCGTAAGCCATCGTCATGTAATTTTGTGCTTTTTTCCCTTCTACATAACTTAATCAGATGCGCTGTTGGGACATTGGACACGTCTAACCCCGTCAATGTGATCAGTGCATCTTCCAATCTGCTGCGTACCGCTTCCTTCTCATTCGCGAGCTTTTGTTGTAGCTGTGCTACAGTTTCTGTATCAATCATTGTGATCTCTCGGTGCGCGTTGTAACCGGATCAGTGTAGTGATACCAGCCTTATTTGTTCTGATATATATCAAGACAAAACGAGTTAGGTTTGAGCAATGCGTATATTGACCCTGCAGTTTGTCGGTATTTAGCCGTACGCTAAACGGTTATATTTGCAACCTGCTCAACAAAAGTCAGAACAAAAAGGATGTACGAGATGGACACTAACTTTAAAGACCCGTTTAACTTTGCTTATTTCTTGGGAATGATTGCTGTACTGCTCATTCCTACGCTGCCAGCCACCTTGACCTGGATTGGCATGCTAAGCAGATAAAACCTTGTTTGGGAGGAAGAGTGCAAGAATCGATTAAACGCATACTGCTTCTGAGTATCGGATGGGTCTGTGTACTGTTAGGTGTGATTGGCATCTTCCTTCCATTATTACCAACAACCCCCTTTATGCTTCTTGCGAGCGCATGTTTCATGCGTGGCTCTCCCCGTATCGCTCACTGGCTCCATAACCATCCAACCTTTGGTCCGGCCATCAATAACTGGAATGAGCACCGGGCTATTGATAAGAAAATTAAGCGACGGGCAACTGTCTTTATCGTGCTCAGCTTCTCACTCTCTATCGCGATTGTTCCCGAGCTTTGGCACAAGGTCATGCTAGTGACCATGTGTGTCGCACTTTTATTTTGGTTTAACCGTTTGCGTGAAATCGAACCTGTTGCCGGAGCCTCAGAAAATACATAACATGAGCGCTTCGTCTCCCCATCGGCTGGCTATTGAAAGCGGGCGTAAATGGGGTCATTTACTTCCAGCATTACCGGAAGCCACATACCGTGGTGAGTCATTATGAGCCAAGACAAAATCGCATTTATCAAAGACAGCATTAAAACCATTCCTGACTATCCAAAACCAGGCATTATGTTCCGCGACATCACTAGTCTGATGGAAAACGCAGAAGCCTATAGAGCGACCATTGGTTTGCTTGTGGAAAAATACAAAGATCAGGGCTTCACAAAAATTGTGGGTACTGAGTCTCGTGGCTTTCTGTTTGGAGCGCCATTGGCACTGGAATTAGGCGTCGGTTTTGTTCCTGTTCGTAAACCAGGAAAGCTGCCACGTGAAGTGATCAGCGAAAGCTATGAACTGGAATACGGCACAGACAAGCTCGAAATTCACACGGATGCTATCGTTGAAGGCGACAAAGTACTGATGGTTGATGACCTGCTTGCGACTGGCGGTACGATTGAAGCAACCACTAAACTAATCCGCCGTTTGGGTGGTAATGTCGCCCATGCTGCATTTATCATCAATCTGCCAGAAATTGGCGGAGAAAAACGTCTTCAAGAGAATGGCATTGACGTTTACAGCATCTGCCAATTTGACGGTCATTAATCGAGCGTTCAAACCGTTGGAGCGAGAAGAGCGTGATCGTCAAGATCGCGCTCTTTTTACGTCTGTGCTAGCATGGCAGCAGACTATTGGAAGAATTTATAACGCATGAGTTATCAGGTACTAGCCAGAAAATGGCGACCACACCAGTTCCAAGATGTGGTTGGCCAATCCCATGTATTGACCGCTTTAGCGAATGCGCTCGATCACAATCGTTTGCATCACGCCTATCTGTTCAGCGGCACACGCGGTGTGGGTAAGACCACTATTGCCCGCATCTTTGCCAAAGGCTTGAATTGTGAGCAAGGTGTGACTTCAACGCCTTGTGGTGTGTGCTCAACCTGTCAGGAAATCGATCAGGGCAGGTTTGTTGACCTGTTGGAGATTGATGCGGCATCTCGCACCAAAGTAGAAGACACGCGTGACCTTCTAGACAACGTTCAGTACAAACCCGCTCGTGGTCGCTACAAAGTCTATCTGATAGATGAAGTGCACATGCTCTCGCGCCACAGCTTTAACGCGTTACTCAAAACACTCGAAGAG
This sequence comes from Grimontia sp. SpTr1, assembly GCF_947387585.1. Taxonomy (NCBI): domain Bacteria; kingdom Pseudomonadati; phylum Pseudomonadota; class Gammaproteobacteria; order Vibrionales; family Vibrionaceae; genus Grimontia; species Grimontia sp. SpTr1. Next base: position 270,691 of record NZ_CANDOD010000002.1, read on the forward strand.
CCGCCTGAGTACGTAAAATTTCTGCTAGCGACCACTGATCCACAAAAGCTGCCAGTCACCATTCTGTCGCGTTGTCTGCAATTCCATTTGAAGCATTTGGACGCCACGCAGATAAAAGATCAATTGTCACACGTTCTCGAGCAAGAAACGGTTTCAGCAGAGCCTAGAGCACTGTCCTTTATCGCACGTGCGGCTGAAGGCAGTATGCGTGATGCGCTATCGCTGACTGATCAAGCGATTGCTTTAGGTAATGGCAGTGTTCTCGAAGGCCAAGTATCAGAAATGCTGGGCACTTTGAGCACCGATCAGGCGATCTTACTGCTGGAAGCGTTGGCAGAAGGCCATGCAAACCATGTGATGCAGTGCTTGACGCACTTAGCCGAAGTGGGTGTTGAGTGGGATGGACTATTAAAAGAAATAGCGGGGCAATTGCATCGCGTGGCCATGGCGCAAGCCTTACCTGAGTCTGTTGATGCTTCATCTCCGGATGCAGAACGTATTTTGATGCTGGGTCAATCCATCTCTCCGCAAGATGTACAACTTTACTACCAGATTGCGTTGCAGGGACGTCAGGATTTGCCTTATGCACCGGATGGGCGTGCAGGTCTTGAGATGGTGTTGCTGCGAATGCTGGCATTTAGGCCAGTCACGTCTCAGCAATATCAGCCTTCTGTGGTTAGCGTCCCTACGAATGAAGTAGGGAAAGCACCAGCGGTGTCTGCACCTCAGTCCAACTCCAGGCTTGAAACGTTAAAAGCACAGGTTGAAGCTAGTCGTACAGTGAGTAAGGCTGCTCCTGCTCCTGCTCCTGCTCCTGCTCCTGCTCCTGCTCCTGCTCCTGCGCAGCCAGCGCTTAATCCAACGCAGTCTCAACCTATTCAAGCTGCTCAGCCGAATGTGGTTCAGGACGATCCTCAGATGTCTGCGCATATGGCAGCGATGGAGATGGAAGCGCAGCGGGAAACTGAGTCCCATGCTGACTACGATTTGCCGTCTCAACCAACGGTAGTAACATCACCTCAGCAGCCTCAGCAGCCTCAGCAGCCTCAGCAGCCTCAGCAGCCTCAGCAGCCTCAGCAGCCTCAGCAGCCTCAGCAGCCTCAGCAGCCTCAGCAGCCTCAGCAGCCTCAGCAGCAAGCTCCTTCTTCCGCAGGGAGTCTGGTGGCGGCCCGCAACATGTTGAGAAGTCGGGTTCGTCAGCAAGAGGGCCAATCGCCAAAAAAGGGTAGTGCGGCAACAGCCGGCGGTGATGCACTGTCGGTTATCGACCGGATCGCAGCAAAACATAAGCCTGCTGATCCTGCTGTTTTCCAACAAGCATCGATGCCGAATGAAAGTGCCGCCACCCAAGATGAAGCCTATCGTTGGAAACCGACTAAGTTAGAAACGGCCGAAGAAAAGCCCGTTACTGTTACGCCGGATAAGATTAAAAAAGCGCTTCAACACGAGCGCACCCCGGAAATGCGCGATAAGCTGGAAAAAGAGTCGATTGAATTGGACGAGTGGAGTCGCATTGCCAGTGCATTGGAAGCACCTCGATTGGTCAAGCAGATGGCATTGAACGCATCCATGGAACGACACGGCGATCAAATCAATCTTTGTTTGCGTAGTGAGCAAGCGCACTTGAACACTGAAAAAGCACAGGCTGCCTTGCTTGAAGCTTTGAGCAATCAGCTGGGTACTTCAATTACTTTGTCTGTCGCGCAGGGAGAAGCGGGAACAACACCACTGGAATGGCGTGACAGGCTTTATACAGAAAAACTGACTCAGGCTTCACAAAGCCTGAGTGATGATCCCAATGTTCGCTTTATCTGCCAGCGTTTTGCCGCGCAGCTGGATGAAGAGAGCGTTAGACCTATATAAACCTAAAAGGGCTGTGATTTAGATATCTCAGCGCAAAGCTACATAGAGAGAAGAGTATGTTTGGTAAAGGCGGAATGGGCAACCTGATGAAGCAGGCGCAGCAAATGCAAGAGCGCATGCAGAAGATGCAGGAAGAAATTGCGAATATGGAAGTCACCGGCGAAGCGGGTGCGGGCCTGGTAAAAGTGACCATCACCGGCAGCCACAGTGTTCGTCGCGTTGAACTGGACGACAGCCTGATGGAAGACGACAAAGACATGCTGGAAGACCTGATTGCTGCTGCCTTTAACGATGCAGCGCGTCGCATTGAAGAAGCTCAGAAAGAGAAAATGGCTTCAGTCACTGGTGGCATGCAGATGCCACCAGGCTTTAAAATGCCATTCTAAGTATGCGTACAAGCCAACTGCTTGAGCAGTTGATGGAAGCCTTGCGTTGTTTGCCTGGGGTCGGTCCCAAGTCAGCACAGCGCATGGCTTTTCATCTTCTGCAACGTAATCGCCAAGGTGGTGTGAAGCTTTCTGAAGCGTTACTTTCTGCGATGACAGATATCGGACATTGCGGTAAATGCAGGACCTTTACTGAGGAAGAGGAGTGTGCGATTTGTGCTAATCCCCGTCGTCAGGAAAACGGTCAGATCTGTGTGGTAGAAAGCCCTGCTGATATTGCTGCGATTGAAGCTACTGGCCAATACTCTGGCCGTTACTTTGTTCTTATGGGGCATTTATCACCACTTGATGGAATTGGCCCTTCTGATATCGGTTTGGATTTGTTGGAAAAGCGTTTATCGTCAGAGTCAATTTCTGAGCTTATCCTAGCAACTAACCCAACGGTAGAAGGTGAAGCGACAGCGCATTACATCAGTGAGCTTTGTCTGGAACATAGCGTCATTGCTAGCCGCATCGCACACGGTGTGCCAATGGGCGGAGAGTTGGAGTTGGTGGATGGTACCACGCTCTCTCATTCGATTATTGGACGTCACCGTCTGGGATAAAAAAGGCCGCTTAGCGGCCTTTTTAGTTTTTGTCGATCACGACTTGCTGTAAAGCACCAGCGAACCATGGTTCAAACTGGTAAGCAGCAGTGAACCGTCATTCAATACATCAATGCGGCGAACCTTTTCAGCGCCTAGGCGGTAGAAAGTGCGCACCAGAGTCAGGTCCTCCTCTGAAAACTCCGCGGTATCTCCGGTCGTCACATCTTTGATGCTACCGAGCTTGAGTTTCAGATAGCCGCCACTGATTTCCCATTCACCAGACTCGGAAATCGACATCACCACTTGAGTATTCTGCTCTTCATTTTTCAACACAATTTGAGTGTCACGGGAATAAGTATTATCGGGCAAAAAAACCATATTGCTTTGTTGCTCGGTTTCTGTAAGCCCAGCTACATCACGAAATCTTGCTTCCTCAATGTGATTAATTGTTCGCGACTTCCACTCTTTTGAAAGCAGAAGGTTAGACGTGCGCATATCCTCGCCGAGAAACACCCAAGCGCTGGCAATAAATGATATCAACAACAAGAAAAATGGCCCGAAGCGCTTCATTTGATCACGGCGTCGAGGTGCATGAAGACTCATCGGCATAGTCCGTCGCTCCCTTGCTGGCTGGTAAGAAGAACATAAGTAATGTTGTCATCTGCGTCTTTGGCACTGTGGATATAGTTCAGGGAAATTTGGTTATCTTGACCGCCCGTCACAATCACTTCTTCCAATTCGCGCTCTTCACGATAGAAACCAATGTACTTTTCAACACAGCGCTGAACCATGGGTTGCCATTGGTTGATACGCGCATTGGTCACGGGAATGTAAACCGGTACATCTTCGACCGTTAAGATTTTCCGAAATGCTTCAGATTTAGGAGTGGAGGCAACGTAAAACGCCAGAGGTACCAGCAATGCGAGCACGAATGCCACCCATGAGCCAAGCGGGATTTTCACCGCAATCGGAGCTCTGGGAATGTCCGCTTGTTCTGGCTGAGGTGTCGGTACAGCAACGTCTGTTGGTGACTCTTGGAGCTCGCTTTCAGCCTCAGCGGCTACGATCTCTGCATCCAAAACGTCGTCTTCCATCTCAGTGACAGCAGACTTTGGCAGGTCAACCTCTTGATCGTTATAGACCTCTACTGAACACACTACCTGATATCCGCGTTTTGGCACGGTTTTGACAAACATCGGGCTTTTCGTGGAGTCTTTCAGGCCTTTTCTTAAGGTAGAAATAGATTGTGTCAGGCTGGAATCGTCGACTTCGAAACCTTGCTTACGCCATACAAAGTCGTGGATTCGGTTTCGGGTGACAATAGCGTGAGGCTCTTCTATCAGAACCATCAATACTCGGCACTCGTTACTGCCCAGTCGGATCAATTCGTTATTTTCATAAAGATCAATCAAAGAACTGTCGCTGGGAGAAAAAACAAAACGCTCTCCCAGAAGGTAACGGTTCGATTTATTTAACATTCGATTTACTTACCTGCGCGAATCTTGAAAAGTTTGGCGGGTTAACCTCTAAATTGGAGGTGAATAGCGCCTAAATTGGCTAAAAATAAAGACGATTATACCTGAAATGCGAAAAATAGCTCAAGAAATCAAAAATTCCTTGCCTGCCCTTGAATTGGAAAATTGCGACCATATTTACAGGAAGTGATTCAATCAAAATACATTTAGTTTGGGGTTAAAATGAGCGATCAAGCGACTCTACAAAGTAAGGAAACTCGTGGTTTCCAATCTGAAGTGAAGCAACTGCTGCACTTGATGATCCACTCACTCTATTCCAACAAAGAGATCTTCCTACGTGAACTGATCTCTAATGCATCGGATGCATCTGACAAGCTGCGCTTCAAGGCACTGTCTGATTCTGCACTGTATGAGAATGATGGTGATCTTCGTGTCCGTCTGAGCGTCAACAAAGAAGCGGGCACTTTGACTGTTGAAGACAACGGCATTGGTATGAGCCGCGACGAGGTGATTGAAAACCTTGGTACGATTGCAAAATCCGGCACTGCAGATTTCTTTAAACAACTTTCAGAAGACCAATCGAAAGATAGCCAACTGATTGGTCAGTTCGGTGTGGGCTTTTATTCTGCTTTCATTGTGGCCGACAAAGTCACTGTAGCGACCCGCGCGGCAGGCACTGATGCTTCAGAGGGTGTGCAGTGGGAATCTGCTGGTGAAGGTGAATACACCATCGAAGGCATTGAAAAAACCACTCGCGGTACTTCGATTACTCTTCACCTTCGTGAAGAGGATAAGGAGTTTCTCGACGAGTGGCGTTTGCGCGACGTGATTGGTAAATACTCCGATCACATCGGCATTCCTGTAGAAATGTGGGAACAAGAGCGCGACGAAGAAGGTACAGAAACTGGCGAAGGTAAATGGGAAAAGGTCAATAAAGCTCAGGCGCTGTGGACTCGTTCCAAATCAGACATTTCTGATGAAGAATACAATGAGTTCTATAAGCATCTCTCCCACGATTTTGCTGACCCACTGCAGTGGAGCCACAACCGCGTAGAAGGTAAAAACGACTACACCAGCCTTCTTTACATTCCATCTAAAGCTCCGTGGGATATGTTCAACCGCGATCATAAACACGGCCTCAAGCTTTACGTGCAGCGCGTGTTCATCATGGATGATGCGTCGCAGTTTATGCCAAGCTACCTGCGCTTTGTCCGTGGTTTGATTGACTCGAACGATCTGCCATTGAACGTCTCCCGCGAAATACTGCAAGACAATAAAGTGACTCAGTCTTTGCGTAATGCCTGCACCAAGCGTGTTCTGACCATGCTTGAGCGTTTGGCAAACAATGACGCGGACAAATACCAGAGTTTCTGGAAAGAATTTGGTTTGGTACTGAAAGAAGGTCCAGCGGAAGATTTCTCAAATCGTGAGAAAGTCGCTGGCTTACTGCGCTTTGCTTCGACTGAAACAGACAGCAGTGAACAAACCGTTTCTCTTGCTGACTATGTATCTCGCATGAAGGAAGAGCAGGACAAGATTTACTACCTGACTGCAGATTCTTATCAGGCAGCAAAAAACAGTCCTCACTTAGAGCAATTCAAAGCCAAAGGTATTGAAGTCATTCTGATGTATGACCGTATCGATGAATGGCTGATGAGCTATCTGCCTGAGTTTGATGGCAAGCAATTCCAGGCGATCACTAAAGCTGACTTGGACCTCAGCAAGTTTGAAGATGACGCTGAGAAAGAGAAACGCGAAGAAACCGAAAAAGAGTTTGCGTCTGTGGTTGATCGAACCAAAGCATATCTCGGTGACCGTGTGAAAGATGTTCGTCCTACCTTCAAACTGTCTGGCACACCTGCTGTGGTGGTCACCGATCAGTTTGAAATGGGTACACAGATGGCGAAGCTACTGGCTGCGGCTGGGCAAGAAGCGCCAGAAGTGAAATACATCTTTGAGATGAACCCAGAGCACACTCTGGTGAAGCAAATGGCTGACGAAGCGGACGAAGAAGTGTTCGGACGCTGGGTTGAGATGCTGTTGGGTCAGGCGATGCTTGCAGAGCGCGGCTCGATGGATGACCCATCTCAATTCCTGAGTGCGGTGAACCAACTTCTGACTAAAGGCTAATTGCATAACGATTCATTTTCGTTATTAATATGACCGAGCCCAGCGGGAATGCTGGGCTTATTAACTTCAATACCTAAACGATTTTGTGATCCATAGCCTCTTCTTTTGCCGACCCAATGTCGAATGAAGAAACTAAGAGACCTGAGCCGATGTCAGCGCCAATTGTGTTGAAAACGTCGGGCACGAGGTTGTTTAGGTATCAATATACGTGTATGTTTCGTGTTTTTGCGAAACTCCAAAGTAAATAAAGGGGATAACTATGCGCATCATTCTTCTGGGCGCACCAGGTGCAGGTAAAGGGACTCAAGCGCAGTTCATCATGGAAAAATATGGTATTCCACAAATTTCCACTGGTGACATGCTGCGTGCAGCAATCAAAGCCGGCACCGAGCTGGGCAAACAGGCGAAAGCAGTTATCGACGCGGGCCAACTGGTATCTGACGATATCATCCTTGGTCTGGTTAAAGAGCGCATTGCACAAGAAGACTGTGCGAAAGGCTTCCTTCTGGACGGCTTCCCACGCACTATTCCACAGGCAGATGGCCTGAAAGACATCGGCGTAGTGGTTGACTATGTACTGGAATTCGACGTGCCAGACAGCGTTATCGTTGAGCGTATGAGTGGTCGCCGCGCGCACTTGGCTTCTGGCCGTACTTACCACGTTGTTTACAACCCGCCTAAAGTGGAAGGTAAAGACGACGTGACTGGCGAAGATCTGGTTGTTCGTGACGACGACAAAGAAGAAACCGTACGTGCGCGTCTGGGTGTATACCACGACCAAACAGCGCCACTGATCGCTTACTACTCGAAAGAAGCAGAAGCAGGCAACACCAAGTACCTGAAATTTGATGGTACTCAGCAAGTTGCTGAAGTCAGCGAAGAAATCGCTAAAGCGCTGGATTAATAGCCCCAGTGTTTAAGAAAAGGGCAATCACTATGATTGCCCTTTTTTGATCTTTTTCTCCCAAAGAAAAGTAGTGGTATCCTCGGGGTAAAACAATCTGTGTTGCAGGACGAAATGGAAAACAAAAACAACAAAGTAGGAGTGTTGCTGGCTAACCTCGGCACACCGGAAGCACCGACCGCACAAGCAGTAAAAGCCTTTCTCAGTGAATTCCTTCATGATCAGCGTGTCGTCGATATGACACGTTGGCTATGGTGCCCGCTATTGCACGGGATTATCTTGCCTGTGCGTTCTCCCAAGGTGGCAAAGCTCTATCAAACCGTCTGGATGGATGAAGGTTCACCACTGATGGTTTACTCCAAACGCCAAAAAGCCGCGTTGGAGCGTGAAACCGGACTGCCTGTGGAGCTGGGTATGACCTATGGCAGCCCAAGCATTCTGACGGGAATTGAAGCATTGAAAGCGAGGGGCTGTAATAAAATTCTCGTGCTGCCGCTTTATCCACAGTACTCCCGCACTACGACGGCGGCTGTTTTCGATAAAATTGCGAAATCACTGAAGCAAATGCCTGAATTGCCGGAGTTCCGTTTTGTGAATCACTACTACAGTGAAGACAGCTATATCGAAGCGCTGGCGCAATCAGTCGAAGCGCATTGGGCCGAGCACGGTAAACCTGACATGCTGCTTTGCTCTTATCACGGTATTCCTAAACGCTACGCAGATAACGGTGACCCATACCAAACACACTGTTTAGGGACAACAGAAAAACTGGTGGCAAGATTGTCCAGCGATGTACCACTGAAAACGACATTCCAGTCGCGTTTTGGACGTGAAGAGTGGCTGCAGCCATATACAGACAAGACCCTTGAGACGTTGCCTGGTGAGGGAATAAAACGTCTGGATGTTATTACGCCAGCATTCTCTGCGGATTGTTTGGAGACATTGGAAGAGATTTCCGAGCAGTGCCATGAGAGCTTTATGGAAGCTGGCGGCGAGTCATTCAGATACATCCCTTGCCTCAATGATTCTCCTGCTCATATCGACATGATGAAGCTGTTGGTAGAACGAAATACCAAAGGTTGGTAACGCCTTCTTTTCATTTTCGTTTATGCCCGGGCTGATTTTTCACCCGGGCATATTTTTGTCCGAGAGATTCCTCGTTGAAATTTGTGTGATAGAATTCGCACTTTCGCCACAACAACGACGCATTGAATCATGAAATTCCCGGGCCAACGCAAGTCAAAGCATTACTTTCCTGTCCATGCACGCGATCCACTATTGGTGCAAGCAAGCGAGCAGCGCAAGCTGAAACGTCCACATGTTATCGGTATCGACCAGACGCTGGTGGATATTGAAGCGAAAGTAGCCGACGACTTCGTTGCGAAATACGAGTTGAGTAAAGGGCATTCTTTGGTGATTGATGACAAGCGCGCAGAAGCGCTGTATCAAGAGCTAAAAGATAACAACATGGTTAGTCACGAGTTTGCAGGCGGTACTATTGGTAATACGTTGCACAACTACTCAACGCTTGCCGACGACAAATCTATTCTGCTTGGTGTCATGAGCCAAGACATCACCATCGGCAGCTATGCATATCGCTATCTTTGTAACACTTCAAGCCGCATGGACCTTAACTACTTACAGGCAGTTCAGGGCCCAATTGGTCGTTGTTACACGCTGATCAGTGAAGAAGGTGAGCGTACTTTCGCTATCAGCGAAGGTTTGATGAACCAGCTTCATGCAGACTCTATCCCAGAGCATATCTTCAAAAATGCTTCTGCTTTGGTACTGACCGCTTATCTGGTTCGCTGTAAAGAAGGCGACCCGATGCCGGAAGCGACCATGAAAGCGATAGAATATGCGAAGATACACGATGTGCCAGTGGTGATGACCATGGGCACCAAGTACGTGATTCAGAACAATCCACAATGGTGGCGTGACTTCTTGTCAGAGCATGTTTCTGTCGTTGCAATGAACGAAGAAGAAGCAGAAGCGCTGACTGGCGAGTCTGATCCTTTGTTGGCGGCAGATAAAACCCTTGAGTGGGTAGACATGGTGTTGTGTACAGCAGGTCCTGTGGGACTTTACATGGCTGGCTATACCGAAGAAGAAGCCAAACGTGAAACTAGCTTACCGTTGTTGCCTGGCTCAATTGCCGAATTCAACCGTTACGAATTCAGCCGCCCAATGAAAAAGTCGGACTGTGAAAACCCATTCAAGGTTTACTCACACATTGCGCCTTACATGGGTGGCCCAGAACGTATAAAGAATACCAACGGTGCAGGTGACGGCGCGCTGTCAGCGGTACTACACGATATGTCAGCAAACCGCTATCACCGTGATAACGTGCCAAACTCCAGCAAGCACGCCCATTCGTTTCTGACCTACAGCTCGTTCTCTCAGGTATGTAAATACGCGAACCGCGTAAGCTATGAAGTGCTGGCGCAGCATTCACCACGTTTGTCTCGTGGCCTGCCAGAGAAAGAGGATTCTTTAGAAGAAGCGTACTGGGAACGCTAAATCACTGCCTTATTTGGCACTTATGCGGCGTTGATTTCATGATTTCTCTATGTCACTTAGTGGACTAAGCTCCTGAGCAGAAATCAATTTGTCGCCTTGTCTAAGTACCAATTAAATTGTGATTGCCTATTTCGTAAAGAAAAATCCGCCACGAGGGCGGATTTTTTATTTGGTAGGGAGAACGACTCGAATGAACCGAAGTCGTTGGGCTTAAGACAGCTTCTTAGCCCACGTGTTCGTCGCGCGGACGAGTATGCGATAAAGGGTATCAAAAGACGCTTTGGGCTCAAGGATGGGATCTTCGATATCGCCAAGGCCAATCCATTGGCCAATTAGCATGGTTTTACCTCTCGAACCTGGAGAGAGCAGCGCGACTTCCTCAATATGCTCATGGGACATCACCAAAATTAAATCAAACCTATCGCAAAGCTCTGGCGAAAGCTGACGCGCATTGTGGTTAGAAATATCAAGGCCATTTTTGTGACATACTTGCTGGCTATATGGATGAGCCATTGCGTCAAGAAGATTGCTCTTGGTAACTGCAGTACCAGCTGATTCAATGACTAATTCTGGCAAGAGCTTTTTTAGCAGAGCCTCTGCGATTGGCGATCGGCAGATATTCCCAGTACACACCACGAGAATGCGTTTAAACATGTTCTGCTTCCTTTAAGCGTTCAGCGTGATTTGTATTTGGAGGTATAGTGACCAATTGCCCCATAGCAGGTAAAGCCGCGCAGGCATTGGCAATGAAGAGTATCAGAATAAATGTCAGCGCATTCGCCATTGGCTGAAGGTTAAAATCCACACTGATATGAATGAGCATACCAATGATGGACATGATACAACCCAGCGCTATTCCTTTCATTGTTCGGCTATGTCTTTTCCGAATCGTATGGAAGGCGCGCGCAAAGGCCAAAAGTACCACGATGCCTAAAAGCAATGTCGCTGGAATTCCTGCTTCGACCATAAACTGGATATAGTCATTATGGGCATGGTCATAGAACCCAATATCGGCCTTGGAATACATGGGAAAGATCGTGTAAAAGCTCGCCATACCAGTGCCGGTGAAAGGGAAGTCCCTGATAATATCCAGTGACCATACCACCACCTGATCGCGGGACTCCGCGCCAAGGGAGGTTTCAACCAAGCGCTGTTTAACCTTTTCCAGCCCGAACAAGGCACCCACAACGATTGTATCGACAGCGATAACACTGCCCACCAAGACGGTTAACGCGCGTGGCTTATTTTTATAAAACACCAATGCAAGTAAGCCACCGATAGCTGTCGCCGCAAAAAAAGCAGTATTTCCCATTCTAGAACGTGTCATTACCAACGCAATCACCATGATCACAAGGCAGAGGCGTATGTACATTTTCCGGCTGAGAATGCCTTCCATCAGTCTTTTAACAAACATATGGCGCGATTCGGAAGGGGTAGTGTGAAGCTGAGAGACGATAAGGCCAATGCCCATACAGAGCGTCATCATCAAGTAGTTCGCTAGGTGGTTCTTGTAGACAAAAGAGCCAGTGGCAATCCCTTTTTCACTATAACCAAACACCAGGCTCTCTTTGATATCAAGCAAAACGACTATTGCTGCATAGAAGGCCTGTAAGGTGCCGCTAACCACAATTACCAATACAACTTGCTTAAGCCGCTTACTGGAGTTCACGAGATATATGGCGTTGAAAACCAGCATGGTATAGGCAATCCCTTTGAAAAGAGACGCCAATGTCATTCGAGAATCAAGGGAAATAAAACCGTCGGGCGCTCCGACGAGTTGGTAAATCTCGGCACTTTTTCCAGAAAAGAAGGCTAGCACTTCCCAAGGAAGAGGAAGAGTTTGAAACAATACCCATAGCTGGAACAGTGCCAAACCAGAAAGAAGCCATTTGTACTGCTTTAACGGCTCGAAAGGTAAATTCCCCCGATAGGCGATGATCAGTAGTATTGATTGAAATGCTATCCAGAATTCAGCAATTGACCATGCCCAATCTCGATTACTCCCAAGGGGGATAGGTAACCAAATGATAAGCGCGAGTAGGGAATAGAACGAGGATTTTTCAATAGACGCCATGTGAATCACTCAATTTGTGAGTACAACAAAAAGCCCAACGAACGCTGGGCTTTGGTGGGGTGAATCTTTTCTAAAAATGATTAGTTTGGAGAGATGACGTCTTCACCACCCCCACCTTGGCCGCCTACTGCCGGCGATGATGGAGGAGCAGGGCCAGCTGCAGCGGTCTGAATACCAGCCGCGGTCGCTTCTGCGATTTCTGTTGGGTCAAGCCCAGCCAACAGTGCCGCAGTTGTAATGTTTTCGTTGGCAATACCTGCATCTCGTGCGAACTGCGCGATTTCAATCGCTTTGCCCGGCGCGGCGGTCATTGCTGCTTGAATCGCGAATTGAGGGTCGACGCCTTCCATCTCCAACAATAAAGAGAGGATTTCAACTGCGAACTCGGCGTTTTCCAACAAAACGTTCTGGTATGTTTCTTCGCTTGGAACATCACCGAGTTGTGAAATGATGGATTGACGTTGTTCGTCACTTTCGAAAGCAAAGGCCATTGATGACAAAGCCAAGCTAGTTACACCAAAAATGGTGGCGGTGATCTTCATGTTTTTTCCTTGAAAGTGGTTTCAAGATTCTGATTAAAAAGACTATATCAAAGTTAAGATGATGAAAGATAACTTCGGAGCAATTCGAAAAGCTCGATCAGTGAATGGCTTTTGTTTTTGAACGAAGTGTCGCAATTACACTGCAAAAATATGTACCAAGCAGTACGCCAAAAACATTGACGGTCATATCCAGCCAGGAAAACTGTCTTGATGGAATTAAATACTGTAGCAATTCATCTAGCACTACCAAGACTAAGACAGTTAGGGTCGGGACTGACAACCTAAAGTGGGGCGTTCTTTGAGTTGTAAGCCAACAAAGCAGGCCTAGGAAAAACGAGGCAAAAAAATGGAGATATATATCGCCGCCGATCATAACTTCCGTTGCTCGAACCTGATTTGCGAAAATACCGAATGATTTTAGAACTGAGGCGCTACCAAATAGAATTACAAAAACAACAAGCATTAACAAAGGATATTTAGATACGTTAGCCACAAGCTTGAATCCTAACTTTGTTAAATGCTAAAAGATTACAAATTCGTTGTTTACCGCTTGAATAGGCCACTGTGGTGTTAAGTGCAGGCCGATATCGCCAAACTTTCCCGATCTCCAGAAGGTTATGTATCGCATGCAGTTTAGCGCTTTCATCAATCAGCTCCCAATTCGAATAAGCATAATCGATATCTGCAAGAATTGTTGAGTGGGTAAGAGGTCCAAAATGACGAGCAAAACTCAGCATTTGGGACTGAAGCTTAAGCTCCCCCCTTTCCTTGTAAATTGATGAAAGCTCGACGTAGCTAGGAGACCAAGTAGGCCTTAACCTTAGACTCTTTTGCAGGAGCGTAGTCAGCTGGTCGGTATCTTTGCTGCCACTTAGATATGCACTCCATTGGTACAATTTTGCACTTAGCGAGTAATCGTATGCTGAAGCTGGAGATACTGAAGCTAGGGTATGAGCTAACAGAGACATCGAAGTAGTGTTGTAGTTCGCTGTTGTGTAATCCTGTAGATTCGAAAGGGCTTCTGTTCCAGCGTTTCTATACATTGATTTATAGAACTGTAGTGAGGCAAAAGATAAAACGCTACAGATAATGAAACAATGAAAGACAAGTAGTAATTTTCTATTCATTTGGGTTTCTAAAAGTGGTTTGTCAGAAAAGAGACTTTTAAAGGTGGCTTACCTAATCACTACCAAACAAATCACGTGTGTACACCTTCTCAATGACATCGGCTAACTCTTCTGTCATACGGTTAGAAACTATAACGTCTGCCTTTGATTTGAACACGTTAAAATCGGTTAGCACTTCTGAATGGAAGAACTCTTTCTCTGTCAAAACTGGCTCATAAACGATTACCTCGACGCCTTTAGCTTTGATGCGTTTCATAACTCCCTGTATCGATGAGGCCCTGAAATTGTCGGATCCGGACTTCATGATTAGCCTATAGATACCAACTACCTTTGGATTTTTTGAAAGAATTGATTCCGCGATAAAATCTTTACGGGTGGTGTTTGCATCAACAATAGCCCTAATCATATTGTTTGGCACATCTCGATAATTGGCCAAAAGTTGTTTTGTATCTTTTGGTAGGCAGTAGCCACCATAACCAAAAGAAGGATTGTTATAGTGGTTTCCTATGCGTGGGTCTAACCCTACACCCTCTATGATTTGTCGTGTATCTAAGCAATGTTTCTCTGAATAAGTGTCCAGTTCGTTGAAATAGGCTACACGCATTGCTAAATAGGTGTTTGAGAACAACTTTACGGCTTCAGCTTCTGTTGAATCAGTAAAAAGAATATTTATATCCTTCTTCTCTGCGCCTTCAACTAAAAGATTGGCAAAAGTTTCAGCACGTGTACTCCGCTCGCCAATTATAATCCTTGAGGGGTAAAGATTGTCGTAAAGAGCTCTACCTTCGCGTAGAAATTCGGGAGAAAAAATAATATTATCACATCCGAACTCTTTTCTTACTCGATTTGTATACCCAACAGGGACAGTAGATTTAATTATCATTGTTGCTTTTGGGTTTATTGCTATTACATCGCGAATTACAGCTTCAACAGTCTTTGTATCGAAGTTATTAGTATCAGCATCATAATCAGTTGGTGTTGCGATAATGATAAAGTCTGCGTTACTATATGCCTCTACCTTGTCCAACGTTGCTCGTAAATCGAGATCTTTTTCCTTAAGAAAATATTCAATTTCATTGTCTGCTATGGGTGATATTTTATCATTAAGCATTTCGACTTTATTCACGACTACATCTAATGCAATAACGGTATGGTTTTGTGCCAATAAGACGGAGTTGGAAAGACCTACATAGCCTGTTCCTACAACTGCAATTTTCATAATTTCCCTAAATGAGTTAACTAGTAGTTAGACTGGTTATTATTTAGTCAAGCAATCGAGAAGTTAGTAATTATTGAGGTCAGATAGCTAGAAGAGAATCTGACCTCAACCTCGTATCATATAAAATGTATGTATACTAACGTAATGTGCTTGAGCGATAAGAATTATTCAAAAGCCAACTCGGTAGTTCTGATTGTGGTACTTTTCCTTCTTGCGAGATATTAGTCTGATGGTAGGAGTGCTGATTCCAAATGCGAGTTGCGTGAAGCCACTGACTATCTTTGGACTTGAAAGCTCTAACGCCTGAATCATTACCGAATTTAGAGTCGAAGTTATTGGCAACGACTATTAACTCAGCATTGTTATCACCTTCAAGGTCTACAACAATAGGGTATTCATAAAGAGTTCCACTTGAATTGGGTATAACTAAGCGCGCCTTACCGGTATTACCTTCTAGAATGGTAACGTTATACTGGTCCTGGACAATAACTTCATCAAGACCATCATTATCAAAGTCGTATGCGGATACTCCGACTTTATAGCTGATATCCTCAATAGAATAATTCCATACAACATTACCTGATACATCGTACATCCGAACATTATCAACAGATGAAGAAACGATACCCAACTGAGAGTCCTCAAGGAAAATTGATATTGCTTGGACACCACCGCCCTGCTTGGTTATGTCTTCAACCTGCCACTTAAGCGTACCATCATGCTCATAGACTGCTAAAAGTTGATGAGAGTCAGAATTTCGTCCAGGAATAGAAGTAACAAACTCTGGTTCAACATCGTCGTCTAGGTTTGCTACTGCTGAGAACCAAAAGTAGTCATGCTTTTCGTCCGACCACAGCACATCTCCAAATTTATTATATAGTGTCGCGTTTGCAAACACTTCCATTTCACCATCTAGGTCATAATCCAATGCTATTGGATCGGGTCCCCAAGAACTGAATCTGTACATGAAACCGTTTTGATAAGAATAGACACCATTAGTTAGAAGTATCTCTGGGTTTGAGTCTGCATCAATATCTGCAATAACCATATTTCTTACACCGGCGTACTTGATCGTATCCTTTAGTTTTCCTTTATTACTGACAACATAAACTGTCCGTTTGGATTCGTCCCCGACAATGATATCGACAACGCCGTCATTATCCATGTCAGCTATTGCAGGCGAAAATCGTGCGTCAGCCAATATGGCCCCATCACGATAATTCCATAACTCAGAGCCATCTTTACCGCTGATTGCTCTCAATACTCCTTTTTTATATTGATGATCTTTAAAACTAACAAAAACAACATCGGCTATGTCATTATTATTGATTTTTCCATCAAGGTTATCGTCATTGAGTTGACCAACGACTGGTGTCATTATAACTTGATTAAAATCAGGCATGAAATCACTAGACTTCCAATGCCATTTTAATTCTGCAGATATCGGATCTGGTTCATTTTGAAAGGGAAGTTTACCGGTAAATGGTTCAAAACCTAAATGCATTGATCCGCGCCAACTGTTAGCTACAACGCCTACATAAGAAGAACCTGAAGCAGCATGAATATCTGCATTAGGTGCTAATACCATTCCCTCGAGAGCGACACCAGATATTGATAATGAAGTTGCGTCATGAAGATTGAATATCGTCTTCTGTCGATTAAGCGTGAAGTCGGACAAACTAATATTGCTCAAGGGACTAAAGTCAGATTTACTTCCACTGATATTAACAATTACTGTAGCGGTCTCTGGGACGCAACTTAGCGCTAAAGTATGAGACTTTTCCAATTTATACCCATCTACATTGAAAACTTGTAAATCGCTGCTGCAGTCGCCTTCTAAATAAACCCCTCCCCATTTGTTTGTGACAGTACCCGTGCTTTCTAGTTTTTGTAATAGATATGAGTAATTCGTATAGGTGTGTTTCAGATCAGCGAAATCGATAGGTAGTTCTGTATTTCCGCGGATAGTCGCACCAACAGCTAGACCTAATTCGATTGTTTCTGAAACGTTAGATATATCACCGTTTACAACGATGCTACCTTGATATACACGTCCACCTTTGTAGCTAAGATCACCTCCAACTATCAAAGAGTTTTCATGTGCATGAAACTCGACATCTTCAAGCATAATACTGTATCCATTGAGATCAGCATTGTTGTTTACTGCCAGCGGGCCCATGCTTGAAGAATGGGGAGACGAAAAATCGCCAAAAACTAATGCACTATAATCGTTAGTTAGTGCACTTGTATTAGTACTTAACAGTACCAATGCCATGCCAAATATTTTTTTCATTACAATCCCTGATTTTTAAGTGGCGATTACAAATATAATAAGTTACTGTGAAAATTTCTAATGAAGGTTTTTACTTAATTGAAAGTGTCTATTTAAGAATATTAAGGGGTTTTGATTAAGACAAATTATCACGATAGATTTAGGTTACGATCGATATTTACGAAATATTTTCCGGTGTATTAGCTAGGTATTTGAATATTATAAATGAATAACTTCTTTTAAAAAATCCACGAGTTCACTTTCTGAGTGTTGATTTCTTGTCGGTAGTGATTTTATAGCGATGGCTGCGTTGTATGCACTCTCTAGCGTTTCTATAGAGTGGAACTCAAATATATAATCCCAATCTTTCACCCAATTCTTTGTGGCAATCTGATGGTCATTCCTAGTCTCTTTAAGTGAGCCTTCTCTAGCCATAATTAACAATGGTTTTCCAATTTCCAAACAGGTTAATATTGTACCCATTCCAGCGTGACCAATAACAACATCAGCTTGCTCAATTTTGTTTTTAAACTCTTCAGAAGTGAACCCCTCGTAGCAGTCGATATTGTCAAATTTTTCTGATGACATCCCTATTTGAGCTACAATGTCATTACGAGATGTTTTTTTTGCCCATTCATCGACAATATTAACCATACGGTCAAAGGCCATTTGAGAGCCTACGGTAACAAATATCATAAACAGTTTCCCTTAAACGTATAGTCTTGCGAGCCTAAGTGTTGCCACTGTGTGAGGCAATATTCAACATGTTTAGAAATTTTTTCACCGGACAAAGACATTTTCTCTACATTAGCGATACTATCAATCCAAACTGTCTTTGCTCCGAAGATGCGTCCTAGACGCAAAGCAAAGTAACCAGGGGCAGCTCCTGTTGAAATAACAATATCGGGTCTCTCTTTTATTACTATAAAAAAAAGTTGAAAGAAAAGAACTATTAGTCCAAATTTATTCCATCTAGTAGCGTCTCTTACCGTATAAAACTTGGCAGAGTCAGGAACATCAGATTTATAGTCATCTTTTACCGTGACATAGATCTGTTGTTGGCCAGTGAATGCGTTTTGCAGGCGCCGTAATTGAACCCAATGACCGCCTCCAGACGCTACAGCAAGTATTTTTTTTTGTTTCATGAGTAGTCTTCCGATAGATATAGATTTAGTAGCGCGAGGTTTACAGAGTCACAGTGGTAGTGCTCGGTTGCTCTGGAAAAAGCGTTATCGATATACATTTGTTTTCTGGCGGGTTGTTGTAATAGGGTTTTTATGGCTCCAGCTAGCTCAAGGTGATCCCTTGAGGGAACCAACAACCCATCATGACCGTTTGTTAAGATGTCGGGTATTCCACCTACGGATGTAGCTATGACGGCTACGCGATTGGCCATTGCTTCGAGAACACCAATAGGTAAACCTTCAAAATAGGAGGGTAGAACAAAAATATCTGATTCGAGAAGTAGTCGCTCTTTATTGGTACCTTCCACCCATCCAGTTAAAGAAGTATGTTCGTAAATGTCTTTGTCAATACATAGTTTTCTGACACCTTCAATATCACCGTCTCCTGCTAAAACTAAGTTGAAGGGCAGTCCTTGTTGCTTTAATAGAGCGCATGCATCAACAAGTTCATACAAACCTTTCGTCTCTCTAAGTCTTCCTAGAAACAAAATTTGATTATGTTTTCTTTTGTAATTTCCTTCAAATGTTTGCACAGGGTTACTAACAACTCTTACGTGTGAGTTAGGCGATATATTCTTAACGACTCTTTTCCAATGTTCAGTTAGCGCTATTACGATATCCACCTCGGATAAAAAATTGCTAATGAATCTTTTTATAGATGGATTTTGAGATCTATAGAAATTTTCAAATTCTCCACTGTGTAGATGGAAAATCGTT
Organism: Grimontia sp. SpTr1; assembly: GCF_947387585.1. Taxonomy (NCBI): domain Bacteria; kingdom Pseudomonadati; phylum Pseudomonadota; class Gammaproteobacteria; order Vibrionales; family Vibrionaceae; genus Grimontia; species Grimontia sp. SpTr1. Next base: position 289,691 of record NZ_CANDOD010000002.1, read on the forward strand.
CTTACACCAAAATAATGCGAAAATTTTAGGATAATCATCTTTCGCCAAAAACTACCGCGAGAAGCTGAATGAACGTGAACACAGGATACTTGATTAGATATTAGCAGTCTGAAAAGAGACAGAAAGCAAGAAATAAACTTGAATAGCATCATGATTTTGTTTGGTTTGTCGTACGAAGCAATGTACTTAACGTTGGCAATCTCAAACAACCCACTATTTTTGTAGGTGCTCACTACAGATGAGATACCACCTGGGCTAGTAAATTCACTGCCTATCATTACTACATATTTTTTAGTCATGATGTGCAATATCCATATAACTCTTTATCATAGACTGATAGGAAAAACTATCAGTAACTCTTTTTCTGGCGTTGTAACCTAAATGGTCTTGTTGTCCTGAAATAATTAGCTCCATTTTGTTGGCCATTGACTGAGGATCTAGAGCATTGAATAAAAAACCATTATTATTTTCAATAACCATTTCTGATGCCCCGCCGACATTTGTCATTAGAACTGGAAGAGAGAGAGACATGGCTTCAAGGGCTGCATTTGAAAATGTTTCACTTTCAGATGCCAACAAGAAACAATTGCTTGCGGCAAGGTAGGGCCGGCAATCATCTACTTGACCAATAAATTTAATATTATTGACTACTCCGTATTTTTTAGCTCTTTCTAGAAGTTCTTGTTGATATTCATTTGACGATCCACCTACGAACATACAAGCAACATTTATTCCTTTTTGTTTTAAATGCGCACAAGCATCAATTATATCAATATGTCTTTTTTCTACTCTCAATTGAGCGACAGTACAAAAAGTGCAATCATAACTTTCAAGTGATAGATCTTTGCGTAGAATATCTGACTTTTCCGAAATTTCTTTAGAAAGAGAAAATTTGTACGTATCAACACCATTGTAGATAACACTACTGGGTATATGATGAAGTAAATATCTATTTTTCCAAATTTTCTTCTGACAATTCGCGCCAAATACAATATGATCTGAAAAAGACAATGCTAAGCGGTATATCAGCATTTGGACTTTCTTTTTAATACACTCAAAATGTGTTGTATTAGTTAAAGAAATCATCCTCAGTTTGCTTTGTAATTTTATCTTTGGTCCTAAGGCAAAGAGTAGAGGATACATGTTTACAGTGAAGACAGAGTCTATATTGTTTTCCGTAATATATTTGAACGACCTCTTTATTGCATTAAAGAAACTTTCTCTTGAATGCGTCAATTTTAAAACTGTAATTGACTTATATATATCTGGCTGAAGCTCATTAGAGCCAGATATATATAAAATGCTTACATCCCAGCCATTATCTGACATTCTATTTGCAATATTAACTATTTTCCGTTCACTTCCACCAATGGATAAACTATTTAATATGAATGCAACTTTCATTTAAAGGATCTCTTATTATGTAAATGGAACCAGCTAACACAAAACAATATCCACATCATGTTATTTTGTTTTACAAAACCACCACCGCTAAGACTATAAATTATCAGGAATATAATTATTGATAAAAAGAACGTATAGGACATATCTCGTTCCCAAAAAAATCGTTTAAATGCAGTATATGAAGCACTTATCAGGATGAGTATATATAATATTAAACCCAAATATCCTAGCTCTAACCAAATGTCGACAAATCCGTTATGCGCATGACCTAAGTTATAATAATATTCATCCATTAGGAAATACGCACTATTGTATTCCCCCCAGAAAACCCCACCAAACCCATGACCAGTCCAATGGCGCAACGATGCGTGATAGAGTGATTCCCAGAGTAAAGTCCGCCCTGACCCAGTCATGTCTTTATTAAAAATGTCTGTGATTATCCAAGGGAGTATATAAAAAGAAAAAATTAAAGTAGCTAACGTTAACAAGAAAAATGTAACCTTAAAACCACTATGTACTCTTCTGCTTTGTAAGTATAAACAAGAGTACAAGAAAGCAGGGCATGACACCAACAATATTAAAGCAGTGCTTGATCCGGATTTATAGGTACAAATAATGGCGATTAGAATAAGGCTTATAACCTTAATGCTATATCTTCTTTCAATAATTGATATGGATATAAGTGATAGGATTAAAATAACCATGAACCTGCCTAAATGGTTCTTGAATCCATAAACACCTTTCCATAGACCAACATGTGCTGCGTTTGACTCGCTTCCGTGAATTCCGATACCGGGAACTAATAAAGCAAGAAAAATAGAGGCTACAGCTCCTATCCCAAGAGTTATAGCAATCAGATAGAGTAGTTGTCTCGGGGAAAAATATAAATAGATAGCATACGATACAATCAAAGTTCCTAACATTGCTATACTTCTGGTGAAGGATTTAGAAGGAATATCCGACCAAATGACAGATGTAAACATTAATGCTACAAATATTAGTATGTATCTAGCATCGAAAATAAAGTTTCTAAGCTTATTGGTTCTTATTATCAAGTATGTGGCTATAATGTATGTTAATAATGCAAGTATCTGAAAAGAAGGGCTAGAGCCAATGCCTTCTTCTTTTTCGAGTAAAAAGTTAAAGCTTCGGGAAAAAAATAAACATGAAAGAAGAAAGTAGAAGCAAATAAAATTAATTTTTCTTATTTTCAATATTTAATAACCTATAATCTGAATATTTTCAAGCAATGTTAATTGTGAAAAATCTAAGAGTTATTGTTGATTACGCTCTTGTAGAGGCTTAACGTTTTCTTAGATACGACTTCTTCATCGAAGGACTCTACTAATGACCTATTTTTTTCACGGGACTTTATATCTATATTGGATAAATGCTCACAGACCTTTTCTACCCATTCATCTTCATTTCCATTGACTACACCATCAAAACCTAGATCTAGAAGCTCTTTATAGCATCCTACTGGAGACATGAATGTTTGATTTCCAGATGCTAAAGCTTGTATTACAGAAACACCAAACCCTTCATCTTTCGATGGGAATAAATAGATATCACTTATAGACAAATAACTTTCAACATCATCAACATGTCCTGTAAACATAACATCCAAATTAAGAGTTTTTACCATTTTTCGAATGTCGTTATAGTACTCGTCTTCTAAATATGGTCCAACAAGTATTACCTTCAGCTTTATGCCAAGTTTATCTTCAATTTTTTTTGCTATTCGGATGGTTGTGAGTTGGTTTTTTCGATCAGAAATTTTACCGACTTGAGTAATAACAAGTTTGTCTATTTCAATGTTCATTGTTTCTTTCAGGTTTTCATTTTTAATATAATGAAATTTTTTCAAGTTAACACCACGGGTTATAGGTACGCCTATGAATGAACCTGCATTGTCTTTGATGTCACTAGATATGAATACTGAAGTGTTGGATAGCTTCCAAGAAAGATTTAGAAGTGATCCAGTTTTGTAATTAGAGAAAGAGTTAGGGTCATCGTGGCCAACAAGTGTTGGCTCTTGGATGATTTTTTTTCCAAAAATCTTACCGAGTAGTGTGATTATAAATATTCCTTTTGGTGTTGATTTAAAGTGTACGATATCACACCATAGAATATGTTTAATGAAACTAAATATATTTAACGTCTGAGTTATGGTTAGTAGTTGTCTATTTTTAACTATTGTTTTATATCTAAAGTAACTAAGGCTCTCATCGTCGGTTGTATGTTTTATATTACTCTCAAGTGCTAACACTCGATACGAAAATTTATCTTTGCAATAAGGCAAGAAGTTATGAAGATTTATTCCAGCACCAGCTTTTTCCGGATGAATTTTTTGTATTACATATAGAATCTTTAGTTTATTATTACGGTTTGACATTTTCCACTTCTACTGATGTTAATTTTGGTATTAGAATGTTGAGAAATAATATTAATAGAGAGATTAATGAAATTAGTAAGAAAAAATAATTTGATTCTGATTGGTAGTAAAGACAAGAGACTGCCACTAGCACTCTTGATAATAAATTAAAAACCTCAAGATAGAAAAGGTTTGCTGTTTTCTTTAAATGAAGCAAATAGGGAACTGTGGCGGTGTTAGATATTTGACTGAATGAAATTATTAGTATCGGAACGATATATATGTATCCGTGTTCCCATTCTTTTATTATACCTAGCGACAAAACAAAATGCGACAAAGCAAACATTGATATAACATAAGATGCAGCCAGAATTATAAGTAACAAAACATGACGATAGAATAAATTTACGTCAGAACTATTTGTATTACTATAATATCTTATTAGGACTGGCCTAAGTGATTGCATTATTATCACTGCTGGAGTTCTTAGTATTTTGTCATATAGAAAGTATGTTCCAATAATTGAAGCTGGATATAGTAAAGAGCCAGCTATAATTGGAATTTGTTGTGATACAACATTTAAGCAAGCGTTAGGTGCTGAGTATCTATAAATATACTCGTATTCTTTATGATTTTTTATGGAGTTTATAAACCTAGTTTTCTTTATCTTATAGCCAAAATTAAATTTTCTGTTTGTGTATAAAGATATGGTAAGATGCGAAAATATAAAGGCGAGTATTATTCCAGTATCAAAGTCCTTTAGAAGATATAGTAAAGCTACAAATATTATTGCTTTTAAGATTTTTGCGTTTGATATCAACCCAAACTTGCAACCGTATGTCAGCATTGAGTTCGTAATGTTGAATATTGTTAAAGCTATTGACCCAAAGTAGATTAAGTTTAATGGTGCATCTGACAAAGTTTCGAATATGTATGACGAAGGGTACAATATTACAAAATAGAGTATTGTTACAACAAACGTAGCCATAATAACCAAGTCGGTTATTTTTAATACATCCTCTCGACACTTTGCTTTGGATATACCCTGCTCCAATCTTAAAGATGTAAATATTGCAATAATTACTATATATGACGAAAAAATAGCATATGTCCCTATAGCTTCTTGGCTGTAATACAATCCTAAAATAAATGTGGATGTAAACATGATGCCTTGTGCTATAACATTGCCACTTAGTATTTGAATTATGCCTTTTAGATACATACGTTTAATGGTTTATTGAGGGTTTTATTGGCAAGATTAAAAACCAACTGTTTAATAACGAACATTTCCCATCCGATTATTATAAGCCCTAGTGCTCTAGTGCTCTAGTGCTCTAGTGCTCTAGTGCTCTAGTGCTCTAGTGCTAGGGCTTTAAATTTGGATGTTGTTTAGTGTTCGGTAATTCGGATTTATATATGCTTATTATTTTCTTTAATAGAGAATGATTTTAGTAGGTAATAATTATCTTCATGAAGATTATTATCACAATCTAATATCGACTCTATCTTTAGAAAATACATGTTTTAGATCATAAACAACTGAATTTTCCCGTTTTAGGGAATTTAAATCGTCTGAACTGAGGCATTTGAATTTATCATGAGCTACAGCTAGTATAATACCGTCGTATTTTCCGATCTTTGGTTGATCTATTGGAGTAATATCATACTCTTGCTGCGCTTCTTCAATCGATACCCAAGGGTCATATACATCTACATTTACGCCATACTCTGCCAATTCATTGATAATATCAATCACTTTTGTATTTCTTAGGTCAGGACAGTTCTCTTTAAATGTGAGGCCCATAACTAAAACGTTAGCTTCATTTACGTGGATCTTCTTTTTCATCATAGCTTTGACCAGTTGTCCTACTACATATCGACCCATATTATCGTTTATGCGGCGGCCAGCTAAAATCATTTCCGGGTGGTAACCAATTGCTTCAGCTTTGTGAGTAAGATAGTAAGGATCGACACCAATACAGTGACCGCCGACTAGACCTGGGCGGAACGGTAAAAAGTTCCATTTGGTTCCTGCTGCTTCTAATACTTCAAGCGTATCGATACCCATTTTGTTAAAAATTAGCGAAAGTTCATTTATTAACGCTATATTCACGTCACGTTGGGTATTCTCTATGACCTTTGCAGCCTCAGCTACACGAATAGAACTCGCTAGAAAGGTGCCTGCGCTGATCACTTCTTTGTATAGGCTGTCGATAGTTACTGCTACCTCAGAATTTGAACCTGATGTCACTTTCAAAATATTTGTAACACGATGATTCTTATCACCGGGATTTATCCGCTCTGGGCTATAGCCTACAAAGAAATCCCTGTTTAATTTTAAGCCAGATATCGATTCCAATACAGGTACACAATCTTCCTCTGTCGCACCAGGATATACAGTCGACTCATAAACTACTATGTCTCCTTTTTTAAGTACGCTTCCGAGCATTTCGCTTGCTTTTAAAAGAGGAGTCAAATCTGGCTTTTTGAATGCATCTATTGGGGTTGGAACTGTAACAATATATGTGTTTGCTTCCCCCAATTTTTCAACATCATAGGTAAAGTGAAGACCTTTTGCTGATTCTAGAAGTTCGGGCTCTACCTCTAGAGTCTTGTCTGTACCAGATTGCAGTTCATCGATTCTCTTTTTACTTATATCGAATCCAATGACATCACGTTTTTTCCCAAATTCAACAGCTAGGGGGAGACCAACATAACCTAAGCCAATAATAGCTAGTTTTAGTTCTTCATTGCTATATTTCATCTTATTACTCTGACTAAATAAAAAAACTACTGGTTCAAATACCAAGGCATTGAAAGCTCAACACCCTCGTATATGCGGATTTTTGGATTGTATCCAATCAATTTATGGGCTTTAGAAATATCGGCTTGTGAATGACGGACATCTCCTGGCCTAAATCCGAGGTAAACGGGCTTCTTGTCATATAACACCCCTTTGTTTCTCAGAGTGTTTTTGATAGATTCGTAGAGTTCGTTGAGAGTTGTTCTATCTCCTAGTGCGACATTAAATATCTCATTTTTCTCAAGATTTGATACTGCTGATAGTAAGTTTGCCTGTACTACATTATCTATGAAGCAGAAGTCTCGACTAGTCTCTCCATCACCGTTAATATTAATATTCGCACCAGAAATCATTGCTTTGGTCCATTTAGGTATTACTGCAGCATATGCGCCATTTGCATCTTGTCTTGGACCAAATACGTTAAAATATCTAAGACCAATAGACTTAAAGCCGTAAGATTTCATGAATACGTCAGCATATAATTCATTAACATACTTGGTCACTGCATAGGGGGATAGGGGGTTTCCGATGTTTTCTTCTACCTTTGGTAAAGCCTTGTGGTCTCCATAGGTAGAACTAGATGCTGCAAATACAAATCCTTTAATGTTTTCATCCTTTGAAGCTGTAAGCATATTCAGCATTCCTGAAATATTAACGGAATTTGTAGTTATGGGGTCACTTAAGGATCTAGGTACAGACCCAAGAGCAGCTTGGTGCAGAACATAATCAACGCCTCTTACTGCATCCCTGCAAGTTTCTAGCGAGCATATATCGCCCTCTATGAAAGAAAATCTACTCCATTGCTCCTCGGATACATTTATTTTAACTTCTTCAAGATTTTTTCTGTGGCCTGTTGAAAGGTTATCTAAACCTATTACTGTTTGATTCAGTTTTAGAAGAGTTTCTAATAGATTGGAACCAATAAAACCAGCAACCCCAGTTATTAACCAGTTAGTTGGTTTCTCAAGTAACTGGTCACATACTTCCTCATATCTTTCCACGTAAATTTGACCTTTTATGTTCGTTAATACTTTATTTTCTTCTTCAATATATTTGCAATATTAAGAAGGTACCTTCACTTACCTTCTTATTTGAATTTCTTTGTGGGATCTAATCCGATATTTTGGGGTGGTGGTTTTTATTCTAATCGCTGTTCCCGTATGCATAACGTGAATACTCAGAGTATGTATGTGTGCCTTTCTTTGGCTGAGGAACCTGATTAATCACTACGCCATCAATAGATATTTGATGCTTTGTAAATAATGTCATGGTGTGCTTATATACAGACTTACTTGTGCTATTTGCTTTCAGAATGAGCACAATGCCTTTGGTCAACTTCCCGACGATAAATGCATCTTTCACTGGCAAAATCGGCGGCGTGTCAAAGATGATTCGGTCATACTTTTCGGACAACCCTTCAACGAGCTTATGAAAAGCGGTGCTACTGAGGAGCTCTTGCGGATTGGCAACAATCAACCCAGCTGTCAGAACGTCAAGATTTGTTCCTTCAATAGTCGCAATGCAATCATCAGGAGATGTGTTCATCACCAAAATGTTGGTCAGACCGGGTTGGCTATTCGAGAGTCCGAAACGTGGGCCTACAGAAGGTTTCCTCAAATCACAATCTATTAACAACACCTTTTCGATACTTGCAAAAGACTGGGCGAGATTTACAGCTGTTGTCGTTTTGCCTTCACCAGGTACTGAAGAAGACAGTGCTAGAAGTTTCCTTTCTCTCTTCGGCATACTCAGATAGAGCGACGTTCTAATGGAATCAATGGACTCTTGAAACGCTGCAAACTTACTGTTGTTAAAAACGAAAGCATCGATGTGATTTCGTTTATATTCCTTGGCTTTAACCAAAGGAAGTGTGCCTGTGGGTAATAAGCCGAGTTTGTTTTCAAAGTCTCTGGCTGAAGAGATGGTGTTGTTGAAAGCATCTAAGCAAATCACCAGAACACCAGCAAAACCCATGCTTGCCACTAAAGCGATGACCACGATGAGTTTTCGATTAGGCTTAAAAGGATTTTGCGGAACCAGTGCGTGGTCGCTGAAGCGAGCATTGGCTGCGCTGAAATCGCTAGTTGCCGAGGTCTCTTTCTGACGAGTTAAGAACAAATCATATAGTTTGGCGTTGCTCTCTACCTCTCTCTTGAGTGCATCGTATTCACTTTTAACAACACTTAAAGATTGAAACTCTTCTTTCTTACTTAACAGCTCTTGTTTAAGCAGAGCTTCTTGCTCTTTCGCACTGGCGAGTTCTTTTTCGATCCCATTGATCAGCTTGTAAATTAGGCTTTCCGCGCGACGTTGAACCGACTTCAACCTCGCGTTGGCTTGAATCATTCTGTCGTGTTTAGGGCCATAGCGCTTGGATAGCTGACTGACTTCTTTCTCAGCTTCCGACTCTGCAAGGCGGATGTCACGCACTTGTGGGTGGTTCGAAATCAGGGCGTTAGCACTGAGGGTTGCAATATCGGCGTTAGGACTACTTTTCAGCGCGTTATACAGCGCTTGGGTTTTCGTTCTTCGGTCTGTCGCTTCTGCGATTCTATCTGTCAGGTTTTGCAGTTCATTACTGGTTAGGGCCGCAATACCGCTGTTGTCGATAAGTTCTTGACGTTGTAGAAACTGAACTAAAGCTTGCTCGGATGAATTCAGGTTCTGTTTGAGCTCTGTGAGTCGCTCGTTTAGCCATCCATTTGCTTTATCAGTGGCGAGAAGCTTGGACTCCAGATTGTTTTCTATAAAGGCATAGCCCACGGCATTGGCGATCTCTGCGGCAAGCTTAGGATCTTTTGAGTCAAATGAAATTCTAACTAGCTGTGTTTTACGAATAGGGGATATTGTCAGTCTGGATTTAAATGCTTTTAGTATTTTTAAATTTGTGGCTTCTTTTTCTAATTCAGGGTCAATGGCCATTTCTTCTTTTGATGAAAAGAAAGAATCAATCACAGGATGCGAGCGCAACCAATCTTTGATTTGTTCCTTGTAACCAGGCTCATTGTTTGCACCGATTGATGGGTTAAACTCTTCAATCTGATTCAGTTGCAACTTGTCAATAACGCGCTGTGCGACTTGATTGGACTTTAGTATCTCGAATTGTGTGAGATAGTATTCGTTTGCGCGGCTATCTATGCCAACGACTTCTTCAATAGAAATAGCTTTAGCTTGTTGCGACTCTATAAGAAGGGTTGCAGTCGCTCGATAAGTAGGCGTAATAGATAGCGCAACGAGAGCTGCAATCGCGGTACAGAGTAACGTAAAGAAGGAAATAGAAAGCCAGCGTTTCTTGAGTAAATGAATATAATATCCAATATCAATGAGTTGCTCTTGGTGTACTGAAGTTTCATTTGGGTGAGCTGACATTATTTATTCCATCTTAGATGCAGTTTTTTCTCACTGTCGTGAGATATTTATTTCGACAAAGCCCGACAAAGAAGGGAGTTGAAAATTTTATTGTTAAGGAACATAGACCAAATTTTGTATATCCTCTTGAGAGGTGATTAATTTGGCTGGGACACTGGAGCTAGAAGAAGCTCTGTTCAATAACAATGATGTCCCCAGGTGCGACCATGTGAGAAAGGCTTACCCGGTTTTTAGGTTCATTTTTATCTTCGCGAGTAATGTAGATACTTTTTCTTGCGGCACGTTCTGTGAAGCCTCCGGCAAGTGCAATCGCCTTGTCTACGGTAAGGCCAGGTTGATACTCATAGCCGCCAGGCTTTTTGATTTCACCGTTGACGAAAATACTCCTGAAACCAACGATACCCACACGAACTTTAGGCGAGACGAGGTAATCGCCTTTTAAACCTCTGATAATTTCAGCCTTTAGGTGTTCGGTCGTTTTGCCAATTGCCATTAATTGACCGAGATAAGGGTAGTCGAATTCGCCACTGCTATCGATATACAACTCTTCAATGGTTAGCTCTTCTTCGCCATATACGATAATTTGAATTTTATCTCCTGCACCAATGGTATAGTCATTACCACTAGCGAGAGCACTTAAAGGAAATGTGAGGATAAAGGTGAACGTAATGAGTAAGCGATAGATGTGTGTCATTTGAACAGCAATCCTTTGAAAAATCAGAACACCAGATTAGTGCCGAGGTACCATACATTTTGGCTGTAGCGGTTGGTGTCAATCGAAGAGTCATTGTCTTCATATCGCCAGCCGGCAGTAATTTCAGTATCTTTCCTGAACGCATATCCGAGATAGAAAGAGGAACTCAGCAGGTCATCTTTTCGGGAGCTCTGTGAATAGTCATCGTTAATGATGTCGAATGCGATGTTGCTGTATACACGCGATAGCCAGAAGTGTTTCCAACTAGCGGCAAAACTGGTTTGATTGATGAAGTTGTTGCCTTGGTTCGGGTCGATGGCGCTCTGAGCAGCAGACAAAGCAATCGTTGAATAGGTAAGAGGTTCCCAAACAACATCTAAATCCCAACTGAAACCATTGAAGTCCTCTCTGGCATCATCTTTGTAGTTTTTGTCTTGCAAGCCCAATCTCAGCTTGCCGGTGGTCTTGCCCGTAATGTCCCACTGGGTACCCACGAGAAAGTAAGCATCAAGATTATTCTGAGAATTACCACTGACTGGATCGCCAAGCTTGTACTGACGATCAGCTAAATCTATTTCGAGTAAAAGCTCTGTGGCTGGAAATATCTGGTAGTAAAACGCTAGCGCGCCGGCGAGTTCATCGTAGTCTTTATACTTGGTGCCCAAAGCAACAAAACCCGGAGCAGTGAGGTCGCGATAATTGTTATATTTCTTGTTTTCGTACCTTAAATTGGACTCAAGTCGTCCTGTCGAGTCTTCTGCTCCGTAAACATGAGTGATGTTTGCGTTGTGGAGAGTGTATTTCACAGGTTCGGTTGCAATGGTTGTAAGTTGGTCACCAGCCAAAATGCCTGTACCGCGAGCTTCGTGAGATTTTAAATACGTGTAGTTAAAACCAATCCCACTTCTTTGGCTGATCTGGACAAAATTGTTTGTCGTGAAAGCGTGGTCGAGAAAGTCATCGATGTCACTATCAAAATAGTTCCCCGAAGATAGCTGGTAAGCTATTTGGTACTGGTTTCCGTTACGGTCAGATTCAAACATCACACCTGGCTTTGCAATCAACGCACTGGAGGATTCAGGGCTTTCAGAAGGTGAATAGCGACCGACGTTGTCATTGTATTCATAATAAGCTTCAAAAAGAGGAGTGATTTTAATCCCTGACTCAGTGGTATATCCGTTGTCTTCATTAGCGACTACCCAACTGCTAGTACTTAACAAGACCAAAGCAATGAGTGTTTTCTTAGGGCTGTTCATTTTCATTCCTTTAGTAGGCAGTCTTTCCGGTAAAGCCTTTGAACACGGTTTTAAAGATGATTTTTAGATCAAGCCATGTTGACCATGACTGAATGTATTTGATGTCAAACTCAACGCGCTTCTGCATTTTTTCTAAAGTATCTGTTTCGCCACGGTAACCGTTAACCTGCGCTAAGCCAGTGATTCCTGGTTTCACTTTGTGTCGCAGCATGTAACGATCAACGATGGTTCGATATTCTTCATTGTGTGCAACAGCATGTGGTCGAGGACCAACAATAGACATGCGGCCCTGTAACACATTGATAAATTGCGGAAGCTCATCCAGCGAGGTTCTTCGAATAAATGCCCCAAAGGGTGTGATTCTTGGGTCGTTTTTTGTGGCTTGCTTGACGACTGAGCCGTTGTCCATTGTGCTCATTGAGCGAAATTTCCAAACCTTGATTCGGCGCCCATCCAGCCCGTAGCGGTATTGTTTAAAAATAATTGGACCCGGTGATGACAATTTGACGCCGATGGCAACACCGATAAGTACTGGGCTGATGAGTAGAATGATCAATGAAGCAAGTACGATATCTTGTGCGCGCTTAAACCAACCATTGGTACCGTAGAAAGGGGTGTCATGAATACTGATGGTCGGTATATTTCCTATCGCGCTCAATCGAGACTGGATAAGGTTGTAGACAAAGAAATCCGGTATCAAATAGGTATTTGCAGTGGTATCTGAAAAGTCTTTCAGATATGCAGTGATACGTTCATTTGCCTTCAGTGGCATGGAAATGTACACATGCTGGGCGCCACCGCTTTTAACAAGCTCTAACGCTGAAGGAACATTGCCTTTAAATGGGGCGGGAAGATTGTCGATATCTAGACGGCTGGCTTCCCTATCATCATAAAAACCGCTCACTTTGATGCCGAGTTCAGGGTGCTTTATCAATTGGTGAGCGAGTCGAATACCATTCTCTGTCACCCCTATGATAATGGCTTCTTTCTTATTATATCCGTAATCGCGCAGTTTCTTTAAAGTCTGTTTGGCGGCATATCGCCAAGTAATAAGTATTACTGGTGTGGCTACTAACCAAACGCCAGTAACAACACGTGAATAATCTGTGCTTGTTTTAGTAAAGAAAGCCAGAAAAACTAACGCAATAAAAGTAATAAACCACGCTTTACTGATACTTAGTGCTTCTTCCCTAAAAAGATGAACTCGCCAAGAGCGATAGAGTTCATTTTTCTCCGCTACGAGCATGTATACCAAAATGGCATAGCTTCCCAATAGTAAATCTTTTTGAATGAACTGATTGGTATAGGACGTAGATATTACGTAAAGTGTCAATAAGATAATAAGACAGTCAATCGTTCTATATAGAACATGTAGTGCGCCGTAGTTACTATGTAATTTAAGAGTGGAATCCATTTTCTCTGACCTTAGATAACTAATCGATGATCCATCGTTGGCTTGTGATTTTCGACGCTACCGCCCTTGAGTGTCGTTCCCAAAGTACGAAATCAAAAGAGATGCTTATTGATTGTTTTGATAATAATTAGATTTCCCGCGTCATAAGTTTGACGCAGTAAGAGTTGGCAGGATATTAACATCAGAAATTCACGGGTTTACATAGATATTGAGTGTTGGATTTGACAATAAGTCATTCGTGCGTGATGCCACACAAATGAATGTAAATAACATATTAGACAGTAAATATATTACGGCTCATAACAAAAAAAAACGAATATAAGTGATAGCACTAACAATAAGGTAATCGATCAGCAAACCGCTAAAACATTATTATTGTTAAGGTATTAGATGTGAATTCGGTTATTTTACCTATTGACTAGGTTATTACTCTGACTAGTAATGACTTTGTAATATATAAATAGCACCTTGGTACGAAGTGAAAAAAAGTCGAAACTAATTTTGGTTAAGTTGATCGCGACCGTATGTGCTATTTATGTAGGTGATAGGACTGTATCTGGGGCTGCGGTAAAGAAAAAAGGCTTTCCACTTGGGAAAGCCTTTATTTAACGATAATAGTAGGCTTAAGCCTTTGCGTAAGCCTCGTTATGAACAGCTGCCACAGCTCGACCAGATGGGTCTGCGCTGTTTTTAAAGCTCTCATCCCACTCAATCGCTTTGGCGCTTGAACAGGCGATTGATGGGCCGCCTGGTACACATTCCGCTGCTGATGGCAGTGGGAACAGCTCTTCAAAGATCTCACGGTAAACGTAAGCTTCTTTGGTTTGTGGTGTGTTGTAAGGGAAGCGGAAGCTGGCTGATTCCATTTGCTGGTCAGTAACTTTCTCTTCTGCAACAGCACGCAGAGTATCAATCCAGCCGTAGCCAACACCGTCCGAGAACTGCTCTTTTTGGCGCCATGCGATTGAATCTGGCAGGTAGTGCTCAAAACACTCACGCAGGATGTGTTTTTCCATCTTGCCGTTGCCACACATCTTGTCTTTCGGGTTCAGGCGCATTGCAACATCGATAAACTCTTTATCGAGGAAAGGAACACGACCTTCCACACCCCATGCCGCCAGTGATTTGTTCGCACGGGCACAGTCAAACATGTTCAGTGCCAAAAGCTTACGTACGGTTTCTTCATGGAACTCTTGGGCGTTTGGTGCTTTATGGAAGTAGAGGTAGCCACCGAAGATTTCATCTGCACCTTCACCGGACAGTACCATTTTGATGCCCATGGCTTTGATTTTACGACCCATCAGGTACATCGGCGTGGATGCACGAATAGTTGTTACGTCGTAAGTTTCGATGTGATAGATAACATCACGAATAGCGTCCAGACCTTCCTGAATAGTGTAGGTCATCTCGTGGTGAACAGTACCAATTTTCTCTGCCACTTCACGAGCGGCTTTCAGATCCGGCGCGCCTTCCAGGCCAATCGCAAAGGAGTGAAGCTGAGGCCACCATGCGGCGCTCTTGTCGTCATCTTCAACACGCATTGCGGCGAAACGTTTAGCCACAGCTGAAGTGATAGAAGAGTCCAAACCGCCAGACAGAAGAACACCGTATGGTACGTCAGTCATCAGCTGACGCTTAACTGCGGCTTCCAACGCTGCTGTCAGTTCTTCTTTGCTTGAGGTGTTGTTTTCAACGGCTGCGAACTCATTCCAATCACGAATATAGTAACGAACAGGCTCTGCATCTTTAGAACCGTAGCTGCAACCTGGAGGGAATTCGCTGATGGTTTTACATACTGGAACCAGCGCTTTCATTTCAGAAGCGACATAATAGTTGCCGTGCTCATCATAGCCCTGATACAGAGGGATGATACCGATATGGTCGCGGCCGATCAGATATTCGTCTTTTTCTTCATCGTAAAGTGCAAAAGCAAAAATGCCGTTTAACTCTTCGAGAAGGTCAGCACCTTTGTCCTGGTATAGAGCCAGAATCACTTCACAGTCTGAATCAGTTTGAAAATCGTACTTGCCTTCGTAACGTGCACGAATTTCTTTGTGGTTGTAGATTTCGCCGTTAACCGCCAATACTACTTTGCCATCTGGGCTATAGAGAGGTTGGGCGCCAGAGTTAAGGCCAACAATGGCCAGACGCTCGTGCGCAAGAATAGCGCGCTCAGATGAATAGATACCAGACCAGTCTGGGCCACGGTGGCGTAGTTTCTTCGACATTTCCAACGCACTTTCTCGGAGTGCGGTTGCATCTGACTTAATATCCAGAATGCCAAATACAGAACACATAAATCCCTCTCTAAACTTCCTGCTGCCGCCTTTCAAAGGCGCGTTTTATTTTGTGTTGTGTCCAATTTGCCAACTTGAATAAAAAAAGCAAGCAACAACGAGAAAAAAAATATCAAACTTAGTGTGTGGTTAGAAATAATTTATTAAATACGGCATTTAGGTGAATGATGATTAGGTGATGATTAAAAAAGCGCCAATTTCAAGTGTGAAATGGCGCTTTAAAAAGGTTAGGAGGCAGAAAGTAAACCTAGTGTGGCATATGCTCTTTTACATGTCGGGCGAAGCCAGAGCCTGCTTCTCGGTAAATGTTATAGGCCTCATTAACACCAAGCGCTTTGAGCTGTTCCAGTTCATCAGCATAACGTGCTATAGCCGCCACTCTGCCTTTATAGTTGAGCTGGTTGATTTGCTCCATTGCGATGGTATTGGCATGACTGTTTGGCATTGCCAACAAGATTAGTTCAATTTGCTTTGAAGAAGTTACCCGAGACCAGAAGTCTGGGTCCGTTGCATCTCCGAGAATGACGTCGCGCCCTTCACTGCGGTGGCGCTCAACGGAATCCTCACGTGCTTCGATACCGAGCACGGCTTGTGGGTAATCATCCGACAGTTCGTCGTAGGCACCAGTGCCGATACGTCCCATTCCAAGGATAACGACTCGAGCGTTACCCAAGCTGATAAGTTGGTCGTTGTGGTGTAGCTTATTCGGGTTGGGGTCGTGAAGCTTGTCAGACGCGTAGGCATAAATTCTATGGCTGAAGGTGTTTAGAGGCGCAGCCAAAACGAAAGATAAAGAAACAGCAATGGCAATCGCCACTAATACGCTGCCAGGCATGATGCCCATCTGGTAGGCGATACCGCCAACGATCAAACCAAACTCACTGTAGTTAAACAAAGTCAGGGTAGCGAAGAGCGATGTCCGTACGCGGAATTTAAACCCGCTGAAGATAAAGTAATACAAAAGGCCTTTAAGCGGCAGAAGGAAGAGAAGTATTACTGCGATGAAAAAGCCTTGAAGTGTCGGTTGTTCTGACAGGCCAATATTTAGGAAAAAACAAACTAAAAAGAGTTCTTTTAGGTTGAATAAGGATTTTGCCATTTCCGACGCGCGGGCGTGGCCTGCCATTAACATCCCCAGAATTAGGGCCCCTAGGTCTGGCTTCATACCAACTGCATCGAATAAGCCAGCGCCGGCGACCAACGCAAGGAACACGGCGTAAAGCACCAGCACTTCGCCATGCCCAGCCCTGTCGAGCAGTTTAAACAGCAATGGGCGGGCGAGAGGTAAAGCAAACAACAACAGCGCTTCAACACCCGGCACTTTGCCTGAAGCGATGGTTAGGAAAATCACTGCAAAAATATCCTGCATGATGAGGATACCAATAGCTAGTGTGCCGTAGGTTGCGTTCATCTCACCTTTTTCTTGGAGGGCTTTGATGGCAAAAACGGTGCTGGAAAAGGAAAGTGCGAAAGCAATCAGAGCGAGATCATTGAGATTCAGACTGGCGAAGGTCGACATGCCAATAGCTTTCAACGCCACCAAGCACAGAGTAAAGAGGGCAGTGGTTGCCATGTTATGGAGCGTTGCACCGAGCCAGATTTCTTTGTTCAGTAGGGATTTGACATCGAGCTTCAAGCCGATCGTAAACAGCAATAGGGTGACACCAAGATCTGCCAGGGTTTGAATCAAAGGCGTACTGGTGTAACCCGCTGCATGCAGGGCAAAGCCAGCGATTAGAAAGCCAACAAGAGGTGGCATCTGACAGCGGAGCATAAGAAAGCCGCTGATGAATGCGACAGCAATAATGACTAAATCCATAAACCTGTAAACGTCCTAGAAAGAAGGTGAGAGCTGAAAACGGAAATGCTGAGTATCAACTCTGAAAAGTTGGTTGCAATGATAAAACAAAGGCAACGCTGGTCACCAGCATTGCCTTTGTAACATTTTGCAAACTATGCGCTTAATTCAGCATCAGTTTTGTTTTTAGTCTTCCAGCAGTTTTTGAAGCAACGCTCCGTTCAACATAGCACGCTTAACCAGAGCGAATGCGCCGAGTGTTGGCGTTGAAGAGAGCCCTGCCGCAACGATAGGGAGGTTCTGATGGAAGGTACGCAAAGATTGGTTTTCAATACAACGTTGAATCGCGGGGAAAACAACGCTCTTTGCTTCCGTGATTTCGCCAGAGATAACCACCTGCTGAGGGTTAAACAGGTTGATGGTCATGGCGATGGCTTTGCCAAGATGGTTACCCACTTTCACCAGAACCTGACGTGCCAGCTCATCGCCCGCCACAGCAGCACGGCAGATGTCTGATACGTTCAAATCTTTCTTGCCTTGTAGCATGCTGTCGTGGCCTTGGGCCAACAATTGTTGAGCATGCTCAATGATCGCAGGGTTGGAAGCAACGGTTTCCAAACAGCCAAAGTTGCCGCACTGGCATTTCTTGCCGAGTGGATCAATTTGGATGTGGCCAATCTCACCTACGTTACGGTTATAGCCCAGAAACACCTGACCGTTAACGATAATACCGGCACCTGCGCCGTTATGAACACTTACCAGCAGGGTATCGTAGTAATTTTTACTCACCCCGAAATAATGTTCTGCTAATGCCTGACCACGTGTGTCATTTCCAATGAAACATTGTACGCCAAACTCATCACGAATTAAGTCACTCAGCGGTAGTTTATCAATCGTAATATGTGGCATGTATTCAACGATACCCGCTTCAGCATCGACAAGTCCTGGCAAGGAAATGGCCACTGCAATCAGCTCTCTGACGACGTCTTGGTTTGATGCAAGGAAGGTATGAAGCTTATAGATCAGCCCCTCAATCAGTGTGTCCTGATTAGGGTAGTGGAATGGTTCGTCATGCTCTGCCAGCGGATTACCAGCGAGGTCGAACAAGGTCAGTTCGATGCGATCACGTCCAAGGCGGACGGCCAAAGAGTGAAAAGGTGCACATTCGGTGGTCAGCGATATGGCTCGTCGGCCACCGGTGGAAGCCTGTTGCGCGACTTCTTTGATTAAGCCGCGCTCCAGTAACTGGCGGGTGATTTTGGTAACACTGGCTGGTGCAAGGCTGCTTACATCAGCAATTTGGATTCGAGAAATCGGCCCTTGTTGGTCGATGAGTCGATAAACGGCGGCACCGTTTAGCTGTTTAACCAGGTCTACGTTACCAATTTGTCCGCCTGTCATAAGTTTCCTAATTCAATGTGTATTCGCCGTTAACCACAGTCGCTTTGACATTGAATTCACGGTCGAACACGGTCAGGTTGGCCACATATCCTTGTTTGATAGCGCCAAGCTTGTCATCCATGCCGATTGCACGTGCAGGATACAAGGTTGCCATGCGTACCGCTTCATCCAAAGCGATGCCTACATGTTCGACAGAGTTCTGTACTGCTTCAATCATGGTCAATGCCGAACCGCCAAGCGTGCCATTTTCATCAACACACTTACCATCTCGGTAATATACTTTCTTGCCAACAAAAATAAAGTGATCCATGTCTGCTCCTGCAGGCGCTGCTGCGTCGGTAACCAGAACAAGTTTTTCACCCTTGAGTTTGTGTGCAATGCGGATGTTTGCATAGTCAACGTGGAAACCGTCTGCGATAACACCGGTGTAAACCTCTGGTGTGTCGTAGATTGCGCCAACCATTCCTGGCTCACGACCAGCGATTGGGGTCATTGCGTTGAAAAGGTGAGTCGCGAACGTAATACCTGCTTTGAAACCTTCGCGTGCTTCAACGTAGCTAGCGTTGGTATGACCTGCTGATACCACGATGCCAGCTTTTGCCAGCTTTTCGATGTGTTCAGAAGGAGTTAGCTCAGGTGCCAGCGTGACTTTCGTTACCACGTCGGCGTTAGCCGCGATGAAGTCAATCATGGCATCATCAGAACGGCGGATGTAATCCACGCTGTGAATGCCTTTTTTAGCAACGTTCAGGTAAGGACCTTCCAGGTGAAGGCCAAGCGCTTGGTTAGCGTACTGCTCTTGGTAATCACGAATCGCACTGACAGATGCCTTCATATCTTCGTCAGAAGATGTGATCAGGGTAGGCAGGAAGCTGGTGCAGCCAGACTTGAGGTTTGCCAAGTGCATCGTGCGGATGGTGTCCGCAGTCACTTCATCGTTGAACATTACACCGCCACAACCGTTCAGTTGCAGGTCGATGAAACCAGGAGTCAGGAATGCGCCGTCCAATGAACGGGTCTCAATGCCCTCTGGCAAGTCGTTTTCTGGGCAGATGTTCTGGATCAAGCCGCCATCAACGACAACGGCATGACTATCCAGCACTTCGCTACCGGTGAAAATTCGGCAGTTTGTCAGTGCGTACATGAATACTTCCTTCCCTTACAGGTTTTTGATGTTTTCTGCTTCCAGCTCTTGGAAGTACTTAACCGTCTTCACTTTCAGCTCAGCAGTTGATGGCTCATCACATACCATCAGCGCTTTAGGATGCAGTTGCAGCGCAGATACAGTCCACAGGTGGTTTACTGAACCTTCAACAGCTGCTTGCAGTGCCAGTGACTTATTGTGACCGGTGATCAGAATCATTACTTCTTCAGCGTCTAGCAGCGTACCAACACCGATCGTCAGCGCGTGCTTAGGTACCTGGTTGATATCGTTATCGAAGAAGCGTGAGTTTGCAATGCGCGTGTCTTCAGTCAGTGTCTTGATACGGGTGCGTGAAGACAAAGAAGACGCAGGCTCGTTAAATGCGATGTGACCGTCGTTACCAACGCCACCCATAAACAGATTAATTTTGCCGTAAGATTTGATCTTATCTTCGTAGCGCTTGCACTCAGCGTAGTGATCTTCAGCGTTACCGTTCAGCAAGTTGATGTTTTCTTCTTGAATATCAATGTGGTTGAAGAAGTTGTTGTACATGAAGCTGCGGTATGACTCTGGATGGTCTGCAGGGATGCCGCAGTACTCGTCCATGTTGAAAGTCACCACGTGTTTGAAGCTTACTTCGCCCTGCTTATGAAGATTAATCAGTTGCTTATAAGTGTTCAGAGGGGTGCCACCAGTTGGCAGGCCAAGAACAAACGGACGATCTTCGGTTGGGGCAAATTTGTTAATCGTATCAACGATATGACGTGCTGACCAAAGGCCTACTTCATGTGCTGTTTGTAGCGGGATAAGTCTCACGGGACACCTCTCAGTTAATTCAAATTCTGACTATACATGATAGTGGATTTGTATCTTAGTTTTCATCATAAAATAAGTTTTATGAGCGTGCTAGCAAAAAACCCGATCTAGTAGTGTTTTGAGTGACGATAATCACAATTGCATCCGTTTTAATTTGCGGGGCGAAATTAATGGAATAAACTCCTCCTGACTCACATTGGATAGTAAAAAAAGTCCCATGTTGTCATTACACATCTGAGAAAGAACCACTATAGGGGGAACAAAGGTGAATATTCTCGGTTATTTCCAAAAAGTAGGTAAAGCGCTGATGGTGCCAGTCGCCACGCTTCCTGCTGCTGCAATTCTGATGGGTGTTGGTTACTGGATTGACCCGAATGGCTGGGGTGCGAACAGCGCACTGGCAGCATTCTTGATCAAAGCGGGCGCCGCAATCATCGATAACATGTCTGTACTGTTCGCGGTTGGTGTTGCGTACGGTATGTCTAAAGATAAAGATGGTGCAGCTGCACTGTCAGGCTTCGTTGGTTTCCTTGTTGTGACCACGCTGCTGTCTCCAGGTGCGGTTGCGCAAATTCAGGGTATTGACCCAAGCGCAGTGCCTGCAGCATTCGGTAAGATCAACAACCAGTTCGTAGGTATCTTGGTTGGTATCGTATCTGCTGAGCTGTACAACCGTTTCTCACACGTTGAACTGCACAAAGCACTGGCATTCTTCTCTGGTAAGCGTCTTGTACCTATCCTGACCTCTTTTGCTGGTATTTTCATCGCGTTCATCCTGATGTACGTATGGCCAACCGTATACGGCGGTCTGGTAAGCTTCGGTGAAGGCATTCAAGGTATGGGCGAGCTGGGTGCGGGTGTATACGCGTTCTTCAACCGTCTTCTGATCCCTGTTGGTCTGCACCACGCTCTGAACTCAGTATTCTGGTTCGACGTTGCTGGCATTAACGACATCCCTAACTTCCTGGGCGGTGCTAAGTCTATCGCTGAAGGTACTGGTGTTGCTGGTGTGACTGGTATGTACCAAGCGGGCTTCTTCCCAATCATGATGTTCGGTCTGCCTGGCGCAGCACTGGCTATCTACCACTGCGCGAAGCCAGAAAACAAAGAGAAAGTTGCATCTATCATGCTGGCTGCTGCTTTCGCATCTTTCTTCACCGGTGTAACTGAGCCTCTGGAATTCTCATTCATGTTCCTGGCACCTGGTCTGTACGTACTACACGCACTGCTGACTGGTATCTCTGTATACATCGCAGCATCTATGCAGTGGATTGCAGGCTTCGGCTTCTCTGCAGGTCTGGTGGATATGGTTCTGTCTACCCGTAACCCACTGGCGGTTAACTGGTACATGCTGATTGCTCAAGGTCTGGTGTTCTCGGTTATTTACTACACCGTATTCCGTGCAGCTATCCTGAAGTTCAACCTGGCAACTCCAGGTCGTGAGGAAGACGACGAAACTTCTTCAGACGTTCAAGGTTCAGCAGAAACTGGTGTTCTGGCTCGTCAATACCTGAAAGCACTGGGTGGTCACGACAACCTGACTAACATCGATGCATGTATTACTCGTCTGCGCCTGACTGTTAAAGACGGCAGCCAAATCGACGAGAAAACACTGAAAGCACTGGGTGCGATGGGTGTTGTTAAACTGGGTACCAACAACCTTCAGGTTATTCTGGGCCCACTGGCAGAAATCGTTGCTGGCGAAATGAAAAAAGTCGGCACTACTGAAGACCTGTCTGACGTAAAACTGCCTTAATAAAAAATACTGACTAAACAGTCAACATAGCCGGCCTCTAACGGGGTCGGCTTTTTTTGGGCCTTTTTTAAGGCTATTCGTAGGGAAAATGAACAATGAACAAAACATTTAAGATGGGTATCTTGTCTGTTGCGATTGCTTCAGGTCTGGCTGGTTGCAGTTCTCTGCTGTCAGACGCAGCGCAACAAGGAAAGGTTGATGCACTGGCTTCTCAGCTGAATATCAGCTACGACGTGGAGACAAACCACGGTGCACAGGAAGGCATGGCATGTCAGGATATGGGCGCTGAGTGGGCGTCTTGTAACAAGATTCTGATGACTGTGGTTAACGACGGTGAAGCGGTTTCCGGCAACGACTGGAAAATATACTTGCACAGCATTCGTGTCATTCTGGATGTTGAAAACAAAGACTTCGCGATTGAACACATCACCGGTGACCTTTATGTGATGACTCCAACGGCATCTTTTGATGGCTTTGCTGCTGGCGAAACCATTGAGATCCCTCTAATTCAAGAGTACTGGACGCTGTTTGAAACTGACTTTATGCCTCGTGCATACGTGACAGCAGGTAATGCTATTCCTAAAGCGATTGCTTCGCTGAACACAGAAAACGTCGATGCTTACGTGGCAGAGATCGAAGGCAAGAACTGGAAGCGCACGCCGGAAGATAACAACGTGCTGGCGACTGCAGCTTCGCGTTACGCGAACAACAGCGATGTCGCTGCACTGGCAGAAGGTGCAATTGAAGCCTCTATCATTCCAACACCTCTGAAAACCAAGCAAATGCGCGGCGCGCTGCACATTGCCTCAGGTTTCGCAGTAACCAACAACGCATTGGACGCTGACCAACTGGCGGCATTCGAAAAGCGCGCTGAGCTTCTGGGCGTGAATGTTGAGGGTGACATCGCGCTGAACATCAATGTTGATGCGAAAGCGTTCGAAGGCAAAGAAGCGGTATCAGGCGCATACAAACTGGCAGTGAATGCGGGTGGTGTTGAAGTGCTGGGCTTCGACAGTGTGGGTGCATTCTACGGTCTGCAATCTATGCTGGCGCTGATGGACAACGGTGACGACGAGATGCTGCCTTGGGTAGCGATTGAAGATGCACCTCGCTTTGAATACCGCGGTGTGATGGTAGATGTTGCGCGTAACTTCCACTCGAAGGAAGCGATGTTGCGCACTATCGATCAAATGGCGGCATACAAGCTGAACAAGCTACACCTTCACCTGACGGATGATGAAGGCTGGCGTTTGGAAATTCCGGGCCTCCCTGAGCTGACTGACGTAGGCGCAAACCGCTGCCACGACCTGAGCGAAACCTCATGTCTTCTGCCACAGTTGGGTTCAGGCCCAAGCACTGACAACTTTGGTTCTGGCTACTTCTCGAAAGCGGATTACATGGAAATTCTGCGTCATGCGAAAGCACGCGGTATTGAAGTGATCCCAGAAATCGACATGCCTGCGCACTCACGTGCGGCCGTGGTTTCTATGGAAGCGCGTTACCAGAAATATGCAGAGCAGGGTGATCTGGCGAAAGCAGAAGAATTCCGTCTGATGGATCCGCTAGATACGTCTAACGTAACCACGGTTCAGTTCTACGATAAGCGCAGCTTCATCAACCCATGTATGGACTCGTCCATGAACTTCGTGAACAAAGTGATCACTGAAGTAAAAGCGATGCATGACGCTGTTGGTATGCCGCTGAATACTTGGCATTTCGGTGGTGACGAAGCGAAGAACATCAAACTGAACGCAGGCTTCCAAGATAACAACGCAACTGATCAGGTGGCGTGGAAAGGCAATATTGACCTGAGCCAGCAAGACAAGCCATTCGCTAAGTCTCCAATGTGCCAGAAGTTGATCGAAGAAGGTGTAGTGTCTGATTTTGGTCACCTACCAAGCTTCTTTGCGGAGAAAGTAAGTGGCGCAGTTGCTGAGCAAGGCATTGAGAACTTCCAGGCATGGCAAGACGGCCTGAAGTATTCAAAAGATGCTTCAGCGTTCAAAACCGAAAACACCCGTGTGAACTTCTGGGATGTGCTTTACTGGGGCGGTGATGCATCTGCATACGACTGGGCTGCGAAAGGTTACGACCTGATCGTCTCTAACCCGGACTACGTGTACATGGATATGCCATACGAAGTAGACCCGAAAGAACGTGGTTACTACTGGGCAACCCGTGCAACTGACACTCGCAAGATGTTTGGGTTTGCGCCAGAGAACCTGCCTCAGAACGCAGAAACGTCTGTGGATCGCGATGGCAATGGATTCAATGGTAAAGGTACCGTTGAACACAACGAAGGCTTCCACGGTCTATCTGCACAACTTTGGAGTGAAACCGTTCGTACTGATGAGCAATACGAATACATGGTATTCCCTCGTGTGATTGCCGCCGCTGAGCGTGCATGGCACAAAGCAGACTGGGAATTGGATTACCAAGTGGGTAAGCAATTCAACCAAGAGACTTCTCACGTTAATAAAGATGCGCAACTGGAAGACTGGACACGCTTCGCCAATGTGATGGGTCAGCGCGAAATGGCGAAACTGGATGCGTCAGGTATCAACTACCGTATTCCTGTTCCAGGCGCCATCATGCAAGACGGCAAACTGCACATGAACATCAGCATGCCGGGTCTGCCAATGCAATACTCTGTAGATGGTGGTCAATCTTGGATGGACTACGTCGCTCCGGTAGCTCTTGACAACAATGCTAACGTAGAAGTGCGTGCATTGAGTGCAGATAAACAACGCGAAGGTCGTGCGGTTTCTCTGTAATTTCCCCCTTAAAGCATCAAAGCCCGCGCTTCGCGGGCTTTTTTTTGTTCAAATGGCGTGAGAGCGTTCAGTAGTGGTTGAGTAAATAGCCACGATCGGGGATTATTGGGCGTTATTTAAAGTCTATTCAACCAAGGCGCTGAACGACAGCATCTCAAGTTCGCCTGGGTATAAGATCTGGATCTTCCAACGAGGTATTTTTGATGAGTGAGTCTGAGGCTCGTCCAACTAACTTTATCCGTCAAATCATCGATAAAGATTTGGCAGGTGGTGTACACAACACCGTTCACACGCGTTTCCCGCCAGAGCCAAATGGCTATTTGCATATCGGTCACGCGAAGTCGATCTGTCTGAACTTTGGTATCGCGCAAGATTACCAGGGGCAGTGCAACCTGCGTTTTGACGACACCAACCCAGTGAAAGAAGACATCGAATTTGTTGAATCTATCAAAAGCGATGTTAATTGGCTGGGCTTCCAATGGGACGGTGAAGTTTGTTATTCGTCTGACTACTTCGACCGTCTCCACGGATATGCGGTAGAGCTGATCGAAAAAGGTTTGGCTTATGTTGAAGAACTGAGCCCTGATGAGATCCGTGAATATCGTGGCACGCTGAAGGAAGCGGGTAAACATAGCCCTTACCGCGATCGCACTGTAGAAGAAAACTTGGCGTTGTTCGACAAAATGAAGAATGGCGAGTTTGCTGAAGGTAAAGCTTGTCTGCGTGCGAAAATTGATATGGCTTCGCCGTTTATGGTGATGCGTGATCCTGTTCTGTACCGCGTGCGTTTTGCTCATCATCACCAGACCGGTGATAAGTGGTGCATTTACCCAATGTACGATTTTACACACTGTATTTCGGATGCGATTGAAGGTATTACGCACTCATTGTGTACGCTGGAGTTCCAGGATAACCGCCGTCTGTACGACTGGGTTCTTGAGAACATCACTATTGAGTGTCAGCCACGTCAGTATGAGTTCAGCCGTCTGAATCTGGAATACACTGTGATGTCAAAGCGCAAGCTTAGCCAACTAGTCAGTGAAAACCTGGTTAATGGTTGGGATGACCCACGCATGCCGACCATTTCTGGCCTGCGTCGTCGCGGTTACACGCCTGCATCAATTCGTGAGTTCTGCAAGCGTATTGGTGTCACTAAACAAGACAATACCATTGAGATGAGCTCACTGGAGTCTTGCGTGCGTGATGATCTGAACGAAAACGCACCTCGCGCGATGGCCGTGCTTGATCCAATCAAACTGGTTATTGAGAACTACGCAGAGGGTGAAATCGAAACGCTGAATGCAGCTAATCACCCGAACAAACCAGAAATGGGCGAGCGTGAAATCCCATTCAGCCGCGAAATCTGGATTGAAGCTGAAGACTTCCGCGAAGAAGCGAACAAGAAGTACAAGCGTCTGGTGCTGGGTAAAGAAGTGCGTCTTCGTAACGCATACGTCGTGAAAGCTGAACGCTGTGACAAAGATGCTGATGGCAAGATCACCACGGTTTACTGCACCTATGATCCAGAGACACTGGGTAAAGATCCTGCAGATGGCCGCAAAGTAAAAGGTGTTATCCACTGGGTATCTGCAGATGCAGGTGTTGAAGCGGAAATCCGCTTGTATGATCGCCTGTTCACTGTGCCGAACCCTGGCGCAGCTGATGACTTTGCAGCGACCATTAACCCTGAGTCACTCACCGTGGTTCGTGGTTACGTGGAGCCAAGTCTGAAAGCAGCAGAAGCTGAGCAAGGCTACCAGTTCGAGCGTATGGGTTACTTCTGCGCAGATCGTAAAGACAGTAAAGAAGGTGCACTGGTATTCAACCGCACGGTCGGTCTTCGCGATACATGGGCGAAAATTGGCGACTAAAGAGCCTTAAAAACAAAAAAACCGGAGCTTAGCTCCGGTTTTTTTTGCCCGTTTATCGACGATGTTAAACGTCGTGAATGCTCGGGTCGTCTTTACAGCCATCTTTCGTACAGTGGCCATAAAGATACAGACTGTGGTTTGTCAGCCTGATGTTGAACTGATTTGCGATATCTTTCTGGCGCTGCTCGATAACATCATCAGTAAATTCGATAACGCGGCCACAGTCCAGACAGACTAAGTGATCGTGGTGGTGTTGTGTCGCCAGTTCAAAAACCGATTTGCCACCTTCAAAGTGGTGACGGGTAACAATTCCGGCATCGTCAAACTGGTTAAGCACGCGATACACGGTAGCAAGTCCAATTTCTTCGCCGATATCGATAAGCTTTTTGTAGAGATCTTCAGCGCTGATGTGCTGGCAGTCCGGCTCTTGCAGTACTTCTAAGATCTTCAATCGAGGCAGCGTTACTTTCAGTCCTGCGTCTTTTAGTGCCTTGTTATTATCTGACATCCGGTTCTTTCCTACGTAATTGCTTTTTTCCCTGTGTGAGAGAACGGGAAAATTGATGGTTAGCGTAACAAATGTGATAAGACGTCGCCAGTGCAAAGGGGCAAATATCTGACCTAATTGGTTGGTTTTGCGGCTTGTTGTCGCATTGCAAAACTGGCAGTATTGACTGGTATGACCAGAAAAGGAATTCCTGTGTACAAATACTACAAACCCGGCATTGTGAAATTCGCCTTGAACTGTTGGCCTCCATTCTGGGGTGCGGGTATTAAGATCCTGAATATTAGCGAAGATTTCCGCCACGTTAAGATTCGTTTGAAACTCCGCTGGTGGAACAAAAACGCCAATCGAACCCAATACGGTGGCAGTATTTTCTCTATGACTGATCCTACTTATGCCCTCATGTTGATGGGGATCCTGGGAGAAAAATACTTCGTCTGGGACAAAGAAGCTGATATTAACTTCATCAAACCGGGCTCGACGGATCTGTTCGCTGAGTTTGTCATTTCCGAGGAAACCATTGCGTCTATTCAGCAAGCAACGGCTAACGGAGATAAGGTATTTCCGGAGTTCATCGTAAATGTGCAAGATGCGAATGGGGAAGTAGTGAGTCGGGTACGCCGCGTGCTGTATGTTCGGAAAAAACCAAAGTATCGTGAAGAAAAGTTAGCTTAAAACCCTAAGACAGATACAAAAAACGCGCTCAAGGCGCGTTTTTTGTTGGGTGCTTGCTTAGCCTTCCAGCTCAGCCAGACACATTTCCTCGTAGACTTGGTTAACCCATTTTTCTACGCGGGCAGAAGTCAGTTCCGGTTGGCGGTCTTCATCAACACATAAGCCGACAAAGTTGTTGTCATCAACCAGTGCTTTTGATGCTTCGAACTCGTAACCTTCTGTCGGCCAGTGACCAATAATGGTGCCGCCTTTGGTTTCTACGATGTCACGGATGGTACCCATCGCGTCACAGAAGTATTCTGCGTAGTCTTCCTGATCACCACAGCCAAAGATAGCAACTAGTTTGGTAGAGAAATCGATCTGCTCAAGCTCTGGGAAGAAATCGTCCCAGTCGCATTGCGCTTCGCCGTAGTACCAGGTTGGGATGCCAAGCAGAAGCAGATCGAAGTTATTGATGTCTTCTTTGCTGCTCTTTGCAATGTCCTGAACGTGGACCATGTGCTTGCCCAGTTGTTTTTGAATCATCTTGGCGATAGCTTCAGTGTTACCTGTATCGCTACCAAAGAAGAGACCTACGCTCGCCATAATAGAGAATACCTATTTATTGTTAATCGAGCCGTAATATACACAGCCCAGAATCTAAAGTGTAGAAGAAGGCTTCGCCTTCTTGCCGTTGTAATCTTTGTAAGGTGCCATAATGGCAGGCTTAAATGCCTACGCCTTCCCAGAAAAGCTGGATCACGCCTTTGGTGATAAAGCCTGCGCACCCAAGGAAAAGTACCAGCCACACAATTCTGCGGCCAAAAGGTGGGACTTTTCCTTCATTGAGCACATCCTTGATTGCCATGCCAATGAAAAAGAAGATACCTGCAAACAGCAGATCAAGACCTATCTTCTCGAGCAATTCGAAGTGCTCGTATAGCATTCCCGCCTCCGTTCGGAACCCATTTTCGCCGCGCACTATAGCACAAGTAAGACTGGTCTGTTAACGCTCTGAGTTTGTTAAAAAGCGAGTGATCACACGCGCTACGGTGTCCGGTTTTTCTGCGTGCAACCAATGCCCGGTGTTGGCAATGACGTGTGCCTTGGCTCGGGGGAACTGACGCTCAATATCTTCGCGATGTTCGGCGGAAATATAGTCCGAGTTCGCACCTTTCAAAAACAAGGTATCACCCTCGAAGATCGCGTGTTCTTGCCAGCCAGTAATGTCGGCATAACGAGCTTCAAGTGTGGAAACGTTAAAACGCCAATCAAAAGTGCCGTCTTCCTTTTTAGCAAGAGATTTCAAGAGAAACTGACGAACGCCGGGCTCAACAATATGTTCAGCAAGTGTTGCTTCTGCTTCTTTTCGGCTCAGAATGGGCTGCGCCATACTCGCATTCAAGCCAGCCAACACTGAATCATGGCGACGGACTTTGTACTCAACGGGCGCAATGTCCATCACGACCAAATCTTCCAGATAATCCGGGTGTAGCTGCGCAAGCATCATGGCGACTTTGCCACCCATGGAGTGACCGACAACAGTGACTTTCTCTAGCTTCTGCTGATCAAGAAATTCTTTCACTGCGGTGGCTTGGGATACATAGTCAACGCTTTCAGAGCGCGGAGACTGGCCATGATTGGGTAAATCAATTTGATAGACCTGATAATGTTTAGCCAATACTTTTGCTAATCCGCCGAGGTTGTCCAAACTGCCAAATAAGCCATGGATCAACAGTAGAGGCTTGCCTTCGCCCTGGATCTTAAAGTTCAGTTGCACTGCGTGTTTCCCGTAAAGTTCGTTGTTGAGCCTAGTATAACGATCCTCATGATGACTCAAAACCTTACATCGATCACGAAGAGAGTTATTCTCACTGAAACCAGCATCTTGAGGTGGCTCGGGTACCCCTAACTCTGTATAATCGCAGCGTTGAATTGTAAACAGGACACGATGATCAAACGATGAAGACAATTGAGGTTGATGAAGAGCTATACCGGTACATTGCCAGCCAGACCCAGCACATTGGTGAAAGTGCATCGGACATTCTGCGCAGACTGCTGATGGCACCGCAGGTGGAGCAACAACCCGTTGCAACGTTGACACCGACCCCAGAGAAAAAGGGTATTGTGGTCAGTAAAGATGCGGGCAAAAGTGACACCGTTGATCGTGTAAAAGAAATGCGCTCCCTGTTGATCTCAGATGAATTCGCGGCGCAAGAAAAAGCCATCGGTCGTTTTATGCTGGTGCTTTCCACTTTGTACCGTATTGATAACCAAGCGTTTGCCGAAGCAACGGCGCTGAAAGGACGCACGCGTGTTTACTTCGCGGATAACGAGCAGACTTTGCTCGAGAGCGGTAAAACGACCAAGCCGAAACACATTCCGGAAACGCCATTTTGGGTGATCACCAATACCAACACAGGCCGCAAGCGCCAGATGGTTGAGCAGTTGATGACCAAAATGAATTTCTCCAACGACATCACTGAAAAAGTGGTAGGCGAGATCTAATCGCGCAACGTTTGGTGTAAGAAGAACATAACGATGAAGAGGCCTTGTCACTGACGGGCCTCTCACTATATCTAGACCTGTTGGGCGTTTAGTGCGGTGGTTATGCTGCCTCTCAACAGGTAACGTCAGAATTTTTTGTAAGGATGCGAGTAATGGCTAGCCATGAACGCGCTGGACAGCGAGCCCAGCAACAAGACCTCCATAATATTCCGATGCTGGTGTCGAACTATTTCCAATTGACACCAGATGCAGCGAATCCCGCCCACAACGTAGAGTTCGGTACCTCTGGTCACCGCGGTTGCGCGGACAAAGTAACTTTTAACCAGCACCACATTTTAGCTATTGCTCAGGCAGTAGCAGAAGTACGAGCAGAGAAAGGTGTAACCGGTCCACTATTTGTGGGTAAAGACACCCATGCGCTGTCAGAGCCAGCGTTCTGTTCCGTTGTAGAAGTGCTGGTGGCAAATGGCGTGAGTGTGATTGCTCAGAAAGAGGGTGGGTATACACCGACCCCAGGCATCTCTCACGCGATCCTGACGCACAATCAGCAAAACGACGATAAAGCGGATGGCATCGTGATTACGCCTTCGCACAACCCACCTCAAGATGGTGGCATCAAATACAATCCAACACACGGTGGCCCCGCGGAAGGTGATCTCACTAAGGCTATTGAGCAGCGAGCCAATGCACTGATTGCTGAAGGCTTGGCGGGTGTTCGCCGTATGACTTTTGCTGAAGCAGTGGCGAGCGATCTGTTTGTTGAAGCGGATCTGGTCATGCCATATGTGCAGGATTTAGCTTCTGTGGTTGATATGGATGCCATCAAAAAAGCGGGTCTTCGTATCGGTGTTGATCCATTAGGTGGTTCGGGTATTGATTACTGGAAAGCGATTGCCGAGCACTTTGATTTGGACATCACTCTGGTTAATGACGACGTGGATCCGTCGTTCCGCTTTATGTCGCTTGATAAAGATGGTGTGATCCGTATGGATTGCTCATCGCCGTCAGCGATGGCAGGTCTTCTCGCCTACAAAGACCAGTATGACCTGGCGTTTGGTAACGACCCTGATTTTGACCGCCATGGCATTGTCACGCCAGCCGGTCTGATGAATCCGAACCACTACCTTGCTGTGTGTATCGATTACCTTTACCAGCATCGTCCGCAGTGGGGCGCAGAAGTCGGTGTAGGTAAGACGCTGGTATCCAGTGCAATCATCGATAAAGTGGTGGCTAACCTTGGCCGAAAATTGTGTGAAGTACCGGTAGGCTTCAAGTGGTTTGTTGATGGCTTGTATTCAGGTGACATCGGCTTTGGTGGCGAAGAAAGTGCAGGAGCATCTTTCCTGCGTATGGACGGCACAGCTTGGGCGACGGATAAAGACGGTATTCTGCTTTGCCTTCTGGCGGCGGAGATTACCGCGGTGACAGGTAAGAACCCACAGCAGTACTATGACGAACTCGCGGCGAAGTTTGGTGCTTCCAGCTATGCGCGTTTGCAAGCTCCTGCAAACGGTGAGCAAAAAGCGGTGTTAAGCAAACTTTCTGCGGAAATGGTTACCGCTGAAACCTTGGCCGGTGACACGATCACAGCGAAACTGACTCATGCGCCGGGCAATGGTCAGGCGATTGGTGGTCTTAAGGTGACAACTGAGTTTGGTTGGTTTGCCGCGCGTCCATCCGGCACAGAAGATATTTACAAAATTTACTGTGAAAGCTTTAAAGGCGAAGAGCACCTTGCGCTGATCCAGAAAGAAGCACAAAGCATCGTGAGCGATGTATTTAAGGCTGCCGGGCTTTAATACTCCTCAGCGAAGTAAAAATTGAAAAACCACCGCATAGCGGTGGTTTTTTTATATCTAAATAAGGGGCAAGGCGACTCAAAGAGAAGGCCAATTCTCTGGAACAACAAACCAGTGGTGACGGTTTTCGTCAATAAGATGTGTTGCCCTGGTGACAGTTTCTGGCAGCGAATATACAGGCAGATCTTCCAAAGAAGGGGCTTCCATCCACTGTGCTCTGGTTAGCTCGAAAAACTTTACATCTATAGGCAATTGGGAGGGCCAACACCAAAATCCATTGACGCTCTGCTCTTGCACATCTGGAGGCGAAGGCAAATCACTGAGAGGTAAGAAAGGATTGGTGTAAAGTCTGCCTTGAACGAGCAGTCTGCGTTTGGCTATCGGGTATTGGGAAAACTGCGTTTTGTATTCTTTAGTATCGGTAAGCATCAACTGTTGTTTGACCATCTTTTTGTGCTTCTTCGCCAACGTATCTTTTGCGTTCGGGCCTCGCCATTCTCCGTCAAACGCCAGATAAAACTTAATGGCAACTTCCCAGTGTTCCAACTCTCCGTTAGGGCTTGCAACGACAAAATCCACAGCACCAAGTGTGCGTTTCTCTCTCTCTACCTGTAATTCTTCGGCAACCAGTCGGTAAGTATCATTGTGATGCAAACATTGTTTGATCAGCCACTGGTAGTAGAAGCCAATCCGTTGGCCTCCCTCATAGGCTGGGAATTGCTGGAATGAAATAGAAGACCAGAATGTGGGAGGGACGACGCTTGCGGCGTCTTGAACGATAATGTCTGTTGACTGCTGAATCCAAGCAATATCCCTTTGAACTTGAACACTGTCTGCGAACATGAATGACCTTCCTTGATAACTGTACCGAGAGCATATAGCAAACGAGGTTCACCTGCATCGCCATGGTGGTTAGAATATGTGTAACAGACACTGAGATTCAGGAAGAACATGAACAATTACCAACTCGAATCGCTCCTCAACGACTTTTTAAAGCCTTTCGCGATCAAAGATTACTGCCCAAATGGTA
Source organism: Grimontia sp. SpTr1 (assembly GCF_947387585.1). NCBI lineage: Bacteria > Pseudomonadati > Pseudomonadota > Gammaproteobacteria > Vibrionales > Vibrionaceae > Grimontia > Grimontia sp. SpTr1. Next base: position 323,358 of record NZ_CANDOD010000002.1, read on the forward strand.
TGCAGGTAGAAGGGAAGGCTGAGGTGAAGAAAATCGTCACCGGCGTCACTGCTTCACAGGCGCTGATAGATGCCGCGATTGAGCAGGGTGCAGACGCGCTGCTGGTTCACCATGGTTACTTTTGGCGGGGAGAGTCTGAGCCACTCAAAGGCATGAAGTTTAAGCGTATCAAAGCATTGATTGATAATGGAATTAACCTCTATGCCTACCATTTACCACTGGATGTGCATCCTGAGGTGGGTAACAACGCACAACTTGCAAAATTGCTGGGTATCCAACAACGCGGCGGTTTAGAAGATGGCAATCCAAATTCGGTTGCTGTTTGGGGGGAGTTACCGAGTGCAATGTCTGCGAAGGAGTTTAGCGAATTACTGGCAATGAAATTAAATCGCGAACCACTGCATATTGAAAGCGGTGTTGCCAAGTCGATCAAGACAGTAGGTTGGTGCACAGGTGGTGGTCAGGACTTTATCGATCTGGCAGCAAGTAAAGGTATGGATGCTTTCGTTTCGGGTGAAATTTCTGAGCGTACGACGTATTCAGCCAGAGAGTTGGGTATCCATTATTTCAGTGCGGGACACCACGCGACAGAGCGTTATGGTGTGAAGGCTCTCGGCGAGTGGCTGGCGAGCGAGCATGGTTTCGACGTGAGCTTTATCGATATCGACAATCCAGTATAAGGTCGCTTACAAAACAAAAAACGCCGCTAGTAGCGGCGTTTTTTTCTTTGGCTTTTGCCTGTTACTCGCGGTCTTTCAGAGGTTTGAAATCGCGCTTGTCGTAACCAGTGTAAAGCTGACGTGGACGACCGATTCGGTTTTGCGGGTCACTGTGCATTTCATTCCAGTGAGCGATCCAGCCGATGGTACGAGACATCGCGAAAATCACGGTGAACATCGACACTGGGATACCGATTGCTTTCAGAATGATGCCTGAGTAGAAGTCTACGTTCGGGTAGAGTTTCTTCTCGATGAAGTAAGGGTCAGAAAGTGCAATTCTTTCCAGCTCCATTGCTACATCCAGCAGAGGGTCATTGATCTTCAGCTCATCAAGAACTTCGTGGCATGCTTCGTTCATTACGGTAGCACGTGGGTCGTAGTTCTTGTAAACGCGGTGACCGAAGCCCATCAGACGGAATGGATCATCTTTGTCCTTAGCACGTTCAATGTACTCTGGAATGTTCTCTACAGAACCGATTTCTTCCAGCATGCGCAGACACGCTTCGTTAGCACCGCCGTGAGCAGGGCCCCACAGTGAAGCAATACCCGCTGCAATACATGCAAATGGGTTTGCACCGGAAGAACCAGCCAAACGAACAGTAGACGTAGAAGCATTTTGCTCGTGGTCTGCGTGAAGGGTAAAGATTTTGTCCATTGCACGCGCAACAACAGGGTTCACTTCATACTCTTCTGCTGGTGTTGCAAACATCATATGCAGGAAGTTTTCAGCGTAATCCAGATCGTTACGTGGATAGATGAACGGTTGTCCGATCGAGTACTTGTAACACATCGCCGCCAACGTAGGCATCTTCGACAGAAGACGGAACGCAGTGATTTCGCGGTGCGTGTCGTTGTTGATGTCCAAAGAGTCGTGGTAGAACGCAGCCAGTGCGCCAACCACACCTACCATAACGGCCATTGGGTGGGCGTCACGACGGAAACCATGGAAGAAACTCGCAATTTGCTCGTGAACCATGGTGTGGCGAGTTACGATACGACGGAACTCTTCGTATTGTTTAGGGCTTGGGGCTTCACCATATAGTAGGATGTAACAAACTTCCAAATAGTCAGCGTTATTGGCTAATTGATCAATTGGGTAGCCACGGTGCAATAGAACGCCAGCTGCGCCATCAATATATGTAATTTGTGACTCACACGACGCTGTTGCAACGAAACCTGGGTCAAACGTAAAAAAGCCGTTCGCACCCAATGCACGTACATCGATCACTTCTGGACCGACTGTGCCCCCTTTGATCGGCAGTTCGATAGGTGCTTTCCCTTCAATTTGTAGGGTAGCTTTCTTATCTGCCATAACATTCTCCTTTGTTTTTTTATAATCCTATCCCGGATACGGACCCCGTTGTTGTACCGATCGTCTCATTGGATGTCAATTTGCAGAAGTGAACTTTGTCGGGTGTGCGCAAGTATCAAAAATCTGTACGCTTTAAGTTAATGCTCTGTTTCGGGATTTCCGTCAATTTTATTGGTTTGTGTTTAAATGTTACGGGGCATATACTCTGCGGCAGGTCTCTGGATATTACATAAAGCCGGGGCGTTTCGGGGCTCAATTCGATATTTTCAATGCGGATTTCAGTGCTTGAACTGCAGTTAATAGCAGTGGCACGTGAAAACGTAATAAATGATGTTGTAGGTCTGGCGCTATAGCGAGATGTGATTCCAGAGAGTGTAATAACAATAATTTGCTCAATGGAGCTGAGTGGGCCATATCGTGAAAGTAAGAAAGCCAAGACCGGTAAACCTCGACCTCCAGACCATTCGCTTCCCTATCACAGCGATCGCGTCTATTACGCACCGTGTGTCGGGTGTTATCACCTTCATCTCGGTCGCCATCCTTCTCTGGCTGTTAAGCCTCTCCCTATCATCCCCTAGTGGTTTTGAAGCCGCCTCTGACATCGTAAACAGTTTCTTCGCCAAGTTTGTCCTGTGGGGCATTCTGACAGCGCTTGCCTATCACATTGTTGGCGGTATCCGTCACTTGTTGATGGACATGGGCCATTTTGAAGAGATGGAAGGTGGTTCGCGGAGCGCGAAAATCGGTTTCATCATCACTGCAGTGCTGTCTGTTTTAGCGGGGATTTTAGTATGGTAGGACACGTATCTTCTTTCGGCAGAAACGGGGTTCATGACTGGATCTTGCTCCGTGCGACTGCCATCATCATGACGCTTTACACCCTATATATGGTGGGTTTCTTTGCGTTTGGTCCCGAATTGACATATCAGAGCTGGATCGAGTTCTGGGGACAAACAAGCAACAAAGTTTTCACCATGTTGGCGCTGGTGTGCGTACTTATCCACGCTTGGATAGGTATGTGGCAGGTATTGACTGACTATATTAAGCCGACTGTGCTGCGTATGTTTATGCAGTTTGGTGTTGTCGCGCTGCTGTTTGTCTACCTGTTGACTGGCTTTTTTGTATTGTGGGGTGTGTAAGTGAGTATTCCAGTAAGAGAATTTGACGCAATTGTTATCGGTGCGGGTGGCGCAGGTATGCGCGCGGCACTGCAAATTTCTGAGCAGGGTCTTTCTTGTGCACTGCTTTCAAAAGTATTCCCAACCCGTTCTCATACCGTTTCAGCTCAAGGCGGTATTACAGTAGCGCTGGGCAATTCCCATGAAGATAATTGGGAATGGCACATGTATGACACGGTCAAAGGCTCTGATTACATCGGTGACCAGGACGCTATCGAGTACATGTGTAAAACCGGTCCTCAATCAATCATCGAACTGGAAAAAATGGGTCTTCCATTTTCCCGTTTCGATAACGGTCGCATTTATCAGCGCCCATTCGGTGGACAGTCTAAAGCGTTTGGCGGCGAGCAGGCTGCGCGCACTGCAGCAGCAGCTGACCGTACTGGCCATGCACTGCTTCACACCTTGTACCAGCAAAACATCAAGAACAAGACCACCATCTTCTCTGAGTGGTACGCGTTGGATCTGGTGAAAAACCAGGACGGCGCAGTTGTTGGTGCAACTGCGATGGACATGGAAAGCGGCGAAATTTGCTATTTCAAAGCGAAAGCGACCGTGCTGGCAACAGGCGGTGCGGGCCGTATTTACCAATCAACGACGAATGCACACATTAACACCGGTGACGGCGTAGGTATGGCACTGCGTGCAGGCGTACCAATGCAAGACATGGAAATGTGGCAGTTCCACCCAACCGGTATTGCAGGTGCAGGTGTACTTGTGACGGAAGGTTGTCGTGGTGAAGGTGGTTACCTTCTCAATAAAGATGGCGAGCGCTTCATGGAGCGTTATGCACCAAACGCGAAAGACCTTGCGGGTCGAGACGTTGTTGCACGTTCAATGATGGTTGAAATTCGTGAAGGCCGTGGCTGTGAAGGTCCATGGGGTCCACACATTAAACTTAAGCTGGATCACTTGGGTAAAGATGTCCTTGAAGCGCGTCTGCCAGGTATCCTAGAACTGTCCCGCACATTCGCTCACGTTGATCCAATCAAAGAGCCAATCCCAGTTATCCCTACCTGTCACTACATGATGGGCGGTGTACCCACGCAGGTTTCTGGTCAAGCGATCAAGCAAGACGCAAACGGCAATGATGTTGAAGTACAAGGTCTGTTTGCATGTGGTGAAATCGCTAGCGTATCTGTTCACGGTGCAAACCGTCTGGGCGGTAACTCGCTGCTTGATCTCGTGGTATTTGGTCGCGCAACGGGTCTTCACTTGGGTGAAACTCTGGCTGCGCAAGTTGAAGCACGTGATGCGTCAGAGTCAGACATCGAAGCGTCTCTGGCACGTGTTAACCGCTGGAATACAACCCAGAAAGGTGAAGATCCAGTTCAAATCCGTAAGGACCTGCAATCTTGTATGCAGAACAACTTCTCGGTATTCCGCGAAGGCGATGCGATGGCAAAAGGTCTGGAAGAGCTCAAAGTTATCCGCGAACGTCTGAAAGAAGCGCGCCTGGATGATACTTCCTCAGAATTTAACACTCAGCGTGTTGAGTGTCTGGAGCTGGACAACCTGATGGAGACAGCATTCTCTACAGCAGTTGCCGCAAATTACCGTACTGAGAGCCGTGGTGCACACGCACGCTTTGACTTCCAAGAGCGTGATGATGAGAACTGGCTGTGCCACACCATCTACAACCCGGAAACAGAAGCGATGTCAAAGCGTGATGTGAACATGACGCCAGTACATCGTGAAGCTTTCCCACCGAAAGCGCGTACTTACTAAGGGAGGTAGAAGATTATGAAACTGAATTTTTCTGTATACCGTTACAACCCGGACGTTGATGACGCGCCACACATGAAAGGGTACACCCTGGAAGTGCCTGACGGTTCTGACATGATGGTACTAGACGCTCTGATCCTGCTGAAAGAGCAAGATCCAACGCTGTCATTCCGTCGTTCATGCCGTGAAGGTGTATGTGGTTCTGATGGTATTAACATGAACGGTAAGAATGGTTTGGCATGTATCACACCCTTGTCAGCGCTGACTGACAAGTCGAGCATTGTGATTCGTCCACTGCCTGGCTTGCCTGTGGTTCGTGACCTGATTGTCGATATGACTCAGTTTTACCAGAACTATGAGCGTGTTAAGCCTTACCTGATTAATGACAGCACACCGCCATCGCGTGAGAATCTTCAATCGCCTGACGACCGTGCTCACCTTGATGGTCTGTATGAGTGCATCATGTGTGCATGTTGTACCACCTCGTGCCCATCATTCTGGTGGAACCCAGATAAGTTCGTAGGTCCTGCGGGACTTCTGGCTGCATATCGTTGGCTGATTGACAGCCGCGACACTGCTACAGATGAGCGTTTATCAGATCTGGACGACGCTTTTAGCGTTTTCCGTTGCCATAGCATCATGAACTGTGTAAATGTTTGTCCTAAAGGGCTAAATCCTACGAAGGCAATCGGCCATATTCGTTCAATGCTGCTTAAACGCGCAGTGTAATATCGGCCTCTGTACACCTACATATATCAAGATTTAGGCTCCCTTTCGGGGGAGCTTAAAAGGAACGCCGGCTAACCCCCGGTCGTAGCAACATAAAAACTAAGTGGTTAAGGGATAACAATGCAAAATGGCGTGATGAAGGCTTGGTTTGAGTCTTCTCATTTGGCTGGCGCCAATGCAACTTACGTAGAAGATCTCTACGAACTGTACCTCAGTGACCCCGAGTCTGTAGATAGCGAATGGCGAGCAGTTTTTGATGAACTGCCTGTCGTGAATGGCAACGCAACCGAGCAACCCCACTCAAGAGTTCGTGAATATTTCCGCAGACTTGCTACCGAGACAGCGCATTTCAGTGCATCAGTCAGTGATCCGGACGTCGACGCGAAACAGGTAAAAGTTCTCCAACTTATCAACGCCTACCGTTTCCGTGGACACCAACAAGCAAATCTGGACCCTCTCGGTCTTTGGCAGCGCGATCGCGTGCCTGACTTAGACCCATCTTTTCATAGTCTGAACGAAGACGATTTCCAAGAGACGTTTAACGTTGGTTCTTTTGCCATTGGGCAAGAGAGCATGAAACTAGCCGATCTCTATGACGCACTGACCAAGACCTACTGTGGTTCTATCGGTGCCGAATACATGCACATCACCAACACAGAAGAGAAACGCTGGATTCAGCAGCGTCTTGAGTCTGTGATTGGCCAGCCAGAATTTTCCAGCGACGAGAAAATTACTTTGCTGGAAGAGCTGACGGCAGCGGAAGGTCTCGAACGTTACTTGGGCGCAAAATTCCCAGGCGCGAAGCGTTTCTCATTGGAAGGCGGTGATGCGCTGATCCCAATGGTGAAAGAAGTGATTCGCCATTCAGGTACGCAAGGTGTGCGTGAAGTAGTCGTTGGCATGGCGCACCGTGGTCGTTTGAACATGCTGGTCAACGTTCTGGGTAAGAAGCCTTCTGAGCTGTTTGACGAGTTTGCGGGTAAACATAGCGACTCTTGGGGAACGGGTGACGTGAAATATCACCAAGGTTTCTCCAGTGACTTTGCAACGCCGGGCGGTGACGTTCACCTAGTACTGGCATTTAACCCGTCTCACCTGGAAATCGTTAATCCAGTTGTCATGGGCTCAGTACGTGCGCGTCAAGATCGTCTTGGTGACAAAGACGGCTCAATGGTTCTGCCGATCACCATCCATGGTGACTCAGCGATTGCTGGTCAGGGTGTCGTGCAGGAGACGTTTAACATGTCTCAGGCGCGTGGCTACAAGGTTGGCGGTACGATCCGTATCGTAGTTAACAACCAAGTGGGCTTTACCACTTCGAACCCGAACGATACCCGTTCCACACAGTACTGTACTGACATCGCGAAGATGGTTCAGGCGCCAATCTTCCACGTGAATGCAGATGACCCTGAAGCGGTGGCATTTGTAGCACGTCTGGCAATTGATTACCGAAACGAATTTAAGCGTGATGTGGTAATTGATCTGGTGTGTTACCGCCGTCATGGTCACAACGAAGCGGATGAGCCGAATGCGACTCAGCCTCTGATGTACCAAAAGATCAAAAAACACCCAACGCCACGTAAGCTCTATGCCGATGTCCTGTCAGACAAAGGTGTTGCCGACGTTGAAAAAGCCACTGAGTTGGTGAACGGTTATCGTGACGCGCTGGATCACGGTGAAATCGTGGTGAAAGAGTACCGCCCAATGGCGCTTCACTCTGTTGACTGGTCTCCATATTTGGGGCACGACTGGACAGTGGAATGGCCAAATACATTTGATAAGCAGCGCTTGGTTGAGCTCGCTAAACGTATTTGTACTTATCCAGAGAGTCACAAGCTTCACAGCCGTGTTAACAAGCTATACAACGATCGCCTTGCGATGACCAACGGTGAGAAAGCGTTGGATTGGGGTATGGCTGAAACACTGGCTTATGCAACGATTGTTGATGAGAGCCGTCGCATCCGTATCACGGGTCAGGACTCCGGCCGTGGTACCTTCTTCCACCGTCACGCTGTGTTGCACAACCAAAACGATGCGAGCACCTATATTCCGCTGACTAACATTCATGACAAACAAGGCCCTTTCCAGGTCTTTGATTCTGTGTTGTCAGAAGAAGCGGTACTGGCGTTTGAATATGGCTATGCGACTGCAGAACCAGGCGGTCTGACAGTTTGGGAAGCACAGTTCGGTGACTTCGCAAACGGCGCACAGGTTGTTATCGACCAGTTCATCAGTTCGGGTGAGCAGAAGTGGGGCCGTATGTGTGGCTTGACCATGCTACTGCCACATGGCTATGAAGGTCAGGGCCCAGAGCACTCCTCTGCACGCCTTGAGCGTTACTTGCAACTTTGCGCAGAGCAAAACATGCAGGTTATCGTTCCTTCAACGCCAGCTCAGGTTTACCACATGCTGCGTCGCCAGGTGTTCCGCCCAATGCGTCGCCCTCTGATTGTGATGTCGCCTAAATCGCTGCTCCGTCATCCATTGTGTACCTCAACACTGGATGAGCTGGCAGATGGCAACTTCCAACCAGCAATCGGCGAGATTGACGAGCTGGATCCAAAAGCGGTCAAACGCGTCGTGATGTGTTCAGGTAAGGTCTACTTTGACTTGCTGGAAGCGCGTCGCAAAGAAGAAATCAAAGATGTCGCCATCATTCGTATTGAGCAGATCTACCCGTTCCCGAAAGAGGACGTACAGGCTGCGATCAGTGAATATGTTAATGCCAAAGACTTTGTCTGGTGCCAAGAAGAGCCACAGAACCAAGGCGCTTGGTATAGCAGCCAGCACAATTTCCGCTTGGCGATTCCGGCTGACGCTACCCTGAGCTATGCAGGCCGTGCGGCTTCTGCATCTCCGGCTGTAGGCTATATGTCGGTGCACTTAAAACAACAAAAAGCGTTGATTGAAGACGCTCTTACCCTGAATTAAGAACTAGAAAGCTAAGGAATTAAACGAAATGACAATCGAAATTCTGGTTCCCGACCTACCTGAATCTGTTGCTGATGCAACAGTGGCGACATGGCACAAGAAACCAGGCGATGCGGTAAGCCGTGACGAAGTACTGGTTGATATTGAAACAGATAAAGTGGTTCTGGAAGTTCCAGCACCAGACGATGGCGTGCTAGAAGCCATTGTTGAAGAAGAAGGTGCGACTGTTCTGTCTAAGCAACTGCTTGCTAAGCTCAAGCCTGGTGCTGTTGCTGGCGAACCTACTCAAGACGCGCCAGCGTCTTCTGAAGCATCGCCTGACAAGCGTCACACTGCTTCTCTTTCTGAAGAGTCTAACGATGCCCTGAGCCCAGCTGTTCGCCGCCTTCTGGCAGAGAATGATCTGACGCCTGAACAAATTAAAGGCACAGGTGTTGGCGGTCGAATCACTCGCGAAGATGTAGATGCATTCCTGAAAAGTGGCGGTGCGAAAGCGGCTGCCGCTGCACCAGCTGCAGCGAAAGATGAAGCACCTGCACTTGGTCACCGTAGCGAGAAACGTGTTCCTATGACACGTCTTCGTAAGCGTGTCGCTGAGCGTCTGTTGGAAGCGAAAAACAGCACAGCGATGTTGACTACGTTTAATGAAGTGAACATGAAGCCAATCATGGACATTCGTAAACAATACAAAGATGTTTTCGAAGAGCGCCACGGTATTCGTTTGGGCTTCATGTCTTTCTACGTGAAAGCGGTTGTTGAAGCGCTGAAGCGCTACCCAGAAGTGAATGCATCAATCGATGGTGATGACATTGTTTATCACAACTTCTTTGACGTAAGCATGGCTGTTTCGACTCCTCGTGGTTTGGTAACACCAGTATTGCGTGACTGTGACCGCCTTGGCCTGGCCGAGATCGAAAAAGGGATCAAAGAGCTGGCTATCAAGGGCCGTGACGGTAAGCTGACGGTTGATGAACTGACCGGCGGTAATTTCACCATCACAAACGGTGGTGTATTTGGTTCTCTGATGTCGACGCCGATTATCAACCCACCACAAGCTGCTATTCTTGGTATGCACAAGATCCAAGAGCGTCCAATGGCAGTCGATGGCAAGGTTGAGATTCTGCCAATGATGTACCTTGCTCTTTCTTACGATCACCGTTTGATCGACGGACGCGAGTCTGTTGGTTTCCTGGTGACTGTAAAAGAGCTTTTAGAAGACCCAACGCGTCTGCTGCTTGACGTATAAGTAGCCCGGTTTTTACCGGATAACAGGGGGCTGGAGCCCCCTGTGTGGAAAGCAAATTAAACCTATAAAACGGAAATAGACACGGATAGAACATCATGAATCTGCACGAATATCAGTCAAAACAGCTGTTTGCTGAATATGGGCTGCCAGTATCCGAAGGGTATGCCTGTGACACTCCTCAAGAAGCTGCTGAAGCTGCTGACAAGCTTGGCGGAAACAAGTGGGTTGTTAAATGTCAGGTACACGCTGGTGGTCGCGGTAAAGCGGGCGGTGTGAAACTGGTTAGCAACAAAGAAGAAATCAAAGAATTCGCACAAAACTGGTTAGGCAAAAATCTGGTGACTTACCAGACAGATGCAAATGGCCAGCCTGTTAGCAAAATCCTGGTTGAAGAGTGTACTGACATTGCTCAAGAACTCTACCTGGGTGCAGTAGTAGACCGCGGTACACGTCGCGTTGTTTTCATGGCATCGACTGAAGGTGGTGTGGAAATCGAGAAAGTCGCTGAAGAGACACCAGAGCTGATCCACAAAGCTGCGATTGATCCATTGGTAGGTCCTCAGCCATACCAAGGCCGCCAACTGGCGTTCAAGCTGGGTCTACAAGGCGAGCAAATTAAGCAATTCACCAAGATTTTCATGGGCATTGCAAAGCTGTTCATCGAGCGCGATGTTGCGCTGGTGGAAGTGAACCCGCTGGTGATTACTGATCAAGGTAACCTGCACTGTCTGGATGCAAAACTGGCTGTTGATAGCAACGCTGTTTACCGTCAGCCAAAAATCCGTGAAATGCACGATCCATCTCAGGACGATCCACGTGAAGCACACGCTGCACAGTGGGAACTGAACTATGTTGCTCTGGACGGCAGCATTGGTTGTATGGTTAACGGTGCGGGCCTGGCAATGGGTACCATGGACATCGTAAACCTGCATGGCGGCAGCCCTGCAAACTTCCTGGATGTTGGTGGCGGCGCAACCAAAGAGCGCGTTACTGAAGCATTCAAAATCATCCTCTCTGACGACAACGTAAAAGCTGTTCTGGTGAACATCTTCGGCGGTATCGTACGCTGTGACCTGATCGCAGACGGCATCATCGGTGCGGTAGAAGAAGTTGGCGTTAAAGTACCGGTTGTTGTTCGCCTTGAAGGTAACAACGCTGAGCTTGGCGCGAAGAAACTGGCTGAGTCAGGCCTGAACATTATTGCTGCGACCTCACTGACTGAAGCAGCAGAGAAAGTTGTTGCTGCAGCGGAGGGCAAATAATGTCTGTTTTGATTAACAAAGATACCAAAGTAATCTGTCAAGGTTTCACCGGTGGTCAGGGTACTTTCCACTCAGAACAAGCGATCGAATACGGAACGCAAATGGTTGGTGGTGTATCACCAGGCAAAGGCGGCACGACTCACCTGGGTCTTCCTGTGTTTAACACTGTTGCAGAAGCAGTAGAAGCAACTGGCGCAACAGCGACCGTTATCTACGTACCAGCACCGTTCTGTAAAGATGCGATCTTGGAAGCAATCGATGCAGGTATCGAACTGATTGTGACTATCACCGAAGGTATCCCTACACTGGACATGCTGGAAGTGAAAGTGAAGCTAGATGAAGCTGGCGTTCGCATGATCGGTCCAAACTGCCCAGGTGTTATTACTCCTGGAGAATGTAAGATTGGTATCATGCCTGGCCACATTCACAAGCCAGGTAAAGTGGGTATCGTATCTCGTTCAGGTACCCTGACTTATGAAGCGGTTAAGCAGACGACTGACGAAGGTTTCGGCCAATCTACTTGTGTAGGTATCGGTGGTGACCCAATCCCAGGCTCTAACTTCATCGACGTTCTGAAAATGTTCGAAGAAGATCCACAGACTGAAGCGATTGTAATGATCGGTGAAATCGGTGGTACCGCAGAAGAAGAAGCTGCTGCATTCATCAAAGAGAATGTAACTAAGCCTGTAGTTTCTTACATCGCTGGTGTGACTGCGCCTCCGGGCAAACGTATGGGTCACGCAGGTGCGATCATCTCAGGCGGTAAAGGTACTGCGGAAGACAAATTCGCAGCACTGGAAGCAGCTGGCGTAACCACAGTGAAAAGCCTTGCTGATATCGGCAAAGCACTGCGTTCACGTACTGGCTGGTAAAACCCCAGACGTTAAAAAAACCGCTCCTCGGAGCGGTTTTTTTGTATCTAGGAAATGCTATTCAGCTTGCTTGTAAAACTGGCTGAGAAAGAAAAGAAAACCTGCAGCGACAACCACAGAAGGACCTGCTGGTGTATCTTCAAACCACGACAATGCAATTCCACCAAACACTGAAATCACACCAATGACACTGGCAAGAATGGCCATTTGTTCAGGACTTTTTGAGAAACGCCGTGCTGTCGCGGCAGGAATAATCATTAGTGAAGTAATGATCAATGCGCCGACAAACTTCATTGCAACGGCAATTACAAGGCCGACCAATAACATGAGTACCAGTTTGAGCCTATCGACATTGTATCCGTCGACCCTTGCCATCTCTTCGTTAACCGTAATTGCAAGAAATGGCGTCCATAGTTTATACAGAAGCGCCAATACCAGCGCGCAGCCAGCTGTAATCCAACTAATGTCTGCCGTTGTGACAGATAGAAGGTCGCCAAATAAATACGCCATTAGGTCTACACGTAAGTCGTCAACAAAACTGATTGTCACAAGGCCGAGTGACAAAGACGTATGAGCGATGATGCCAAGTAGGGTGTCTGTCGAAACGCTGCTTTTACGTTGCAGTCCAACCAACAAAATACCAATGACAATACAGCTGAAGATGAGTGCGATGTTCAGGTTTATCTGAAGCATAAACCCGAGGGCTAACCCCAGCAGTGAACCGTGAGCAAGTGTGTCGCCGAAGTAAGCCATCTTGCGCCACACAACAAACGAGCCGAGAGGACCTACAGTGGCAGCAATGAGGACACCTGCAAAAAACGGTATCGCAAGGAACTCAAGCATTATGATGGTCTCCGTGTTGGCAGGGACCTATAGGGCTTCCTGACAGATCGTGTTCGTGGTTATGGTGATGCTGGTAGAGCGCCAGTTGTTCGCATTCTCGACGACCGAACAACGCAATGTATTCTGGGTGAGATGAAATCGCTTCAGGTTCGCCAGAACAACACACATGGTGTTGAAGACAAATAACCTCATCTGTTTTTGCCATGACGATATGAAGGTCGTGGGAAACCATGAGTACAGAACATTGCAACTTATCTTTCAGCTCACCTATCAGGCTGTAGAGTTCTAACTGGCCTGACACATCTACGCCTTGTACTGGCTCGTCTAAAACCAACAAGTCGGGCTTCTTTAGAACCGCGCTTGCCAATAGGACGCGTTGGCACTCACCGCCGGACAGTGTGTGCATATTGGCGTGAAGTAATTTTGTTGCCCCGACAAGCGTCAGTGCTTCACCAATACTTTTACGGTTGGCGCCAGGAGATAACTTTAAAAAGCGCTCTACGTTAAGAGGGAGGCTTTCATTGAGCTTGAGCTTCTGTGGTACGTAGCCAACCTTCAATCCCTTGCTCTTTTCTACTTTCCCAATGCTGGGTTCTGTCAAGCCAATAACTGTCTTAACTAGTGTGGACTTTCCAGCACCATTTGGGCCGATAAGCGTTGTGATTTTATTTCTGTAAAGGGACAGAGAGACACGATCTAAAACGCTTTTTCCATCAAAGATGACGGAAACTTGGTCGAGTTTAACGAGAGCTGAGGACATATCTTGAACAAGTGGTTTAAAAATGAAATGTTATAATATAACATTTCTCGCTGTTTTTAAATTCGCATGATGGATGACACGATGATCAGTAGTACAAAGAAGTTTTTCATAGCCTTAATGTTATTCTTTCCAGCAGTTGCGAGTGCCCAGCCGAACTTGGTGACGACTATCAAACCGCTCGGTCTGATAGCCAATGACATCGCGGGTAATCATGCCAACGTGGAAGTGTTACTGCCGGATAGTGCATCTCCGCATGATTATGCGCTGAAACCGTCAGACCTCAAAAAAATCTCCTCTGCAGATGCAGTATTCTGGGTAGGGCCAGAACTAGAGTTGTTTTTGGAGAAGCTACTGAGCGATGCGGACAATGCTGTTCGTTTAACAAGCTACCCAGGCATGCCAGTTCGCTACTTCGAAGAAGGTTCGCATGGGCACGATGACCACGACCACCACGATCACTCTCATGATGGTATTGATGGACACATCTGGTTAGGCCCAGATCAAAGCATCGTTATTGCACAGGCGGTAAAAGACAAGTTATCAAAAATAGACCCAGAGAATGCGAAGGCTTATGAGGATAACTACACGGCGTTTAAAGCTGAGTTGGAACAGGTAAAGCTTGAGCTTCAAACTCGTCTCTCCGCTTTCAACAACAAAGGCTACTTCCTGTTTCATGATGCATACGGCTATTTTGAAGATGCATTTAAACTCAGTCCACTTGGTCATTTGACCATCAACCCAGATCGTAAGCCTGGTGCAAAAACGCTTGTTGCTATCCGTGGTGCCATCAAAGAGGGTAAAGCGCAGTGTGTATTCAGTGAGCCGCAGTTTAACCCAGCCATGGTATCAACCTTGGTGAAAGGAACTGACACGAAAGTGTTGGTGCTTGATCCAATGGCAACGGACTTAAAAGTAGGAAGCAATCAATATGTTGATTTCTTGAATCAACTGGGAAGTCAGTATCTATCTTGCTTTGGAGAGATTTGAGTTGGTGTAGTGTGAACTTGTTCGCATAATTTCCAACTTCGAAGAAGACCAAATCCGAAAAGCTGCGAAACTGCAGTGACAGTAAAAAATCATATAAAACAATGTTGTCACTGTTTCGCATTTTGCTTGCTCTGCACAAACCATTTCTTATGGCGATGTTGATCTTTACCGGACTGACGGTAACGGTACAGGCATCGCCTATTTTCTATTCCTTCCCATTTGCCTCCGCGAGTGATACCGCCAAAATTAAAGAAATAGAGTATGCCGGAGGAAAAGGTGTCTGGCTGCTCGATACCGGCGGTCGTGTCAGTTTCTATGACGGATTGCACTACCACAAATTAGATGCCTTTACGCCCATTGGTAAGGGTGTTTCAAAAATTGAGCTGTTCGACGGAGATTTGTGGCTGGTATTAAAAGGCCAGCTAATACAATACGATATCGACGAAAACCAGTTAAGCCCTGTTGATTTAGAAGGAGAGGTTACTGCGCTGGTTGGAACGAAAAAACAGCTCTGGGTCACCACGTCACGCAAGACATTCACAATAGACACTGATAGCCATCAACCAGCGACCGTATCTGATAGGCCCTATGATGCCTTGATAGCAATGGACGATAAGGCTGTAGCACTGTACGAAAGCAAAGCTTACGCATTGCCTTCGAAGCAACTCCTTTTTGAATTTGATGAGAAGATTAATAGCGTCGCGAAGCGTGGCGACCAATATTGGATGGGTACTGACAAGGGCGTGTTAGTGATTGAGTCTGGTACTGTGCTGAATCGTTACCTAACTGAGCTGCGCATTGACCACGTAGCAGTGACCCATGAAGGGGTTTGGGCGGGGTCACCAGCAGGGCTGTTTTTCAAGCAAGAGAATGAACGCGGCTTTGTTGCGCTCTCCGGACAGACTGATGACACCTTCAGTTTTTCCGGAAACGCCATCACGGATATTGAAGTGGGTGATGCGGAAGATTTATGGGTGGCGAGCGATGTCGGGCTCAATTATCGCAGCAAAATTATCAGCCAAATCAACCGATTCCCCATGTATGTTCTGTCCCCTGAACCTGGGGAGGAACAATTATCCTCACTGGTAGAGCACGATGACGGCTACCTTTTGAGTACCCGATATAAACTCGTCACGCTTAATGCTGAAATGATGCCGGTAAAATCCACTAAGCTGGACACCGCAATCGACAGCATGGTCATGTTTGACGGTGCCTTGTGGGTGGCGACTGCGTTAGGCCTTAAGGCCTATAACCCTGACACTTTTTCAAGGTTGGAGGGGCAGGTCCCACCAGTGCTCAAGGGCGTACCCGTTGATCGCATTATTAGTGACAGCCACTCACTTTGGCTGGCAACCGGCTCCAAGATCATGCGTTTTTGGCCACAAAGCCAGACAGTGGTGGATTTCGGCAGCGATTGGTCAGGTGCATTCAATAACAGACTTACCTCGGTGATCGATCTTGAAGAAAGTGGCACTTGGCTCGGAACAACGAATGGTCTCTATTTCTATTTTGATGGCAGGTTTATTCCAAAACTCAGCCGGGAGCAAGTGGGAGCCATAAAGTCGCTGAAAGTCGGGCTGGATGGCGAATTATGGATGCTGACACAGCGTGGGATTTATACCTATGACGCTATCCAGCAATCTCAGCCCAAAGAGCAGTTTATTAATACCAGCGACGATGTTGCAAAGTGTTTGGTTGTGAATGGCACCTCAGCGCTGTATGTGACTAAAAAAGGGGTGTACCGACACCAATTTTCCCCCAACGCTCTGCAATTTGTGCAAGGCTCCCCAAATCCAGTCGCCTCTTTGCGCCATTTCTGTCAAAAGAACGCAGAGAGAATGTTGATTGCAGGGGACTTTGGTGTGTTCTCGGTTCCTGAGGCGACACTCACATCACTCTTCAATACCCCATCTACTCCGGTATCGCCAAGCGCTGTTTATATCAACGGGATCCCCTGGCGGTTGGGACTTTCATCGGACAAACCACTTGGTATAAACCCCAATGGTACTGTTGCCGTCGAAGTGGGGCGGATGCCGTTTGGAACCAGCGAAACACTCAAGTATCGCCTTGAAGGCCATGGTGATGGGAACTGGTATTCTACAAGTGATCAAAAACTCGTTTTCAGTGCGTTAAAACCCGGTGATTACACCTTGACGATCAAGCTGGAAAAAGGTGATGGAACCAGTCAGCAGGTACGATTGATTAGGTTTGTGGTTGCGTCACCTTGGTACCAACGATTGGGTTATTTCCTGCTGGTCTTGATCATCGGCATCATCTTTGTGGCCGTCTATTATCGAAGAAAACACGATGCTGTAAGGGTTCAGAACAAGCAGCTTAGGGAAACCGTTCACCGCAAAGTCATTGAAATTGATAAACGCGAAGAATCCGTCAAACGCTTTTGTGGTACTTCGCTGCCTGAAGATAGTGACCTACCAGAGGCGCTCGCGCCAGTGCGAAGCGGAGACTTATCTTCGGAGTCTAAAGAGTCCGAAGCGTGGCGTGAGCGGGTGATTGCCGAGATTAACAGTCATTTCCATGACCCTGAATACTCTACTGCACTGTTAGCAAGGGCATTGTTTATCTCGGAGCGAAGCTTGCAACGCCGCTTAAAGCAAGAACTAGGCAATACATTCAAAGAGATGCTGATTACAACGCGACTGGAGAATGCGAAACGTATGCTTTGTCAGGGTGACAAGATCACTGACGTCGCCGTTGCCTGCGGATTCAATGAACCTTCCTATTTCGCCAAGTCGTTTAAGCAAAAATATGGTGTTACTCCCTCACAATTCCGTGAAACCTGCGGCAGTGAACAGCATCCATAAACGCTCTCTTCAATGCTAAATACCTGCTGGTGTAAGTCTATGGCTCGGGGTGGGGGCTACTACAAATAAAGGGAGGGGGAGAAAAAAAAGAGCGTGGTATAGCCTGCTGACCATACCACGGGCGTCAAAGACACCTTCGCTTGCTGCCGGAGGTGTGTGGGAGACCACACACCATCTGGAATTAGGTTTTAAATAACTTGGGTTCATTAAAACGATTTAACCGCGATCGCTGATAGTAATTTCCCGCCATTATTTCATTTCCATTAAAAAGCCCCGATTTCTTTGCACCGCCTCTAAAATTTCCAGGGGTAGAAGGGTTCAAAATTTTGTCTTTTAACGTTTTTAACGAAGAGTACAAGGTTTGATTTTTCTATTGAAGCTCAACCAAGGTGTGCGTCAACTGGCTGTTTTTATGATAAAACTGACGAAGTTAACGAGAATATTGACGAAATTGACGAGCGGATCGACGTGCTGAACGAGTGAGGTATCGAACTTTCCTAGGGTCTGTTGATCAAAAACAACTTTCCTACGGAAACAATTTGCAATACTTTTGACTGCAAATGTATATGATTCTCATTTTGGTTGTATTTATGAAGCTTACGGAACTTAAACCCGGTAAGGCTGGGCGGGTGCTATCTCTCTCGTCTGTGCCTACTATCCCTCGAAAAAAACTGATGGCAATGGGTTTACTGCCCGAGACTGAGTTCAGTGTTATCCGTTATGCACCAATGGGCGATCCGGTCCAAATCCGAGTGAGAGGATGCGACATTGCACTTCGCCTATCTTTAGCGCAAAACATCGAGGTAGCCTCTCATGATGGGTAAGCAATTACTGACGGTGGGAAACCCCAATTCTGGTAAAACGACCTTGTTTAATCGCCTGACAGGCTCGCGTCAGGAAATCGGTAACTGGGCGGGTGTTACTGTGGACAAGAAGATGGGGCGGCTGTCACTGCAAGGTGAAGAGGCTTCCCTCACTGATTTGCCGGGCATCTACACGCTCGACAATGCAGATGGTGAGAATAGTCTTGATGAATCAATCGCGATTTCAGCGTTGTTCAATCTCCCTTGCGATTTGATTGTTAACGTTCTAGATGCGAGCAGTCTTGAGCGCAGTTTGTATCTTACGCTGCAATTGCGTGAGCTTGGCCGTCCAATGGTTGTGATACTGAACAAAATGGATGTGGTTAAGGCTCAAGGTTTTGAAATCGATGAAAACGTTTTGTCGAATTTACTCCAGTGTCCTGTCTATTCCGTGACAGCAACCGACATGAAGTCGGTTGAGGCGCTGAATGTTTCGCTCTCTGAGGCGTTATCAGTTGCGCCGTCTTCAAACAGTGGTTTTGAGCTTCACTATGGTGAAAACCTTGAGCAAGGCATCTCGACGCTGTCGCAAGAACTCGTAAAAGAAGGCCATGCGTACAGTCGGGCAGCGGCTATCCGTCTTCTATGCGGAGATAGCGCTCTTAAGCGTCAGGTGTCTGATGGCATTGAGTATACCCTCCATACGGTCACAAACTCTATGGAAGCAACAGATATCGACCTCATGGTTGCAGATGTCCGTTATTCACGGGTTGCGAAAATCTGTCATGCAGCCAAAACACAAGTCGTTCCTCTCAAAGCGAGAGTCACAGATGCCATCGATAATCTGGTATTGAGCCGCTACTTTGGAATGCCAATCTTCTTTGCCGTGATGTACATGATGTTTATGTTCTCCATCAATATTGGAGGTGCATTCATCGACTTTTTCGATATCGGTACTGGGGCATTGTTGGTCGATGGTGGTCATTATCTGCTGGATGACCACCTCCCAGTTTGGCTGGTCACTATTATTGCTGACGGTGTCGGTGGCGGTATCCAGACTGTCGCGACATTTATTCCTGTGATTGCCTGTCTGTATCTGTTCATGTCCCTTCTTGAAACGTCTGGCTATATGGCACGTGCCGCTTTTGTACTGGATAAGGCAATGCAGAAGATAGGGCTGCCGGGCAAAGCTTTCGTTCCATTGGTGCTGGGCTTTGGGTGTAATGTACCTGCGATTATGGCAACCCGTACATTGGATCAGGAACGTGAACGCCGGTTGGCGGCGGCGATGGCACCGTTTATGTCTTGTGGCGCAAGGCTACCCGTTTACGCACTCTTTGCCGCGGCATTTTTCCCGGAAAATGGTCAGAATGTTGTTTTCCTCCTCTACCTTTTGGGTATCGCGGTCGCTATCTTTACGGGTATTGTTCTGCGCCGGACCTTATATCCCGGTGATAGCGAAGCCTTGTTAATGGAAATGCCTCGCTATGAATGGCCGCGGGTGAAAGATATCTACGTGAAAACCTGGCAGAAACTCAAGCGTTTTGTACTGGGTGCCGGTAAGACCATTGTGGTGGTGGTGACTATCCTGAGCTTTGCGAATTCAATTGGTACGGATGGCTCGTTTGGTAACGAAGATTCAGATAACTCCGTGTTGGCAAAGGCGGCTCAATTTGTCACACCAGTGTTTTCACCAATCGGTATTCAGGAAGACAACTGGCAAGCGACGGTTGGCATCATTACCGGCATTTTTGCTAAAGAAGCTGTTGTGGGCACGTTGAACAACCTGTATGCCTCTCCAAGTGATGAAGAAGCTTCAGAGTACGACTTGCTAAGTAGCCTGACCGAAGCGGTACAGACTATCCCGGAAAACCTGATGGGACTGAATTATGCAGACCCACTGGGTATTCAAGTGGGTGATTTAGTAGATAATGAAGCGGTGGCTGAAGAGCAAGAAGTTGACCTGAGCATTTTTGCTAATCTGAGTGCTAATTTCACCGTGGCGAGCGCCTTTGCTTATCTGGTTTTCATCTTGCTATACACACCTTGTGTCGCGGCGATGGGCGCGTATGTCCGTGAATTTGGCCGACCATTTGCTGTCTTCATTGCTGGATGGACCATGCTGCTAGGTGTGGTGGTTGCAACCATTACCTATCAGTCGATGATGCTAATGGTGACACCTTTGGCGAGTGGTCTATGGATTGCCGGTAGCATTGTGTTGATGGTGGCGACGATAGCGTTACTCAAACGCCAAGGTTCATTCGCAAACACACTCAAAGTCGTTACAGTATGATTTTGTTTGCCTTGCGGGATTATATCCAATCTCACCCAAAGTGCTCTTTAAGGGAGTTGGCAAAAGCGTTCGCGCTGTCTGAAGATGGTGTTGAAGCCATGCTGAAAGAGTGGGTGAAACGGGGAAAACTCAAGGTGACAGTATCTAAGCGATCATCTTTCGAAGTCCGGCAATATACCTGGTTGGAAGACTCTGAGCTGGGGCTGACTGTCTACCAGTAAAAACAAAAAGCGCGGATATAATCCGCGCTTTTCTTTTATCCCGCCGGCGTGAAGTCGGCGATCTCGCCGAGGAGGGCGCGCCATTTTTCCGTAATTTCGACTTGGGCTAAGTCATGGCGCAGCACCCCGTTTGTGTTGCCCCATACAGGACCAGGCCACGCAGTATCGGTTTGGAAGCGGGCAATATGATGAACGTGAAGCTGAGGCACCATGTTACCCAGAGCAGCGATGTTGAGCTTGTCTGCATTCGTGTGCGCTTCCAGCTTTGTCGCGACCCAAGAAGATTCACGAATAAACTGGAGTTGATCAGTTTCGGACAGATGGTGAATTTCGCGAATTCCTTCGACTCTGGGAACCAAAATCAACCAAGGACCAAAGTCTTCTTTACTTAAAAGAACACGGCAAAGTGGCAAGTCGCCGAGCCATGTGGTGTCTGCGTCCAAACGTGGGTGGAGTTCGAATGGCATTTCATCTTCTCTTGATGTCAGGAAATCAGGTCAAAACTACTGGGATTCTGCGCCAATGTAAATGATCGTCGGAGTGCGCATTCTCATGATTGAAACGATAGCTCAACCCTTTGAGCGGCTTGACCAAGATTAAACTCTTACTTGTCCTGTCGTGCACGTCTTGCGTAAATGTCATAGTAAAATCACAAAACCAACGCCAATCGTGTCATTGCACCGCGTTAAATCAAATATGCAGTTAGGCTTTAAAGGTACTTATATTGCGTCAGAGGGAGGCGCGAATGGACTACATAGAAGTACTAGAGTTTTGGTTTGGCGATCCTGATGCTCCCAAAACAGACGATATGCTTAACGCCATGTGGTTTGAAAGCGATGAGGCGTTGGACAAGCAAATCCGAGAGCAGTTTCTTCCCTATGTCAGCATGGCGGGCGAGGGGAAATTGAATCAGTGGCTTTCTTCACCACAAGGAACATTAGCGACTATCGTTCTTCTTGATCAGTTTAGCCGCAGGGTTTATCGCGGATTGAGCGCGGCATTCCGGTATGACGAGTTTGCTTTGGCGGTCTGCAAGCGTGGCCTAGCAGAAGCACAGGATTTAACCTTGCCGACCATTCAGCGAGCGTTTTTCTATATGCCTTTGCAACACTCGGAACACATGGAAGACCAAGAAGAAGCCCTTTTTCGTTTCAGTCAGCTGTGTAGTTCTGCTGGACTGGATGAGGCAGGGTTGTTTGAAAATATTTTTCGCCACGCGAGAAACAACTTTGACGTTATTAAGCGATTTGGACGCTTTCCGAGCCGAAATGCTTCGCTGGGCCGACTTTCTACAGAAGCTGAGTTGCAATGGCTCGCTGGTGGCGGAGCGAAGCTTACTCAATAGCAGGTTCGCTTAGCTAACCTGCGGCATGACGCAGTTGCGGCCTTTGTGTTTTGCGTTGTACAAGGCTTCGTCTGCTCTGGCTACTAACGCCAATCCACACTCATCACCTTCTCTCTCCGCGATACCAAATGATGCCGTAATCGAGTTGATTTTCTGTCCAGAACGCTTGTCTGTGACCGACAACCTTTCGAGTGTCGAACGCATTTTCTCGGCGAGCATAAACGTCGACTTTAGAGGCAGACTTGGCAAAATAGTCACGAACTCTTCTCCGCCGTATCTAAATACTGCCCCTGATTCATCAACCACCTGCTGCAGTTTGGCTGCAACAATCTGAAGTACCTTGTCTCCCATTTGATGACCAAACTCATCGTTGAAAGATTTGAAGTGATCGATATCTACCATCATGACACTGAATACGTTGTTTTGGCTAACGTTTTCATCGAGCTGCTTTTCAAATTCACGACGGTTTAAGCAGCCTGTCAAAGCATCATGTGAGGCTTGTTTCTGATATTCCTGAAGTTGTTTTTTTAGTGCGTCAATTTCAGTTTTTTGTGAGGTAACTTGTAACTGGTATTGGGACGTAGCACTCAGCAGATGCTGTGAACCTTTGAGAAGTTCATGCAGCACTTGCTTGCTTTCTCCGTTTTTGGCGATATCACCTTTTACGTTTTTCAGTTTATCTACAGAACTGCTTAGGATGTCTCGAAACTCTTCGGTATCCGATACCGTGTGTTCCATGGATTCGCCAAGATCAGCAGTCAGGTTCTGAAGCTTTTGACGGAAATTGTTCACTTCCCGCCTGGCATCATCAATCAGATACGTATCGATAATTTCGTCGCAGTGTTTAATCGAGCAGGATCCAAAACGGCTGACTTTGTTATCAACAGCTTGATTTAACTGGGGGTTTGTACCTGCACAATAGGTATACCAAAGCGAGAAATAGTGAGGCGTTGTCGGTACCTTGTATTTTACCATTAAAGGTACGGCACGCTTGAAAATACTGGTGGCTTCAAAAAAGGCGTAATCACTCATTAGTGTCTCCTTAACGAACACTTTCTCCGCTATTGATACAGGATTATGTGCGATAAATTAACACTAGGTGTAAAAAACCCCGTACATTGGTACAGGGTTTTTGAGAATTGTGATCTTAATCTTATTTTAATTGGTTACATACGTTCTAGCGTATTAATTCCAAGCAGATCAAGGCCTTGTTTTATAGTGCGTGATGTCAGTGCAGCTAGTTTCATTCTGCTTTGCTTAGTTTCACCTTCAGCATTCAGGATCGGGCACGCTTCGTAGAAACTTGAGAAGGTACCAGCCAGATCAAACAGGTAGCTACACATGATGTGTGGCTGACCTTCGCGGGCGACACCATCAACGGCTTCTTCAAATTGCAGAAGTTTGGAAACCAGTGCTTTCTCTTTCTCTTCAGACACAATGATTTGGCCTTCGATGCTGTTCGCATCAATGCCAGCTTTGTTGAAGATAGAGGCCACACGGGTGTAAGCGTATTGCATGTAAGGCGCAGTATTGCCTTCAAACGCCAGCATGTTGTCCCAGTCAAACACGTAGTCAGTGGTGCGGTGCTTAGACAGGTCAGCGTATTTTACGGCTGCCATTGCTACTGTGTTAGCAATGTTATCTTTTTCTTCCGCTGACAGTTCAGGGTTTTTCTCTTCAATCAGCTTCTTCGCGCGCACTTCTGCTTCGTCCAGCAGGTCTGCCAGACGAACGGTACCGCCTGCACGGGTCTTGAACGGCTTACCGTCTTTACCCAGCATCATGCCGAACGCATGGTGCTCAAGGCTCATGCTTTCAGGTACATAACCGGCTTTGCGAACGATAGTCCATGCCTGCATGAGGTGCTGGTGTTGACGTGAGTCGATGAAGTACAGCACGCGATCTGCGTTGAAGGTTTCGTAACGGTATTTCGCACATGCGATATCCGTCGTGGTGTACAGGAAGCCGCCATCACGCTTTTGGATGATCACACCCATAGGCTCGCCATCTTTGTTCTTGTATTCCTCTAGGAACACAACCATGGCGCCGTCATCTTCGACTGCCAGACCTTGTGCTTTCAGGTCTTCAACAATGCCAGCCAGCATGCTGTTGTACATGCTTTCGCCCATCACGTCTTTGTCTGTAAGGGACACGTTCAGACGATCGTAGTTGCGCTGGTTTTGCTCAAGGGTGATCTTAACCAGTTGCTGCCATTTTTCTTTGCAGTATTCGTCACCGCTTTGCAGGCGAACTACGTAGTTACGCGCAGTCTTTGCGAACTCTTCGTCTTCGTCGTAAAGCTTCTTCGATTCACGGTAGAAGCCTTCAATGTCGCTAAGATCCATTGAAATGTCGCCGCCTTGCGCTTCATGGCGCTCAAGGTTTGCGATCAGCATGCCGAACTGAGTACCCCAGTCGCCAAGGTGGTTAGCGCGGATAACGTTGTGACCCATGAACTCCAGAGTGCGTACAACCGCATCACCAATGATGGTTGAACGCAAGTGACCAACGTGCATTTCTTTCGCTACGTTTGGTGCAGAGTAGTCAACCACAATGTTTTGTTTTTCAGCTTCTGCTACACCCAGACGGTCACTCGCCAGCGCTTCGTCTGCTTTGGCTGCGAGCCATTCAGTGCTCAAGAAAATATTGATAAATCCTGGGCCAGCGATTTCGGTTTTTTCCGCCATGCCATCCAGATCCAGAACATCCAGCACTTTCTGCGCGAATTCGCGTGGGTTACAACCCAGCTTTTTGGCAACACCCATGATGCCGTTTGCCTGGTAGTCACCAAACTGTGGTTTCGCTGATTGACGGACAGCCGCTGGGCTGCCTTCAGGTGCACCTGCAGCAACCATGGCTGCAGCGACTTTGTCGTTAAGAAGGGCTTGAATATTCACTTGCTTACCTTAATTCTGACACCCGGCAAAATGCAGCCGGGTTAAAGCAAAAAATCCGTCAACAATACCCACTGCAATTTGAGGCAAACAGGGCATGGTTGACGGCTTTAGCACTGAAACTTGGGCATCAAAGTGTGATGCGCGTATGTAGGCGTAATAATACCCACAAACAGGCGCAGTTTAAAAGCTGAATCCTGCGAAATAGGTGGATTTCATAACAAGTAAAAGCGTGTGCGTTCCAGTGATATCAACGCTGTGGTAAATTCCTGTCATCTTTGAAGGTAACGAGATGACCATGTCAGCATTAACCGTCGAATCCCTCTTCGCCACGCTCCCTGAATTCTCTGCTCGCTTGGATGCGCTGTTAGAAGTGTTGGAGTTGGATCTTAGCGCCTATCAGGCCGACCACATCGCTTTGCGCATTAACGACAGAAAAGCGGCTGAGGAACTTCACCAATCCTGGCTTTCTTCGGGTGAAGAACTTTCCGTGAATAACATCAATGGTCGTCCAATTGTGGTGATCAAAGCGAACGAGTCTCTGTCTTTCGGTCAATGGCAAACGCATTGTGTCGAGTTGCCTTATCCGGGCGATAAGCTTTATCCGGAAGATGGGTGGGAACACGCTGAATGGGTGGTACCGTCAAAGGCGACAACACCAGAAGCGTTGCTTGAGGATGTGTTTGGTTTGTTCCCAGCGCTTGCAGCAAAGTGGGATCAACTGGCATCACTGGGTGTGAAGGTGAAGCTGAGTTCTCCCGCAGGCGAAGGCGAGCGTATTGCCAACCCGACAGTGGCATTCAAGTTCAAGGGCGTTTGCGTCAAGCTCCACCCGGTGACTCTGGAGCAAGTGATAGAAAGTGAAAAAGGAGCCTGAGGCTCCTTTTTCTTTGGTCGATTTACGGCTTACAGAATGACGGTCTTATTGCCATAAACGAAGACTTTGTCTTCGATCACTTGGCTCAGTGCATTACTCAGCACGGTTTTCTCTACGTCACGACCCGCTTTCACCATGTCTTCTGCACTGAAGGTGTGGTCGACATGTTTCACGTTCTGGTCGATGATTGGACCTTCATCCAAATCGTTGGTCACGAAATGTGCCGTAGCACCAATGATTTTCACGCCACGTTCCCACGCCTGATGATAAGGGCGTGCGCCGATGAATGCGGGCAGGAAGCTGTGGTGAATGTTGATGATTTTACGAGGGAAACGTGCAACGAAGTTTGGTGTCAGCACACGCATAAATTTTGCCAGAACAATATGGTCCGGTGCATACCCTTCGATGATGTCGATGATTTGGTTTTCATGCGCTTCACGTTCCAAGCCTTCGTGGCTCACAAAGTGGAACGGAATATCGAATTTTTCCGTTAATGCGGCCAGCTTATCGTGGTTACCAATTACGGCGGCAATGTCCACATCCAAAGAACCGTCATAGGCTTTCATCAGGATGTCACCCAGACAATGTGACTCTTTGGTCACCATGATCACCACACGTTTACGGCGACTGGTGTCAACGAGATTGCGGTGGCTGCCTGCCGGGAGCGACTGATCGATATCCATCAGGAAGGTTTCATCATTGAAAATCCCTTCCAGTTCAGTACGCATGAAGAACTGACCGGTACTGTGGTCAACGTACTCATTGTTATGGATGATGTTGAGTTGGTGTTTGTAACAGATGTTGGTGATCTTGGCGATGAGGCCTTGAGCGTCAGGGCAGTCCGTCAGCAGGATTTTTCTTTCCATAGAAACGTATTACTCGTGATGAATTTTAATTTGCTATTCATCACGTTTTACTCTGAATTGGCCTCAAGGTCAAAGACTTGACGGTGAGGCTCTGCATGTCTGGCGATAAGCGGGGATTGTTGGCATAATGCAATCCTTTCAAATACTGTATAAATGACCAATGATTTCGAAGGTTTTCTCCACCACAGGTGCGTTGGCTCGAGCGATAAAGGGCTTCCAGCCACGCCAGCCACAGACCGACATGGCGTTGTCAGTTGAGCGTTCAATCAAAAACCAAACTCAACTTGTGGTCGAGGCTGGGACGGGTACCGGTAAAACTTATGCTTATCTGGTGCCTGCGCTGCTCAGCGGAAAGAAAACCATTGTCAGTACAGGTTCGAAAAATCTTCAGGAACAGTTGTTTCACCGTGATCTGCCATTAATGGTCGACACCCTCGGCTTCTCAGGTCGTGTTGCCTTGCTGAAAGGGCGTGCAAACTACCTTTGCCCAGAACGCTTGAGCCGGCAGATGATTGAGAGTCACGACGGTCACGCCGATCCGACGCTGCTCAGCCAGTTAGTAAAAGTACGCAGCTGGTCTTCAGAAACCAAAACCGGCGATTTGGGCGAATGCGATGATTTGGCAGAAGACAGCCCAATCATCCCCACAATTACTTCGACCAACGACAACTGCCTGGGTAAAGAATGCCCAAGCTATGAAGACTGTTTTGTCGTGAAGGCCCGCAAGCGCGCCATGGATGCAGATTTGGTGGTCGTGAATCACCATCTTTTCTTAGCCGATCTGGCAATCAAAGAGACAGGGTTTGGTGAGCTGATCCCGGAAGCGGAAGTGTTTATCTTCGATGAAGCGCACCAGATCCCCGATATCGCCAGCCAGTATTTCGGCCAGAGTCTTTCCAGTCGTCAGCTTCAGGAGCTAGCCAAAGACATCAACATTGCGTATCGCACTGAACTTCGCGATACCAAACAGCTTGAGAAAGTCGCTGATCGCCTCTCTCAATCGGCATCGGATTTGCGCATTGTACTGGGCGAGCCAGGCTTTCGTGGTAACTGGCGTGAAATAAGCACTTCTCCGGCGGTAGCAAGGGAGCTGGTGCGTTTGACCGACGCACTAGAGCTTGCCCATGACGTGATGAAGCTGTCATTGGGTCGAAGCCAGTTGTTGGATGCCGCCTTCGATCGCGCTACTTTATTTAAAGCCAGACTTGAGCGGGTAAAAGATACCTCTATCCCTGGCTATTCCTATTGGTACGAATGCAGCCGCCATCATTTCAGTCTGAACATCACACCATTGTCCGTGGCTGAAAAATTCCGCGAGCAAATTCAGCAGCAGGAAGGGGCGTGGATATTTACCTCTGCAACGCTCGCGGTGAACGATGACTTCAGTCACTTTAGCAACCGCTTGGGTTTAGAGCCCACAGAGCAGTTTACCCTGCCTAGTCCATTCGATTACGAATCTCAGGCGATTCTCTGTGTTCCACGCTTTTTGCCAGAGCCAAACAGCTATGGCTTGGCTGACAAGCTGGTGGACATGC
The DNA here is from genome assembly GCF_947387585.1 of Grimontia sp. SpTr1. Classification (NCBI taxonomy): domain Bacteria; kingdom Pseudomonadati; phylum Pseudomonadota; class Gammaproteobacteria; order Vibrionales; family Vibrionaceae; genus Grimontia; species Grimontia sp. SpTr1. Next base: position 351,578 of record NZ_CANDOD010000002.1, read on the forward strand.
TTAAGCCAGTGATTGAGCAAAACAACGGACGCTGTTTCTTCCTTTGTACGTCACATCAAATGGTGCGTGATTTGTCTGAGCGTTTCCGCGAATTGTCAGACTTGCCCGTATTGGTGCAAGGGGAAATGTCGAAACAGAAACTGCTCGCTGAATTTTTAGAGCTGGGTAATGCGCTTTTGGTTGCCACAGGTGCCTTCTGGGAAGGCATAGACGTTAGAGGGCAGGCGCTGAGCTGTGTTATTATCGACAAATTGCCTTTTACTGCGCCGGATGATCCGCTGCTCAAAGCACGGATTGAAGATTGTCGCCTTCAGGGCGGCGACCCGTTTTCCCAGGTTCAAATCCCTGATGCAGTGATCACCCTCAAGCAGGGAGTTGGTCGACTCATCCGTGATAGAAACGATCATGGTGCGCTTATTATCTGTGATAACCGCTTGGTAAGCAGAAATTATGGTGAAACCTTCCTGCGCAGCTTACCGCCAATCCCGCGAACGCGTGATCTGGCAAAAGTCAGCGAATTTCTCGCTGAAATAGATACGAACAACCAGTCTGCAGAATCGTCTGCAGCGTCAGAGGTATAAATGGCTTCTAAGATCCTTGCCGTCGATACGGCCACTGAAAACTGCTCCGTCGCTCTGAAGGTGGGGAACGACATTATCGCGCGTTGTGAAATGGCACCGCGTGAACACACCACGAAAATCCTGCCTATGGTCGATAGCGTATTGGCTGAAGCGGGCTTAAAGCTGAACCAGTTGGATGCGCTGGCGTTTGGTCGTGGTCCAGGCAGTTTTACCGGTGTGCGTATTGGTATTGGTATCGCTCAGGGTCTAGCATTTGGAGCAGGCCTGCCAATGGTCGGTGTATCCACGCTGGCTGCAATGGCGGAGCAAGCTCATCGTAAACAGCAGACCACACACGTGCTGTCTACCATCGATGCACGCATGAATGAAATCTATGCAGGTGGCTATGTACGCCTTGAAAACGGCGATTGGGAAACAGTCGTCGAAGAAGCAGTACTGCCTCCTGAAATGTTCAAGCCAGAATTGGCAGAAGGTGAGTGGTTTGTAGCAGGAACGGGCTGGCAAGCTTACCCTGATCTGCAAGGCCAGCTACACTTGTCAGTAAGCGACAGCGGTGTGTTGTATCCTGAATCGCAGGATATGTTAATCCTTGCTCATCATGCGTTTGCGCGTGGAGAGGCAGTGGATGCAGAACATGCCAGCCCGGTATACCTTCGTGATACTGTGGCATGGAAGAAAATACCAGGTCGCGAATAGTTATCTAAAGCTAACCGATAAGGTCTTTCATGGTTTCAATACAGGGATTACCACAGCAGATACAGCGTCCAGGAAAAGCTGGACGCAAACCCGCGCAGAAGAAGGAGGAGGCCCGTGATGTCTCCGAGCCTTCCGTGGTGGCAAAAGCGGTATCCCGTGGTATTCGAAACCCTGAAATGGCGGAAGATGCCTTTCAAAACATTCATTATGATTTACCCGATGGGCGTAGCCGCCATGCGCTGGCGTCTTATATGGATGTAAAAAACCAGGCCCGTCGTGAAGAACTTATCGCCATGTTCGGCGTAGATGTCTTCGTTTAAGTAACTCCTCGTACCACTTGGTCTGCACTCTCTGTGGTAGGCTTCGCGCGCTCTCAAACGGTCCAATATGACATTACAAGAAAAAAAATATGCAGTGAGATTTGGCGATCTCGCCGCGCAGGTTTATCTGACCGAGCGAAACACGCCGACTCTTCTGATGTTGCATGGGTGGCAAGATAATAGCGGAAGCTTTGCGCCACTCGCCCCGCAGCTCAGCGAGCACTTTGATTTGGTCATGCCAGATTGGCCCGGGCACGGTTATTCCGACCATAAAGGTGCCGACAGCTTCTATCCCTTCTTTGATTATGTGGACGACCTGCACCAACTGATCCTTCAGTTGGGCGACAGGCCGATCTATCTGGTCGGGCATTCGTTGGGCGCATTGGTAGCGTCTTGCTGGAGTGCTGCTTTCGCTGAAAGGGCGAAAGGGTTGGTGATGATAGAAGCGCTTGGCCCAATGTCTGAGCGTGAAGATAAAGTCGTCGAAAGGCTGAAACACGGCGTTGAAAGCCGCGAGAATATGAAGTTGCCTCGTGACTTACCCTCGCTGGATGCGGCGCTGAAACTTCGCCGGGGTATCAACAAAGTCAGCATTGAAGATCTGACACCCTTGGTTACGCGCGGCATTGAGCAAGTAGGCGATATCTGGCGCTGGCGTCATGATGCCAAGTTGAAGACGGAATCGATTTACCGGATGTCGACACATCATGCTGAACATTTGGTCCGTGGTATTGAATGTCCGGTGATGGCGATTATTGGCGAAGACGGTTATCCGGAACTTCGTAGCCCCATGGCTGAAAAACGTAAGGCGTGGTTCAAGAACCTGACCGTAGAAATGGTAGAAGGTACACATCACTGCCACCTTCAGAGTCAGGCGAAAACGGCGTCTCTGATCATTGATTTTGTGACCAAGCTACATCTCACAGCGCTTAGCGATGTTAATTGAATGTTACTTCTGGTCTAATTGCGAGTTAAAACACTCGTTTGAATTTATTGCGTCTGTCGTGGGCCTTTTCTGCCTGCGGTAAAAAATAGGAGAGATCAAGTGGATAAGGTTTGGCTTAACCGCTACCCATCAGATGTACCAGCGGAAATCTCACCGAACATGTACCCATCACTGGTAGAGATGTTCGAAAAGTCGGTGCAGAAATATGCTGATCAGACTGCCTTCATTAATATGGGGCAGGTGATGACCTTCCGTAAGCTGGAAGAACGCAGCCGTGCTTTTGCAGCTTACCTGCAAAACGATCTTGGCCTTAAAAAAGGCGACCGCGTGGCTGTCATGATGCCAAACCTGCTGCAATATCCGATTGCGCTGTTCGGTATTCTGCGTGCTGGCTGCGTAGTGGTAAACGTTAACCCGCTGTACACCCCTCGTGAACTCGAGCATCAGCTGAATGACTCAGGTGCGACCGCGATTGTTATCGTGTCGAACTTTGCGCATACGCTGGAAAAAATCGTCGATAACACCAGTGTGCGTCACGTTATTCTGACCAGCCTTGGCGACCAACTGCCACGCGCCAAAGGAACCATCGTTAACTTCGTGGTGAAGTACATCAAGAAGATGGTGCCGAAATACAATCTGCCACATGCGACTTCTATGCGCCTTGCATTGAAGCGCGGCCGCCGTATGCAGTACGTGAAGCCGTTTATGACCGGCGATGACATTGCTTTCCTGCAGTACACCGGCGGCACCACAGGCGTGGCGAAAGGGGCGGTTCTGACCCACAACAACATGCTGGCGAACCTGAACCAGGCGAAAGCTATGTATGCGCCTGTCTTGAAAGAAGGTCGTGAGTTAGTGGTCACTGCGTTGCCGCTTTACCACGTATTTGCGCTGACTGTTAATGGCTTACTGTTTATCGAAATGGGTGGCCAAAACCTGTTGATCACAAACCCGCGCGATATTCCTGCATTTGTGAAAGAGCTGAAACAGCATCCGTTTACGGCAATCACTGGCGTAAACACTCTGTTCAATGCGCTGCTGAACAATGAAGACTTCCATGAGTTGGATTTCAGCAATCTCAGCCTGACAGTTGGCGGTGGCATGGCGGTTCAACGTGCCGTGGCTGAAAGCTGGATGAAGCTGACGGGTAAACACCTGCTGGAAGGTTACGGCCTGACCGAGTGTTCTCCGCTGGTGGCGGCGTACCCGTATGATCTGAAAGAGTACAACGGCTCTATCGGTTTGCCTGTGCCGTCAACCGATGTCCGCATCGTTGATGAGGAAGGCAACGTGCTGCCAAACGATCAGATTGGTGAGTTGCAGGTGAAAGGTCCTCAGGTCATGCAGGGTTACTGGCAGCGTCCAGAAGCAACCAAAGAAGTGATTACCGAAGACGGTTGGCTTTCAACGGGCGACATCGTCAAATTCGACGACGACGGTTTCCTGCACATTGTTGACCGCAAGAAAGACATGATTCTGGTGTCTGGCTTCAACGTTTATCCAAACGAAATCGAAGATGTTGTCGCACTGCACGGTAAAGTGTTGGAAGTTGCGGCAATCGGCCAGCCACACGAAACGTCTGGTGAGATCGTGAAGATCTGTGTGGTGAAACGCGATCCAAGCCTGACGAAAGATGAGCTTCTTGCGCATTGTCGTGAACACCTGACGGGTTACAAAGTGCCTAAGGTGATCGAATTCCGCGAAGATCTGCCGAAAACCAACGTCGGTAAGATTTTGCGCCGCGCTCTTCGTGAAGAGCAGGACGCCAAAAGCGCAGAAGCATAATCGGACATGCGTCGAGTCGCTTAAGCGCGTACAATAGGTAGTAACTAAACTACCTATGCCTTTGAAAACATGCTGGCTCAGGCCGGCATGTTTGTTTTCTGGGCTCAAAGATTGAACCCGGAACCTAAATGTGGATGACAGCGTGAATTTTGACATTGTAACTGAGCTATCCCAACTCGAACGTGTGTGTGAGAGAGCACGCCAAGTGCCAGCAGTGATGCTGGATACCGAATTCGTTCGTACCCGCACACTCTATCCGCGCCTTGGTCTTATCCAGCTTTATGACGGCGAAACGCTGTCCTTGATTGACCCGATTGAGCTGGAAGACATGTCGCCACTTTGGGCGTTACTGACGGACGAGTCGGTGGTAAAAGTGTTACACGCATGCAGTGAAGACCTGGAGGTCTTTCATCATCATGCGGGTGTGATGCCTACGCCAATGGTCGATACCCAAATCATGTCGGCATTCTTGGGTTATGGTCTGTCGACGGGCTTTGCAACGCTAGTGGACGAGTATCTCGAGGTGACCTTGGATAAAGGTGAGGCCAGAACAGATTGGTGTGCTCGCCCGCTAAGTGAAAAGCAACTCGAGTATGCTGCTGCCGACGTTTACTACCTGTTACCACTCTATAATCTGCTTGCGAAACGCATCACCGAAGAAGGCTGGGAAGAGGCGGTGAAGCAAGAATGTGCGCTGATGGTAAGCAAACGCGGCAAAACCCCGGAGCCAGAAAAAGCCTACCTTGATATTAAAAATGCATGGCAACTGCGTCCGAAACAACTGGCTGTGCTGCAAAAGCTCGCGAGCTGGCGATTAAGAGAAGCGCAGCGCCGGGACTTGGCGTTGAACTTTGTGGTGAAAGAGCTGCACCTCTGGAAAATGGCGCGTTTTAACATTCGTTCATTGGACAAAATGGTGGATGAAGGCTTTGACCGATTTGAGATTGAACGCCACGGCAGCCGCCTGATTCGCATGGCGCGGGAGGCGGATAAAACGCCTGTTGCTCATTATCCTGAAGAGATTCAGCGTCTTGTCGATATGCCGGGCTACAAACAGGCAGTGAAAAACATCAAAGAACAAACCAACGCAGTCGCCGAGCAACTGGGCATGGTGCCTGAATTCATCGGGTCGAAAAAGCAAATTCACCAGGTGCTTAAATGGGCGTGGATGAATGACCGGAATCCAGACAAAGCACCGGATATTCTCTCGGGTTGGCGTAAGCCGTATCTGGAAGAAAAAGTGTTGGCAGTTCTGGATAAATAATCCGAACTCTGAAATAAGAAAAACCGGCGATTTCGCCGGTTTTTTCATTTATACCGATCAGTAACTATGTCGGTTACTTGTCTTCCGGCAGAGTAACGTTGAGCTCGAGAACAGACAAATCGTCATCACGTTGTTCAAGAGCTACAGATACCTGCTCAGGGGAGATATCCACGTATTTGCGGATAACCTCAAGGATGTCTTGCTTCAGCTGGGGTAAGTACGTTGGCTCAGCACTCCCTGCGCTGCGGCGTTCTGCAACGATGATCTGCAGACGCTCTTTAGCAAGCGATGCGGACGTCTTCTTCTTTGGACGGAAAAACTCCAGCAGTGCCATGAATTACCCTCCGAACAGTCGCTTCAAAAAGCCTTTCTTCTCTTCCTCCAGGAAGCGGAAAGGACACTCGTTACCCAGCAGACGGGTGATGGCGTCGCTGTATGCCAGACCTGCATCAGACTCCTGATCCAGAATCACTGGCTCACCTTTATTCGACGCGTGCAACACCGAAGGGCTTTCTGGGATAACACTCAGTAGCGGTATGCGCAGGATTTCTTCGACGTCTGCGACGCTCAGCATCTCACCACGTGCAACACGCGCTGGGTTGTAGCGGGTCAGCAGCAGGTGAGTTTTCACTGGCTCTTCGCCGTTCTCAGCGCGGCGAGATTTAGAATCCAGGATGCCCAGAATACGGTCTGAGTCACGAACAGACGAGACTTCAGGATTAGTTGTGACGATGGCTTCATCGGCAAAGTAAAGCGCCATCAGTGCGCCAGCTTCGATACCTGCTGGAGAGTCACAGATGATGAAGTCGAAATCCATCGCCTTCATATCTTCCAACACGCGGGCCACGCCTTCTTTGGTCAGGGCATCTTTATCGCGGGTTTGGGACGCAGGCAGGACAAACAGGTTTTCAACGCGTTTGTCTTTGATCAGTGCCTGATGGAGGTTGGCCTCGCCGTTGATGACGTTAACAAAGTCATAAACCACGCGACGTTCACAGCCCATGATGAGATCTAGGTTACGCAGACCAATATCAAAGTCGATAACAGCGGTTTTCTTCCCCGACAGCGCAAGGCCGGTAGCAATGGCAGCGCTTGAGGTGGTTTTACCCACGCCGCCTTTGCCAGAAGTGATTACGATAATTCGAGTCATTCCTCAGTCCTTTGGAAAGTTAGAGTGTGAGGTGTTCAATGTTCAATGAGTCGTCTTGCAGCGAGACTTTCACCGGACGGGCAGCGTACTGCTCCGGGATGGTTTCGCTGAGCCAGTATGTGCCTGCAATGGAAAGCAGCTCGGATTGTAGGTTCTGGCAAAAAATGTGGGCTTCTTTTTGTCCGCTTGCGCCAGCAATGGCACGTCCGCGGAGCACGCCGTAAATATGAATACTGCCATCAGCAATAATTTCCGCACCAGCGCTGACATGGTTCAGCACGACCAAATCAGCATTCTTGGCATAAACCTGCTGGCCGGAGCGAATCGGCGTGGTGATAACTTTTGTTGGGGTTTGAATAGGGTCGTTAACGCGTACGGCTTGTTTGGCGGGGTTCATCACCGCCAATCCAGCGAGTTTTGCGGCGTCACGTACCTGATTTTGCTTGCAACCTGTGACTCCAACAACCAGCATACCAGTCTTTTCGACGGTGGCTTTCAGCTGGAAGAAGTCAGGCTGGGAGTGAAGTCGGGAGATGTCGACAACAACAGGAGCACCGTCGAAAAAAGCGGGTGCCTGGCTCACTTTGTCAGACAGCACTTGCATTGCGCCATCCAAATCATCGTCCATTAAATGGAGCACAGAAAGAGTAAACGAACTGCCTTTGAGTTCAGCGTTTTTTGTCATTCGGGTAGTTATCCAGCTGGCACGGTATTGTTGGATTTGACAACACTAACGTGGATTTTCGTCACCCAATTTTTCCGGTGGCGGACAAATTTTATTTGTGTGCCATTTTCAGGAGGAAGAAAGCGGGTTTCGTGCATTATCAGACAGTGTTCTGCATGGTATATTCATGGCATCTTTGCGGCAAGCATCAACGCTGATTGTGCTGCTTTAATCGCCGATTTCATTGCGATTTTCTAAGCCATTTCTCTAAATTGGGAACAGCGCAAAAAACGTTTGCTGCAAACTGACATGAATAGTGAGAGGTACAAGGTGTATTGCGCAATTTATAAGAGCACGAAAAAGGAATCGACCTATCTTTACGTAAGCCGTAAGGATGATTTTTCAGACGTGCCTGAACAATTGTTACAAACTTTCGGGAACCCGCAGTTCGTTATGATGGTCAACTTAGACAAGCGCGAAAAGCTGGCAATTGCCGATATCAATAAAGTACGTGAAAACCTTAAAAATGATGGATTTTATCTGCAGCTTCCACCTGCACCAGATGCGGCGCTGCAGCACATTCGACAAAAAAACACCAAATTATAAAGGAGCGCTATGCGTAAGGGATTAATCTCGATCCTCATTGGGGCTGCGTTATCTTTGTCTGCACCAGCGATGGCTGAGAAGCAGAGTTTTGACAGCTACGTTGAGGGTTTGAAGAAAGAAAGTGTGGAAAGAGGTTATGACTCCACACTGATTGAACAGGCATTCAGTAATCTGAATTACCGTGAGCGAGCGGTAAAAGCTGATCGTAATCAGCCAGAAAAACGTTTAACACTGGACGAGTATATTCCGCGCGCAGTGCCAGATTGGAAAGTAGCGCAAGCGCGTGATCTATATAACAAGCACTACGATGATTTAAAGCGTATCGGTGAAATATACGGTGTTCAACCGAGGTTTCTTGTCGCCTTGTGGGGTGTAGAAAGTAACTTCGGTAAGTTCACTGGTAACTTCAACGTGATTGAAGCGCTATCAACCATGGCCTATGACGGTCGCCGTGAAGCCTTTTTCCGCAATGAGGTTTTTGAAGCCCTCTCTATTTTACAGCAAGGTCATATAGGCATCGATGAATTTAAAGGCTCTTGGGCTGGCGCTATGGGACAGTGTCAGTTTATGCCAAGCTCTTTTAATGCCTTTGCAGCTGATGGCAATAATGACGGCAAAAAAGATATCTGGAATTCTAAGCCTGACGTGTTCGCTTCTTCCGCTAACTATTTAAAGAATGCGGGATGGAATGATGAATATACCTGGGGACGCCAAGTTATCATTCCAAAAAACCTCGACAACGATTTGTCAGGTTTGAGTCAGGATAAAGCAAAAACTTTGGCTGAATGGCAAGCACTTGGCGTACGACGTATGAATAATGCTTCGCTGCCTAATGTCGACATTAAAGCGTGGCTAATTCAGCCTGATGATGAATATGGCCGAAGCTATTTGGTTTATGGCAATTATCAAAGCTTGATGAAGTGGAACCGTTCTCACTACTTTGCGTTAGCGGTGAGCCACTTAGCTGATCGTATTAAATTTGGCTGAGATAAGTAGTAAATAGGAACGCGCGCGCTATGCGCGCTTTTTTGTATCTGGTCTTGGTGTCTTGAGAGGCGTCGTTTTACCTCAGGCACAAAAAAAGGAGCAAACTGCTCCTTTTCGTAATGATAGTTTTCTATCGTAGTATTAGATGTGATCCAATTAGATCAGGAAGTCTTCTACTTTACCACCAGCTTCAATAGCGTCTTTGATAACTTTTGGTGTACGACCCTGACCAGTCCAAGTTTTTTCTGAACCGTCTACGTCAGTGTATTTGTATTTCGCTGGGCGTGCTGCACGCTTAGATTTTGGCTTAGTACCGCCAAGCGTTGCCAGAAGTTCTTCTGGGTCAATACCGTCTTTGATCAGCATTTCACGATATTTCTCAAGCTTCTCAACGCGCTCTTTTTCCGCTTCACGTGCTTCTGCTTCGGCTTCTTCACGCTCGCTAACTACTGCTTGTAGTTTTTCCAGCGCTTCTTGTAGTTGTTCCAGAGTAAGTTCACGCGCAACGGCACGCAGGCTGCGCAGGTTTAACAATACTTTCAGTGCATCAGACATTATGCCAATCCTATTCTCTCGTTATGTAATATTTATTGCTTCACTAAGAGTAGCAAGAATAAATAATTCTTTGCAATATTTAATAAATAAGTTTCCCGCTTATTAGATATCTATTTTAATTAAAGTGCAAATTTAATATTAATCTGCCCTTTGATTTCATAGAAAACCCCTCCTTAATCGGTAGGCTGTACAATAAATCCGTCATACTTGTGTGAGTTTATGTGCGGAAAGAATAACCAAATCGTAAAATGTATCCAGTTTGTAACCATGTTGAGCTTGGTGTGTAAAACTTTTTATCTTTGTATTGCAAATAGACCAATGTCACATAAAATACGCTAGCTTTATGCTCAAACGGGCTTACTTTGTATATGTTTACCGGTGCAAAAACCGTCAATCGTATAAAAAGGTTTGAGTTGATACACGTAGAGGTGCGCGGTTTATCAGTAGTTTGTCTTAGGGTGATGCCAGTGAGGACAAATGAAAGGAGATAGCGCCGAAGTAGAATGTCGCTTATCTGGGGACTCTGCTGGGGTTGTGACCGAACAGGCACAACACTGCCATAGTATTGGGATTTAACTATGGAGCGCTACTGTAGGATTTAACGATGTGTATAACCGTTGTCTTCGTTCAGTCTGGTTTTCCATTTCTGCAGTAGATCTCCAACCGAATAGGTTGATATAGAGATCATGAATTTAGTCGATTTTTCTTCTTCTTCTCTTTCTTTGCTCCCCGCCATTTTGGCGTTGGGACTGGCTATTGTCACTCGCCGCGTTTTACTCTCTTTGGGTCTGGGTATTCTGTCCGGTGCATTTTTGCTCAACGATTTTTCCGTTTCCGGCACTGCCTCTTATCTTGGCAACCTGATTAAGGGACTGTTTATTTCAGATGGCAGCATTAACTCATGGAACATGAGCATTGTTGCCTTTCTTCTGTTGTTGGGTGCAATCACAGCATTGCTGACGCTTTCTGGTGGTACACGTGCATTTGCAGAATGGGCACAGAGCCGCGTGAAAAGTAAACGCGGCGCGAAACTGCTGGCAGCATTTCTGGGCGTATTTATCTTTGTTGATGATTACTTCAACAGCCTGGCTGTCGGTGCCATCAGTCGTCCAGTAACGGACCGTTTCCACGTCTCCCGTGCGAAACTGGCTTATATCCTCGACTCAACTGCAGCGCCAATGTGCGTGATTATGCCTGCTTCAAGCTGGGGTGCTTACATCATTACTGTGATTGGCGGCATTTTGGTCAGTCACGGGGTCACTGATTACAGCCCGCTAAGCGCATTCGCACACATGATCCCAATGAACTTCTATGCCGTTTTCGCACTGCTATTGGTCTTTGCTGTGGCTTGGTTCCAGATGGATGTGGGTCCGATGCGTCGCTTTGAATACCAAGCATCAACCGGCAGTCGTCTGGGTGATGAAGAAAGTGGTCATGAGCCAATCGATGACGAACTTGGCATTGAAGAAAGCGAAAAAGGCCGAGTGTCTGATTTGGTTGTGCCAATTATCGTCCTTATCGTGGCGACCATGTCTTGGATGGTTTACTCAGGTGCACAGGCGCTAGAAGCCGACGGTAAAGCGTTCTCTGTGCTGGGTGCATTTGAGAACACAGATGTAGGCACGTCACTGCTTTATGGTGGTGCGATGGGCTTGCTATCAGCGTTGATCACTGTGGCGAAACAAGGCTTGGCGGTTTCTGATATCGCCCGTACCACATGGATTGGTGCGAAATCTATGTTTGGTGCCATCCTGATCCTGTTCTTTGCATGGTCAATAGGTAGTGTCATTGGTGACATGGCGACCGGCAAATTCCTGTCGACACTGATTCAGGGCAACCTGCCAGTTCAATTGCTTCCAGTGCTGCTGTTCCTTTTGTCAGCGGCGATGGCTTTCTCCACCGGCACATCTTGGGGTACCTTCGGTATCATGCTGCCAATCGCGGGTGACCTTGCAGGCGCAACTGATATCGCGCTAATGCTGCCTATGCTGTCAGCGGTTCTGGCGGGTGCGGTATTTGGTGACCACTGTTCTCCGATTTCAGATACCACTATCCTGTCTTCTACCGGCGCGCGCTGTGGCCACATCGACCACGTAGCGACTCAGTTACCTTACGCTTTGGCTGGAGCACTGATTGCAGCTGTGTCTTATTTGGTGCTGGGTTTCACGGATTCACTGAGCATTTCCCTGCTGGCAGGTATATGTGTGTTCGTCTTGGTGTGTGCGCTATTTGGCTGGATGTCACGTCGACCGGGTAAGTTGGCGTAAACAACTCTCTGAGCCTCCGATTTCGGGGGCTTTTTTCTTGTAACGCGCTTTGCGCCGCTTTTACCGTTCTCCATTTTTCGGTAGCATTCGTCAGTCTTAATTTCGGGAGAATTCCATGGCCCAGCTGTACTTCTATTACTCTGCGATGAACGCAGGTAAATCCACCACGCTTTTGCAGTCTTCGTTTAACTATCAGGAACGCGGTATGAACCCGCTGATTTTTACCGCTGCAATTGATGACCGCTACGGTGTGGGTAAAGTCAGCTCTCGAATTGGTCTTCAGGCAGAAGCCCAACTTTACTCGCCGAAAGACGATATCTACGCAGCTGTTTGCAATATCAATGCCAACAATAAGGTTGATTGCCTTCTGATTGATGAATGCCAGTTCTTGACCGAAAAGCAGGTTTATCAAATCACCGAAGTGGTCGATAAACTGCGTATTCCTGTGCTTTGTTATGGTCTGCGTACAGACTTCCGTGGTGAGCTGTTTGAAGGGGCGAAATACCTGCTGGCATGGGCAGACAAACTGGTAGAACTGAAAACCATTTGTCACTGCGGCCGCAAAGCGAACATGGTGATCCGCACCGACGCAGAAGGCAATGCCATTGCTGATGGTGATCAAGTCGTGATTGGTGGTAACGACAGATACGTGTCAGTGTGTCGTGTGCACTACAAAGAAGCGCTAGGCAAATAAGTATAAAATCGATAAAAAATGCCGCTGAATTCAGCGGCATTTTTGTTTTGGGTGTCCCAATACCAATCGTAGTAAATATCTGCTCATCCTAGCTTGTTAAAATGCTCGATAACTGCGTTGAAAAATTTGATTGTAGAATAACTACTTATCGAAATTTTCTGCCTTGTTCTCGAGCATTTTTCCTGCGCTATCTCTGATCACCTACTTACTGTGATTGGTATAAGCTTAGAGCCTTGAAGCGAGAGGAATGATGCTAACGCGATCACCCACTTCTGCGCTTTCCACTTCCGGTGACACCTCAATCAGGCAGTTTGCTTCATGCATCGAGCGCAAAATACCCGAGCCCTGCGAGCCCGTTGAACGCACTTCAATCTGCCCATTGGCGCTGATGGAATAAATACCGCGTGTGTATTCTGTGCGGCCGAGACGGGACCGGATCTTCTCTTGGGTCACTGCCGAGAAGAGCTGAGGTTGCCAGTTCACATCACCCTGCATTTTACGAATGGCAGGTTCTACAAACTGCAGGAAGGTCACCATAACCGCTACTGGATTACCCGGTAAGCCAAAGAAAGGTGTATTGCCCAATTTGCCGAAGGCGAGAGGACGGCCTGGACGCATATTTACACGCCAGAAGTTAATATCACCCAAAGTATCCAGAACGTTCTTGATGTAATCCGCATCACCGACTGATACACCACCGGAGGAAATCACCATATCGGCTTTTTCCATTGCCGTGGTCAGTGTGTTTGTGAGTGCTTGCTCACTGTCTTTAATAATGCCTAAATCAAGAATCCGACAACTGAGGCATTCCAACATGCTGCGAACCGTAAAACGATTGGCATCATAGATGCAGCTTTCTTTGGCAAGAGTTCCGGGGGCCTGTACTTCATCACCGGTTGAAAACAGAGCAACGGTGAGAGGTTTGTAACACTTGGCTTTATTGAAACCCAGTGACGCCATCATACCCACTGATGCTGCATTGAGGCGGGTGCCTGCGCTAAATACCGCAGCTCCTTTTTTAAGGTCTTCGCCAGCTTGACGCACATTTTGTCCGGGACGGATGGCACCTTTTCGGGTATCGAACATCACCAAATCGCCGTCCATCGCTGCTTGCTCTCGCATCACGACAGTGTCAGCACCTTCGGGAACAGGGGCGCCTGTCATGATGCGGACACACTCGCCTTTTTGCAGTGGTATGCCAAGACCATGGCCTGCATAAATTTCGCCTACGATTTGATAGCTGTCGCGCTCTAAATCATCACTGCGAATCGCGAAACCGTCCATGGCCGAGTTGGTGCTCGAAGGCACATTGACCGGTGCGATAACATCTTCTGACAAAACCCGTCCAGATAAAGACTCCAGCGGGTGAACTTCGCTGGAGGTTGGCTCATCAATGGTTGCTAAAATCTTTTCCCTTCCGGCATCCACTGAAAGCATGGTTGGGGATAAGGAATCACAGGTGGCTGTCTGTGCTTTGTGGCCTTCCATCCAGCGCAAGACAAAGCTGCAAATTGCGGGTACATCATTGATGTCTAGCGTTGGCAAATCCGAATCCGGGTGGCTGTCGCAGGCAATCGCGATGATGTTTTTATCTTCTTTGTGAAGCCACTGCTTAGCGAGCTCATCGCGGCGAAGTTCGATTTTTGGGAAGCTCTCATGCTTGAAGCCCTCTACAAGAACAAGGTCGGCGCGGTTTTGGTCGAGACGACCGAGCAATTGGTTGAGGGTATATTCTTCTTCCGGTGTTTCTGTCATCAAGGCATTGCGATTGCGAGAGCTGATCAGCATTTGGGAGGCGCCAGCTTTTCTGAGGCGATAACTGTCTTTACCCGGTTTATCGACATCAAACTCGTGGTGCGCATGTTTTACCATGGCAATGCGCACGCCCGATTCCACTAACTGTGGAATGAGTTTTTCAAGCAGGGTGGTTTTACCTGTACCACTGAAGGCTGCGAACCCAAGTACAGGTAAGGAACAGTTGGAAAGACTCATGAAAGCGCCCCGAATTTTTCCAGCTCATCAGGTGTATTCAGATTAATGAAGGCATCATGCTCATCACTGAAATCGACGAATTCAGTCTTACAAATGTCGTAGAGCAGAACGATTTTGCGGTCACCGTTATTGAGGAAGTTTTCTAATCGCTCAAACACAATGCGTTTGTACATAGTCACCACGGGCTGGACGGACTCGCCATCATGGGCGACCACAATTTCGGTATCATCAGAGATAGTTTGATACATCTTTTCCAGCAGGTTATGGGGCAGGTTAGGACAGTCACAAGGGACGAAGCCGTACCACTCACTGTCCAGTTGTGCCATGGCAGCATGGATACCACCCAAAGGCCCGGGAAAACCTTCAAACACATCACTGAAAACCTGTCCGTATTGTGCGTAGGTTTCCTGATTGCGATTGGCGTTGACCGCGACATGCGCGCCTTGTTCAGCCAGGCGGTCGTGAACATAATCGATGAGAGGTTTGTTATTCAGGGTCACAAGGCCCTTGTCTTTTCCGCCCATGCGGCGAGCTTGGCCGCCGGCAAGAATGACCCACGTGGTTTCAGGAAGCGACTGCATGGTTATCCTTGTTGATTAAGTTAAGTTTTGGCTTATGGATCAAACGCTGGTTTTCGATCGACCAGCGCTGATTGCAGCAAGCAGTTAGCGAGTTAGGGTGATGGCTGGTGATCACCAGACTTGAGCCACGATCTAATAGATCTTCGACCATGACCTTCTGTGCTTCGATGGCATCAGGGTCAAGGTTGGCGCAGGACTCATCCATCAAAAGGATAGAAGGGTTTAGCGCCCAGGCGCGAGCCATCGCCACTTTTTGTTTTTCTCCGCCGGAAAGCACAGAGATATGCTCCCGGCTCAGGCTTTCCAGCCCAATCATTCGCAAGGCCTGCATTGTAAGCTGGCGGCAGGTTCTTTGACAGAAATGCCTGCCTTTCAGACCATAAGCTACGTTTTCAGCCACGGTGCCGTCGAAAAGATAAGCGGCTTGGTGCATGTAGATAACCCCACTTTGCCCAGCAAAGCCTGCCAAACGTTGCATGAGTGTCGGCTTGCGGAGGTTCAAATTACCGCTGGTTGGTTTTTGGATACCAGCCAGTACCTTGAGCAAGGAGGTTTTGCCGATGCCATTTTGCCCGGTGAGATAGATGGCATCCCCAGGAGCGATTTTCAGCGAAGGAATATGGAACAGAAGTCGATGCTTGTATTTCACCGACAGGTCGCTGGCTTCCAATGTTATCTGACTCATCCTTGCCCCTAACTTGTTCTCAGGTGACCATTGCCACGCGCGTAGCTAATGAAGAAGTTCATCGTCAGCGCGAGGATCAACAAAACCATGCCCAGGGCAACGCCTTGGGCAAATGCCCCTTTTGACGTTTCAAGCGCAATGGCCGTGGGGATGTTTCGTGTGTAATTCAATATGTTGCCGCCGACCATCATGGAACAACCCACTTCCGTGATAATTCGGCTAAATGCTGTGATGACAGCTGCCAGCAATGGGAAGCGAATTTCCCACATCAGTGTCAGCATGGCGCGGGGGATAGAAGCGCCCAGCGTGTAGGCGGTTTCCCAAGCGCGGCGATCGCTGTTTTGAAAGGCCGCATGCATCATGGCGATCAAGATCGGCATCGCAATTAAAATCTGTCCGAGGATCATGGCTTTTTGGGTGAAGAGCATTTTCCAGTCGCCCATTGGTCCTGCTCTTGAAAGCATCATGTACAGCAGCAGGCCGATGACCACGGTAGGAACAGATTGAAGGGTGTTAACCAGTGACAACACCACCCATTTTCCGGGAATATCCCAATACGCGAGGGCGAAGCTAATCAAAAGGGCTGGTAGAATCACCAACCCAATTGCAAACAATGACACTGAAAACGATACCCCGACAATACCCCATAGTGTTGTATCGCCACTAAACAGCAAGGTAACTGCCTGTCGGGTTGTTTCCATCATATCCATTAGCCAGCATCCGCCACGAATAGTTGTTGGCCGTTCACTTTAAAGCCATTAATCATGGCTTGAGCCTTTGGATTAACCAGCCAGTCACTGAAGACTTTTGCGCCTTCGTAGTTCATG
This sequence comes from Grimontia sp. SpTr1, assembly GCF_947387585.1. Classification (NCBI taxonomy): domain Bacteria; kingdom Pseudomonadati; phylum Pseudomonadota; class Gammaproteobacteria; order Vibrionales; family Vibrionaceae; genus Grimontia; species Grimontia sp. SpTr1. The sequence continues at coordinate 368,178 of NZ_CANDOD010000002.1, forward strand.
TCTGGGTAACGGCTTGGGTTGATCAAAATGACTTGGTAAGGGTTAAAAAGACGCGTATCGCCTTCCACCAACACTTCCATATCCAGCTTGCTTTCATACGCTAACCAGGTACCACGGTCAGTCAGTGTGTAGCCCTGCATTTCATTCGCCATGGTCAACGTTGGCCCCATGCCTTGGCCGACTGCTTTATAAGCACCAAATTCAGGACGTTGACCAGCCTTTTCCCATAGAAGCAGCTCTTTCTTATTGGTACCTGAGTCATCACCGCGGGAGATAAAATCAGCATTTTTCGCTGCAATCTCATTAAATGCGGCGGCGACGTCTTTCCCGCCTTTTACACCCGCAGGATCTGACAATGGGCCGACCAAAACAAAATCGTTATACATCAGGCCGCGAGGCAGAACGCCAAAGCCCTTGTCGACAAACTTGGCTTCAGCATTTGGCGCGTGTGTCATGACCAAATCTACGTCTCCGTTTTCACCCATTTTGAGTGCTTTGCCGGTGCCTGCCGCCAGGATCTGTACTTCGTAACCTGTGTCTTTTTTGAATTCAGGTAACAGATAATCAAGCAAACCTGAATGATAGGTGCTGGTAGTTGTGGCTAGCCTGATGATCTCCGCGGCATTTGCCGTCATGGAAAAAGTGAGGAAAGTGATGAGCGCAAATATTTTCGAGTTTTTAATGAAGTTCATTTTGTCTTCCTGACGTTTGATTGCTTTTCTTGTTTTAGGGTGTTGCCTCGCCCACTTGGGATGGGTCGAATTGTGGACATTGCAACAAAAATGCCAAAAATTGAGCGCGTGCATTTAAGCGCATAAATAATTGAAAATTAAATAGGTTCGTCACAGTTCTGCGATCTGATGACCAGCTTTATATACATGATTCATTTAAGGCTTTGTTGGACTGAGTCAAAATGTCGCATGTATGATGAAACTCTCGAGAACATGAAGGCTTATGACTGAATGAAGGACGCATTACAGCAATTCGGTTTCTCCGCGCTGGTCGTCGACGACGAACCTGGTATGCGCGCAATCTTAAATAAAGCACTCTCCAAGAAGCTTACCCAAGTGGAAACAGCCTCTTCATTGGAAGAAGCTGAAGCGCTAAGACAGCGCAATCATTTCGACTTATTGATTGTCGATATCAACCTGCCCGGGCGATCTGGTATCGATTGGCATGAAGCCTTCACGGATGATGAACGTCGCAGCGACATCATTTTCATGACAGGTTATGCGGAACTCGAAACTGCCATCAAAGCCCTTCGCGCTGGTGCCTCCGACTTTATTCTCAAACCCTTCAACCTCGAACAAATGCTGCGATCGGTTCAGCGTTGTCTCGACAAACGCATGATGGAGCGACGCAATGTCGCCTTGCAGCGCGATGTCGCCCGATCATTCCCTGTCGATATTATTGGTGAAGCGCCCAAAACCCTCGCGATGCGAGAGATGGTCTCCCGACTGGCACCATCTCCGGCAGCCGTCTTGATTGAAGGGGAGTCAGGGACTGGTAAAGAGCTAGTGGCACGCGCACTGCATTCACTAAGTGGGCGGGGTGGGCCTTTTGTTCCGCTTAACTGTGGTGCCATTGCACCTGAGCTATTGGAGAGTGAATTGTTTGGTCATGTCTCCGGGGCCTTTACTGGTGCGCGCAAGAGCAAAGATGGCCTGTTCAGAGTTGCAGATAAAGGGACTTTATTCTTAGATGAAATCGGTGAAATGCCACTGCCGATGCAGGCTTCACTTTTACGAACCCTTGAACAGAAAACTATTCGTCCGGTCGGCGCCGAGCGGGAAGTACAAGTCGATGTGCGTATCGTCGCGGCGACCAACCGAAACTTGCAGGAAGAAGTAGAAGAAGGGCGATTCCGAAAAGACCTCTTCTATCGCCTGAATGTGCTTTCCGTCGAATTACCTCCGCTTCGAGAGCGTACTGAAGATATCGGATTACTACTCAATCATTTCTCCGAAACACTGTCGCGGGAAATGGGATTAAAACCTGTGGTGTGGTCAGCGGAAGAATTAACCGCAATGCAAGGCTATGAGTGGCCGGGCAACATTCGTGAGCTCAAGAATACCGTTGAAAGGGCGGTATTGCTGGGTAAACCGGATCTGCAACACTGGAGTGACGGAGAATTGCCAAAAGCCACCGCCGGCGGAGAAACACAAGTCGTGACAGTCTGTGAAGATGGCTATCCGCAAGAATGGCAATTAAAAGACGTAGAACGCGCGCACATCGAAAAAGTCGTCGATGCTCATGAAGGAAATAAATCTGCTGCTGCGCGAAAACTTGGTGTGGCAAGAAAGACATTGGAGCGCAAATTTAAAGAGTGGAACGACGAGTAACATGATGGAGCATAAAGGATGAAATGGCTCAATAAATGGCGACAGCGTTTTCGCACTATGGTGCGTTATCGTCTCTTGGTGCTGACGTCTGTTCCCATCATTATTACTCTGCTTGCGCTGATTGCACTCACCATGTACTGGACTTTGGCGTATTCCTGGAAAAGTGCCTTGGCGGGTGTGAACGCTGACCTTGCTGTCGCCAGTAACAGTATGGAAGTGTTACAGCGCGAACAGCGACTGCAATTGAATGCCATTGCGGGCTCTTATGATTTCCAAATGCAGATTGAACGTGACCCTGAGGGTATCTTTTCCTGGGCGCAATCAAGAGCTGGGAAATATGATGTTGATTTCCTTGCGGTCTACCCAGCCAACGAAATAGACAGACTACCGCAAAGCCTGCGAAAACCACTGATTGAAGGTCGCGAGCGCACTTTCTTTCAGGTGATGTCGGATATAGAACTGGAATCCATTACCCCTGAGCTTTCTGCTCGGGCTGAAATCCCGCTTCTGAATGAACAAGTAATCGAATCTCGCGGTTTGATCAGCCGTAGTCTGCTCCCTTTATTCAATGAAACAGGAGAGCTTGAGTGGATAATCGACGGCGGTATTTTGCTCAACAACAGTACCGAGTTGGTGGACAGAATTCGTGACCTTGTTTTTCCAGAAGGCACGCTGCCTGATGCCAGTGTGGGAACCGTCACCCTGTTTATGGATGACATTCGCGTCAGTACCAATGTCCCGCTTGATTCCGACAACAAGTTTGGCCGTGCGATCGGTACCCGCGTTTCGGATGAAGTGAGAAAGTCAGTACTCGAAAATGGTGATGTGTGGGTCAACCGTGCCTACGTTTATGATGCTTGGTACATCTCGGCGTACAAGCCAATCCGAGACTTCAATAACCGGGTGATTGGCATGCTGTACACTGGCTATCTCGAATGGCCATTGATCTCCCGTTATCTTACTAACTTGGTGGAATTAGGCTTCGGTATTCTCGCCACGTTGTTTGTGACGGGGCTATTAGTGTATCGCGGTGCGAAAGACTTGTTCCGGCCCATAGAGCGTATTCACCGGGTCGTACGTCTGGTTCGCTTTGATCAGGATGCACGCATTGGCAAGTTGGGGCTAGACCCGCAGCACGAACTCGCGATTCTTGCCCGTCAGTTCGACACCATGCTCGATCAGCTCAAACAGCAAAATGAAGCCATTCGACAGAATGCTTTGGAGCTTGAGGACAAAGTTAAAGAGCGCACAGCGAGTCTTCATGAAACCACTGAAGAGCTCCGCCGGAACATCACCTTATTAGAGCAAACCCGAAGTAAGCTGCTACTAAACGAGAAGCTTGCTGCTCTGGGTGAGCTGACAGCGGGGATTGCCCACGAAATCAATAATCCGACTGCGGTGATCCTTGGCAACATTGAGTTGATGGAATACGAGCTGGGAAAAAACGCGACGCTGGTGTCCGAAGAAATGAGTGCGGTCTTGGAGCAAATTGACCGTATTCGCAATATCACCCGGAGCTTGCTCCAATACAGCCGCCAGGGTGGTGTGCAAGATGAAATCACTTGGCAGCACGTCAATCCGGTGATTGAAGAGAGTGTTACCCTCGTTCGTTCCGGTACCAAGAAATCTGATGTGGAAGTCGTAACAGAACTCAATGCCAAGTGCTGTGTGGAAATCAACCGCCATCAGTTATTGCAGGTACTGGTGAATTTGCAGATGAATGGTGTTCATGCCATGAATGACAAGGGAAAGCTGGTGGTGCGTTCGTCTGATTGGTTAGATGAGAGTGGCAACCCCATCGGAGCGACCATTTCTGTACAGGATTTTGGCTGTGGTATTGCTAATGAAAACCTCACCAAAATCTTCGACCCGTTCTTCACCACGCGCCGCTCAGGAACTGGGCTTGGGCTTGCGGTAACCCACGGCATTGTCAGTGGATTGGGTGGAGAGATTAAGGTGGAATCCGAACTTGGCGAGGGCACCACTTTCACGCTTTATCTGCGTGAGAAGATTCAGACCGATGATGAAATTACTTCGCTGCAGGTAATGGAATAAGGCTGGCGTTTAGCCAGCTGCCCACATTTGCTTGCCTGCATATTGAAGATTGTAACCGCCGAACTGCTCGCTCTGATTGACGATTTCCTCGTCATCCAGATGTTGCATCAGCTGTTGAACCAAGGAGCGGAAATAGATGTTTTTCGGGATGACCAGTTCAAAGGCCTCATTGGCAATGGGATGAAAAGCGAGGCCAAATTCTCCCGCGGCACTTTGACTACCAAATCCAATATCAGCCGCCCCCCGGGCAATCGCAGAGCCTAATTCCCGTTCATTCAGACACACAGTGACCGTATTGAGCATGTCAGTGGTAATGCCGTTTCTAAATAGCCACTCTTCCATCGCACGAGCACTGCCAGCGCCGCCTTGACGACCAGCCCATCGCCATTCTTTTCCCGTGAAATGGTGCGGGTCGTTCAATTGCTCGGCGAGTTCAGGGCGAACAATCAGGCCTTGTTGACGTTCGAAAGCATGGAGTAACACCCAGTTTTTGTGTCCGGCATATTGTTGGATAAGTGCAGGGTGACGGAGCTTGGCTTCCTCGGCATTTCCCCAGTGAATCGCGCAGATATCGACATGACCTTTTTCCAGCATCGACAAACCCTGTTTGGTGCCTGTGGCGGTGTAGCCAACCAATGCTGTACTTCCCAATACGTTCGCCATTTTGCTCACAATGTGTTGCAGCAAAGGATCATCAGAGCCTGCAATCAAAAGTCTGTCGCTGAATACACCGTTGTGGCTGGATTCCAGCAGCCAACGGTCAAGGAGACTTTTAGGAAAAAGCCATTTGCCTGTGACCTTGGTGGCTGGAAGCACACCGTCATTGGCTAGGCTGTAGACCTTCTTTTCGTTCAGATCGAGATACTCCGCAACCTGACGGGCATTCATGAACTCCGGGAAGTCACTCATCTGAACCACCTTTTACATCGAAGTCGATGTTCTCTGCGCCATTGAAGACCTGAAAACGGTGGCCTTTAGCGCGGGCAATCATGGTAATGCCAAGTTGTTTGGCAAGGTCATAACCCATCTGTGTCACGCCGGAGCGAGAAAGCAGCACAGGGATCCCCATTTGCGCCACTTTAATCACCATCTCTGACGTCAACCGCCCTGTGGTGTAGAAGACTTTATCTTCGCCAGTTTCACCTTTCAGCCACATCTCGCCTGTCAGGGTATCGACCGCATTGTGACGGCCGATATCTTCGACGAAAGAGAGAATTTCTGTGCCTTTACATACCGCACAACCGTGAACAGCGCCTGCCGCTTTGTAGGTGTCATTATGGTGAGTGAGCGCTTCCAGCAGGCCATACAGGGAAGACTGAGTAATGCGGTGCTCTGGTAATTTCAGGTCTTCGAGCTTTTTCATCACGTTGCCAAACATGGTGCCCTGACCGCATCCCGAAGTGACGGTTTTCTTGGAAAGCGTCTCGTCGATATCGTCGTTTTGCTCTGCGGTAACCACAGCAGCGGATTGGGTTTCCCAATCGATGATCACTGAATCCAGCGCGTCGGCATCGTTAATTAACCCTTGGTTTTTGAGATACCCCAATACCAGCATGTCCGGACGGGCACCCAAGGTCATTAGGGTCACGATTTCCTTCCAGTTGAGATAAACCGTCAAGGCGCGTTCGCAGGCAATTTGCTTGGTCATGGGTTCGCCATACTCGTCGAACACTGTCACATCAATGGTTTGAGGAATGTCGGTTTGGGTTTGAATAATTTTTGGTTGGGTCATTTACCCGGCTTCCTTTTGGGTGTGTAGAGACACGAAAACTGAACATCATCAGCAAAGTTAGCAATTCCCGTTCCAATCACGCAGGGTCATCAGGGCTATGGTATGTGTTTTGCTTTGTGGGGTTAGAAAACCAGACTTCTGCGTGCCTGCGGTAGCGTTTTTGAAGCCTGGAACCTCAAGGAGTGATGTGTGACGAAAATAATAAAAGACCCTCAATACTGGCTAATGCAATTTGACCTTGAAGCCACAGAGGTTGATGTCGGTCGCTGGAAAACTAAGCGCTGGTCTATTGCGAACCTGAACCTGCCCCGTACGGAGGAAGAGTGTTCAGGGGAACAGATTTCCTTGCCTTTAGAGCTATTTAAAGACGAACGCACGGACTATCGGTTTAACCTCAGTTCCCGTGATCCCCACCTCTTTTTCATCTTCGAAGTCGAAGACGATGAATCCCTAAAACCCCTGAAAGTTACGGCATCGCAGACCAACGCAGCCAGCTTTATGGATGGTGATTATCTGGTGCAGTCGGTGCCTATGCCATTGCCTGTTCAGGCTTGGATGGAAGCCTTTATTGGTCGTCATGGCGAGCTCCTCGAAGTGCGTAAGAAGAAGCGCAAAGGCGCGGGGAGGGCGAGTGGCAACTGATTCCTTTTTACACCGTTGGTCCAAGCGAAAGCAGGAACAAAACACGGCGGAAGATGAAAAGCCGCCAGAGACTGAGCTGATTGAGGACGATGCCGAGCTGGTGGTCTCCGAGGCTACGCCTGAGTCGGAAGACTCAGAACTTCCCCCACCGTCCATGGACGACGTTGAGCGTTTGAGAGAAGGGGATTCCGCTGCAGCATTCCTGGCGAAAGGTGTGTCCTCACAGGTGAAGAAAGCGGCGCTGCGCAAGCTATTCCACAGTGATGCTTACAACGTGCTTGATGGCATGAACGACTATGACCTCGATTATTCCAAAACTGCCAACCTCAGTGCGGAAGTGGCTGAATCCTTAAGAAAGTGGACCAAGGAAAAGCTGGAAGAAGCGACAGAGGAGAAGCCGGAAGACGAAGCGTTGGCTCAGGAAACCTCAAGTGATCAACCAGTTAACGAGGACAGTCTCAAGGAATTACCAGAAGGTGAGACAAAAAGTACCCATGAGGAATCAGGGGACAATTTGTCTCACCCGGAGGGACAAAATGTCCCAATAGAAAGTGTGGATAAGAATTTGGACGGATCCTGACTCCGTTTAGGTCATTTTTCTTCCTTCAAAGCTGGTTCGCTACTTGCTGTAACAGAAGTGTCTTACTCGAAGACGTAGCTAAACCCCTGTTCAGCAAAGCTAAACGGCGTAAAGCCAGCCTTGAAGAACTCTCGCATTGAAGCAGATTAACGCCGTTTGCCGGCTAGGGACGCAGGTGTTTATGGCTACACAGACAACAGCAATTGAGAATATGTCGACGGAAAACAACACAACAACACTCAATCAGTATCTAGAAAAACAAACAGATACCAATGGATTGGCCAGACTGCATGCTCTGAAAAGCACAGTCACGTTAGTAAATCTTATCCCGCCTACGGTGAGCTTTGAAAGCCGTGGGCTTGCTCTCGTTGTGGGAACGGCTGAAGCATTGTCTACTTTCAGTGAATCAATCGCAGATGATATCCGTGACCGCGTTGTGCTGCTTTGCAATCAAGCGGGCGCGACATTAGCGAACCCTTCAGGGGGTCTTGCGCTGTTCTATGGCAGCGACGTCAGTATCGAAGGCTTCTTAGGAGCTTTTCAAGTCACCTTGAAGCGAAACGGAACGCCGCAAAATCTGGCGCAAATTGCTGTCGGGCGGGAGCATTTTGACCTGATCGTCGACCTCACTGAAAACGGTATCCATGCAGCACAATTGCCTCCTCTGGGATATCACGCTGTAGGTCGTGACTTGGTGTCTGCAGAAGAAGCGTTAGAGGCGATATCTGAAACGGTAGGAACCTTCGACAAGCCTAAATTTTTCCGTTTGGACAATGAGCGTTGTGCTCATGCATCCCGTGGCCTTGAAGGCTGCACCCGTTGCATCGATGCCTGTCCTGCCGACGCACTAAGTTCAATGAATCAAACCATCACCATCAATCCCTACTTGTGTCAGGGGATGGGCTCTTGCGCGACGGCGTGCCCGACAGAAGCCATCAGCTACGCCTTACCTGATCCGGAAAATACCCAGCATTTTGTCTTCGACCTGATTCAAGGTTACCGTCAAAAAGGTGGTGAGGTTCCAGCAATCCTTTTCTACGCCGAAGCGGATGAAGACGATTTGGTCGATGCTATGTCAATGTTGCCGAACAACACTATTCCAGTCCGACTGGAAGAGCTGGCTTCCGTCGGTTTGGATACCTGGCTGAGCGTATTGGTTTACGGTGCTTCTCAGGTGATATTGGCCATGGCGCCAAACCTTCACTTTAAAACACGTCATGTGCTGGAGCAGGAACTTGCGGTATCTGCTTCCTTCCTTAGTGACCTCAATATCGAACCAGACCGCATTGTGCTGAAAGCTGTCGACTCACTTGCGTCACTCACCCAATACTCCAATGCGCTGCTTTCTCATACAGAGAAGCTTACTGGCACCAAGCGCGAGAAACTGAGCGCAGCGTTGGATCTTCTGGCTGCGCAATCTACTCAAAACCTGACAACTACACCTGTGCCCCAAGGCGCGCCTTACGGTCGCGTTAACGTTAACACCGATGATTGCACCCTTTGTATGGGGTGTGTGGCGGTATGTCCGACTGAGGCGCTTTCTTCCATTGGTTCTCGCCCAGGCATGACCTTCCGCGAGCAGGATTGTGTGCAGTGTGGCCTTTGTGAATCCAGCTGCCCTGAATCTGTCATCACACTGGAACCTCGTTTTAACTGGGATACAGAATCGCGTCAGCAGCGTGACACCGTTTATGAAGAGGAAGCCGCGGAATGCATCAGTTGCGGTAAGCCATTTGCGCCGGTTTCCATGGTGAACATGCTGATAGAAAAACTGCAAAACCACAGTCACTTTGAAGGTGATGCCATCAAACGTCTCTCGATGTGCGAAGACTGCCGGGTTCGCGACATTGTCGCTGAAACAATGATCAACAACCCAGAGAAACAGATGAAGGTTTAGGAGGGACGAATGGCAATGCAGGAAATCATCAACGTGGAAGATGTCACCCGTGAAGAAAATGAAATTCGTCTCAACATTTATCACCTTCTGGCGCATCTGTTCAGACAGGCACCTGATCAGGATGCACTGAACTGGCTTGCGACACTGGAAGTGGAAGGCGACGAAGAGGCAGGCATGGCAGCGGCTTGGTCTGTTCTCAGGCTTTCCGCTAGTAAAACCACACCCATGCAGGCGGCCGATGAGTATCAACAGCTATTTATCGGTGTCGGACGTGGTGAAGTGGTGCCATTCGGTTCCTGGTATCTAACCGGGTCTTTGATGGAACTGCCGTTGGCACACCTTCGTCAGGATTTACGACGATTGGGGTTTGAGCGTCAGGAAGAAACCAAAGAGCCAGAAGATCATATCGCCGCATTGCTGGAAGTGATGGCGATGCTGGTGGATGAAGAGGATATGGAAAGCCAGAAGGCTTTTTTCAACCGTCATATTGCGCCGTGGTTTGAGCGATTGTGTGACGACGTGATTCGTGCGAATGCAGCCGTGTTTTACTCCTCTGTTGCTGCACTCGCGAAACAGTTCTTAACGATAGAAAAAATAAGCTTTACCCAGCGTCCGTGGTAGTTCCGCCTTGCAGAAAGCGGACAGAAGCGCTGATAAAAAGTACAAGGAGCAATGTGATGTCAGAGAAGCAAAAAGAGACAGACAAGCGAAATGAAGCGCGACGCCAGTTCCTTAAAGGACTGGGTGTTGCTGCAGCAGCTGGAGCGGCCACTACTGTGGTGAGCGGTGCGGCTCAAGCGGAAGTCACGGTGGCTAAGCCGGAACAGGAAAACCCCTCGGGCTATCGCGAAACGCAACATGTTCGTGATTACTACGATTCCCTCTAACCTGGCTGATGGAGTGAGATGATGAAACTGACGAAACGGTCTGACACCGTCAGCAAGGACGAAAAGCAACTGGGTGTTTCCCGCCGTACCTTTATGCGTAATTCTACACTGGCTACCGCAGGTGGTATTGCCGCTGCTGGCATGTTTGCACCAGGTATGATGAAAAAAGCTGCAGCGAAAGACGTTGACCCAAACAAACCGGTTGAACAAAAACGCACGATTTGTTCTCACTGCTCAGTGGGTTGTGGCGTGTATGCAGAAGTACAGGATGGTGTCTGGACGGGTCAGGAGCCTGCGTTTGACCACCCATTCAATGCCGGTGGACACTGCGCCAAAGGGGCTGCACTTCGTGAACATGGCCATGGTGAACGTCGCCTCAAATACCCAATGAAACTGGTGGATGGCAAGTGGCAGAAAATCAGCTGGGACACCGCCATCAATGAAATTGGCGACAAATGTCTGGAAATCCGCAAGCAAGACGGCCCTGACTCTGTGTACTTTCTGGGTTCGGCAAAGCATAGCAACGAACAGGCCTACATGTTCCGTAAAATGGCATCGCTTTGGGGAACCAATAACGTCGATCATCAGGCACGTATCTGTCACTCCACCACGGTAGCAGGGGTGGCGAATACCTGGGGTTACGGTGCGATGACCAACTCCTTTAATGACATGCATAACTGTAAGTCGATCCTTTTTGTCGGCTCCAACCCTGCCGAAGCACACCCTGTCGCGATGCAGCATATCCTCATCGCGAAAGAGAAAAACGGCTGTAAGATTGTTGTGGCTGATCCTCGTCGCACCCGCACTGCCGCGAAAGGTGACCACTTTGTTTCTCTACGTCCTGGTACAGATATTGCGTTTATCTGGGGCCTGCTATGGCACATTTTCGATAACAACTGGGAAGACAAGGAATTCATTTACCAGCGCGTGTTTGGCATGGATGAAATCCGTGAAGAAGTTGCGAAATGGAATCCTGAAGAAGTAGAGCGTGTGTCCGGTGTTGGACGTGACGACATGTATCAGGCGGCGAAAATCCTTGCCGAAAACCGCCCAGGCTGTGTGGTTTGGTGTATGGGTGGTACGCAACACACCACAGGTAACAACAACACCCGCGCTTATTGTGTGCTGGAGCTTGCTCTAGGGAACATCGGTAAATCAGGCGGTGGTGCCAATATTTTCCGTGGACACGATAACGTGCAGGGTGCCACCGACCTTGGCGTGTTGTCCCACACCTTGCCGGGCTATTACGGCTTGTCTAACGGTGCATGGAAGCATTGGTCGAAAGTCTGGGATCTGGACTATGACTGGGTTCAGGGGCGTTTTGACCAAACGGAATACAACGGCTCTAAACCAATGAACAGCAACGGTATACCGGTTTCACGCTGGATTGATGGCGTGCTGGAAGACCCAGATAAAATTGCCCAGAAAGCCAATATCCGCGCCATGTTTTACTGGGGGCATGCGGTGAACTCGCAAACCCGTGGTCCCGAGATGCAAAAGGCAATGGAAAAACTGGATATGATGGTCATCGTCGACCCTTATCCAACCGTTGCTGCAGTCATGAACAACCGTAAAAACGGCGTTTACCTGCTGCCAACGACCACTCAGTTTGAAACCTACGGATCGGTGACCGCATCTAACCGTTCACTGCAATGGCGTGACAAGGTGATTGAGCCTCTGTTTGATTCAAAGCCTGATCACAACATCATGTATCTGCTTTCCCAAAAACTGGGTTTCTCAGACCAGCTGTTTAAGAACGTGAAGGTGAATGGCGATGAACCTCTGATTGAAGACATTACCCGCGAGTTCAACCGTGGTATGTGGACAATCGGCTATACAGGCCAGAGCCCAGAACGTATCAAAACGCACCAGCAAAACTGGCACACCTTCAACAAAACATCACTGGAAGCAGAAGGTGGCCCGGTTAATGGGGAGACCTATGGTCTGCCATGGCCTTGTTGGGGAACACCGGAAATGAAACATCCGGGTACACACATCCTCTATGACACATCAAAAGAAGTCGCCCGCGGTGGTGGTAACTTCCGCGCACGTTTTGGTGTGGAATATGAAGGTGAAAGCCTGCTGGCAGTCGATAGCTATTCAAAAGGCTGTGAGTTGGAAGACGGATATCCGGAGTTCACTGACAAGATGCTCAAACAACTTGGTTGGTGGGATGATCTGACAGCAGAAGAGAAAGCTGCTGCTGAAGGTAAAAACTGGAAGACAGACCTGTCTGGCGGTATTCAGCGTGTTGCCATCAATCACGGGTGTATCCCATTTGGTAACGCCAAAGCCCGTGCGATTGTCTGGACCTTCCCAGACAAAGTGCCACTTCACCGTGAACCACTGTATACCCCGCGCCGTGACTTGTTGCCTGAATACGCAACCTGGGATGACAAAGCGGATATCTATCGTCTGCCAACGCTGTACAAATCGATTCAGGAAATCGATGCGGCGAAAGAGTATCCAATCATTCTCACATCTGGCCGATTGGTTGAGTATGAGGGTGGTGGTGAAGAGACCCGTTCAAACCCATGGCTGGCGAAACTGCAGCAAGAGATGTTTGTGGAAGTCAACATTGCTGACGCGAACGATCTGGGGATTGTGGATGGACAGGATGTCTGGGTTGAAGGCCCTGATAAAGGCCGCGTGAAAGTGAAGGCCATGATTACGCCTCGTGTATACAAAGGACTCGCCTTTATGCCATTCCACTTCGGTGGTGTGTTCCAAGGTGAAGATCTGAGATCGAAATATCCAGAGGGGGCTGACCCGTACGTCGTTGGTGAAGCGGCGAACACTGCAACCACCTACGGTTACGACCCGGTTACCCTGATGCAGGAAACCAAAGTGACACTTTGTAAGATCTTACCGGCGTAAAGGGAGCGCATAGTTATGGCTGATATGAAATTCTTATGTGACACCAAACGCTGCATTGAATGTAATGGCTGTGTCACTGCGTGTAGTAACGCTAACTCTGAAGTGGTGACCTGGGGAACCCAGCGTCGTCGTGTCGTCACGCTGAATGATGGTGAAGCGGGTGAGAACTCGGTGTCAGTTGCCTGTATGCACTGTGCCGATGCCCCTTGTATGGCTGTGTGTCCCGCTGACTGTTTCTACAAAACAGAAGATGGCATTGTTTTGCACAACAAGGAGACCTGCATTGGCTGCGGCTACTGTCTGTTTGCTTGTCCGTTTGGGGCGCCTCAGTTCCCGAAAACAGCGGCATTCGGTGAGCGAGGCAAGATGGACAAATGTACCTTCTGTGCTGGTGGCCCCGAGCCGGACGGTTCGGCAAAAGAGCGAGAGCTATATGGTGCAAACCGTATTGCGGAAGGTAAGTTGCCTTTGTGTGCTGAAATGTGTTCTACCAAAGCTCTGTTGGCGGGGGATGCAGAGAAAATTTCTGCAGTATTCCGTCAGCGCGTTGTAGAACGTGGCGCAAAAGGGGCTGGCTGGACTAAGGGCGATGACCTCGCCTACGACGCGACCAAAAGCTGATTAGCATGGAACCCTGTAGGACGCAGTTCGTCCGACAGTGTCAGGAGGAGAGATATGTTTAGAACATTGCTCGCCATGCTAATGGTGATAGCAACCTTTTGGTCTCCAATCAGTCTTGCAGAAGACGGTGCCAAGGCGGATCCCCAGAAAGAAATGGTGCAACTGGCTGGCCCTGAATTCTGGAGAGAAGTGCGAGGCGGAGAGTCGGGATACACGGTTGCGACGGGAGCAGAAGCTGGTCAACTTATTAATGTTGACGGTCAACGCTGGCGGGAAATTCGTAATGAGTGGATCAGTCCACTCGGGCTGATTTTTCTCGGTGTATCTGCAGGTAGTCTGCTGCTGTTTTACTTTTGGGCTGGACGCATAGAGTTATCGCATAAGCGTACTGGCAAAAAGGTGATGCGTTGGACACCTTTTGAGCGTGCCATGCATTGGTTTACCGCCATCAACTTCCTGATTCTGGGGTTCAGTGGCGTGCTCTTGCTATACGGTAAGCACTTTATTAAACCTGTGGCGCCTGAAGCAGTTTGGGGCAGCATCATCTATGCGGCTAAAGTGTCGCATAACTATCTGGGTCCGCTGTTTGTGCTCGGACTGCTTTGTATGTTGGTGAAGTGGATGAAGAACAATTTCATCAACAAAGTCGACATTGAATGGTTCAAGCAGGGCGGTGGTATTCTGCCAAACGGTAAACACCCGGACGCAGGTTTTTGTAATGGTGGCGAGAAGATTTGGTTCTGGCTGCTGGCAACCGTTGGTGTGGTGGTCTGTATTAGTGGTCTAGTGATGGATTTCCCACTCTTTGGTCAAACCCGTGAAGATATGCAAATAGCAAATCTGCTTCATGGCATTGCTTCTTTGGGCCTGTTCGCTGCGGCGTTAGGGCACATCTACATCGGTACAGTGGGTACTGAAGGTGCGCTTGAAGGCATGGCAACAGGTTATGTCGATGAGAGTTGGGCGAAGCAACACCACAAGCTTTGGCTGGATGAAGTACAAGGCCAAAGCAGTGCTCAAACGACAGAAGCGAAAGAGCAACAAAGTACCTGACGTATAGGTAAACAAATGGAAGCCCGCAGATGCGGGCTTTTTTGTGCTTATTGCTGAGACTCATTTTTGGTCGTAGGCAGCCAAAACGAAATCACTGCGGTTGTCGCTAGGAAAGCGAAAGACACCCACAGGCACGCTGCGAATCCCCAGGCCTGGAAAACCCACCCCGAGAGAATGGTACCAATCAAGCGTCCCATCGCGTTCGCCATGTAATAGAAACCCACATCCAGCGAAACGCCGTCACCTTTTGCATAACTAACAATCAGATAAGAGTGCAGTGAAGAGTTCACAGCGAACACCGCACCGAACACCATCAAGCCAACAATGATAACGGTTTCCGGATGCCACTGTTGTTGCACACTGATGGCGATGATTCCGGTGACGACGGAAAGCAACATAGCCCAATAAATTGCGGCTTTGCCATCCGGCGTTTTACCAGAAGCTTTACCTGTGATCTTCGGAGCAATCCCCTGAATAAAGCCATAGCCAATCACCCAAGTCGCCAGAAATGCACCGACGGCACTGTGGTCCCAGCCAAAGGTGGTACCGAGATAGATGGGAAGGGCAATCACAAACCAGACATCACGGGCACCGAACAGGAACATACGGGCAGCAGACAGAATATTCACACTGCTGGATTTCGAGAATATCTCTGAGAACTTAGGCTTGGTTTTCGCTTTGCCCATGTCTGACTTCAGGAACAGCAGACTGCCGAAAAATACCAGCAGCAAGACACCTGCCATCGCAGCAACCGCAGATTGGAAACCAATCAAGGAAAGCAGTGCACCGCCCAGGAAGAAACCGGCACCTTTCAATGCGTTCTTAGATCCTGTGAGAATTGCAATCCACTTGTAGAGTGCGCCTTGTGCATCTTCAGGAACCAGTGTTTTGATTGAGCTCTTTGCGCTCATCTTATTGAGGTCTTTGGCTATACCGGACATGGCTTGCGCTGCCATTACCCAGGGAATACTGAGCCAAGCTGTCGGTACCGCCAGCATGGCGAGCGCGACAATTTGCATGCCTAGACCAATGTTCATGGTCCGGTTAAGACCCAACCTTGCGCCGAGCCAGCCGCCAATCAGGTTGGTCACCACACCAAAGAATTCATAGAAAAGAAAGAGTGAAGCGATTTCCAGACTGGAGTAACCCAGGTCATAAAAATAAAGCACCACCAACATGCGCAGGGCACCGTCAGTGATGGTGAAATTCCAATAATTGAATGTCACCAGCATGTACTGGCGAACGTGGGAATTTAATTGAGACAGCATAACAACTCGCCCAAAAAAGAGCTGCGTTTGCAGCTCTTGATATCTCTTTTATGTTTATGCCAAGCCTACTTTGCGAACCAACTCTGCGGTGCGCGTTGCGTAGCCCATTTCATTGTCATACCAGGCGTAGACTTTCACCATGCGCTTTCCAACGACCATAGTCGAGAGGGCATCGACGATGGTAGAGCGCTGGTCGCCTTTATAATCGATAGATACCAGTGGGCGCTCTTCAAAGCCAAGAATACCTTTCAGCTCGCCTTCAGACGCTTCTTTCAGCAGGGCATTCACTTCTTCTGCGGTAGTGTCGCGCTTCACATCGAAGATGATGTCAGTCAGAGAGGCGTTCGCCAGCGGAACACGGACTGCGTGGCCGTTAATTTTACCTTCCAGCTCAGGGAAGATTTCAACGATAGCTTTTGCTGATCCTGTGGTGGTTGGGATCAAACTCATGCCACAGGCGCGCGCACGACGAAGGTCTTTGTGCGGTGCATCCAGAATGGTTTGGGTGTTGGTGAGATCGTGAATCGTTGTGAAAGCAGATTGCTCGATACCCAGCTTCTCGTGAATCACTTTCACTACAGGAGCGATACAGTTGGTGGTGCACGAGGCCGCAGTCACGATACGGTGGACCTCTGGATCGAAGATGTCGTCGTTGATGCCTACAACAATGTTGGCAATACCGTCTTCTTTCACGGGTGCAGAGACAACGACGCGTTTAACGCCTTGCTCGAGGTATTGATTCAGGAACTCGGATTTACGATGCACGCCTGTTGCTTCGATAACAACATCACAGCCAGACCAGTCGATATCACTGATGTTCTTTTGCTGTGTAGTACGGATGCTCTTGCCATTGATCAGCATGGCATCGCCATCGGTAGTGACTTCGTGGTGCCAGCGACCCTGAACAGAGTCGAACTCCAGAAGGTGAGCCAGTGTTGCTGTATCGCCAGCGACATCGTTGATTTGAACAAACTCAAGTTCAGGCCAGTCGAAAGCGGCGCGAAGTGCCAGACGACCAATGCGGCCAAAACCATTAATTCCTACTTTAATAGACATCTCAATTTTCCTCTAAACACAGCACTCTGGGCGAGATTTCATCTCCGAGAGACGCTGGATATCTTGCTGGTATTCTTGTTTAAGGCAGTTCGAATCGACCAGCCCCTGAATTTGTTTGCGCATCCAACCGGGAAGTTGGTCAGACAGACGGTAAAACACCCACTGACCTTGGCGGGTATCCAAAATCACGCCGCTTGAGCGAAGTTGTGCCAAGTGTCGGGAGATCTTTGGCTGGCTCTCGTTGAGCGCTTCCGTTAGCTCGCCCACGCAGATTTTTTCTTCCCGTGCGATGAGCAATAAACATCTCACGCGGGTTTCATCTGCGAGCAGTTTGAAAAACTGATGAGGTAACATTTGAATATCTCCATATGCGAATATCCATATATTAATTTCAATAAGGCATGAGTCAACAGGAAAGAAGGTGTGTCATGAAAGCTTCATATTTGGAGCTAGAATTAAGCAACAGAGTCTCTGGAGCACTGTTGCTCATTTGGAAGTGGTTATTTAGAAATGAGTCCCCAATTAAGGGCCGTGCCCGCGGGAATATCTGAGAGCGCGATTCGTCCCATGACAACATCATAGTGCTTAGGCTCTAAACCAAACCCCGGACGAACGCTTTTTACGTTGTCTGGATTGAGGGTTTCACCTTTTTTGATGTCTTGAGCAACATAGAGCGAACGGCGAAATTGCACATTGCCTTTCTCCGCTTCTTTAAGTTGATAGCCTGCTTGTCCCAATGCTTGCCATGCGGTTTCTGTGTCCCTACAGAGCGATGCCAATTCATCAGGCTCAAGAGAGAAAGTAGAGTCTGGGCCTGGGTCATTGCGGCTCAGAGTGACGTGTTTTTCAATCACGGACGCGCCGAGCGCAACAGCAGCAACAGACACTGTGGTACCCAATGTGTGGTCAGACAGACCGCCAATGACACCGAACTTCTCCGCGAGATCGGGAATGGTGCGCAGATGGCTTTGGGAAGCTGGGGCAGGGTAGGCGCTGATGCAATGAAGAAGCACCAATTGCCCACAACCATTGTCACGGGCAGTCGCTACCGCTTCGGAAATTTCATCACCGTTAGCCATGCCTGTGGAGATGATCATCGGTTTTCCGGTTTGCGCCACATAACGGATAAGCGGTAAATCGACCGCTTCAAACGACGCTATCTTGTAAGCGGGCGCATTGAGATCTTCCAGCAAGTCTACTGCTGTAAAATCAAACGGCGTACTAAACAGTGTAATGCCAACGTCGCGTGCTTTATCAAATAGAGGCTTGTGCCATTCAAAGGGCGTGTGTGCTTCTTGGTAAAGGTCATAAAGAGTGCGACCATCCCAGAGTCCGCCTTTGATTTGGAATTCGTCAGAATCGCAATTCAGGGTGATGGTGTCAGCGGTGTAGCTCTGCATCTTAATCGCATCAGCGCCAGCGCGTTTGGCCATTTCAATGGTCTGGAAAGCACGTTCGATGGAGCCGTTATGGTTCGCTGACATTTCAGCGATGATGTAAGGCTTGTGGTCTGGGCCAATTTTACGGCCATCGATGGTAATAAACGGGGTCATGATGCTGTGTTACCGTTCCAGTCTTCACGTGAAAGGAAGAAAGCAAAATAATCTTTGTCTTCCTCTGCTGTGATTAGGGTTTGCGTGTCCTTTTCCTTTGAAAAGCCAAGCTTGTGGTGGAGGTAAAGGACTTTTGGATTGCTGCAAAGCACCCGGCTGCGAATACCTTCAAGGCCCAGCTTATCAAAGCCTAGGTGCAATGCTTCCGATAACAGCGTAAAGCCAGTGCCTGAGGGCGCTTCAGGGGATTTATAAAACCCCCATTCTGCGGTGTTTGATTGTCTTTCAATCTCGGTGAAAGAGAGCATGCCAACCGGCGTTCCCTCAGCGTGCGCAATAAAAAACTGTTTCGTGGCGTCAGTTGAAGCTTTGGCAAACCAGCGCTCATGCTCCTCAGCACTGATTTCATGTTGGGTGAACATCATCTCGCGAACGCCAGGGTCATTTCGCCAACCTCGAACCATGGGTAAATCTTCGGTCGTCATGGGGCGGAATGTCATCTGATTATTCGTTTCTGGCGGACACAATCTTTCCATGACTTCGACTACACGCTGCGCACCATTGCCATCGATGTCTGATTTTTCCAAGCGATAAGGCAAAGTCTTCCAATGTTCTGCCAACCACTTCAGCTCATTGGCGTAATCGTGCTCGGTGGTTTTATCGCTGACACCAAGGTAACGATACAGGCCGCTGGCCCCAAGGTGTTCGGCCATTTGGCGTTGGTTTTCTGCCACGGAAACGAGGGTTCCCGGCACACCGAGACTGGCGCGTTCTATCGCGCTGACACCCGCGCCGCCAAAAGCATATCGGCAGGCGGCGAGTTCAGCTTCGTAGTCGGGCAGATTTTCAGAAAGCGTCACGAACTCCGGTAAAGGCAGCGACGCAATTTCATCTTTTCTCGGATTCGCTAACCCGTGCACAACATGCAGCCGGAAGGGGAGTGAATCAAAGTGTCTGCTGGCGTTTAAAAGCTTAATGCACTCACCACTTGGGTCTGTGCCACTGAAAAAAGCCAGTACCACATTCTTGAGCGCTGGGGGCTGTTGGCGAAGCTCGGAAAAGCGTGGGCGCAGCAGGCCAAATTTGGGTCCCAGAAGTTGAGTGCATTCCTTTGACACAACCTGATGATAGCGGTTTTCAAAATCCGGCCACGGGTTGTGGTCCAAGAGCACATCACACTTGTGTTCGCGGTTAGCCAGATCGTCGATGGTAAAAATTCTGGCACCCGATGCACGCATCAGGTTTTGCCACTCGCTGTCGATCGCATAATGATCCATGGCAATCCAGTCAGGCTGAAACCCTTTCAGTGCAGCCAAGCATTCCTTTGCATCAGCCTCCTGTGTCACGCCAAGCCAGTGCTTGTAATCACCGGCATCGGGTAAGAAGGTTTCCTGAATGGTTTTCAGGGAAATCACCTCGACACCCTGAGCTTTGCTGTAATCGATAAGGTTGCCCGTCAGAGGGCGGCTCAGAAGCACAACCTTATGGCCGCGCTCAATCAGCTTTTTTGCCAGCACCAGACAGCGCATGATATGTCCGGTACCAATCTGGCTGGAGGCATCGGACCGAATGGCAACCTTCATAGCTCTCCCCGCTGTTCAAGAATTTGATAGAGCATTTCAGCGCGGATCCAATCGTCGGGCTCATCGATATCCTGAACCCGGAAATGAGGGATCTGAACGGCTTTGGAGTGTGGTGCGAAAATCGGTTTGCCGGAAAGGAAAGCGTCCGGCTTGCCCCAGTAAAACATCCCCGCATCGTGATAAGCAGTCTCCAAATCCTGTGAGCGGGTGGAAAAATGCTCAGGCCAGAACATTTCCACATTACCTTCGCCATTCATTCGGATACTGCGCTGAATGGGGAATGAAAAGCGTGTGGCAGCGAAGGTATATTGAGTCTGTTCTTTTTCCAATAGCGCCAGACCCTCTTCCAGATCCTTCGCGCGGGTAAACGGCACGGTGGCATAAAGACAGCAGACCGAGCCCAGTGGGCGGGTGTCGTTCTCCTGAAGCCATTCGATGGCATGTTTGATCACATCCAGCGTTGTGGCGTGGTCATTCGCGATATCAGCAGGACGAAGGAAAGGCACTTCTGCGCCATGTTCTTTGGCAACACCGGCAATATCCTCGCTGTCTGTCGAGACAATGATGCGGTCAAACAGGCCAGACTTTTTGGCGACATCAATGGCATAGGCAATAATTGGCTTGCCAATAAAGGTCTTGAGGTTTTTTCCCGGAATACGTTTGCTGCCACCACGGGCAGGAATAATACAGACTTTCATTTCGTCCTCAGCGCAGCGCGTCAGCCAGTGCCTGAATCACTGTGTCCTGCTCATCTTCCGTCATATCAAAGTAAAGAGGCAGGCTGAGCGCAGCTTGATAATAATGTTCTGCAGCAGGGAATTGTCCCCACTCAAATCCCAATTCGCGGTAATACGGTTGGGTGTGAACCGGAATGTAATGCACGTGTACACCGATGCCTTTCGCGCGAAGTTCATCAAACACGCTGCGGCGGCAATCTGGTTCCGCTAACTGGATGACATACAAATGCCATGCCGATTTACTGGCGGGAAGCAATGTTGGTGTGGTCAGTGGCAGTGCCGACAGCTTTTCAGTGTAGCGACCTGCAAGTACTTGTCGGCGTTCTACAAATGCATCCAGTCTCGCCAGCTGAGAAGTTCCCAGTGCGGCTTGCAGATCCGTCATCCGGTAGTTAAAACCCAGTGACTGCTGCTCGTAGTACCAAGTGCCTTGGTTGCTGTCGACCAAAGATTCTAAATCCCGTGTAACACCGTGGCTGCGAAGATTCTCCATCGCTTTGGCGAGCGCTGGATTATTGGTCAGCGCCATACCGCCTTCTGCGGTGGTGATGATTTTCACCGGGTGAAAGCTGAAAACCGTGATGTCGCTGTATTGGCAATTGCCAACATACTGATCCTGATATTTGCCGCCGATGGCGTGAGAGGCGTCTTCGATGATGCGGAAACCATACTGCTCAGAAAGCTGGTGGATAGCTTCCATATCGCAGCTTTGGCCGCACATATGTACGACGACCACAATATGCGGCAGGGTGTCCGTCAGCTTTGCGTGTCCCAGTTTCTCAGCTAAACGCTTTGGACAAAGGTTGTAAGTAGCTGGGTCGATATCGACAAAGTCGACATCTGCGCCACAATACAAACCGCAGTTTGCTGACGCCACAAAGGTATTGGGAGAGGTCCATAAACGCTGACCTTTGCCAAGCTCCAGCGCCAGGCAAGCGATATGCAGCGCGGAAGTTGCACTGTTAACTGCGATGGCATGTTTCGCCCCGACTTTTTGGGCGACAGCGTTTTCGAACTCGGTAACGCGCGGTCCTTGAGTGATGAAGTCAGACGTTAAAGCGTCAACGACAGCATCGATATCGTCTTGGCTAATGTTTTGTTTGCCGTAAGGGATCATGCTTGTTGCTCAAATTCCAGGATCTGCTCGACGTTCAGAAAATCCGGGTTACTGCCTGAATGGTATTCAAAACCCGCCG
The DNA here is from genome assembly GCF_947387585.1 of Grimontia sp. SpTr1. Classification (NCBI taxonomy): domain Bacteria; kingdom Pseudomonadati; phylum Pseudomonadota; class Gammaproteobacteria; order Vibrionales; family Vibrionaceae; genus Grimontia; species Grimontia sp. SpTr1. Next base: position 390,257 of record NZ_CANDOD010000002.1, read on the forward strand.
CGACAGGCTCGCCTTTTTCGCCAAGAGGATTCACTGAATAGTCGTAATCTGCCGCATAGAATTTGATGGTTGGGCGCATCACATAGTGGTCAGCAAATTCCAGTGTCAGATGAGAGTCATCACTTGGGCACATGATTTCATGCATTTTCTCGCCCGGACGAATACCAATCTCTTTCACCGGCAAACCATTACCGTAAGCGGTCGCTAGGTCCATCAAGCGGACTGATGGGATTTTCGGGACAAAGATTTCGCCGCCTTGCATGCGTTCGAAGTTCTTCAGAACAAAGTCGACGCCTTGCTGCAAGGTAATCCAAAAACGGGTCATGTCAGGGTGGGTAATTGGCAGCGCATCTGCACCTTCTTCAACCAACTTTTTGAAAAACGGCACCACAGAACCACGGGAGCCCACCACATTGCCGTAACGAACAACCGCAAAACGGGTTTGTCCGCCACCGGTCATGTTGTTCGCTGCAACGAAGAGTTTGTCTGAACAAAGTTTGGTGGCACCGTAGAGGTTATTTGGGCTGGCGGCTTTGTCAGTAGAAAGGGCGATAACCTTTTCGACCTTGTTAGCAATGGCGGCACGAATAATATTCTCCGCCCCGTGGACGTTGGTCTTGATGCATTCCATCGGGTTATATTCGGCGGCAGGAACCTGCTTGAGAGCAGCTGCATGAATGACATAATCCACGCCATTCATGGCTTCCATCATGCGGCTAGCGTCGCGTACATCGCCGATAAAGTAGCGCATGCAAGGGTCATTAAACTCTTGCTGCATTTCGAATTGCTTTAATTCATCGCGCGAGAGAATGATGAGTCGCTTAGGCTTGTAACGCGCAAGGATGGTCTTGGTGTATTTCTTTCCAAATGATCCGGTACCACCGGTGATCAAAATCGACTTGCCGTTAAACATTTCAATCCTTAGCATTAGTCTCAGTATCTGATTGAAATTTTAACTGATAGCGCCAATTTCGGTGGGAGAAAATTGCCTACACCGTGATTGGATGACGAAAAAAAAGGCAATCTCTTTCGAAATTGCCTTTTTCTGCGGTTTGCTTAGAAGCTTACTTGTGACGTTCCTTCAGCTTATTTGCTACATCTTCGAGCGAGAAGCCTTGGTCTTGCAGTAGCACCAGCAAGTGGTACATCAGGTCTGCAGACTCGTTGATTAGCTCCTCCTTATCGCCCGACGTCGCTGCAAGCGCGACTTCGACGCCTTCTTCGCCCACTTTCTGCGAAATGCGCTTGGTGCCCTTGGCATACAAGGACGCCGTATAAGACGTTGAAGGATCGGATCCTCGACGGGAAGCCAGCACCTGCTCCAATTGATGAAGAAACACCAGAGCAGGTTTGTTCGCGTCGTCTTCGCCCCAGCAGGTTTCAGTGCCGAGGTGGCAGGTTGGGCCGATTGGGTCGGCTTGCACCAGCAGGGTGTCTTTATCGCAGTCCACAGCGATGTGCTTGAGACGCAGCACGTTACCAGAGGTTTCGCCTTTGGTCCAAAGACGCTCCTTGGTGCGCGAGAAAAAGGTCACTTGCTCGGTATCGAGCGTTTTTGCCAGCGCGTCCTGATTCATGTAACCCATCATCAGAACCTGTCCGCTCTGCGAGTTTTGGACAATGGCAGGTACCAAGCCGTCGACTTTTTCCCAGTCGATGCTTTCAGCGAGCGCCGCGTTTGATGGTGTCTGGCTCATAAGCGGATCTCCACGTCTTGTTGTTTTAAGTATTGTTTCAGTTCACCAATGTTGATGATCTGCTTGTGGAATACAGACGCTGCCAACGCACCGTCAACATTCGCTTTCTTGTAAGCTTCGGCAAAGTGCACCATTTCACCTGCGCCGCCCGAAGCGATCAGTGGGACGTGGCACACTTCGCGAACCATGTTCAATTGCTTGAGGTCGTAGCCGTTGCGCACGCCATCCTGGTTCATCATGTTCAGTACGATTTCACCGGCACCACGTTTTTGCACTTCCTGCACCCAGTCGCGGGTTTCCCATTGGGTTGCTTTGGTGCGGGTTTCGTCACCCGTGAACTGATAAACCTGATACTTGCCTGTGTCTTTGTCGTAGTAGGAGTCGATACCGACTACGATACACTGCACGCCAAATTTCTCCGCAAGCTCGGTGATGAGCTCTGGGTTCGCCAGTGCAGGGGAGTTGATGGAGATTTTATCTGCACCGAATTCCAGAATACGTTTAGCGTCCTCTGCGGTTTTAATGCCGCCAGCGACACAAAATGGAATGTCGATGACTTCTGCCACACGCGCTACCCAGCTTTTATCGACCACACGGCCATCACTGGATGCGGTGATATCGTAAAACACCAGTTCGTCTGCGCCTTCTGCCGCGTAACGTGCAGCCAGCGGGACGATATCGCCGATGATTTCGTGGTTACGGAACTGAACACCTTTCACCACCTGACCATCGCGAACATCAAGACATGGGATTATCCTTCTTGCCAACATGCGAATGCCTCCTCTGCAGTGAACTTGCCGTCCAGCAATGCACGGCCCACGATAACGCCTGCGACACCTGTGCCTTTCAGCGCTTCGATGTCAGCCAGAGAACCGATACCGCCAGAAGACTGGAACTGAACCTGAGGGTACGCCGCACACAAGTCTTTGTATAGATCGACGTTGGAACCTGCCAAGGTGCCGTCACGGGAGATATCAGTACAAAGCACGTGCTTGAGACCAACAGTCAGGAAATCGTCCAGCAGCGCTTCGATAGTCACGCCAGAGTCTTCCTGCCAGCCGGAAACCGCGACCATGCGGTTGCCGTTGTCATCAATGTTGATGTCGAGCGCCAGTACGATTTGCTCGGCGCCGTATTTTTCCATCCAGCCTTTAACCAGTTCAGGCTGCTTAACAGCAGTAGAACCAATGACAACACGTTTTGCGCCGGCACGTAGCAGCTCTACCACGTCGCTTTCTTTGCGCACGCCACCGCCAATTTGGATGTTGGCTGGTGTGCTGGCAATCAGCTTTTCAATCAATGGCAGCTGACGGGCAGAAGTATCTTTAGCACCCGTCAGGTCTACCAAGTGCAGCCAGTTTGCGCCTGCGTTGTGGTAAATCGCGAACTGTTCGCTTGGGTCAACTTTGTATTCGGTAACTTGTCCGTAGTCACCCTGATAGAGACGGACGACCTGCCCATCGATTAAATCCAAAGCGGGAATAATCATCCTTAATTACATCTCCAAAAAGTTCTTAATCAGTTGCGCACCAGCTTTGCTTGAGCGCTCAGGGTGGAATTGCACACCGTAATAGTTGCCACTTTGCACTGCTGCGGTAAACGGCTTGCCGTAATCGCACTGACCAATGGTGTAATCACCGACTGGCATGGCGTAGCTGTGAACAAAATAGAAGTAGCTGTTTTCTGGAATGTCTTTAAACAGCGGGTGATTGTTCACTGGGGTGACCGTGTTCCAACCCATGTGGGGAAGCGGCAACTCGCCGGTTTCCATCAAGCTGGTGTCGGCATCAACATGGCCTAGGCAGTTCACCTGCTCTTTGCCTTCTTGTGAGGATTTACCCAGAAGCTGCATACCAAGGCAAATGCCGAGAAGAGGCTGTTTGACTTCGCGTACCAGCGAAATCAGGTCTCGCTCTTCCAGGTTTTTCATCGCCTCGGACGCGGTGCCTACACCCGGCAGAAAGAGTTTATCTGCTGCCAGCACAACGTCTGGGTCGCGGCTGATCGTGACATCGTAACCGAGGCGCTCAATCGCAAAACGCACAGAGCTGACGTTCGCACAACCCGTGTCGATGATGACAATCTTTGCATCGCTCATTACAGCACCCCTTTGCTGCTTGGCAGCTCGTTACCTTCTACGCGAATCGCCTGACGCAATGTGCGGCCATAGGCTTTAAACAGGCTTTCCACGATGTGGTGTGTATTGTCGCCGTCTGATGACAGGTGCAAGGTACACGCCATGGTGTCAGTCAGAGAGCGGAAGAAGTGTTCGACCATTTCAGTAGAGAGGTCGCCAACCTTGTCCTGAGAGAACGTCGCTTCGAACTTGAGGTAAGGGCGGCCAGACAAATCCAGAGCACATTGCGCCAAACACTCATCCATTGGCAGACTGAAACCGAAACGGCCAATACCGCGTTTGTCACCCAGCGCTTCTTTCAGCGCCTGACCCAGCGCCAGCGCCGTGTCTTCTACTGTGTGGTGGTCGTCGATGTGCAGGTCGCCATCAACTGCCACTTCCATACGGAAGCCACCATGGGTCGCGATTTGATCCAGCATGTGGTCGAAGAAACCAAGTCCTGTGCTGATCTTATTGCCGCCAGTTTCATCGAGGTTCACCGTGATTCGGATATCCGTTTCTTTAGTGGTACGAACAACCGTTGCCACACGAGGGTTGGTGGTCAAATCCTTCAGAATTTGCTGCCAGCCCATGGTTTCCGGGTTGTATTGAATACCGCGGATTGCCATGTTTTCAGCAAGCTGCAGGTCGGTCTGACGGTCGCCAATCACGGCAGAGGTTTTGAAATCTACACGGCCTTGCTGGAGATAGTCTTTAACCAAACCAAGCTTTGGCTTGCGGCAGCTACAATCTTCGTGGTCGAAGTGCGGGCAAATCAAAACGTCAGCAAATTTCACGCCTTGAGATTCGAAAATCTCCATCATCATGTTGTGTGGAGCGTCGAAATCTTCCTGTGGGTAGCTATCTGTGCCCAGACCATCCTGGTTGGTCACCATCACCAGCTTGTAGCCAGCGTCTTGCAGTGCCAGCAGGGCAGGGATCACGAAAGGCTCAAGCTTGAGTTTGTCGAGGCGGTCGACCTGAAAATCTACAGGTGGCTCAACAATCAGCGTGCCATCGCGGTCGATAAAGAGGATTTTTTCTTTCACTACAAATTCCTTTTGTTGCGCTCTTTATGCCAGTTGCTGGCGGATAAAGGTCAGGGTCTTTTCACACTCTTCGCGGTTGCCCACGCTGATTCGGATGCATCCTTCAATTGGCGAACGGCGCAAGATGATGCCGTTGTCCCATAGGGCTGAGAACAGAAGGTCAGCGTCTGGGAATTTCACCAGCAGGTAGTTGCCGTAGCCATCGAACACTTCCACGCCCGGCAGCATCGCAAGGCCCGCCTGCAGATAGGCGCGGTTGGCATTCAAATCCAGCACCTGATATTTCATTCGGGCAAGGCCTGCTTCACTTAACGCCTGTACCGCGATTTCAGTAACAGGCACTGGCACTGGGTATGGCGCAATCACTTTGGTCATCAATTGAATGATCTGCTGATTCGCCAGCGTGAAGCCACAGCGCAAGCCCGCTAAAGCGAAGGCTTTTGACAGCGTACGAAGAATCGCAAGGTTGGGGTAGCGTACCAGTAGGTCCACAGTTGAGGCTTCTGGACAGAAGTCGATGTAGGCTTCGTCCATCACTACCAGCGCGCGGCCAGCCGTCATTTCCAGTAGCGTTTCAATATCGTCACGGTTAATCAGGTTACCGGTCGGGTTGTTTGGGCTACACACAAACACCAGTTTGACGCTATCGAGGTTCTTTTCGATTTCAGGCAGGTTCAATTGCCACTCATCGGTCAGCGGCACTGTTTTGCGTGCAACGCCGGTTGTTTCTGCGCTGATGGCATACATGCCATACGTTGGTGGGCAGAACAGAATGCTGTCTTCACCGGTTTCACAGAAAGTACGGATCAGCAGTTCGATGCTTTCATCTGCGCCACGAGAGGTCAGGACCTGCTCTGGGCGAACGCCTGCGTAGTCTGCGTAAGCACGGATCAGTTCTTCAGGCTGACAGGTGCTGTAGCGGTTCAGGCCCGCGCCATTGATGGTATATTCGTTGTTAAATGGTGATTCGTTAGCATTCAGCCAAACATCACCAGAACCACCCAGTCGGCGGGCGGACATGTAAGGGGTCAGTGCCTGAACGTCCTTACGGGCTAATTTTTCAATGTCCATTGCTTCCCCTTTATTATTTTTTGTTATTGAGTTTTTCAACACGAAGGGTCACGGCGTTTCTGTGCGCATCCAGACCTTCAGCATTGGCCATCGCAACGACAGTAGGGGCCAATGCTTGCAGGCCATCAGATGACAACTCTTGCACTGTCATGCGCTTGCTGAAATCGGCAAGGCCGAGGCTCGAGTAGGTGCGCGTATAGCCGTAAGTTGGCAGCACGTGGTTGGTGCCAGATGCGTAATCGCCAACAGATTCCGGTGACCATGCCCCCAGGAAAATCGAGCCTGCGTTATCCAGCAGTGGCAGCAATTCACGTGGGTTCTTGGTCTGGACAATCAAGTGCTCAGGACCGTAGTTGTTTGAAATCGCAACACACTGGGTCAGGCTGTCTGCAATGATGATGATGCTAGACCCCAGAGCCTGGCTTGCGATGTCAGCGCGGCTCAGTACCCTGAGCTGGGCTTTGACGGCGTCAGCCACTTTCTCTGCCAACACAGGCGACGGAGTGACAAGCACAACCTGAGAATCTGGGCCGTGTTCAGCCTGACTCAGCAAATCTGCAGCAACGAAATCCGCATCAGCATCTTCATCCGCAATCACCAGCACTTCAGAAGGGCCAGCTGGCATATCAATCGCGGCACCTTGGTGGTCATTGCTGACCTGACGCTTAGCTTCGGTCACGAAGGCGTTACCTGGGCCAAATATCTTATCAACCTTGCTCACTGTTTCAGTGCCGTAAGCCATGGCTGCAACAGCCTGTGCGCCACCGAGGTTGTAGACTTCATCGATGCCACAAAGCTTGGCAACGTAAAGAATTTCATCAGCGATTGGCGGAGGTGAACAAAGTACTACTTTACGGCATCCGGCGATTTGAGAAGGCACACCCAGCATCAATACGGTTGATGGTAGCGGCGCACTGCCACCCGGAATGTAAAGACCAACACGGTTAATCGGGCGGGTTACCAGCTCACACACAACACCCGGCATAGTTTCTACCGTCAGTGGCTCTGCTTTTTGCGCTTTGTGGAAGCAAGCGATGTTGTCATAAGCCTGTTTGAGTGCTGTTTTGATTTCCTCGCCCAGACGAGCTTCTGCCGCATCGATTTCGTTTTGTGAAACCTGAATATTCTCAGGTACCACTTTATCGAATTTCTCTGTCAGTGCTTTCAGCGCAGCATCACCGCCAGTGCGGACTTGTTTGATCACGCCTTCAACGGCTTCAGTGATTGATGCACTTTCAGAGATAGCAGGGCGCTCAAGCGCTTTTGCCTGCTGTGTATCACTGAGGGATTTCCAAACCACTGTTTTCATGGCTTACTCCATCATCTTCTCGATTGGCAGCACCAGAATGGAGCTCGCACCCAAGGCCTTCAGTTTTTCCATGGTTTCCCAGAACAGGTTCTCGGTACTCACCAGGTGAACAGCGACACGTTGTCTGTCGTGTGCAAGAGGCAGGATAGTTGGGTCTTCTGCGCCTGGCAGCAATTCAACCACTTGCTCCAAGGTTTCGCTTGGCGCGTGAAGCATGATGTATTTTGATTCTTTTGCTTGGATAACGCCTTTGATGCGGGTCAGCAGGCGTTCAATTAGTGCAGTTTTGTCTGCATCGAACTCACCCATGCGCTGAATAAGTACCGCTTTAGAGCGGAAGATAACTTCTGCTTCTTTCAGGCCGTTAGCTTCAAGCGTTGCACCTGTAGACACCAGGTCACAGATAGCATCCGCTAGACCGGCGCGCGGCGCGACTTCAACAGAGCCGTTCAACATACAGGTGCTGAATTTAACGTCTTGTTTGTCGAGGTAATCTTTGAGGATATTTGGATAAGTAGTTGCAATACGCTTGCCAGCCAAATCCTGTGGGCCGTTGTAAGTTTTGTCTTTATCGATAGCCACAGACAGGCGGCAGCCACCAAAGTCGAGACGACGAAGCTTCACATACTCGCTTGGCTCGCCCAGTGCAACGCGCTCTAAACGCACTTCTTCGAGTTCGTTTTCGCCGATAACACCCAAATCAACCACACCATCCATGATGAGGCCTGGGATATCGTCGTCACGTACCAGCAGCAAATCGATTGGCATATTCTCGGCGTGAACGATCAGACGGTCGCCGGAAAAGTTAATTTTTACACCGCAGCGCTTGAGTAGTTCGTGACACTCTTTTGCAAGACGGCCTTTTTTCTGAATGGCAATTCTTAGACGTTCTGTTTGCATGATCTATTCCCTGTATCTTTTCGCAATGACGACTTCCCGTTTCCTTAAAGTGTCATCGCAATTTTTTTGAATCCTAAAAGTAAAAACCCCCGGAAGGTTCGCTTCCGGGGGTCTGAATCTTGTGTTCGCTTTGATGACCGGTGGAAGAACCTTACTCCTTGTCTTCCAGTCGAAACCACATCTCCCGAAAGACTAGTCAGGATGATGATGGTGATGAATGGTCATGAGCGATTTTTGCATATTTTTCTTCTCTAAGTGCTGTAACGATTTAACGTTTGCTTGGCATCAACACTAACAAAATCGATAAAGATTGCAACACATTATTTCGATTAAAAACGACTTAAAAACAACCTTAGCAGTGCTTATTGGAGGGAATGCTTGAAATTGATGGAAATTGAAATGAAAACGCCCAGCTGATTTGCCGGACGTTTAGTAGGAAACCCCTAAGATGCATCAATCGAGCGCGAGCATACCGTAGGTGCCAAGTTCTGGCATTCCGCCAACTTGTTGGTTCAGTGTCAGGTCGCCATTGGGCTTGATGTCGAAAACCAGAATCGCGCCTTGGTTACCGACTAATTGATAGAGGTGTTTGCCGTCGCGGCTCACTGTCATATCACTGTAAAATGCTGTCTCTGAACTGTCTTTATACGCAACGTCATTTTTTAACGTGACATCGCCTTTTTTGCTGACCGAAAACGAACTGATTGAGCTAGAAAGTGCATTCGCAGCCCACAGGGTTTTGCCATCCGGAGAGAGGGCTACCCAACAGTTGGCAATTTCATCGCCCTCTACATTGCTTCCGGTGAGCATGTCCTGTGATACGGCCGCAATCTGGCCTTTTTTATCTACGGTGTATGTCGAGAGTGAACCCGTTTGCCAGCTATAAAGCGGGCTTTGTACCACTTCGCCATTACCCTCTCGGAGCTTGAAATCTGGTGTCAGGAAGCGTGCTTCCGACATCAGGATGACATCTTTATTGTTGTCACCACGCACATCAAACCCAACTGGAATGGCCTGAAAGCGGGATGCCTCAGCACGGGGACTGTCGATGCTGGAAACTGGGGACTCAGTCAGGTTGTCGTTTTCAATACCGAAAACCTTCACTTTTCCTGTGACCAATTCATTGACGTAAACAAACTCACCATTGGTTGAGAAACTGATCGTAGAAGGGCGGGCTTTTAGGTCGCGTCGGCTATCTGCCACCATCATCAGTTTGCCATCTTTGATTTGGTAAAGCGCGATGGAACCTGAGCCATTGTTGTCACCCACGCTCGCTGCAACGACTAAATCACCGGAAATATCGACAGAGATAGGGAACAGATCGGATGCTTTCGCCGTGTTCACCAAGGCGAGTTTTCCGCCTTTTTGCCTTTCAGACAGCGCGATGGTGGTGTCACCGGGATTGACCGAGACAATGAGATCACCGTCTGCAGAAGCGCGAATGGCATTGGCTGAGATGAGTGGGTCATCGCCATTAGCTAACGGATGGTCTGGATTTTTCTCAAGAGCAGGGATTTCCAAATCGCCTGTTCCTGTGCCGCCGGAAGAATATTCAGCGACCATTGCAAAGGTTCCTTTGTCATCTTTGAAATGGGCGATCGTGTTGCCGTCAGCTTTATTGGTAACGACGTAGATATCGGTTGCAGCTGCTTGCGTTACATAGGTGGAGACAAATAGTGTCGCGATAAGAGATAACTTCTGTTTCATATAAAACGTCCTATTTAGAGATGAACCAGCCGAAACTTCATCCTAGGAGGTATTTCTATAAGTTAAATCTGATTTACCGTATTTGATTCGCTTTGAACGGCATGTGAGTCTTTCGGGCCGAAAAGTAGGAGGTTAGTAGAGAAAAAAGGCAGGGAATCAGAAACTAGGAACTGGAGAAAGTCAGCTTTTCCAATCAGGATCAAACATAGATATCGAGCAAACCATCGTTGTTCTTCTTGTTTTCCTCTGTGGTGGTTTCTTTATTGTCGTCGTGGCGTTCTTCTTCCTCAGCGCGCTTTTGTTGCTGTTGCTTGGTCTTATCCTGTTTGACGACGTTACCCACTTTTTGTGGCGAGTAATCTGAGATTTTGGGGAACCAATCCATCGTATTATCCTCATGGTTGCTTCCCCTCTTTATCGGCAATTACCGTAGTTACTTGATGGTTTTTTAACCGCAGCACTTCTTGTGTTTTTTTCCGCTACCGCATGGGCAGGGGTCATTACGCCCAACTTTCTCAGCCTTCGGGTATTCACCGTCGATGTAATACCAAAGTGTCTCGCCGTCCTTTACTTCGGTGACGAAGCGAGATTTCTCGTGCAGGCAATATTGTTTATCAGCGTCTTTGTAATGGGCTTTGAATTCAACGAAACCTTGTTTTTCGCCCGGTTCAACTGAGCTTGATAGCACTTCCAGCATCAACCATTCGCTGTTAACCGAATCAGCAATTGCGTCACGATGTTGCTCCGCGCCACAAGAGGGATGATAGGTTTTCACCACATAATCAACCAGCCCCTTTACGTGTGCAGAGTAGCGAGAACGCATCAGCTTTTCTGGATGGTCGGCATTGGCGTGATTTTGATGGATTGGCTCACAGCATTCGCTGTAAGGTTTTTGGCTGCCACAAGGGCAAAGCGCTGTCGTCATAGCTAGAAACCGCGTTGAATAAATAACGGCGGTATTGTCCAAGTGAGTGCGAAGTGAGTCAAGGTGAAGTGCCGACCCAGACCGCGATAAAAACGGTCTGGGGAAAGGCGAGAAATCAGAAGGCGTGCAAGTACCAATCGTATTCGAGCGCAGTAACGTGCTGCTCGAACTCTTCAAGCTCTTTTTCTTTGCAGGTGACGAACACGTCTACAAAGTCCGTGCCGAGGAACTGTCGCATTGCATCAGAGGAAGAAAGTTCACGCAAAGCATCGCGAAGGTTGGTTGGCAGTGGTTCGTTATCCAAATCGTAAGCATTACCAACCACAGGCTCTGAAGGTTCGATTTTGTTGTCAATGCCATACATGATGGATGCCAGCAAAGCTGCCATCATCAGGTAAGGGTTGGCATCCGTTCCTGCTACGCGGTGTTCGATGCGCGTCGCAGCGGGTACATCCCCCGGAATACGAAGGGCAGTGGTGCGGTTTTCGATACCCCAAGTTGCAGCATTCGGCACATAAAAATCAGGCGCGAACCGTCGGTAAGAATTGATGTTTGGACACATGATTGCCAAGTACTGTGGCATCAGCGCTAACATTCCTCCCAGCGCGTAACGAAGCATATCTGTCATTTCACCTTCGGCTTCTGGCTCGAACACGTTGTTGCCATCGTCATCGAGAAGGCTGATGTGCAGGTGCATGCCATTGCCCGCTTGATCAGCATAGGGCTTCGCCATAAAGGTGGTATCAAGGTCATTGTCATGGGCGACTTGCTTAATGACACGCTTGAGCAGGATGGAATGATCACAGGCGGCCAATGCATCATCCGTGTGCTTAAGGTTAATTTCAAACTGACCGGGTGCGGACTCCGCAACAATGGTATCTGCGGGCAAGCCTTGTTCGCGGGCGGCTTCGATGATTTGGGTAAGAAGCTCTGCATACTCATCCAGTTCATCCAGCGAATAAACCTGGGTGTTTTCAGGTCGCTTGCCAGTGATAGGTGAAACAGGAGGGAGAGGCGCGTTGCCGGGCGCCTTGCTGTCAATCAGGTAGAACTCTAGCTCGTAGGCCGAAACGGGTTTCAGTCCGCGGGCTTTAAACTGGCGGACAATGCGGCGTAAGATCATCCGCGGATCAGCAAAGAGTGGCGTTTCTCTGTCTTCATACATTTCCAGCATTAACTGGGCGATAGGGCGTTTTTGCCAAGGCTGGCGGGTGAGTGAACCTGCTACTGGGTAACAAATCGCATCAGACTCGCCGATTTCTAGCCCAAGCCCCGTTTCTTCAACTGGCGTGCCTTTGATATTCATACCGTATATGGAGATGGGTAAGGCTATGCCATTTTCATAGGCTTTTTGCAGCTTATCTTTCTCTACACGTTTACCCCGCACGATGCCATTCATGTCGAGCAAGAGAAGGTCAACGAATTCTATATCCGGGTTCTGTTCAAGAAATTCAATGGCTTCGTTCGCATCTGGCAATTGTGCATCTTCAGACGTAAACATTTCCCTGTCTGTTTGATATCGCATGAAACACCTACCTGAATGTAAATTATATCAATCACCTCTATGTGTAGTTCTGAGTGAATAGTAAAGCCTTGATTATGTCAACAGCGTTTCACGTCACAAAACCTCTGTTTTTACTGCAAATCAATACGATAAGCCTCGAAACTTCATGGGTTTAATAATGTTAATGAAATGATAAATAATTCGTGCGTTTTTGTTGTGCGTGTCACTTGCGTAATTTATTTTTAACGTGTAGCGTGAAAAAAAACGAACGCATAGCATACTGATAGTAGGTAGCGATTTGCTTTGTGATTCGGTAGTCAATGCAGAGGAAGATATGGAAGACTCAACTATCCCAATGATTGGCGTGACAGGGTGTACCTCTCAGCTGGGTCTGCATCCTTTCCATATTGTTGGCGATAAGTACGTCAGGAGTGTGGCTGACACTTTTGGGGGTTGCCCAATGGTGATCCCTGCGTTGGGCAAAGCTTTGCCCATGAAACGCGTTTTAGCTTCACTCGACGGGATACTCTTCACAGGATCTCCATCAAACATTGAGCCTCATCATTACAAAGGCTCACCGAGCGAAGCGGGCACAGATCATGACCCAGCCCGGGACGCCACCACCTTACCCCTCCTTGCATTAGCCATAGAAATGGGCGTCCCCGTTTTAGCGATTTGCCGCGGCTTTCAGGAAATGAACGTGGTCATGGGGGGAAGCCTGCATCAAAAACTTCATGAGGTGGGCGGATTTATCGAACATCGCGAAGACAAAACCGCTGCGGTAGATATTCAATACGGCATTTCTCACACCGTAAACATCGAACCCGGGGGGCTTCTCTACGAGGCTTGGGGTCGCACCTCTGCTGACGTGAACTCTGTCCATACTCAGGGCATAGACAGATTAGGCAAAGGACTGCGACCAGAAGCGTACGCCCCGGACGGACTGATAGAGGCAGTCTCTGTCATCGATGCAAAAAACTTCGCCTTAGGAGTTCAGTGGCATCCTGAGTGGAAAGTCACAAAAAATCCTTTTTATTCAGCTATCTTCGATATGTTTGGGGAAGCCTGCCGAATAAGGGCGAATCAGCGTGAGAAAGAATATGGACAAGCTTAAGAAGTGGTTGAAAGAAAACGAGATTACGGAAGTTGAGTGCGTTGTCAGTGACTTATCCGGCATTGCTCGCGGAAAGATCGCACCTGTCGATAAGTTCATTAACGAAGGCGAAATGCGTCTGCCAGAGAGTGTTTTACTGCAAACAGTGACGGGCGACTATGTGGATGATGACATCTATTACGCCTTGCTGGATGAGGCAGACATTGACTTCATCTGTAAGCCGGATGAAGACGCCGTCTACCTGCTTCCATGGACGATTGAGAAAACCGCTCAAATCATTCATGACACCTTCGACAAAATGGGGAACCCCATTGAACTGACACCGCGTAACGTGTTGAAGAAGGTGCTGAAGCTCTACGAAGAGAAGGGTTGGAAACCGGTTGTTGCACCGGAAATGGAGTTTTATCTAACAGCTCGGTGCGAAGATCCTGACTTACCGCTTGAGCCGCCGATTGGCCGTTCTGGACGTATGGAGACAGGTCGCCAGTCTTTTTCTATTGATGCTGCCAACGAATTCGATCCGCTGTTTGAAGACATGTACGAATGGTGTGAAACGCAAGGGCTTGCCATTGATACCTTGATCCACGAAGAAGGCGTCGCTCAGATGGAAATCAACTTCCGTCATGGCGATCCTTTGGTGCTGGCAGATCAGGTGTTCCTGTTCAAGCGCACGCTGCGTGAAGCCGCGCTCAAGCATCAGGTGGTGGCGACCTTTATGTCTAAGCCAATCACTGATGAGCCGGGCAGTGCGATGCACCTTCACCAGAGCATCGTTGATGTGAAAACCGGTAAAAACATTTTCACCAATGAAGACGGTACCAGCTCACCACTCTTTTATGGGCATATTGCTGGCCTTCAGCAGTTCATTCCGGAAATGCTTCCTATGTTCGCCCCGAACGTAAACTCATTCCGTCGCTTCCTGCCAGATACCTCAGCACCGGTAAATGTGGAGTGGGGCGAAGAAAACCGCACTTGTGGCTTGCGTGTGCCGAGCTGTTCTCCTCAGGCGCGTCGTGTAGAAAACCGCTTGCCGGGGGCGGATGCTAACTGTTACCTCGCCATTGCCGCCAGTCTTTTGTGTGGTTACATCGGTATGGAGCGTGGTTTGAAACCAACGCCCCCTGTACAGGGACGTGGCTATGAGCTGCGCAGCCCGGCGCTGCCTTACACCTTAGAAGGCGCATTGGAGCGCATGGAACAGTGTGATGAGGTTGCAGAGTATTTAGGGGAGTCCTTTGCTCGTGGCTACATCGCGGTGAAGCGCAAAGAGCAGGAGAACTTCAAACGTGTCATCAGTTCCTGGGAGCGGGAGTTCCTGTTGCTCACTGTGTAATGTGAGGACGGTCAGACTCGTTTAGTCATTGTTTTACAAGGGAGACAACCAAGACGGTTGCCAATGTTTCAAACTTCAAGGATGTGGAGGTCAGAATGACACACGTCGTACAACACCCAGACACCCAAACGCTACAGGCATTGGATAATGCGCATTATCTTCACCCATTCAGCGATCATAAAACGCTGAGGGAAAAGGGAGCGCGTATGATTGTTCGCGCTCAGGGCGTGTATATCTGGGACAGTGACGGCAACCGTATTCTTGATGGTATGGCTGGACTATGGTGCACCAACATTGGTTATGGCGAGAAACGTCTGGCTGATGCTGCCCACAAGCAAATGCTGGAATTGCCTTATTACAACAGCTTTTTCCAGTGTGCCCATCCACCTGTGGTTGAGTTGGCTAAAGAGATTGCTGAACTCGCACCGGATCACATGAATCAAGTGTTCTTTACTGGCTCAGGTTCAGAATCCAATGACACGGTTCTGCGTATGGTTCGCCATTACTGGACGCTGAAAGGTCAGCCGGAAAAATTCACTATCATTGGCCGCCATAACGGTTACCACGGCTCCACGGTAGCAGGGGCAAGTCTGGGTGGCATGAAAGCCATGCACAAGCAAGGCGGCCTTCCAATTCCAGGTATTCACCATATTCCGCAGCCTTATTGGTTTGGCGAGGGTGGGGACTTAACGCCTGAAGAATTTGGTGTGAAAGCGGCACAGGAATTGGAAAAAGCCATTCTGGAGATTGGTGAAGACAATGTCGCGGCCTTTATCGCTGAACCCGTCCAAGGTGCTGGTGGCGTAGTCATTCCGCCTTCAACCTACTGGCCGGAAATCAATCGTATTCTGGCGAAGTACGACATCCTGATGATTGCTGATGAAGTGATTTGTGGTTTTGGCCGCACCGGTGAATGGTTCGGTAGCCAGACATTCGATATCAAACCGGACTTTATGCCAATTGCGAAAGGCATGACCTCCGGATATATCCCAATGGGCGGCGTGATTGTCAGCGACCGCGTTGCCAATGCTTTTGAAGAAAAAGGCGGTGATTTCAATCACGGATACACCTACTCCGGTCATCCGGTAGCAGCAGCTGTTGCACTGGAAAACCTCAAAGTGATGAAAGAGAGAAATCTGGTTCAGTATGTGAAGGAAGATATTGGACCTTACCTGCAATCCCAATGGCAAACGCTGGCTGAGCACCCCCTGGTGGGCGAAGCGCGCGGTGTTGGGTTGGTGGCGGCGATTGAATTGGTGCAAGACAAAGCCACCCGCAAACGCTTTGATGAAGAAGTCGGCATTGGCGAAGTTTGTCGTGATATCAGCGTGGAGAACGGCCTTGTAATGCGTGCGTGTGGCGACACCATGATCATCAGCCCGCCGCTAGTGATCACCCACGCAGAGGTGGATGAACTGATCCACAAGGCCAAGCTGGCATTGGATTTAACGCTGCAGGCACTTAAGGACAAGGGCGCGCTTTAGCCTGGAAAGAATTGAAATTCTGTCGGCACTCAAGGTCTACAGACCCTGATGCTGGCAAACCATCAAAACCAGAGTCAAAGATTGGTTCTGGTTTGGACATTGGAATGTAGTAACGACCTCGATAGGACTCGGGTCAAAAGGAGAAAACATGAAGATGGTAATCCGCAACAAAGTTTCTGCCGTCGTGTTGGCAGGATTGATGGTTTCAACCGGGCTACAGGCTGAAGAAATCCTTCGAATTTACAATTGGAGTGACTATATCGCGGAAGACACGATAGAAAACTTCGAGAAAGAGACTGGCATCAAGGTCACCTATGATGTTTACGACAGCAATGACGTGCTGGAAGCCAAGCTGCTGTCGGGTAACTCGGGTTATGATTTGGTTGTCCCTTCGAATAACTTCCTCGCTAAACAAATCAAAGCGGGTGCTTTCCAGCCTCTGGATAAGAGTCTTTTGACCAACAGTGGCAATCTGGATCCGAAACTGATGAAGCGCTTGGAAATGGCTGACCCGGGTAACCAATACGCGATTCCCTACATGTGGGGCACGAATGGCATTGGCTACAACGTCGATAAAGTGAAAGAGCGTTTGGGCGATGATATTCCAGAAAACAAGCTGGATTTGCTGCTGGACCCTAAATACGCAGCCAAACTACAGGATTGCGGCATTGCCGTCGTGGATTCTGCGGATGAGGTGATGCCTCAGGTGCTGCAATACATCGGCAAAGATCCTAACTCCACCAAGAAAGGCGATTACAAAGAAGCGGGGGAAGTGCTGGCGAAAGTCCGTCCTTACGTGACTTACTTCCATTCATCCCGCTACATCACAGACCTTGCCAATGGCGATATCTGTCTCGCTTATGGCTTCTCTGGTGACATCTTCCAGGCGGCTTATCGTGCAGAAGAGGCGGGTAACGGTCAGGTGATTGATTATTCCATTCCAAGCAAAGGCGCGCAGCTTTGGTTCGACATGATGGCAATTCCAGCTGACGCCAAAAATGCCAAAAACGCCCATGCATTTATGAATTACATTCTGCGTCCAGAAGTGATTGCACCAATCACTGACTACGTGGCGTATGCAAACCCGAACCCAGCATCTAACAAGCTGGTGGATCCGGAAGTGCTCAACAACCCGTCTATTTACCCTCCTCAAGAAGTGATGGACAAACTCTTTGTCTCTGAAGTGCTTCCACTGAAAATCAGCCGCACGTCCAACCGAACCTGGACGCGCATGAAAACCGGCCAGTAATGGCTTCGTCAGGGAGCTGAAATGTCAGCTCCCTGTTTTCGTGTGTTCCGGGGCAGTCACAGGGAGGAAGAGATGGTGACCAGCAACCCTAATGGCAACGGCGCGAAGAAGCCGGAGCTGTTGAGAATCGATCGTGTCAGCAAGCTGTTCGGGGATGTCCGCGCGGTTGATGATGTTTCCTTAACGATTGAGAAAGGTGAGATTTTTTCTTTACTCGGTGGTTCCGGTTCTGGGAAATCTACCTTGCTTCGTATATTGGCGGGTTTTGAAACCCCGTCGAGCGGACGTATCTATCTCGATGGGGAAGACATTACCGACATGGCGCCCTATGACAGACCCATCAACATGATGTTTCAGTCTTACGCTTTGTTTCCGCATATGACGGTTGAACAGAATATTGCGTTTGGTCTCAAGCAGGACAAGCTCAAGAAAGCCGATATTCAGGATCGGGTTAAAGAGATGCTGAAGTTGGTGCACATGGAGCAATACGCCAAGCGTAAGCCGCACCAATTATCAGGTGGTCAGCGTCAGCGCGTAGCGCTGGCTCGATCTTTGGCGAAACGCCCGAAACTCTTACTGCTTGATGAGCCGATGGGCGCATTGGATAAGAAGCTTCGTAACCAGATGCAGCTGGAAGTGGTAGATATTCTTGAGCGTGTTGGCGTGACCTGTGTGATGGTGACCCACGATCAGGAAGAAGCCATGACGATGGCAGGGCGCATAGCCATTATGCATGAAGGCTGGATTGCCCAAACTGGCACACCCACAGATATTTACGAGTCGCCAAACAGCTGCATGATTGCCGAATTCATTGGTTCGGTGAACCTGTTTGAAGGCGAAATCGTGGTGGATGAAACTGATCACTGTGTCATTTCGTCCAGCGACACAGCGCAACAAATCTACGTGGGGCACGGTGTGGCAACCAACGTGGAAGACAGAAAAGTGTGGTTAGCAGTTCGCCCTGAAAAAGCTTTTATTAGCCGAGAGCAACCGGACGGTGAATATAATTGGTCGAAGGGCACAGTACATGACATCGCCTACCTTGGTGGTACTTCCATGTACTACGTGAAGTTACCGAGCAACAAAGTGGTGATGTGCAGTATGGCCAATGTTTCCCGCCATCAGGATCGCCCCACTTGGGATGACGAGGTGTTCATCAGCTGGGAGGCCACCGGTGGTGTGGTATTACGCGTATGACGACCTTGACGAACTCCCAGACGAAAACGCCAGCACCAAGCAAAGCACCGCATAAAAATAAGATGTTGTTTCCCAAGGGACGGCACATCACCATGGGTATTCCTTACCTGTGGCTGCTGCTCTTTTTTGCTGTGCCATTCCTTATCGTTTTCAAAATCAGTTTTTCGATGGCTGCGTTGGCAATCCCTCCTTACGAAGCCATTGTCGCTTATGTTGATGAAGTCATCGAAATTACCCTGAATCTCGAGAACTATTTGCGGATTCTGGATGATGATCTCTATTACCTTGCCTATCTGAGTTCGGTAAAAATCGCCTTTGTATCAACGCTAGGCTGTTTGCTTTTGGGTTATCCCATGGCTTATGCCATTGCACGTGCCCCGGCAAGAATGCAGACCGTATTGTTACTGCTGATCATGTTGCCTTCCTGGACCTCTTTCCTGATCCGCGTGTATGCCTGGATGGGGCTACTTAGCAACACAGGGATCATCAACAACACCCTGATGTGGCTGGGCGTGATTTCCGATCCGATCCAGATCCTCAATACCAACACTGCGGTCTACATTGGTATTGTTTATACCTACCTGCCATTTATGGTGCTTCCGCTATACGCCAATCTAGTGAAGCTGGATGGCAGCTTGCTAGAAGCGGCTGCAGATTTGGGTTCACGCAACTTCAACACCTTCTGGAAAGTGACCTTGCCGCTGTCGAAAGGCGGCATTATTGCGGGCTCAATGCTGGTGTTTATCCCTGTGGTGGGTGAAGTGGTGATCCCAGAACTTCTGGGCGGCCCAGAAACTCTGATGATAGGCAAAGTGCTGTGGCAGGAATTCTTCAATAACCGTGACTGGCCCGTCGCCTCAGCGTTGGCGATAGTGATGCTGCTTCTACTCATTATCCCTATCACGCTGTTCCATCACTATCAGTCCAAGGACATGGAGGCTGACCGATGAAACGCTGGCAATTTTCGACGGTCATGCTTTGGGTAGGTTTGGTTTTCCTCTATCTGCCCATGCTGATCCTGGTGATTTATTCTTTCAACGCATCCAAGCTGGTCACCGTCTGGGGTGGTTTTTCGCCCAAATGGTATGCCGAGCTGTTCAAAGACGAGCAAATCCTGCAGGCGGTTTGGACCAGCCTTCGCATTGCTTTCTACAGTTCTACCATGGCGGTGATTATCGGTACGCTGGCAGCCTTTGTGATGACGCGGTTTAGACGTTCATGGGGACGGTTAACACTCTCCAATATGATCACCGCACCGCTCGTCATGCCGGATGTGATTATCGGTCTATCCTTGCTGCTTCTGTTTGTGCAGATGGGGGAACTGTTTGGTTGGCCTGCCGAGCGAGGCATGACCACGGTATGGATCGCGCACTCTACTTTCTGTGCTGCTTATGTCGCAGTGGTGGTCTCTTCAAGACTAAGGGAACTGGATTTTTCGATTGAAGAGGCAGGTATGGATTTAGGTGCGACACCGTTTAAAGTCTTCTTCGTTATCACGGTACCCATGATTGCCCCTGCGCTGGTGGCAGGATGGCTGCTGAGCTTCAGTCTTTCCCTTGATGATCTGGTTATCGCGAGCTTCGTCTCTGGGCCAGGTTCTACCACGTTGCCTATGGTGGTCTTTTCTTCTGTCAGGCTTGGGGTTTCACCGAAAATCAATGCACTTGCCACCATCATCATTTTGGTTGTGTCGCTGTTTGCGTTTTTGTCCTGGTACGTGGCGCGTCGCGCAGAGCAAAAATCGCTGGAAGACATGAAGCGCCTTAACCAAGAGCTTCAGGAATAGGATTGTCATCATGGAACAAGTCAGTTCGATTCAGAACCAACAAAATCAGTCTCAACACACCAGACAGGAAGCCAGTCAGGCTCATGCACCTTCTTATTACGCTGCATCAGCCAATCCTTCTCCGATGCGAGAAGTGCTGAATGCAGAAATCACGACTGATATTTGCATTGTCGGTGCTGGTTATACGGGTCTTTCATCAGCGCTGCATTTGCTGGAAGCCGGCTTTAACGTTGTGGTGTTGGAAGCGGCCAAAGTCGGGTGGGGCGCTTCTGGCCGTAACGGCGGGCAGATTGTGAATAGCTTCAGCCGTGACATTGATGTGATTGAGAAAACCGTCGGTAAGGAAAAAATTGGTCTTTTTGGTGAAATGGCTTTTGAAGGCGGGAAGATCATCCGTGAGCGCGTTGAGAAATACAACATCCACTGTGATCTGAAAAATGGCGGTGTGTTTGCTGCGTTGAATGACAAGCAAATGCAGGAGCTGGAACATCAAAAGGCGCTGTGGGAAAAATACGGCAATACCCAACTCGAAATGCTGAATGACAGCGACATCCGTTGTGTGGTGGATACGGAGCGCTATGTTGGCGGATTGCTGGATAAATCTGGCGGGCATATCCACCCACTTAACCTTGCGCTGGGAGAAGCCGCTGCGGTTGAAAGTTTGGGTGGGAAAATCTACGAACATTCGCCAGTGGTGAACATTGAACGCGGCGAACCGGCAAAAGTGATAACAGAGCAGGGCTCTGTCACCGCCTCTTTCGTTATCGTGGCAGGCAATGCTTACCTCGGTAACCTGATGCCAGAGCTTCGTGCCAAGTCTATGCCCTGTGGAACACAGGTGATTGCCACTGAGCCACTGACCGATCAGCAGGCGAAAAGTTTGCTGCCGCAGGATTACTGCGTGGAGGACTGTAACTATCTTCTTGATTACTTCAGGCTGTCTGGTGACAAACGGCTGATATATGGCGGTGGTGTCGTTTACGGTGCGCGGGATCCGGCTGATATAGACGCTATTATCCGCCCAAAGATGCTGAATACCTTTCCGCAGCTTAGCGGTGTGAAAATTGACCACCGCTGGACGGGCAATTTCCTGCTGACCCTATCGCGCTTACCGCAAGTGGGACGTATCGGTAACAATATTTATTACTCACAAGGCTGCAGTGGTCACGGTGTCACTTATACCCATCTGGCAGGCAGATTAATGTCGGAAGTGCTGAAAGGGCAGGCGGAGCGATTTGATGCTTTTGCCAACTTACCGCACTTGCCGTTCCCCGGTGGACACATGCTGAGTGTGCCGTTTTCAGCGCTGGGAGCATGGTATTACTCAGTCAGGGACAAGTTCGGCATTTAATACCAATCGTAGTAAATATCTGCTCATCCTAGCTTGTTAAAATGCTCGATAACTGCGTTGGAAAATTTGACCGTAGAATAACTACTTATCGAAATTTGCCGCCTTGTTCTCGAGCATTTTTCCTGCGCTATTTCTGATCAGCTACCTACTGTGATTGGTATAACGGGAAAACAAAAACGCCCGGTTCGTCTCCCGGGCGTTCTTTCAACTTGGTCGATGGCTTAGAAATTCGCTGGCGTTGTTGCGCTAAACAGACGGCAAGTGGCATCGAATGGGTTGGCAAAACGATGCGGACGGTTACTGTCGAAGTAATAGCTGTCGCCGACTTCCAGAACGAAAATATCGTCACCGACAGTCAGTTCGAGCTTACCTTCCACAACCAAACCCGCTTCTTCGCCTTCATGCTGCAGCATTTCCTCGCCGGAGTGCGCGCCTGGTGGATAGGTTTCGGAAAGCACAGAGATAGCGCGGTTTGGGAACTCTTTGCCGATCAGCTTCATCGATACGGAATCATCGCCGATTTCGAGTAGATCCTGTTGGCGATAGATGACAGGCGCTGATTCTGTTTGTCCAATATCGGCAGAGAAGAACTCAACCAAAGACATGGGAATACCAGACAAAACTTTCTTCAGCGAACTGACAGATGGACTGACGCTGTTTTTCTCAATCATCGAGATGGTACTGTTGGTTACGCCTGCGCGTTTAGCGAGTTCGCGTTGCGATAGTCCGCGACTTTTTCTAACGGCTTTAAGGTTTGCACCAATGTCCAATGTTCGATTCTCCCTGCTTTGACTGGGTTTTGTTAGTTAGCTTCAGTCACTGTAATAGATTTTGAACAAGCGATCCTACTTCCATAAGGCGAGTAATCAAGTATTTTGTGATGACTTCGTCATTATGTAAAAAATATAAACCACAAATTTGCAATGTATTATGCACTTTATTGATCAACGCCTTTTCTCGGTGGTCACTTACAGCTCGGCCTTTAGAAGGCGGCTTTAGCTTTGTTAAGTATCTTGAGCTGATAGTGATAACCTGACCACACCGTACAATTTTTGCTTCACCCCCCGAAGGAAAATACGGTAGTCTTTGTTAATTATATTTTACAAAGGATGTAAAGCATGGCGCATACTCCATCGAATCTTCCCCATACTTCTTCTTATTACGCAGCCACTGCGAAATACCCGCAGCGTTATCCAGCTTTGACGGAATCAATCAGTGTGGATGTGTGTATTGTCGGTGGTGGATTCAGCGGCATAAACAGTGCGATTGAGCTGGCTCAACGTGGTTATTCCGTGGCTGTGCTGGAAGCCAACAAGATTGGATGGGGGGCGTCAGGCCGCAATGGTGGCGAGTTGATCCGTGGTATTGGCCATGGCATCGAGCAGTTCACTAATCAAATAGGTAAAGAAGGTGTCGCCGCCATCAGTCAGATGGGTTTGGAAGCAGTGCAGATCGTCAAAGATCGTGTAGATGAGTTCAGCATCGATTGCGATCTCGCCATGGGATATTGCGATCTGGCGATGAAACCCTCTCACATGAAAGAGCTTCAGGAAGATTTTGATGATCTGAGCGCAAACCAGTATCCCCATGAAATCCGCATGCTCGAAAAAGCAGATCTTGCGGAAGTGATTGGGTCTGACCGTTACATCGGCGGCATGCTGGATATGGGCAGTGGTCATTTACATCCTCTGAACTTGGTGACAGGTGAAGCGGCAGCTGCTGCTGGTCTGGGCGTCCAGCTTTTCGAAGACAGTGCTGCGACGGAAATCATCAAGGGCCAAAAGCCCATCGTGAAAACGGCGCAAGGGCAAGTAACTTGCAACTATCTGCTATTGGCAGGTAACGCGTATATCGGCCACAAACTGGAACCTTATATAGGTGGGAAGGTGCTTCCAGCAGGTAGTTACATCATCGCCACTGAAACACTGTCAGACGAACAAGTCGCCAGCACCATACCAAAGAACATGGCGTTTGCTGACCTCAGCATCGCGCTTGATTACTACCACCTCTCCGGCGACAACCGATTACTGTTCGGTGGGCTGTGTACTTATTCCGGAAAAGATCCGAAAGACATTACGGGAGCCTTGCTGCCAAATCTTGAGCGGGTTTTCCCGCAGCTGAAAGGTGTTGGCATTGATTTCGAATGGGGCGGCATGATTGGCATTGGTGCGAACCGTTTACCTCAAATTGGTCGGTTGCCGGATGCCCCGAATATCTTCTTCGCACAGGCGTATTCCGGTCACGGTGTGAATGCTACTCACATGGCAGGCAAAGTCATCGCAGAAGCGATCTCAGGTACCGCAGAGCGCTTTGATGTGTTCGCCAAGGTGAAACATATGACCTTTCCTGGTGGGCCTCTGTTGCGTTCGCCTTTGTTGGCGATCGGCATGACTTATCACCGTTTGAAAGAAGCACTGCAATAAACCTCATACTTAAATCATCCGTTTAAAGCGTCTCAAGCTTAAGCCTGAGGCGCTTTGTTATCTTTTATGCCCTGTTCCGGTCATGTCTGTGAATGTTAGCGTGAGCTAAATGACGCGAATCAAATAACCGGGAGACGGAAATGGCAGGGAAAAGAAACAAAGTTACCTTCCTAAGCAATGGACTTGAGTTGGCTGGGATGTTGGAGACACCAGAGCAAAATGCGAGAGGCTATGCCTTGTTTGCACATTGCTTTACTTGTGGAAAAGATGTGGCGGCGGCTTCCCGTATTTCACGCGCTTTAGTGAACATCGGCTTTGCGGTCTTTCGCTTTGACTTTACGGGCTTGGGCGGCAGTGACGGTGATTTCGCCAATACCAACTTTTCTTCCAACGTTGATGATTTGGTCGCAGCGGCAGATTTCCTGCGCGATAACTATGAAGCGCCACTGCTGCTGATTGGTCACAGTCTGGGTGGCCGCGCGGTGCTGTCGGCGGCACATCGCATTCCAGAAGTCTCAGCGGTGGCGACCATTGGCGCGCCAGCAGATGCTGAACATGTGTCTAAACAGTTTGCGGCTCACGTGGAGCAAATTGAGGCTGAAGGTGAAGCAGAGCTTTCTTTGGCTGGCCGTCCTTTCACGATCAAGAAACAGTTCCTTGATGATATCCGCGCCGACAATGACGATATCGAAAACCTGCGTGTACCGCTGCTGGTGATGCATTCCCCAATCGATAACATCGTGCTGATTAAAGAAGCCGAGAAAATCTACACCCGCGCTAAGCATCCTAAGAGCTTTGTGACGCTGGATTCTGCCGATCACTTGCTGACCAACAAAAACGATGCTCAGTATGTGGCTGAGCTTATCGCGGCCTGGTCACACCGCTACATCGACAGGGCAGCACCGGTCAAAGAGGCAGAAGAAGGTGTGAAACGTGGTGAGGTGCTGGTGCATGAGCACAACAAACAGTTTACCCGTACCATCCAAACAGACCATCACCAGTGGTTTGCCGATGAACCTGTCGATTACAGCGGCGATAATCTAGGACCAGATCCTTACGAACATGTGCTGGCTGGATTGGGTGCGTGTACTTCCATGACGCTGCGTATGTACGCTAATCGTAAAAAGCTGCCGTTGGATGATGTAAAAGTGACCCTGTCGCACAGTCGTCAGCACGGTGAGGATTGCGAGCACTGTGATGAAAACAACGCGAAGGTCGAGGTCATGTCCCGTGAAATCGAGTTGTTCGGTGATCTAACCGATGACGAGCGTCAGCGTTTATTGGAAATTGCCGATAAGTGTCCGGTACATAAAACGCTGGAAGGCAAGATTGTTATCACTACCGAACTGAAAGATAAATAAGACTGCTTCAGTGAATGTAAAAGACCGGCTCATCGAGCCGGTCTTTTTATCTGATTTAGAAAATCGTCAGATCAAAGTGCAATCCAGGTGGCTTTCACTTCTGTGTATTTCTCGAACGCATGAAGTGATTTATCGCGGCCATTGCCGGATTGCTTGTACCCACCAAATGGCGCAGTCATGTCGCCGCCATCATAATGGTTAATCCACACCATCCCAGTGCGCAGCGATTTCGCGGTTTTGTGCGCTTTGCCGATGTCAGATGTCCATACCGCAGAAGCAAGGCCATAATCGGTATCGTTGGCAATCGCGACTGCTTGCTCGGGTGTGTCGAAGGTGATCACCGACAATACAGGGCCGAATATCTCTTCGCGGGCAATCGCCATCTCATTGTTCACATTATCGAACACCGTGGGTTCGACAAATAAACCACCGGTTTCAGCCATGACACGGCTGCCGCCACACACCATCTTGGCGCCGCCTTGTGCGCCCTTGTCTATGTACGTCAGCACGGTATCAAGCTGCTGTTGGTCAACGACTGCACCAACCTGAGTGTCTGGGTCTAGCGGATGCCCTGGTTGCCAGCCTTTCAGGTTCTCGACGACCTTTTCGATAAAGACATCTTTGATAGACGCTTCCACCAACAAGCGCGAGCCTGCGGTACAGACTTCGCCTTGGTTGAAGGCAATGGCAGACGCAGCAGCAGAGGCTGCGGCATCTAAATCTGGCGCATCAGCAAAGACGATATTCGGGCTCTTACCGCCAGCCTCCAGCCAGACACGCTTCATGTTTGATTCGCCAGCGTAAATCATCAGTTGTTTGGCGATTTTGGTTGAGCCAGTGAACACCAGCGTATCGACATCCATGTGCAGCGCGAGCGCTTTGCCCACTGTGTGCCCAAAGCCAGGGAGTACATTTAGCACACCTTTTGGCATACCTGCCTCAATGGCAAGTTCGCCAAGACGGATGGCAGTGAGTGGCGATTTCTCGGAGGGCTTTAGGACAACAGAGTTACCGGAGGCGAGGGCAGGACCAAGCTTCCAACAGGCCATCAGCATAGGGAAGTTCCAGGGCACGATAGCGGCAACAACGCCCACAGGCTCACGGGTAACCATGCCGATTTCATTGTGTGGCGTGGGCGCGAGTTCATCGTAAATCTTGTCGACCGCTTCGCCTGACCAGCGAATGGCACGGGCGGCACCATTTACATCCACCGCTTTGGAATAACGGATAGGCTTGCCCATATCCAGTGTTTCCAGGAGCGCCAGTTCGTCGCCGTTTTCTTCAATTAATTCCGCAAAACGGATCACGATTTTCTTACGTTCAGCAGGAGGAAGGTGAGCCCATACACCAGACTCAAACGTTGCACGGGCATTGCTGACTGCGTGGTTGGCGTCAGCAAGATCGCAACTGGCAACATCGGCCAGCACACGACCATCGACCGGACTGATGCAGGCAAAGGTCTCACCAGAAACCGCATCTCGGTAATCACCATCGATGAATGCCTGTCCTTTGATTGTTATAGATTGTGCGAGTGCATCCCAGTCTTGACGAGACTTGTGCGAAGTCATAGCAGCCCCTTTTCCCTGTTATGTGCGATGAGTATGGCCACTGTGCACCATTTCAAAATATTTTACAATTGGTGCAATTTATTCTTTAGATATTGAACATAGGCCGTTTACTGTTCGTTATATTTGACATAGTATTGCAAATATTGGCCGCTAGGCAACATCTTGTTAACAACGGAAGCAAGCAAGGAACCCTGACTATGGCAGTGAACAAACCGCAGAGTGAAGGAGCACGTCTGGATAACTTCTGGATGCCTTTCACCGCAAACCGTCAGTACAAAACCACGCCAAGACTACTCGCAAAAGCGGAAGGCATGTATTACACCGACGTTGAGGGGAATTCAGTGCTGGATTCGACGGCCGGATTGTGGTGCTGCAACGCGGGTCATAGCCGTGATCAAATCACTGACGCTGTAAGTAAACAGATCAAAGAACTCGACTATGCGCCAACTTTCCAGATGGGGCATCCTCTCCCATTTGAACTCGCTGAGCGTTTAGCAGAATTGGCTCCTGCCGATTTGAACCGCGTGTTCTTCACCAACTCTGGTTCTGAATCTGCCGATACGGCGTTGAAAATTGCACTGGCCTATCAGCGGGCCCGTGGTCATGCCAATCGCACCATGTTTATTGGTCGCGAGCAGGGCTATCACGGCACAGGTTTTGGCGGTATTTCTGTGGGCGGTATGGTGAATAACCGCAAAGCGTTTAACAGTCAGTTGCTGCCAAGTGTTGCTCATCTTCCACATACTTTGGACATAGAACGCAATGCCTTCTCGAAAGGTATGCCAGAGCACGGTATCGAACGTGCTGAGGTGCTGGAACAGCTGATTGCCCTGCACGGCGCTGAAAATATCGCAGCGGTGATGGTTGAGCCAATGTCAGGATCGGGTGGGGTTATTCTTCCGCCAAAAGGTTATCTAAAACGTCTTCGTGAAATCACGGCCAAACACGACATTCTGTTGATCTTCGATGAAGTGATTACGGGCTTCGGCCGTGTGGGTGATGCCTTTGCATCGCAGCGCTGGGATGTTACGCCAGACATTATTACTACCGCGAAAGCCTTGACCAATGGCGCGATCCCAATGGGTGCAGTAATGGTGAGTGATCGTATTTACGATGCCTGCATGAATGCAGCGCCGGAGGACACGATCGAGCTTTTCCACGGTTATACCTATTCCGGTCACCCGGTTGCGGCGGCAGCAGCGCTGGCAACGCTCGATATTTACCGTGACGAGAATCTGTTCGAGCGCGCAAGGCAACTGGAAACTGAATGGGAAGAGGCACTGCATTCGCTCGATAATTTGCCGAATGTGATTGATGTTCGAAACACAGGCTTGATTGCCGGCATTCAGTTTTCGCCGAGCAGTGAGGGTGTCGGTAAACGCGGTTATGACATCTTTACACGCTGTTTCTACGACGGTGTGTTAGTGCGCGCTTCGGGCGACATCATCGCCATGTCGCCGCCACTTATTATGGAATCGAAACACATCGATCAGATGGTCAGCACGCTGGAACGCGCCATCAAGCAAGCGATTTAACTTTAAGGGGATATAAGGATATGTCTGTAACGCACTACATTGATGGCAAATACACAGCCGAAAGCGAGCGCAAGCAAGCGCTGTTTAACCCTGCGACCGGCGAGCAAAGTGGCGAAGTCTCTTTGGCATCAGTTGCCGAAACCGAAGCTGCAATTGCTTCTGCCAAAGCCGCTTTTCCTGCATGGTCCGAAATGTCGCCACTTCGCCGTGCCCGTGTGATGTTTAAGTTCAAGGCGTTGGTGGAAGAAAACATCGACGAGCTCGCGGCGCTCATTACCAAAGAGCACGGAAAGGTGCTGGATGATGCCAAAGGAGAGTTAACCCGTGGTCTGGAAGTCGTCGAGTTTGCCTGCGGTATTCCTCATTTATTGAAAGGCGAGATGACAGAGCAAATTGGCTCGGGCATTGATGCCTGGTCACTCAACCAGCCTTTGGGTGTGGTGGCAGGTATTTCGCCGTTTAACTTCCCGGTGATGGTGCCAATGTGGATGTTCCCGATTGCCATTGCCTGTGGTAACACCTTCGTGATGAAGCCTTCGGAAAAAGACCCAAGCTCAACGCTGCGTATCGCAGAGTTACTCACTGAAGCGGGTTTGCCGGATGGCGTTTTCAATGTGGTCAATGGGGATAAAGAAGCAGTAGATGTATTGCTGACTCACCCAGATGTGCAAGCGGTCAGCTTTGTGGGTTCAACTCCGATTGCTGAATACATCTACAGCACGGCATCAGCGCACGGTAAGCGTGTTCAGGCATTGGGCGGCGCAAAAAACCACATGGTGGTGATGCCGGATGCGGATCTGGATCAGGCGGTTGCGGCCTTGATGGGCGCGGCTTACGGCTCTGCCGGTGAGCGCTGTATGGCAATTTCTGTGGCAGTTGCGGTAGGCAACGTGGCAGATGCCCTGATTGAAAAGTTGACGCCAAAAGTGAAAGAACTTCGTGTTGGTAATGGCGTGATTGAAGGCATGGAAATGGGGCCTTTGGTAACGAAAGAACACCTGAGCAAAGTGGAAGGCTATGTGGCGAAAGGTGTTGAAGAAGGCGCTGACTTGCTTGTTGATGGCCGTGGTGTTCAGGCTGAAGGTGGAGATGGCTACTTCCTGGGTGGTTGCTTGTTCGATAATGTCACACCAGAAATGACTATCTATCGCGACGAAATTTTTGGTCCGGTTCTGTCTGTGGTTCGCGTGCCGGATTATGCGACGGCGGTGAAACTGATTAATGATCATGAATTTGGCAACGGTACGGCCATCTTTACCCAAAATGGCGATGCAGCGCGTCAGTTCTGTCATGAAATTCAGGTAGGTATGGTTGGCGTGAATGTGCCCATCCCTGTACCAATGGCATTCCACAGTTTTGGCGGCTGGAAGCGTTCACTGTTTGGTTCGCTTCATGTGCACGGTCCTGATGGTGTGCGCTTCTACACTAGACGCAAGGCGATCACCGCGCGATGGCCAACCGGGCTCAGGGTGAACGCCGATTTTATTATGCCAACAATGAAATAATGGCAATTTGCCTGAAAGAAAAAAGGAACCGAACGGTTCCTTTTTTCATGTGGAGTACTTATTGAACGTTAAGCGACGTTTGAAAAGAAAATGCGCTCAGGTTTACTCAGTTGATAGCCCTGAAACAGGTCGAAGCCCATTTCAAGCGCTGCGTGATATTCCTCGTCAGTCTCAATCTTTTCAGCCAGTAGTTTAAAGTCAAAACGCTTTCGATACTTGCTGACAAACTGGGAAATCTGAGTCAGGGTCTGTGCCCGGAAATCGATTTTCACGTAATCCGCTAATCGAAGGAAAGGGAGCCAGTCAGACGACGGAATAAAATCGTCAAACGCGATTTGATAGCCGTGGGACTTCAGGTCTTCCAGTGCTTTGTAAAGCTCAGCGTCCGCCACACAATCTTCAAGCACCTCAATAACCAATTCTTGAGCTGGATAGTTAAGTGCTTTGCCTTGAATAAGGCTGTCGTAACAGAAGTTAACGAAGCAGGGGAGGCCATCAGAAACACGCCTGACGCCGCCGGTTGTCTCGCAGAATAAATCATTCAGCACACTGTCAGTGGCGATGTCAGATTCGATACAAGGAAAAGAATCACAGTAGCCTTCGCGAAACAACAACTCATAAGCAATGACTTTTTGCTCTGAGTTATAGATCGCCTGCCGTGCAATGTTTGAACGCATAGAATGCCAACGTTTCCTTAAAGAGGATTACGAAATCAATTGTATAAAAAGTCTCATATTTGAGAGTGCTAATAATGGCTGATATTTCGCGAAGAAAATTAATGAGAAAACTCATGCTTTTCTCATCTTGACCGTTCGGTCAGCTCGTCGTGATTTGCATTGAGCATTTAAAACGCGCGGGTTTGCAGCGTGCAGCCTTCTTCGGTACAGACCAAAACAGAGCCTTGAGTGTACCAATCACCGAGTACGATTCGTTGAGCCGGATCATTTCCAATGCGAATGTCATGAATATCCGGTCTGTGAGTGTGACCATGAATGAGTTGCGTCACGCCACTGTCTTTCATTACACGCAACACCTCAGATTGGTCGACATCCATGATGTCTTCCGATTTTTCCATGTTGCTTTTGGTGCTACCAGCCCGGATCTTTTCGCCGATACGGCGCCTGACGGAAAGCGGCAATCTAAAGAACAGCCACTGGATTAGCGGGTTGTGCACTTTTTTACGGTAGCGCTGATACCCTTCATCCTGAATACACAATGTGTCGCCATGCATGATGAGCGTGGGCTTACCGAATAAATCGATCACATGGAGTTCAGGCAGCAGAGTCATGCCCGATGCTTTTGCAAACCGTTTGCCGACCAAGAAATCGCGGTTTCCATGAATGAAATAGATGGGGATACCCAGATCGCTGAGTGCTTTAAATGCATCTGCCACTTCAATTTGAAGCGGGGTTCCGTCGTCGTCACCAATCCAGGACTCAAACAGGTCGCCCAACACATAAAGTGCACTTGCCTTTGGTGCGTCCTCTTTCAGGAAACGCAAAAAGCACTGGGTAATTTCAGGATGGGTAGGGCTGAGATGGAGATCAGAAATAAATAATACGGTCATAGATAATATAAGGGCAGCAAGTCATTGCTGCCCCTCAGTGCCTTATTCTTCGATAGTCACGCTTTCGATCAGCACTTCTTCTACAGGCACGTCCTGGTGAACGTAACCCCAGTTACCGGTAGCAACGTCTTTGATCTTGTTAACCACGTCCATACCTTCAACTACTTCACCGAATACACAGTAACCCCAACCGTCTGGCGTTTCAGATTTGAAATCCAGGAAGGTGTTGTTGTTAACGTTGATGAAGAACTGAGAGCTCGCTGAATGTGGTTCCATAGTACGTGCCATTGCAATGGTACCTACTTTGTTGCTCAGGCCGTTGTTAGCTTCGTTTTTAATCGGTGCGTTGGTTTCTTTTTCTTGCATGCCAGAAGCCATGCCGCCGCCTTGAATCATGAAACCGTCGATGACACGGTGGAACAGAGTGCCGTTGTAAAAACCGTCACGGCAGTATTGCAGGAAGTTTTCTGCAGTCACTGGCGCTTTTTCGCTGTTCAGTTGGATTTTGATGTCACCAAAGTTGGTATGAAGCGTAACCATGATTTGTTCCTATAAATTCGCGTTTAGCTTTGAACGTTTGATTCTATCCTAGTGGTCGTGACATTCAACTGATCACACCAGAAAAATCAGCCTTATGACTCAGCATAGCGCCTGCATGCTTTAATTGTATGCGCGCCTCTGTTCACCCTTGCCTAAACTCGGCGGAAAAGGTGTAATATGCCATTCCTCTTATCATTTAATATTTGTAATGGGTAACCCGACTACCATGTTGAAGATTTACAACTCCCTCACTAAGAAAAAAGAAGAATTCAAACCTATCCATCCTGGCAAGGTTGGCATGTATGTGTGTGGGGTTACCATTTACGATTTGTGTCACATCGGCCATGGTCGCACCTTCGTTTCATTCGACGTGGTATCACGTTACCTGCGCTTTCTGGGTTATGACCTGAAGTTCGTTCGTAACATCACAGACATCGATGACAAGATCATCAAGCGAGCAGCTGAAAACGGTGAAAGCTGTGATTCATTGACCGAGCGTCTGATCGGTGAAATGTATGCTGACTTTGACGCGTTGAACATGAAGCGCCCAGATATTGAACCGCGCGCCACTCAGTACATCGATGAAATCATTGCGCTGGTGGAGCGTTTGATTGAGCGTGGCTTCGCTTATGTTGCTTCTAACGGCGATGTGCTGTTCGAAGTGGCGAAGTTTGACGAATACGGCAAGCTATCACGTCAGGATCTGGACCAGCTTCAGGCGGGTGCGCGTGTTGACGTGGAAGAAGCGAAGAAAAGCCCACTGGATTTTGTACTGTGGAAAATGTCCAAGCCGGGTGAACCAACATGGGAATCTCCTTGGGGTCCAGGTCGTCCGGGCTGGCATATCGAATGTTCTGCAATGAACTCTGCGATTCTGGGTAATCATTTTGATATCCACGGCGGCGGTTCAGATCTGACCTTCCCGCACCACGAAAATGAAATCGCGCAATCTTGCTGTGCACATGACACCCAGTATGTGAATACCTGGATGCACAGCGGTATGGTGATGGTTGACCGCGAGAAGATGTCCAAGTCACTGGGTAACTTCTTTACTATCCGTGACGTGCTCGCTCACTACGATGCGGAAACTGTTCGCTACTTCCTGATGTCTGGTCACTACCGCAGCCAGTTGAACTACAGCGAAGAGAACCTGAAACAAGCGCGTGCGTCGATGGAACGTCTGTATACGTCACTGCGTGGCCTTGATCTTTCAGTCACTGCGGAAGGTGGTGAAGAGTTCACTGAGCGTTTCAAAGCAGCAATGGACGACGATTTCAACACGCCAGAAGCGTATTCAGTGCTGTTCGACATGGCGCGTGAAATCAACCGCCTGAAAGCCGAAGACGTAGAAGGTGCATCTAAACTGGCTGCTCGTATGCGTGAACTGGCTGAAGTGCTTGGCCTGCTAGAGCAAGACCCAGAAGCCTTCCTGCAAGGCAACGCGGGTGGCGATGATGAAGTGGCGGAAATTGAAGCGCTGATCAAAGCGCGTAACGATGCACGCGCAAGCAAAGACTGGTCGGCAGCGGATGCGGCACGTGATGCTTTGATCGAAATGGGCATTGTTCTGGAAGACGGCGCAGCAGGCACCACTTGGCGTCGTAAATAAGCCAAATTCCCATACCTAATTAAACGGAGCTTAGTGCTCCGTTTTTTATTTCTTTCCTTTCCCTTGAGCACTGTCTCTATACCCAAACGACCTGAAGATGCTCGCATTCAAAGGTCATCAATGCGTTCAATTCAAGGCAAATTTCGCGAGGAATAGTGGTTCTATTTCCGTGGAATTTAACGAAGAAGTGGGCGCATTGAGGGCCTCCCTTCGGGCGAGTTGACTGACGTCGTGCTCGTTGTTGTCCCTTTTTGATGGAGGTGACCTACAAAGAGACGCCGCGATCACAACGCCAGTCAAACTCGCTGAATCCGGCATCTTCAGGTTGTTTAGGTATATTAAAAAATATTCGCCAAATTGTTTGCATGAAGACACCTAAATTCTCCTGTTCATCATCGGCGCTTCCATAAGAGCTCTCATTCATTGAGTTTATTTTCATAATCTCATTTGTGGGAGCCCATTTTTACTGGCTTTGAGCGATTCTTGCTGTGATGTTCAGGCGCTTGTCGTAATTATTTTTTAATCGTTGTAGGCGCGATTACGTGCAGTTGTTTTGATGGAACTCAAGCGGCTGTAAAGCCGCAGGGATGATTGAAATGAAAAAAACGATGATAACAGCGTCGATAATCGGCGCGGCAGTGGGCTTTAATGCATACGCATACACGGTTTATTCCAGTGATGAGTCAGCACTTGATATTGGCGGTCGTATCGAGCCTCGATTCAATGTTTCCGATGCAAATGAAGTTAACGCAAATGGCACTGCGAATGGCAACAGCTCATTCAAAGACATGAGTCGTGCAAGGCTACATTTTGCTGGAGAAACCAGCGTCAATGACAGTGTTAGTGTTTTTGGCTTCTATGAAGCGGAAATGACAACGGAAGATTCCGACATCGACAACCGATACATGTTCGCTGGCTTTGACACCAACTTTGGCGCCTTCTCATACGGTAAGCAGGACTCTTCTCAGGTCATTCTGACCAATGTCACCGATATCATGGAGACCTTTGGTGGTAGTGCGGCAGATATCGTTGTTGGTAACCAAGACAAGTTAGAAAACAACTTTGTTTACATGGTAGAAACGCCAGTGGGTGTAACAGTGACATTGAATTATGTGGCTGCTGACGAAAAGGACAATGATTCTGCAGGTGGCTCTATCTATTACGAGAGCCCCATTGGATTAGATATCGGTGCTGGTTATGTTTCAGGCGATCAGAGAACTGGGACTGGTTTAGCCAGTGTCGAGGTCGACCAATATGACGTAGCTCTATCTTATACTTTCAACGATTTCTACATTGGCGCTCTCTATGTCGCTGGTGAAGTTGATAACGTTGATATAGACGGTTACGAGATTGCTCTGGCGTATAACATCAATGACTATGTCTTCCGGTATGTCTTCAACTATCGCGATTCAGATAATGCTTCTCATGATGTCGACTACAACGCAATTGAAGGTGTTTACAACGTCACTGACAATTTTGTCGGCTATGCGGGTTATGAATTTAACCGCTTGGATGGCAAGCAAAATGATGACCAGCTGCAAGCCGGTGTCCGATATACGTTCTAATGGGTGAATGAAACTAAAAAGCGGAGCCTAATGGCTCCGCTTTTTTGGTTATTAAGCCTGCCCGGAAGCTTGAAGCTCAAGAGGGGAGATAAGCGAATGATTTCCTTAAAGGACAAAATGGAAATCATGCAAGCTTTTGGTACGACCAAAAAATGGCTCATTGCGTTGAGATACCACATTCTGGATGGCTTAGTAACGATAATATCCTTTCTACCTTAACCCGAGTTGAATATACCCATACAACCTGAAGATTCAGGCTGTTAGGGTATGAAGGTTTGGTTTACGTTTCTTTCTCTTTTTGTGCTAGGTCACTACCACAAAACTTACAAAAATCAGCATCATTTTCGTGCCCTGGTTTAGAACAATTGGGGCAAAGCGTCGTTTGTCTTTGTGTCGTCATATGTTGCCCCATTTGAGCGGTGATAATACCTGTGGGAACCGCAATGATGGAGTAACCCATCAGCATGGTTATCGAGGCCAATGCTTTGCCAATGTCCGTTTGCGGCACCAAATCGCCGTATCCGACCGTCGTCATGGTCACGATGGCCCAGTAAATGCTGTAAGGAATGCTGGTAAAACCGTGCTCAGGACCCTCAATAACAAACATCAATGATCCAAAGATGGTCACCAACACCATCACAGCATAAAAGAAGATAAAGATTTTCCTGCCCGAGGATTTAAGTGATTCCAACAGGACGTTTGATTCCTCAAGGTACCGCATGAGTTTAAGGACGCGGAAGATACGTAACACCCTGAGAAGGCGCACCGCCATCAGATAATTGGTGCCCGGGAAAAGCATGGCGATATAGGTGGGTAGAATGGCAAGTAAATCGACGATGCCGTAAAAGCTTTTTGCATAGGCCTTGGGAGCAGGGGAGCAGTATAGACGCAGTGCATACTCCACAGTAAAGAAGAGTGTGAATCCCCATTCGATAGTGAAGAACCAATCCCCATACTTGGCTTGCATGTCCCCGACAGACTCGAGCATCAATACCGCAATAGACGCGAGGATGATAATGATCAGTATGATGTCAAAGGTTTTCCCAGCACGTGTTTCAGTGCCGAAAATGGTGGTGTAAAGGGTCTCCTGAACAGCATTCCTGCTCATGCCAAGTACTCTGGAAAGTATTTAGATATGAAAAGTTTAGCAGGAGAAACCCGCTCAGGAGATGAGCGGGCTATAAAACAAGGAATGTTTAGCTTAGGCCAGGGAACAAGGCACGAAGACCATTGGCAATAAATTCAATACCAAGAGCTGCCAGAATCAAACCCATAATACGGGTGATCACGTTGATGCCAGTTTGACCCAGAAACTTCACGATGGTTGGTGCCAGCCGGAGTAAGCCCCAGATGCCGGCTGCAAAAATACAAATACTGGTGATAAGACCAAAAGTATCGACGGAGCCAGGATAACGGCTGGCATAAACGATGGTAGAACTGATAGCACCGGGGCCGGCCAGAAGTGGCATCGCCAGTGGCACAACACCAATCTGTTCGCGGCTAACAGACTCTGATTGTTCCTGTTTATTCTGTTTATCTTCACCCAGCTTACCGCTCATCATGGTGAAAGCGATGCTAACCAGCAGCAGGCCACCCGCAACACGGAAAGAGTCCAATGAGATGCTGAAGAAATCCAGCAGTAACTGACCCGCCAATAATGAGACAACCAGAATGGCAGCCACGGCTAGACTTGCCGTATATGCAGTCTTGTTCCGTTCAACTGGATCCTGATGGGCAGTTAAAGAAACAAAGATAGGCATGATGCCCAACGGGTTCACGGCTGCAAACAAACCAATGAAAAACTGAAAAAATATTACAAGTTCGATGCTATTCATTCCCAAACACTCGAATCTGAGAAACGGAAGGATTAGATGTGGATCGCAAAAGTGCCAATCTTGGGCGCTAGTATAACGTCGAAAGATGAAATGCCAATCCACAGTGGCGGCGTCAACGAGAAATATTTTTCCCAGGTTAAAAGGTCAGGTATTTCGGGCTCTCTGAGCAATAAGTGTACTAAATATAACTGGTATGTAAGTGCTGGAAACTTCTCTGTACGGTAGGTTGTCAACCTATGCATGTGATAGCGATCACATCTGTAAATCTAACTGGGACAACATACGAAAAAGAAGTTATACAGGTGTATGAGACACAAAACGCATGTGTTACATTCGCGTAGTTTTTTTGTGGTTTTAGGCTTTCAAAACGTCGATTATAGCGTGATTTGATTGATTATTGACCGGTTGATGAAAATCTTTGTGAAAGTTTACTACACATGATCCCGATCAATTTTCTGCTTTTATGAAAATCTATAATCAGTTTTGAAAGTTATTTACTAAATGCTTGCCAAGGCTCACTGAGGAAGTGTGACGCTTAGGCCTCTAAACAAACGAGCATGTAGTTACTAAATAATTTTCAAACTTTAGGTATGTAGGAGACAACTATGCCTGTAACTAACGTAGCCGAACTCAACGCAATGGTTGAGCGTGTAAAGAAAGCGCAGAAAGAGTTTGCAACTTACTCTCAAGAGCAAGTAGACAAAATCTTCCGTGCTGCGTCTTTGGCTGCTAACAACGCCCGTATTCCTCTGGCTCAACAAGCTGTTGCGGAATCTGGCATGGGTATTGTCGAAGACAAAGTCATCAAAAACCACTTCGCATCTGAATTCATCTACAACAAATACAAAGATGAAAAAACCTGCGGCATCTTGGAAGAGAACGACGAGTTCGGTACTTTCACTATCGCTGAGCCAGTAGGTATCATCTGTGGTATCGTTCCAACGACCAACCCGACTTCTACCGCGATCTTCAAATCTCTGATTTCTCTGAAGACCCGTAACGGTATTATCTTCTCGCCACACCCA
The DNA here is from genome assembly GCF_947387585.1 of Grimontia sp. SpTr1. Taxonomy (NCBI): domain Bacteria; kingdom Pseudomonadati; phylum Pseudomonadota; class Gammaproteobacteria; order Vibrionales; family Vibrionaceae; genus Grimontia; species Grimontia sp. SpTr1. Next base: position 428,582 of record NZ_CANDOD010000002.1, read on the forward strand.
CGTGCGAAAAACTCTACTAATGATGCAGCTAAATTGGTTCTGGACGCAGCAGTCGCAGCGGGCGCACCAAAAGACATCATCGGTTGGATTGACCAGCCTTCAGTAGAACTGTCTAACGCGCTGATGAAGCACGACGACATCAACCTGATCCTGGCAACTGGTGGCCCAGGCATGGTTAAAGCGGCTTACTCTTCTGGTAAACCAGCTATCGGCGTAGGTGCAGGTAACGTTCCTGTTGTTATCGACGAAACAGCTGATATCAAGCGTGCAGTTGCTTCTATCCTGATGTCTAAGACTTTCGATAACGGTGTAGTGTGTGCTTCTGAGCAGGCTGCGATTGTTGTTGACGCTGTATACGACGAAGTGAAAGAGCGTTTTGCTTCTCACAAAGGTTATGTACTGAGCAAAGATGAAGCAGACAAAGTACGTAAAGTACTGTTGATTGATGGCGCTTTGAACGCAAACATCGTTGGTCAGCCAGCTGCAGCGATTGCTGAAATGGCAGGCGTAACCGTTCCAGCTGATACTAAAGTACTGGTAGGTGAAGGTCTGGACAAAGTGTCTGTTGATGACGCTTTTGCTCACGAGAAACTGTCTCCAACACTGGGTCTGTTCCGTGCAACGGATTTTGAAGACGCAGTAGCGCAAGCAGTCACCATGGTTGAAATCGGCGGTATCGGTCACACCTCTGGCCTGTACACCAACCAAGACGTCAACCAAGAGCGCATCAAATACTTCGGCGACAAGCTGAAAACCGCACGTATTCTTGTGAACATCCCAACCACTCACGGTGGTATTGGTGACCTGTACAACTTCAACGTTGCACCATCACTGACTCTGGGTTGTGGTTCTTGGGGCGGTAACTCAATCTCTGAGAACGTTGGTCCTAAGCACCTTATCAACAAGAAAACTGTAGCGAAGCGAGCTGAAAACATGCTGTGGCACAAACTACCGAAATCTATCTACTTCCGTCGTGGCAGCCTGCCAATTGCACTGGGTGATCTGGAAGGTAAGAAACGCGCAATGGTTGTAACAGACCGCTTCCTGTTCAACAACGGTTACTCAGACGAAGTTGTTGCCCTGCTGAAAGCACAAGGCATGGAAGTTCAGACCTTCTTCGAAGTAGAAGCAGACCCAACGCTGACTGTAGTAGAAAAAGGTGCTGCAGCAATGCAAAGCTTCCAGCCAGACGTGATTATCGCACTGGGCGGTGGTTCACCAATGGATGCTGCGAAAATCATGTGGGTAATGTACGAGCACCCAGAAACGCATTTCGAAGAACTGGCAATGCGCTTTATGGACATCCGTAAGCGTATCTACAAGTTCCCTAAAATGGGTAAGAAAGCGGAACTGGTATGTATCACTACCACTTCAGGTACAGGTTCAGAAGTCACGCCATTCGCGGTTGTAACTGACGACAAGACTGGTGCGAAATACCCACTGGCTGATTACGAGTTGACGCCTCAAATGGCTATCGTAGATGCGAACCTGGTGATGAACATGCCTAAGTCGCTGACTGCATTCGGTGGTTACGACGCAGTGACTCACGCACTGGAAGCATACGTATCTGTTCTGGCGAACGAGTACTCTGACGGTCAAGCTCTGCAAGCGCTTAAGATGCTGAAAGAATACCTGCCTTCTAGCTACGCGAATGGTGCAAACGACCCAATCGCTCGTGAGAAAGTGCACAACGCAGCAACTATCGCTGGTATCGCGTTTGCGAACGCCTTCCTGGGTGTATGTCACTCAATGGCGCACAAAATCGGTGCTGAGTTCCACCTGCCACACGGCCTGGCGAACGCACTGCTGATTTCTAACGTTGTTCGTTACAACGCAAACGACAACCCAACTAAACAAACTGCGTTCTCTCAGTACGACCGTCCACAAGCACGTCGTCGTTACGCAGAAGTGGCTGACCACCTGGGTCTGACTCAAGCGGGCGACCGCACTGCTCAGAAGATCCAACGTCTTCTGGCATGGTTGGACGAGCTGAAAGGCAACCTGGATATCCCAATGTCTATTCAGGAAGCGGGTGTGAAGGAAGCTGACTTCCTGGCGAAGATTGACGAGCTGGCAGTGGAAGCGTTCGATGACCAATGTACTGGTGCGAACCCACGCTACCCTCTGATCACTGAGCTGAAAGAAGTTCTGCTGGCATCTTACTACGGTAAAGCATTCGTAGAAGGTGAGACTTTCGAAGGCACTACGGTTATCAAGAAGAGCGAAGACCGTAACGCTGCAGCGGCTAAACCAGCTGCGAAAGCAAAGAAAGAAGCTGCTAAAGCATAATTTCTGAATCAGAAATAAAGAGAAAGCCCGCGTAAGCGGGCTTTTTTATTGGCAGTGGCAATACCCTTTTGAGGTGACAACTCCCTGACGATGGGACCTATCCAATCGCCATGTATGCAGTCAATTCAAATTAACAGGGCATAGAAGCGGCTACGGCAAACTTCACCAGCCGTTTAACTCGCTGCTTCTAAGATACGGCCGGTGAAACTGTCGTTTTCGACGATGTAAGCGGCACCATCAATCATGTCGTAGTTCACTGCAGGGTGGTAGTGAACGTTACCTTCATCACTTTGGCGTAGCCTTGGCAATACGCCGCCTACTCGAATGTTCGCGTGTTCCAGTTCTTGTGCCCAGCTTCGGGTCAAGCCTTTAATCACAGCGTTAGAGCTGTCAAACGTTGGGGCACTGTTGCCGGAAGAAAGGACGCCGGGGATATTCACTATCACGCCCTTGCGGCCTTTGTTAAGCATATTAAAAGCAGCGCCGCGTCCAAACAGGTACAGATTCGAAGCTACATCAGCGAGAGTGTCTTTCACGACATCATTAGCAGCTTCCTGACTGGCGAGCAAATTTGGCAGAGATCCGCCTTGCCAGTAGTTGATAAGTACATCCACAGCTCCCATCTCACGATTGACCTCTTCAAACAGGTAGGAAATGTTTTCCACACTGCGATTAGCAAGGAAGAATGAGAAACACACACCACCTACATTCACACAAGAATTGTAAGTAGCCTGAAGTTGGCTTGCATCAGTATCCACGAGAGCAACGCGGGCGTTTAGCCTGCAAAAATGTTCAGCCATAGCGCGACCTGTTGGAGTCCCAGCAGCTGTAATCACAATGACGGATTTAGCGATATCCATTGTCTTACCTTTCTATTATGTTTCCGACACACTTCATTGTTATACGACGATGACTAACAACTTATACCCAGCTTTTTAAGAGGCGGATAACAATCTTGGACCATGATCGACGAAAGTGGTGTGAATTTGTTCAAAAAAGGTTGTGCAAACTGTGTGCAAAATGATTTTTTTAGTAAGTGATCACAGTTTGATTTTTTTGAATGGAAGAAGTTGAATTGGTGTGATGAGTATGGTATTGGAGCGTTCTAGTGTTAATAAAATCAATAGATTACGCTTGAATGTGCATTTCATTGAAGCGCTTTGCGGTCACCAATTGATTATATAAATTTACCGGATCCAGTGCGGCAGTCTTGCCATTTTCGCTATCTAATTGTCTTCGTTGATGTCCTGACAAATTATGATAAACATCTTCCCCTAAATTGTGTGTTCCAATAGCAGGAAAATGTAATGCAGAAGGACTCACACAGTCATTCAGCTTAGCGCTGACTAACCCCGCTTTGTGAAAGGCGTCAGCCTGAGAGCCACAGAGTTCATAGTCTCTTTCTTCAGCAACCAGACGGGTCGGTTCGGGAAGATCAAACGCTTTTCGAAGCTGCGCTTCTGTTACCTTTTCTGGATAAGGGGGATTGAGTGGCGTGGTTTCAGTAGCGTCTCCAGAAAGCAACGCCAACATCAATGCGAAATCCGAACGACGGCCCTGACACACAGCATGGTTGAGGTTTCCCCCGAGCTGTATATCTGAAATGAGTTGGGCTTTGTCGAGCGCGTGAATTTGCATGTGAACCTGACTTTGACTTCTTACCCCCTATGTATCGGTATTGCGACGTAATACTTTAATAAAAAAAGGGAAAAATCTTTCCGTTCAACATGTATACCCAAACAACCTGAAGATGCAGGATTCAGGTCGTTTGGGTATATACAGCCACTGTCTATCCTTTGAGCTGCTGGAACTTAGCTTTCACTAGCAAAAAGAAATGACCATTTGCCCGAATCAATACATTTTGCACTTTGTTATCCAAGGAAAAACCCTTTCGATTACCTATAGAATCCAGCAAGACCCGGTTTAATTGCGCTCACATTTAAACCTCATTAAAACAGAGGCTTGCAGGGGTTCTTGAGTGTTCTTCATATCTTTTTATGCCTATTTAACCCTCCTGATTAGCTTTCATTACAACGAATCACAACCGTTTATTGGTCTTCTCCTTCCTCCACCGACAAGATGGATTTGTGTTTGCAACGGACGATATCCGCATTAGCCAGCGGGTATTAAAAAGCAGTGACGTCGGCAGGGATTTGCCTTTGAAAACGAATAACCAATAAAGGTAACCATCATGAAAAAGACATTCATTTCTTCCGCTATCCTCATCAGCATGTTTGGTATTGCACCACAGGCATTTGCTACAGAGGCAGATGTTCAACAAGCCACTGGAGAAGGTTTTTATATCGGTGCCGGCACAGGTATGGGTCTGATTGAAGAATCAGAAATGCCAGCAGGTTCTGAACATGATGCGCATGCACTCAAACTGGAAGGGGGTTACGACTTTGGTAACCATTTCAGTGTGTATGGTGGCTATGGCTACATGAATGACTTTGGTCTGAATGAAGGCGCAAATGCGGAACTTCACATCGCAGAAATGGGTGTAAAAGGCGACCTGAACGTGACTGAGAATTTGTCTATGTTCGGTAAAGTGGGTGGTGCTTACATTTTTGCTGACAACACAGATGGCGACGTATTCAAAAAAGAAAACGCGGTCGTTGCGGCGGGTGTCGGTCTTGAATATCAACTGACTCACGCAGTAAGCACCCAAGTTGGTTACGACATTTATGCTGACGTTGAAAAAGCCAATGGTGGTAAGACAGATCTTCACCAAGTCTACTGGGGCATGAGCTACAAGTTTGGCCAGCCAGAAACACCAATGGTGGTGACAGAGGAAGTGGTAAAAACCGTAGAAGTGGTAGAAGAAGTCCCTTCACGCGCTCACTACGTGCTTCCTTTCCAGGTGGGCAGCTCTGATATCAACGAATACGGTGCGTTCAACCTGAATGAAGTCGCGCATGCCATGCTGGCGAACCCTCACTTGCAAGCTGAGCTGATTGGCCGCACCGATACCAGTGGTTCTGATGCGACAAACCAGCGTGTTTCTGCTGCCCGTGCCGATGCCGTTGCAGACTACTTGGTGAGCAAAGGTGTGGAATCTGACCGTATTGTTGTTCTGTCAGTGGCAGACCAATCACCAATTTCTCAATCAGATGCATTGCTGGAGCGCTCGGTAGAGATCACTTTGCTGTAAACATCATTGGTATAAAGGCATGTCCGGAGCGACATGCCTTTTTTCGTATTATCCAGCCATTCTGCTTTTGTATCGAAATTGGACAGCCTTAGGTTTGTCCCATCAGCTAATTTTGTTGCCATATCATTGAGTAAACCGGGAAGCGTGTGAGTAACGAATCTAACTCAGAGCAGGTGTCTGCCTACTACCGCATTGGGGATACCTTCCTCTTAGACACCCGACTCCATACCCTGACCAATGAAGACACAGGTGAAGTGACTGAGTTATCGCTCAATGAATCACTCTTGCTTCAACTCCTGATCAAAGAGAAAGGGGAGATAGTGTCGCGCCAGCAAATTCTGGCGGATGTTTGGGAACCACGCGGACTGGTGGTGGATGAAAGCAGCGTGAACCAAAGCATTTCACTTTTACGCAAAGCATTTAATGACACCGCGAAAGATCAGATGGTGATCAAAACCATTCCCAAAATGGGCTATCTGCTGGTCTTGGAAGCGAACCCGAGCGAACTGGCAACGCCCTCTGAACCCGAAGTAGAGAAAAGTCAGCGTGTGCCAATGGGGTGGATTCCTTATCTGATTGCCGTTTTGCTGGCGTTTGCCGCAGCTTGGGTGACTGTCGAAAAGCCCCAAGCTTCAAAAATGGAAACCATTGAATCTTCCTCTCTCTCCATGCCCATTTATAAACTGGCGGGAAACCAAATCAATTCCAAACTGGTTCCAGTTATCGAAAGGTGTGTGAATGTGATTGTGGAGCAGGAGAACCTGCCTGTTTCCCAAGTGTTGGTTGCTGCGAATCATGCCGATTCCATCTCCTTGCTCATTTTCCATGAGCAGTCTCTCGGTCATGCTTTCCGCATTGGTCTGAACTCTTCGCTGTCGTTGGAGGAAAACCAATGCAAGCTGTGAAGAAGTGGTTGTCTTATCTCATTGTTTTCCTGATTTCCTTCTTTGGTTTTTCAGCCGTGATTGAATCTGTTTTCGGTACCAAGCGCGCACTGACCAGAGACAAATGGGCTTTTGAATCACATTACTTCCTTAACAACGATGGCGAGCGGGTTGTGCTGGAAGGGGTGAAGGGCAACATCGACGCAAACTGGTCTGGAAATGTGGTGTTTAACAGTGACAACACCTATTCAGCAAGTTTTCAATTTGCCTACACGGCGGTGAAAGACGGCAACAGTGAAACCTATTACTTGTTGAACAACGGAGAGTGGTTGATTGATGGTGACAGACTGATTCTGAAAACGACCTTTATGGATGAATGGGAGCCAGTAGAAAACAGCACATTCGAAGCCTATGGCTTAGAGATCGTGAAGAATGTTATCCATCAGACCTTCAACCAAAGCCAGGATATTTACTGGCTGGATGACAATAGCTTCATGCTGAACAGCATCAATAATGCTCCTGTGCTTCTCAGTCGTCTTACGCAGCCTTAGCCGGTTTAAATAAAAAGCCCGCTATACGGACCATATAGCGGGCTTTTCGGCGTGAATTGGATTTACGCGTTCAGCGCTTGCTCCAAATCCGCAATGATGTCGTCGATATGTTCGATACCGACTGATAGACGGATCATTTCCGGTGAAACACCTGCTTGCGCTTGCTCTTCCACACTCAACTGACGGTGAGTGGTTGAAGCAGGGTGACATGCCAGAGACTTCGCATCACCAATGTTCACCAAACGCTTGAACAGACCCAGCGAATCGTAGAAACGAACACCTGCGTCGTAGCCATCTTTCAGGCCGAAAGACAGAATTGCTGAAGGTTTGCCATCCATGTATTTCTGCGCCAGTGCATGGTGCTCAGATTCTGGCAGACCGGCATAGCTGACCCAACTCACTTTCTCGTGGCCCTTCAGGTATTCCGCGACTTTCAGCGCATTCTCTACGTGACGCTCCATGCGAAGCGGCAGGGTTTCCAAACCTTGCATCAGCATAAAGGCATTCATAGGCGACAGAGCGGCACCTGTGTTGCGTAACGGCACGGTACGTGCACGGCCAATAAAGGCGGCTTCACCAAACGCCTCGGTATAGACTACACCGTGATAGGAAGGCTCTGGCTGGTTAAACACCGGGAAACGTTCTTTGTGTTGTGCCCAAGGGAATTTGCCGGAATCAACAATCACACCACCGAGAGTGGTTCCGTGACCGCCAATGTATTTGGTCAGAGAGTGCACCACGATATCTGCGCCGTGTTCGATTGGCTTACAAAGCACTGGCGTTGCCACTGTGTTATCTACGATAACCGGTACGCCTTTCGCGTGAGCCAGTTCTGCCACTCGGCCAAGATCGACAATGTTACCCGCTGGGTTACCAATACTTTCACAGTACACCGCTTTGGTGTTGTCATCGATGAGTTCAGCCAGTGATTCAGGGCTGTCGTCTTTAGCGAATTTCACTTCAATGCCTTGCTTCGGAAGCATGTGCGCGAAAAGGGTGTAAGTGCCGCCGTAGAGCTGTGGTGTTGAAACAATATTGTCGCCAGCTTCCGCCAGCGTCAGGATCGCGTAGTTAATCGCCGCACTACCTGCACTCACAACCAGTGATGCCAAACCACCTTCCAACGCAGCCATACGCTGTTCCAGTACGTCATTGGTTGGGTTCATGATACGGGTGTAAATATTTCCCGGGACTTCAAGGTTGAACAGATCCGCGCCGTGTTGTGCACTGTCAAATTCATAGGCGACGGTTTGGTAAATCGGTGTTGCCACCGACTTTGTGGTTGGGTCCGTCTGATAGCCAGCGTGGATCGAGAGAGTTTCGTCTTTCATACTTCGTCCTTGTGCGTGATTTAGCCGAAAAGATTCACTATGGCATAAAGCCAGCTCCGTTTACTTGTACGTGTTCAAGATTTTCTTGATTTATAAATAACAATACTGTCAATAAGGGTGAAGGGTGGATTCGAGTCACTTCTCGAATAAATGAATTCGAATGGGAGTTTGCATCCGGTTTCTTTTAAAATCGCCCAAATCGATCAAAAAGTAATCAAGGGGGCGGTTTGAATCGAATTTCAACACGTTGGCTGTACCATTTGGTTATTTGGACGATCCTCGCCACATTAATGGTGTTTGTCGACACCATTGCCATCAAAGAAGATGCTGGGATCTATGAGGAAATCATAGGGTTAGGCATTGGCCTGTCCGTGGCATTTGAGTGTTTTCGCTATAAAAGCATGCGCATGGCTACCTGGCTGTGGATTGGTTGGCTGGTATACGGCTTGGGCAATCTCTTTGATGTGCTTGATGAAGTGGTCAGTAGTGAAAAGTTCAAGGTGCTTTATCTTGATACCAGCCTAACCATTATGGGCATGGTGTTGATTTCTTATGGCTTCCTAAAGCAGACCGTCGCCGGCGAAAAAATGATTGCACAGCTCAATGGTGAAGCGGCAGCGAATAAATCACTGCGGGCCAAGTTGTACAAAGATGCCCGCTTGGATGAGCTTACGCAGTTAGGTAACCGTCGTGCCTGCTTTGAGCGGTTCTCCAAACTTGGGTTGATCACTCATCGCCTTTACTACTTTGACCTCGATAAATTCAAACAGTGTAACGATACCCACGGCCATAAAATCGGCGATAAAGTACTGAAAATCTTTGGTCAAAACTTGTCATCGACGTTTGGGTCGCAGGCTGCGTTTCGTGTTGGTGGGGATGAGTTTGTGGCATTCAGTAAAAATGAGCATGGCCTGGGTGCGTTGTCGGCTTCACTTTGCACTGGCATTACTGATTATGGTGTGGATGTCAGCATCGGATTTGTAAATGTGAAAGCCGATGCCAATATCGACGAACTGCTCAATCGAGCAGACGGAGAAATGTATAAAGCTAAGTTTCGCCGTCAATCCCGCGCTTGATTGGGCGCAATGGCTTTAAGGTGTATCCTCGCTCTTCGCATGTAAATGCGATAGATGAAGGCCAGCGTTACGCATACCATGGCGGGAAGCACGAAAGCTTTTTCTTTAAGAATAGGAAACAGCATCGCACTGAGTGTTCCGCCCAGCACAAAACCGACGGCAATCACCACAAACAGCACCAGCTTCCGGCGGTTAACAGGCTGTCCTCTTAACCTTGCCCCAAACATCAAACCCAAGTCAGTAATAATGCCCGTGATGTGTGTGGTGCGAACAATGGCACCGCTGTAGCTGGTGACCAAACCATTTTGAATACCACAGGCTGCTGCCGCGAGATACAAGCCATAAACGGCATTGTGACTCATCGGATAGATAGCGCCCAGCAGCAGGGCCGCTTCAACAATGAGCAGAAAGTCGTAGCGGCGGCCGAGTGACAGGGTGCCGTCTTTCAATATAAAGCCAGATAATAGCGCGCCACCGAAAAATCCCGCCAGAATGCTGAGCAAATGCACCAGCTTTACAGGATGACTGTTGATGATATCCGTACCAATCAATGTCGCCGTTCCCGACAAATGCGAGATGGCTTGATGCTCAAAACCGAGCAAACCAATGCCATTGACATAGCCGGCTGTCAGCGCAAGAACAAAAGCGCCGTACTCAACCCATTTGGGCAGTTTGGATATCACGCGAGAACCTTTATTGAAATGGATGTGTAAAGTGGGCGAGAAGCCCAGAGAAAGGGGGGATTTTACCTCATTCGAACCGCGTGCATGCGGCTTAGATCAAACACACATGCACATTTTTCTTTGGGCGGAGAGTTTCAGTTCAGCGGGGTGATGGTGATATCACCATAAATGACGCATTGGCATGCAAGGCGGCGCTTGTCGCCATCCATATCGAGATCATGAAGAAGATCCTGTTCTTCTTCGGTGCGGGGGGCTAGATTGTTTATGCCGGACTCGACATCAATCAAGCAGGTGCCGCAAGCCGCAGAGCGACAGCCAAAAGGCACTTCACTTTCACCTGTATCTTCCAAGTCAATCAGCGAGCTACCGCTAGAAAGCTCCACACTGTTTCCGGTTTTGCCGAACGTCACTTTAGGCATAGTCAGTCTCCGAAAAGCCGTCATTTCACATCAGTTTGTTGGTTCTAAGGTCAACATCCCCTAATAAAAGCGTAGATTCAACACCTTGATGTTTCGAATTTATCGGCGTTTCTCGCCATAAGAGCAGATCGAACGTGTGATGGACTGCGTAAAAAGACGAAACTCTTGACCCTGATGACTTGATGCCTTCATCACCAACCCAAAACCGAGATGCTATCAGCCTAGTCTGGTTCAAACGCGATTTGCGTCTGACCGACCATGCGCCGCTACAGGCAGCGATAGCATCGGGCTTACCTGTCCTACTGCTATATATATTTGAACCGATACTGCTTGAGGATGAACATTACTCAGAACGCCATTGGCGATTTGTTTGGCAATCGCTGGAAGATCTGAACCAACAACTTGCGCCTTTTGGCGGCAAAGTGCTGGTGGTACGAAGCGAATGTATTGAGGCGCTGTCATCTCTTCATACCCAGTTCAAGATTAAAACCCTCTACTCCCATGAGGAAACGGGGTTAATGAAGACGTTCACCCGGGACAAAGAGGTAGGGAAATGGTGCGAAGAACATGAGATAGACTGGCAGGAATATCAAACCGGTGCGGTAAAACGTGGGGCAATAGGCCGTGATGGATGGGACAAAGCGTGGGACAAAACCATGCGGGCACCTGTCGTCACACCGAATCTTGAAACCGCTGCGTTTATTAACGTCCAATCTGCTCACCTGCCAGAATTTGTGCCACCAGCAACGTGGCATAACAAACAACGGGGAATGCAGACGGGCGGTCCCATGTTGGCGTGGAAAACGCTACATAGTTTCTACGACGGGCGGGGGAAGTCGTATGCGTTCAAAATCTCCAAGCCTACAGAAAGTCGCAACCATTGCTCCCGACTCTCGCCGTATCTCGCGTGGGGAAACATCAGTGTGCGTGAGGTCTACCAGACTTTATTACAACATTGGAATGAACCGGGATGGCGACGGTCATTGAGTGCGCTGTCATCGCGGTTTCACTGGCACTGTCATTTCATTCAAAAATTTGAGAGTGAATGTGAGATGGAGTTTCGCCATGTTAACCGTGGCTATGAAGCGTTTCCCTATAGAAAAGATGAAAACGTCATCAAGGATTTAGCGTGTTGGATGCAAGGCACGACAGGTTATCCGCTGGTGGATGCGTGCATGCGCTGTCTTCATGCCACTGGCTACATCAATTTTCGTATGCGCTCCATGCTGGTCAGTTTCCTTTGCCATCACCTCAATATTGACTGGCGATGGGGTGTAAAACACTTGGCGAGTCTCTTTTTGGACTTCGAACCCGGCATTCATTACGCCCAGTTTCAAATGCAGGCAAGCGTGACAGGCACGAATACCATTCGGATTTACAACCCCACCAAACAAGCACAGGAGCATGACCCTGACGCTGCATTTATTCACCGCTGGCTGCCGGAGTTGAAGCAAATCCCTTCGCCTTTAGTGTTCGAGCCTTGGCTGTTAACGCCGCTGGAACAGCAAATGTACGGAATCAGCATCGGTGAAGCAGGGGATTATCCAGAACCTTGTATCGAGCTTGATGGCGCATCAAAAGCAGCTCGAGACAGATTATGGAGCTGGAAAAAACGTGCGGAGGTGAAAAAAGAGAGCCAGCGGATACTTGCCGTACATGTGCGACCGGAGTGATTTCATGTCGAAACACTTGTCAAAGAAATGAGCGTATATCGTTTGCTGTGCTATTTGTTTTTATAAGGCAATTGAACAAGGTACTGCCATGTCATCTCACGCTTCCGAAACTGAAATGTCCGTTGTTCCCACCAATATCGTTGGGCGTATTCAACATCTGACGCGACGAAAAGATCTCGATTTTTCTGAGTGGGTCAGGGAGTTGCTGCAAATCGCTACGTGGCAATTTGACGCAGATTGCGCCTGCTTTTCCCGTATCGACAATCTCGAATTGGAAGTCGTGGAATGCTATTCGAATGGCAACGTGGTCTCGAAAAAAGCAGGCGACGTGGTGGCTTTGGGCAGCACGTTTTGCAGCGTGACGGCGGGCATGGAAACGCCGCTGATGGCACCGGATACCAGAAAGAATGAAAAGCTCTCAGGTCATCCCGGCGTTAACCGACTGCCAGAGGCCTATTGGGGAGTGGCGATCCGTTTTGGCGGTGCAGTGTGGGGAACACTGAGTGTAGTGGCAGATGCCGACGGCAGCGCAAACCCGGGCAACGAAGGCATCTTGACGCTGCTGGCAGGAATTCTGGAAATTAAACTGGAGAATGAGGAATACCGCGCGGAGCTTAACGGAGCGCGTGAATCTTACCGCCAACTCAGTGAGCGTCTCGAAAACTTGCAGCAGGTGGATATCCTGACTGAGCTGCCAAGCCGCAGGGCGCTGTTTGATTATCTGAATAGAGAGCTGAATCAGCTGATAAGGCGAGATGGGGAAGGCGCGATTGCATTGGTTGATATTGATAATTTCCACGCAATCAATGAAAAGCATGGGCATGAAGAAGGTGATCGGATATTGAAAGGCGCAGCGACCGCCTTGCGTCAGGCCGTTCGAAACTACGATTACGTGGCAAGATACAGCGGCGAGCAGTTCCTGATTTGGTTGCCGGACACCTTGCAATCGGAAGTGGTAAAAGTGTGCGAGCGGATGTCGGAAGGTGTCGCGCAGTGCTCAATTGACAATAAACCGGTGACCATCAGCATCGGTTATTGTGCTTTCCGGAGCGACAGTGAAAAACAAATTCCCTATGACCGCGCCGTGGACAAGTTGATCAACCTTGCTCACAACGCCTTGTCTGAGGCCAAAGTGAAAGGACGCAACTGTGCGATGTCAGCGTCCAAAAGGCCCGTCACGATTACCTCAATCACAAACTGAATCTCCAAACACGTTGCACTCAACGATACAGATAGACAGACAGAAAATAGTTTATCTGGTCGTTGATGTACTTTATCGCTTTCTGTCGATCGCTCGATTCTCCACCCTCAGTAATATCCCACGGAATAAATTTTTCATACTTCGGTAAAGGCTTGCCTGATTGTACCGATGCTGGATTAAGTGCAATCAGATAATCGACGTTGTTTCGGTGGTATGCCTCAATCGGTCTGAAGTGCGAATCTGAGCAGGCAATGTTGTATTGCTTCAGTGTTTGACAGGCTGTGGCGACATCGCAACTGGCACTGGTGTAGGCACTGTAGCTATCAAAGTGACTGTCTGCTTTATGCGCCAAAATCGCGCCTGCCACTAAGGAATAGCCTTCTTGACCGTCACACAGGAAAAGGACGGTTGGTTTGTGTTTCAAGCGAACGTCATGATCGGCAAGCGATGACGAGCCAACGCTGGATGAGGTGCTTGAGCCAACTGAGGCGGGTTGAGCCATGTCTGTACTCTCTTTTATTTATTGGAATGTTTGAAGCCACTGCGTTGAGATGCCCAAGCAGCCTTAAGGCGTGGAATCAGGCAGACGCACTTCTTTTTAGTGCCAATCAGCAAGCGAAATTCCGCGATAAAGCGTTGTCAATACGGCAAAAAAGACAGATGCGGCGAGGGTGAGGCACGGAAATAAACTAGGCAGGAATTATGTCAACGCGATGAAAGATGGGTGTCATTGATATTTCAGTTAAGTGACATTGCTCCCTGTAATTAAATGTTCACATTTCATTAAGGTTAGTGTCACAAGCGATCTCTAATTTTGATAGCAGGTTTTGATAAGAAATCGAATAACGGTCAGTGAGGACACTGACAGTTGAACTCAAAAAACTATCGACTTGGAGGTTGATGTGAAACTTAAGGCTCTGATTGCGGCATCGACAGTATGCCTGTCAGTATTCGCTGCGAATAACGCTGCTGCAGCGACTCGTGACTACATTAGCATTGTTGGTTCTTCAACAGTGTACCCGTTTGCTACCGTTGTAGCGGAACGCTTTGGTCGCACTTCAGAATTCTCTGTACCGAAAATCGAATCTACCGGTTCTGGCGGTGGTCTGAAGCTGTTCTGTGCAGGTGTGGGTGAAAATACCCCAGACATCACTAACGCATCGCGTAAAATCAAAAGCTCTGAAATCGAGCTGTGTGCAAAGAACGGCGTTAAAGACATCACCGAAATCAAAGTAGGTTACGACGGCATCGCTTTCGCTAACTCTAAAAAGTCTGAGCAGTTCGATATCACTCTGAAAGACCTTTTCACTGCACTGGCGAAAGTGGTTCCTGATGCGAACGGCAACCTCATCGAAAACCCGAACAAAACCTGGAAAGACGTCAACCCTTCTCTTCCAGCGACCAAAATTGAAGTTCTGGGCCCACCACCAACGTCTGGTACTCGCGATGCGTTCGTAGAGCTGGCAATGGAAGGTGGCTGTAAGCAATACCCAGAGCTGAAAGCCATGAAGAAGCAAGACAAGAAGAAGTACAAAGCAGTTTGTCACGGCATTCGTGAAGATGGCGCGTTCATTGAAGCGGGTGAGAACGACAACCTGATCGTACAGAAACTGGACGCGAACGCTAATGCATTCGGTATCTTCGGTTACAGCTTCCTCGAGCAAAACTCTGACAAAGTTCAGGGTGCGAAAATTGGCGGCGTAGTACCAACGTTTGATGCGATTGGTGACGGCTCTTACCCAGTATCTCGTTCACTGTACTTCTACGTGAAAAACGCACACGCAGATGTGATTCCTGGCCTGAAAGACTACGTAACGGCCTTCACTTCTGAAGATGCGATTGGTGACGAAGGTTACCTGACTGACCGTGGTCTGATTCCTCTGTCAGCTCGCGATTGGAAACTGGTTCGTAACGATGCGGTTGAATTGAAACCAAACCTGTAAGTTACCAACCCGAGGTGGTGCACTTTTTAAGGTGCGCCACCTTTTGCTGTATTTGCCCGAATCGAATTGAAACATGGTTTGGGTAAAAAAGGATTTAAGGAATACGGATGCAGACGTCCACATTGATGGTGATAGTCGCGCTGTTTGCAATAAGCGCTTTTGTACTCGCCAAAAAACGCTCCAGGGAAGTGGCTACCATTGAAGGTGGTTTGAAAAAACTTCACTCCCGACCCGCCTACTATGGTTCCTTTGCTGCAATTTTAGCGGCGGTACCTGCGGTGATTCTTCTTCTGATCTGGCAAGCCATAGAACCCAGTCTGGTTCACTCTTTGGTGATGGCCCAGATCCCGTCATCTACGCTACAAGCGCACGAAAGTATGACGCTGCTCTACAGCCAAATCGTGCACATTGCGAATGGCGTTTTGAAGACAGAAGATCCTGCGTTGCTTGCAGCATCAGAACACTACCACCACTTACAAAGTATTGGACTGACGCTGAGATGGGTCGCGGTACTGACTGTGTCTCTGGTAGGTTTGGCGGCTGGCTGGCGAATGGTTCGCCCTAAGCTGAAAGCACGTCACTATGTGGAAAAGTGTCTGCAAATATTCCTGATGTTCTGTTCAACACTGGCGATCCTGACCACGGCAGGTATTGTTCTGTCAGTGTTGTTTGAAGCGATCCGTTTCTTCCAGATTATCCCCGTCACGGACTTCCTGTTCGGGACGCAATGGTCACCGCAGATTGCCCTGCGTGCAGACCAACAAGGTGCAAGCGGCGCATTTGGTGCGATTCCGCTGTTCACTGGCACTTTGATGATTTCCTTTATTGCCATGTGTATCGCAGCGCCCATCGGTTTGATGAGTGCGATTTACCTGGCCGAATATGCCTCACCACGCGTGCGCAATATCGTTAAACCTGTTCTGGAAATCCTCGCCGGTATTCCAACCGTGGTTTACGGCTTCTTTGCCGCCCTGACGGCTGCGCCTTTTATCCGTGATGTCGCTGAATCGATTGGACTTAGCAGTGTTTCCTCGGAAAGTGCTTTGGCAGCAGGTGCTGTCATGGGCGTGATGATCATTCCTTTTGTTTCATCACTGTCTGATGACGTGATTACCGCGGTACCGCAGTCTCTCCGCGACGGTTCTTTAGGCTTGGGTGCTACGCGTTCTGAAACCATCCGTAAAGTCGTGTTGCCCGCAGCGCTCCCTGGCATCGTGGGTGGCTTGCTGCTCGCAGTGTCACGCGCGATTGGTGAAACCATGATCGTGGTGATGGCGGCAGGCTTGTCGGCAAACCTCACCGCGAACCCGCTGGATTCTGTCACCACCGTCACCGTACAAATCGTGACCTTGCTGGTGGGTGACCAAGAGTTTGACAGCCCTAAAACGCTGGCTGCGTTCGCACTGGGCTTGACATTGTTCGTTGTAACACTGGCACTTAACTTTGTTGCACTTCGAATCGTGAAGAAATATCGAGAGCAGTATGACTGATAAATTATTAAAACTGGCAGAGACCAAACGCGAGCGAGTCAAAGCGGGTGTAGCCCGTCGTCGTGCCAAAGAGAAGCGTTTTCGCTTCTACGGTATTGCTTCGATTTCGATGGCGTTTGCGTTTCTGATTGTCTTGATGACCACCATTTTTTCCGAGGGTTACACCGCGTTTTTCACTACCGAAATCGAGCTTCAGGTCGATCTTTCTCCCGAAGCGCTCGGCATTGATGGCAACGAAACCGACCCTAAAGTGTTGATGGGCGCAAGCTACCGCAAAGTGCTTCGTCAGGCGCTTCGTGAAGAGATTGAGGTTGATGGTCGTAAACAACGCCGCGCACTTTACAGCTTTATCTCAAACGGTGCGGAATACGACCTGCGTGACAAGGTAATGGCGGACCCGTCGTTGATTGGGACGACCATCACTTACTGGGCGCAAGCAGGCGATAACTTTAACCAGTACAACAAAGGCAACATCAAGGCGAGCACGCCGGAAGATGGCCGTCAGTTCAAGAACCTTCAAATCGAATGGTATGACGAACTGAAAAAAGAAGATCGTATTCGTACCGTATTCAACACCAAGTTCTTCACCAATGGTGACAGCCGTGATCCAGAACTGGCTGGCATTTGGGGTGCAACGGTGGGGTCCTTCTACACCTTACTGGTGACTTTGGTGCTGAGCTTCCCAATTGGTGTCGCTGCAGCGATTTACCTGGAAGAGTTTGCGCCACGTAACCGCGCGACTGAGCTGATTGAAATTAACATCAACAACCTTGCAGCTGTGCCGTCTATTGTTTTCGGTCTGCTGGGTCTGGCGGTGTTTCTGAATGTGGCTGACTTGCCGCGCTCGGCGCCGGTGGTAGGTGGTTTGGTACTGACACTGATGACGCTGCCAACCATCATTATTTCCAGCCGCGCTGCAATCAAAGCGGTTCCACCTTCGGTGCGTGATGCTGCATTGGGTGTGGGCGCATCGAAAATGCAGATGGTGCTTCACCACGTTTTGCCGCTGGCCATGCCAGGCATGCTGACTGGTACCATTATCGGTATGGCGCAGGCGTTGGGTGAAACTGCACCGCTGCTGATGATCGGTATGGTGGCGTTTATTGTTGACGTTCCTTCTGGTCCGCTGGATGCAGCCACCGCGCTGCCAGTACAAATTTATCTCTGGGCGGAAAACCCGGAAAAAGGTTTTGTTGAGAACACCTCAGGCGCAATCATGGTATTGCTGGCGTTCTTGGCACTGATGAATGCATGTGCCGTTATCATGCGTAAGCGCCTTGAGCGCAGATGGTAGGAGTATGGATATGACAACCGTAATGACTCACACAGGTGAACTGAATCAAATACCTCAAGAAATGGCGGCTGAAAAAACCGCGGCGCCAAAAGAGACCTGTGGCCTGCCATTTGTCACGGCTCCTCGCATGACAGCGCGTGATGTCAGCGTGAGCTATGAAGGTGGCGCAAAGTCTGCCATTCGTAATATTAATCTCGACATCGGTGAGAAACAGGTGTTGGCGATGATTGGCCCTTCAGGTTGTGGTAAATCCACTTTCCTGCGCTGTCTGAACCGCATGAACGACACTGTACCGGGTTGTGAAGTGAAAGGTGAAATCCTGCTTGATGGTCATAACATCTATGCCAAGGAACAGGAAATTGTTGAGCTGCGTTCGCAGGTGGGCATGGTATTCCAGCGCCCGAACCCGTTCCCGAAATCTATTTATGACAACGTGGCTTATGGGCCTCGTATTCATGGCTTGGTGGATGGCAAAGATGAACTGGATGGCGTGATTGAAGAATCGCTGCGTCGTGCAGGTCTTTGGGCTGAAGTGGCTGACCGCCTTGATCAGCCAGCAACTGGCCTTTCAGGTGGTCAGCAGCAGCGTCTTTGTATCGCCCGTACTATCGCGATTGCGCCAGAAGTTATCCTGATGGATGAGCCTTGTTCAGCGCTTGACCCGATTGCTACGGGCATCATCGAAGAGCTGATCAGCGAACTGAAAGAGAACTTCAGCATTGTGATGGTGACCCACTCTATGTCACAAGCGAAGCGTGTTTCTGACCGTACTGCATACTTCCATTTGGGTGACCTGGTGGAAGTGAATGAAACAGTGCGTGTGTTCGAAGAACCTGAGCACAAGCTAACCCGCGACTACATCGGTGGCCGCTTCGGCTAATCGCTGACGCCAGAAATTCAAAAGGCGGACATATTGTCCGCCTTTTTTCTGATCAGCTACCTACTGTGATTGCTATTAGCCAGCGTATTTGAACACAGTGTTACCGTCTTTAATGGTCTCCAGTACCTGAATGTCTTTGATTTCCATCGGCTCGACGGCCAGTGGGTTTTTGTCCAGCACGACTAAATCCGCGCGCTTGCCCACTTCAATGGTGCCTTTTTCGTCTTCCTCAAAGTTTTGGTAAGCAGCGGTTTTGGTGACGGCTTCCAGCGCTTGGTAAGGAGTGATTCTGTGGTATTCACCTAATACTTCACCTGAACGTGTAACTCGGTTTACCGCCGTCCACATGTTGAGCAACTGGTCAGGGAAAGCAACCGGCGCATCCATATGAATGGTGTAAGTGAGTCCGAATTCATTTGCCCAGCCCATAGGAGAGATGTTTGATGCTCTCCAAGGACCAAGCACTGAATCGCGGTGGTAATCACCCCAGAAGAAGGTATGGGCAGGGAAATAAGACGCCATCATACCTGCATCTCGCATACGTTTAATTTGGTCCAGGCGCATAGTTTGGGCGTGAATCGTGGTGGTTCGGTGGTCACGGTCCCCATATTTCGCATTTGCCTTTTCAACCGCATTGAGAAGAAGATCGGCTGCCGCATCGCCGTTTGCATGACTAATGAGCTGAGCGTTATTTTTGAATGCCAAATCCACGTAGTGATTCATTTCATCTTGATTGAGTACCGGGTAGCCATGGTAGTGATAGGAGTGGCTATGAGGCACCTTGAAGTATGGCGTTGATAGGAATGCAGTTTTGCCTTGAGGAGAGCCATCTCCGGTGATTTTCATGCCAGCCAGCTTCAGCCCGTTGCTATATTCGCCAAGCTTCATGTTTTCAAGCACCGTTTCGAAGTCGACCCATTTTGCGTAAGCCAACACATCGATTTTTAACTCGCCTGCATCTGCCATTGATTTAATCAAACCTAATGTCGAGGCTGTTGCCAGTCCTTCCTGCGCGGTCGTTACCCCATAACGTGCGAATAGATCCTGCGCTTTGTTAAAGTTTTCGATGGCTTCTTCTTGGCTACCTACAGTCAGGTGAGGAAAGAGCGCATAGGTGGCAGACTCTTCAATTAGCCCCGTCAGCGCGCCGTTTTCATCTTTGTGGATCACGCCACCACTTGGGTTTTCTGATGCATCGGAATAACCGATTTTTGCCAATCCCGCACTGTTACAAACCCCTAAATGCCCAGACACATGCATCATACAAAGGCTGAAGTCTCCCGTTACTTTATCCAGCTCCTGCTTGTTCGGGTGGCGTTTTTCTTCCAGCACGGAATCGTCATAGCCAAACGCGATATGCAAAATGCTTTTATCCAAGTCTTGGGAGAAATGAGTCGCCAACTGTTCTTGGATTGCAGGGATGCTGTCACTGGCTCCCATTGGGGATGGGTAAACAAATAATGAGTTTGCCAGTGGGATGTAGTTGGCAAAGTGACCATGGGAATCAATAAAGCCGGGTGCGACTGTTTTCCCCTCAAGGTCACGAACTTCTGTTGTGCTTCCTTTTGTTTTTAGGACTTCCTTGGTGCTGCCGACAGCAACGATTTTTCCATCTTTTATCGCCACGGCTTCGGCTCTTGCCTGTTCGCTGGTAACGGTGACGATGTCTCCGTTTTTCAAAATCAAATCCGGTGCGGCTAGCGCCATGGTAGAGGAGAGTGCAAGAGCGACAACTGAAAGCGGGATGATTTTCATTTCGACCTCTGAGTTTAGTTTTTGTTTTAAATGACTTTTTGAACTTGTCGCTATTTTTAAACGAATATCCAATACTACCAAGTCAGTTTTGTTAGGGTATTGCTAACAAAAGGCATGGGATAGACGAAATGCATACATTGGAACAACTCACTACCTTTATCGCGGTCTATGAAAAAGGGTCGTACAGCGCTGCGGCAAAGCTGTTGGGGAAATCGCGCACCACGGTGCGTGAGCACGTGATGGCATTTGAGGATGGAGTGGGATATTCACTATTTGTGATTGAAGGTCGAAAGGCAATCCCCACTGACAAGGCTTCTAAGCTTTATTTTCAGGCCAAAGTAGTAGAGAAACAAAACCGCGAGCTCTACCACTTCAGCCAAGCCTTATTTGACAGTGACGTGCACTCGGTAACCATTGTTCATGATGTGTTTGCTCCTATGACCATGATGGTCAATATCGAAGAGAAAATTCGGCAGCATTATCCGAATATCACGGTTAACTGGCTTCATAGAACACGCCCAGAGGCCCTGGAAATGCTCAATGAAGGCTCAGCAGATCTGGCATTAATGCCAAACCGCGATATGGTTTTTGCGGAGACGGAAGTGACCTGGAGAAGTATTGCCAACCTACAACTGAAGTGTTTTGCATCTGTCTCGTCTCCGCTGGCTGCTTTGGAAGAAGTGACGATCAATGAACTACAGGGTCAGACACAGTATCTGACAGAGAACTTTCTCGCGTTGGATGTGGGCTTTGCCAAGGTCTCTCCACGGCGTCATGTAGTGAGTAACCATGATTTATTGTGTGAGCTGATTAAACGAGATGGGTGGGCAGTCATGCCGACGGATTATCTGTCGCCATACCTAAATTCTGGTGAGCTGGTGGAGCTCAATATCAAAGAATCTCCTATTGGAAAAGGTATCGGGCTCAATGTGTTCTTTGCTATCGGCAAAGATACCCAGCAGGAGTTTGCAGATATCATCGATTGGTTTGAAGAGCAGGGACGCCTGCTTGGCTGAGCACTTGATTCAATAGCCCGAAAGTATGCATTAAGTGTCTGCCAAATAGACTAACTGAGCAAAGCCTGTGCAAACGGACGAATTTCAGGAAATTCGGGCTTTACAAGCTCGCGAGGGCTTTGTAATATGCGCGGCACTTACGGAGAGATGGCTGAGTGGTTGAAAGCACCGGTCTTGAAAACCGGCATACGTTAATAGCGTATCTAGGGTTCAAATCCCTATCTCTCCGCCACATTAGATTAAGCCCGCTCACTGAGCGGGCTTTTTCGTATATGGAATAAGCCTGTGGAGATAGGGATGCAGAACCCTAGACCCTAGGTTCAGCCGAGCGGAGCGAGACAACGTTGCCCGGCGAAGCCGAATAGGCAACGGCCCGAAGGGAAGGGCGCGAAGCGACCGCATAAATCCCTATCTCTCCGCAACATCAGAAAAGGTCGCTGAATTATCAGCGGCCTTTTTGCATTTTTAACCCTCGCAAGAGATAGGGTGCAGAACCCTAGACCCTATGGGTTCAGCCGAGCGAAGCGAGACAACGTTGCCCGGCGAAGCCGAGTAGGCAACGGCCCGAAGGGAAGGGCGCGAAGCGACCGCATAAATCCCTATCTCTCCGCCACATTAGATTAAGCCCGCTCACTGAGCGGGCTTTTTCGTATTTATCGCATTTCAAATTGACACATCATAGCCAGATAAATGGATGGGGGAGACCGGGATATTCATTTCATATCCTTCGTGGTGTTCACTTAAAGGGTCTAACGCGTTTTGCTTGTTACAGCCCGCCATCAAGAGCACAACAATCACAAGAATAAGCTCTATTTTCTCCATATCCTCTCCCTATACCCAAACTGTCTGAAATTGATAATCTTCAGGTGATGTAGATAGATGTTAGAAGTACCACTTCATACCGAACTCAATCGCCAACTCGCCATCACCATCAATTTGAAGACCCGATGGCAAGGTCAAATCTGTTTCGTTGTAAGCGAGTTTGGTCACGAACCACTGCCCGAAATTGCTTTTTGCAGGCGATTGGAAAACAACGTTCAATGATTTTGATTCCAGCTCGACCGTATCGCCGCTCACGTCAAAATATTCAGGCCATGCTAAGAGGAATGAACCATTGTCACCAATTGGTGCGGTCAAGAACAGGTTTGCTAGGTACCCATCGGCGCTCTCGCCAAATACCTCACCCGTTGTGAAGGCCACGTTCGGAAATAACTGAAAACCCGGTGTGTAATCTTTATTGATGGCAGCAACTGCACCGACAGAGAAAAGCGTGGTATCTGGCAGCCCTTGCGTTTTTTGATGAACGAGGTCGAAAGAAAAGCCAAGTCGTGGGAACAGACTGTTATCGAGCTGATGTGCTTGAAAATATTGCGCTCTGCCACCGAGGTAATCGGTATCAAACTTGTTTTCGCCTTGCTTATTACCGAATACACCTTCGGCATAGCCCGAGAACGCGGCGGTTTCGCTCCATTGACCGGAGAAAATGCCCGATGCGCGAATGTGAGAATCGGAAGTCACAAAGAGCGCGGCCTGAGGATTGATCTTGGTAACGTCCTGAAGATCATCAGGATTGATCACAGCGTCTGCCTCGCCAGCAATAACTGAATGGGCGCTAAAACTCATCAGAGCGATGAGTAGATTATGTTTTGTTTTCATTGTTTTGCCTTGATAACTGTTTCATTTTCAAGGCGATGTTAGATTCTATTAGCCATACTCAAAAACCGCATATGTTAGGTTATTCCCTACAATTGATGTCGGCACAGTGTCATTGGGTAGTGATTCGCGGGATTAGCTATCTGAGAGAGTCGCTTTTTACTCGCTTAGCTAGCGGCTAAACGTTTCGTTACATTCTTCTCCCCGATCTCATTAAGGATTTTGAGATACTCAATTCATTGTTAGTCCCTTAGTGAGATTAAATCGACGCGCAATGAGTACTGTTTATCCTCTGATCTTCCTCGCTTCCATTTGGGTGTTTTTCATTGCCCAGATCTCTTCTTCTACCAACTGGCAGTCGGTCAGTGATGTGGGTGCTTATGGGCTGGTAGCCACGGCTCTAGGGTTTCCTATGATTCATGGCGAGTGGCAAGCGTTGCAGCAAGCATTACTGATCATTGCAGGTGCTTCAGGAATAGGTCTTTTAGGTAAGTTCTTCATCGATGCGAAACGACCTGATCTCAGCGGAAACGACAGCTTTCCATCTAATCACACTGCAAATGCCGTCGCCGCTTCCACAGCTCTGATGCTTTGCTATGGCTGGTTTATCGGTCTGCTTTCATACGGTGTCGCTGCCTGTGTTGGCCTTGGCAGGGTAAGAGCATTCAAGCACCACTGGCGTGATGTTTTGACAGGATTAGGTGTCGGTATTGCCGCGGCAGTGATTGCCATTAAATGGATGTAAAGCGATTAAATCACCAAAGGTCAACAGCCCCTGGGAGCCCGCGTTTATCAGCGGGCTTTTTTGTCTGCGCCTATTGATAGTATTTGGCAGCGAAAGCTTTGATCGAAGAGAGCAACGTTTGGAGCTCTGGCGTGGTTTCCATCGCCTCCGGATAGAAGCAAGAAATACCCACATTGAGGCTGGAGGCTAACTCATCCAATTGGAGTCGAATCAAGTGCCCTTGTTTTTCTAAAGGCTGCGCAAGGCTCTGGGGAATCACCGTCCATCCATCGTTTTTTACCAACTCCAACAGAATATCGTTGTTGCTGACGATTCTTACATCTGTGGAAACAGAAAACAGCTCAGGCGCACTCGCCATCAGGTTTTCGCTCAGGTACTGCTTTTCGAGCTGTAAGTCGCCCACAGTGACTCGCTCCAACTTGGCTAGTGGATGATGGGGATTGCAATATACATTCAGGTCATCGCTTCCCAGATTGACGAAACCCAACGGGTAAGGCGACTGATTCGCCAGTTTGTACTGCATCAGCGCAAGTTTATTTTGCCCTTCAGAAACGGCCTTTAACGCGTCATCGCGGTTTCGGTGTAACCAGTTGAGTTTGATATCGGGATAATGCTTATTCATTAAACGTTCAATGAGCAGAATGAGCGGGGCAGGAGCCAGCACATCATGGTAGATGTCCAATTGAGTGATGGGCTCAAGATAGCTTTTAAGCAATCGGGTATTCAAACGCTCACTGTTTTTGACCAAAAGCTGTGCTTGCTTGTAAATCGCCTGACCAGCGTGAGTGACGACTGCTGACTTCCCTTCAATATCAAAAAGCGCGATGGCGTAGCTGTCTTCGAGTGCTTTTATCTGCTCGCGAATAGTTGTTCTGTCTTTACCTAATCTGCGCGCAGCTTTGCTATAGCTACCTTCTTCCACTGTTGCGCAAAAGGCGGCGAGATGCTCATAAGAGAACATATTCACTCCATCAATTAATGTTGGGTTTTACCCATCATCATGCATTAGTTAGAACGACGTTTCATTGTTAAATTCTCAACATCGAACAAAGCTCACGAAGCCAAAGTGCTTATATGGGGAAAACGATGAAAAGAACAATCAAACTATCAGCAGTAGCAATGTCTATCGCACTACTAGCTGCTTGCTCTAAGCAAACAAATGTTGTGGATATAGCTGATTTATCGAAAGAAGTCCTGGCGAGCCCAGTCACTGTTTTTGTGTCGAACGACATTGTTACTATGTCGGATGTTGCGCCAGAGCAGGTCACTGCCATTGCTGTTCAAAATGGCAAAATTTTGGATTTGGGCGAAAAAGAAGCCCTGCTGAAAAAATACCAAGCGCATCCAGGGCTGATTGTAGATAGACAATTTGAAGATAAAGTCCTGACGCCAGGCTTTGTCGAACCTCATATCCATTTATGGTTGAGTGCGATTCTCATGAGCACTGACTTTATTACGCCTGCAGACTGGAAACTGCCTTGGGGCGACGTAAAAGGTGTGCACTCAGAAGAAGCATTCATTAACCGTCTGATTGAGGTTGAGAAGGCGACACCGGAAGGTGAGCCATTGATCGTTTGGGGCTATCACAACTATTTCCATGGCAAAAACATGGGACGTGATGTGCTGAACCAGATCTCAGAGACTCGCCCGATCATTGTCTGGCACCGAAGCTTCCACGAGCTGTTTTTCAACAATGCCGCGATTGAAATGATGGGTTGGGAAGAGAGTGATTGGTCGGGCGAGGGCTTGGCCTATGAGCAGTTAGACTGGGAGCGTGGGCACGCATTTGAAAACGGCGGAAAAATCATTCTTCCTGAAACGCTGAAGTTTTTGGTAGACAGTGGTCGCTTTGCCACTGGCATGGAGAGAACGCGTGATTATGTGCAATCTGGTGGTATTACCACGGCGATTGACCCTGGTGTGATTGCGACGCCGGAAATGTATGACCAAATGGTTTCTATATTGCTGGATGATGCTTTCCCTATGGATTACTGGTTAATTCCGGCAGGTAACTTCACTTACGCGGCCGGTGGTTATGATGCTGACGAGGGCAAGTTGATTGCTGAAGTCCAGACCAGAGATTACAAGGGACAAGACCAAATTCAATGGTTGCCTAAATTCGTCAAACTCTTCTCTGACGGCGCGATGTACAGCCAGCTAATGCAGTTGAAAGATGGCTATATCGACGGTCACCATGGCGAATGGTTGCAAACTCCTGAAGAGCTCGAAGACAGCATGCGCCCGTATTGGAATGACGACTACACGATCGTGATTCATGCCAATGGCGACTTGGGTTTTGAAAGCGCCTTGGATGTCATGGATGCTTTGAATGAAGAAACACCGCGGGACGATCATCGCACCAGCTTCCACCATTTAGGCATCACTGATAAAGATGATATTCCACGCGCAGTGGAATCTGGCGCTAACTTCAGTGTGAACCCTTATTACACCCACGTGCTGGCAGAGCTCTACAGCAAAGAAGGTGTAGGTAAAGAACGCGCGGAAGTGATGGCAAGAGGGCGTTCATTTATCGATGCGGGTGGGGTCCTTTCTTTGCATTCCGATGCGCCAATGGCACCTGCGCAGCCGCTGGCTTTGGTTTGGGCAGCGGTGAACCGAATCGGCTTGTCTGGCGAAACGGTGATGGGGCCTGAAGAGCGGATCACGGTGGATGAAGCCATGCGGGCCATTACGATTGATGCCGCATACACAGCGCGGTTAGAAGATCAGGTCGGCAGTATTGATATCGGCAAGTACGCTAACTTTACAGTGCTTGAACAAAGCCCTTATAACGTGGAGCCTGAAAGTATTAGAGATATTGATATTGCTGCGACTGTTTACCGGGGCGTTGCGACAGAGATAGATGTGGCGAATGCTGGCCTTGAAACCTCTGACAACAACCAGACGGTATTGAAACTGATGAACCGGATCCCATCAGCCAGTCTTGGCCATAGTCATGCGAATGGTGATGTATGTGACAGTGCGTTGCTGTTCCAACATGCGATGTACGAAGCCATTAGATAACAGGGTTAAAATCCAACGAAGCCGCTGCATAAGCCTGCGGCTTTTTCTATTTACATTCGAATTAAATCCACTGTAAAACTGCAACGTTTACCTTTTCAAATTCGAGCCAGTTATTCGAATTTGCGCCTAACACTGTGGTTTTTATGCGATTCGATGTATGTAACTGGCACTTCTGACTTGCTCAGGTATAGTGGTCGCCATAACAAATCCGTGCTTGAATTGAACCTAGACACGGAATCTAAAATCACAACCCAATTGAGATTTGACATGAACGTACTCGTAACTGGCGGCGTTGGCTACATTGGCAGTCACACCTGTGTTCAGATGATTGAAGCAGGCCTAAATCCTATCCTTCTCGATAACCTGCATAACAGTAAACTTGCGGTACTCGAACGCATTGAAAAACTGACGGGCAAAAAGCCGACGTTTTATCAGGGCGATATCCGTGACAAAGCGTTTTTGGCCTCGGTGTTTGAAAAAGAAAACGTTGATGCAGTCATCCATTTTGCGGGTTTGAAAGCAGTGGGTGAGTCGGTTGAAAAGCCGCTGGAATACTACGACAACAATGTTAACGGTACTCTGGTGCTGGTGGATGCGATGCGTGATGCAGGCGTTCACTCACTGATTTTCAGCTCGTCGGCAACTGTTTATGGTGACCCGGCTTCTGTGCCAATTCGTGAAGATTTCCCAACGTCAGCGACCAACCCTTATGGCCGCAGTAAGCTGATGGTGGAAGAGTGTCTGACTGACTTCCAAAAAGCGAACCCAGACTGGAGCATTACTCTGCTTCGCTATTTCAACCCAGTAGGTTCGCACAAATCCGGCGAGATGGGTGAAGATCCACAAGGCATTCCAAACAACCTGATGCCGTTTATTTCACAAGTGGCTGTTGGTCGTCGTGAATTCCTGTCGGTATTTGGTGATGATTACCCAACCCGTGACGGGAGTGGTGTACGTGACTACATCCACGTTGTCGACTTGGCGGAAGGTCACCTTGCTGCGCTTGATAAAGTCGGCAAGAAAGCGGGTTTGCACATTTATAACCTGGGAACTGGCGACGGTAAGAGCGTGCTGGAAATGGTTGCAGCGTTTAGCGAGGCATGCGGCAAAGAAATCGCTTATCAAATTGCACCGCGTCGCCCAGGTGACATTGCAGAGTGTTGGGCAGACCCTGCCAAAGCGCAGCAAGATCTTGGTTGGAAAGCAACCCATACCTTAAATGACATGGTAGAAGACACCTGGCGTTGGCAGTCAAAGAACCCTCAGGGTTATTAAATAACGCCTTTTAGAAATACCAAAGCCCGCTGATACTTCAGCGGGCTTTTTCTTTTTTTTCAATTACGCTGTTACCGCTTCCAGTTTTCCACGCGCTTTGGTGATGTACGCCTTCATCATAAATGCCACACCCAGTGCCACCACAAATGCACCACCGAAGATATAGAGCGTCAATTCATAGCTTCCGGTAACGGAGCGCAGGTAAGCGGCGATTTGCGGGCCAACCAAGCCAGCGGCTGCCCAAGCCGTGAGAATGTAACCGTGGATCGCGCCAAGTTGTTTGGTACCGAACAAATCACCAATAAATGCTGGCAAGGTTGCGAAGCCACCGCCGTAACAGGTCATGATGGTGAAGAGCACCACTTGGAACATCAACACACTGCCGATATTCGGCAATACTGCAAACAGCGCAATCTGCAGCACAAAGAACGCAATGTAAGTGTTCGCGCGTCCCAAGGAGTCAGAGAGTGTCGCCCAACCTAAACGTCCGATGCCGTTAAAAACAGCCATCAAACCGACGACGGCAGCCGCTTCGGTGGGGGAAAGCCCAATGGTTTCTTGTGCCAGTGGAGAAGCAGAGTAAATGACACCAATACCGCAGGAGATGTTGATAAACATCATGAGCCAGAGCCAGTAGAACGGTGCGGTCTTCACGGCCTCATTAGCGGTTTGCTGCGTCAGATCCTTTGTGATTTTCTGCGCGCCGGAAGCGACGGCTTCTTTCATGCCATCAGGCATCCAACCTTGAGGTGGGCGCTCAAGATACAACGCAGAAAGATACATCACGGCCATATAGGCGATGCCAGATGCGTAAAACGTGAATGGGATGGAGAAGTTTTCCATCAGGTAACCAAACACCGGGCCGCCAATCATGGCACCAAATCCAAAGCCCATAATCGCCAGACCAGTAGCAAAGCCGCGTCTGTCCGGGAACCATTTCACCAGTGTGGAGACAGGCGTGATATAGCCAATGCCAAGACCGATGCCGCCAAATATGCCGTAGCCGAGCCAGAGCAGATAGATGTTGCCGACCGATGTACCGAAGCCGGCAATCAGCAAACCTGCACCCCAGAAGGTGGCTGCCAGTAAGCCTGCTTTTCGCGGGCCATGCTTCTCAACGAAGTGACCCATAATCGCTGCGGAAAGCCCCAAAAAGAAAATAGCTAAACTGAAGGTGCTCGCAACGGCAGATCTGTCCCAGCCAAAGGTTTGTTCGAGAGGAAGGTTAAATACGCTCCATGCGTAGACTGAGCCGATAGAGCCATGGATACCCACGGCAGAAGCGGCAATAAGCCAGCGGTTTTTCATATCGATATCCTTATTGAATCAAGATGCCTGACACGTTACTGACTGAATGATTGGCAACAGTTGATTTACATCAACCGCACCGAACGACATATTTTCTTACAAACTCTCAGGTCGGCGAAGATGCACAGATAGCTGATTCATTTATGCCATCAATGCATTGGTTTTTAGGCGGAAAGACTTTCTGATACAGTAGGGAATTCAGTTTAAACGCCATTAATACAATGAGTTATATTGGTTTTGGCTTGATGTGCACTTTCTGACGGATGTATGGGCTAGATCGGGAGATTCTTCTGAATCCAAATTTCCATAGATGAATAACTTCGATCAATGTTTGGTTTTGAGTTGGGCTGAAACAATTTTGAGGTCTAAGTAAACACCGGAATGGAGAGATAACAAGTGAATAACCAGTCAATGATGTCAGAGTGAAATTATTCTATCGTTATATGTAAATTAATATCACGAGTTATATGGTTATTATTAGTGATCTGTCTGGGTGGGTTGGAATATAAAGATAATTCTACTGTTCGGTGATTTAAGCTGAATATTCCGAAGTGATTGCTCTAATTTTTCTAACTGGAAATATTTAGATACAAAATGTCATATTTTCCAACGGCTTTTATTTCTGAGTGGCAGAAATAAAAAAGCCACCCGATTGGGTGGCAAAAGTATATAAACGCCCGAGTGAGATTGGGCAAAGTTACATTACATCTTTCACTTACAGCAGGGCAGGAACCCCAGGGAGCTGTCCTACAACACCGAGCGCGCCCACACAGACAATCAATGCCGTGAGTGGAATGCCCAGACGGTCTGTGCGGCCGAGAGACGCAGCGCGCTCTTTGTTGCCAATCAAACCTGTGTTATCCAAAAGCATGGTCAGTGCCCAGCCAAATACCGGGTTCACCAGCGCACACGCAAACATACAGATACCGGCACTTTGGGAGTTACGGGCGTTTTTCACCATTTGCATGCCTGCTTCCAGCAGTGGCAGGAACACACCAACCAGCAAAGCTACACGAAGCACAGGTTCCCACATGGCCAAGTCCATCGGGTAGCCAATCACTGCAGCCGAAATACACAGCACACCGGTTAACAGCGCGCCACCGGGAATAGGGCGTTTGGCAATCGCAGCCGGAATCATGTAGGTACCCCAAGAAGAAGCGAGGTTACCACCGCCAAGACCGGCACCAACAATCTGACGCACAGAACAAACCGTCATGGTGTCGTCCACATTCATCAACGCATCTTTGGCGGTTTTCGGGTAATTCAGTTCCTGGAACACACGGTGTCCAAGAAAATCCGGTGACCACATGGCAACCGCCAACACCGCAAACGGGATCACCGCAATGTAGTGCTCAAGGCTTGGCCAGCCTAGTTGCCAACCAGTGTCTTCGCCCCACCAGTAGAAAGGACTCATGTTTGGCAGGCCAGGTTCAGTGGTGAACTCAAAAGGCACACCCATGGCGAAGGCGATGATACCTGCGACCGCAGAACACAGAGGAATAGCCAGCCAACGTTTTTCAATCTTGGCAAGGTAGGCGTAAATCACGATGGTCGCGAGAATCACAACAAAGGAAACATGGCTAAGCCCAGTAGAAGCTGACCAGGATTCAAATGCGGTCAGCTGACCAATCAGGCCGACGGCACCGAGGTAAATCAACAAGCCGCCCCGTACACCTTCACCGGTGAGCTTCACAAGCTTTGAGCCGCCTTTGGTTGCGCTGAGTATTAAACCAAATACGCCTACCATTATCCCCAGAGCTAGCGGGTGACCGCCTGCCGCAGCAATCAGAGGAATGAGAGGAATCATCGGGCCATGGGTACCTGCAAGATTGGTGAGCGGGTTAAACATGGCAGAGAAGAAAATCGCGAACAGCAGACCTGCAATAAGGAGCTCGAAACGCACGTTCTCAGCAACAAATTCAGGTGATAAACCGAATTGTGCGGCGAAGGCGGCAACCATGGCTGTCACCATCACGACTTTGCCGATGGTAGCCGCAATAGCTGGCACCCAGTCTTCTATTTCAATACCAAAATCACGGTAAGGAAGATGGAGTTTCCAGCGCTTGTAATTGGCAATATTTAATTCATGTTCGAGGTATTCAGTGCGGGAAGAAAATTCATAAGATTGCTTCCGTTGAGAAGTGTAATCACGTCCTTGTTCTTGACTCATATTCACTCCGATGAGTTAAAGCTTAATTGCTGTTAATTATTTGGAGTGAAGAGAGTGGCGATATTGACGTGCGTCATGTTAGTTGTGTCATTAATCGATTTTCGGGATGTAAACGCGTCTGAGTTCACGTAAAAACAAAGTGAATTGCATCGTGTTCTAATTAATCTGAATGATGGCGGGAGAAAAATGTGCAAGAAAATAGATTGATTTGCACAATATTCTAGATCTTTGTATTTGAAGTTTTGGATAAAAAAATCCCGCAGCATTTTCGCGCTGCGGGACTTTACATTCATTCAGTCGATGAATCAGGACTTGTTAGCAACCTTGCCAAGTTTCATCCAGGTATCAACCACGGTATCCGGGTTGAGGGAAACAGAGCTGATACCCTGATCCATCAGCCATTGCGCCAAGTCATCGTGATCAGAAGGTCCCTGACCACAAATACCCACGTATTTACCTGCTTTGGTGGCGGCATCAATCGCCATCTTCAGCATGGCTTTCACCGCTGGGTTGCGCTCATCAAACAGATGCGCGACATCACCGGAATCACGGTCAAGGCCGAGCGTTAATTGGGTCATATCGTTTGAACCAATTGAGAAGCCATCAAAGTACTTCAGGAAGTCTTCCGCCAATACCGCATTGGATGGCAGTTCACACATCATGATGACTTTCAGACCCTGCTCGCCACGGCGCAGGTTGTGCTTCGCCAGAAGATCGTTCACTTCTGCCGCTTCACCTGTGGTACGAACAAATGGGATCATGATTTCAACGTTCTTCAGACCCATCTCGTCACGCACGCGTTTGATGGCCTGAGTTTCCAACTCGAAGCAATCTTCAAACACTGGCGAGATGTAACGTGAAGCACCACGGAAGCCCAACATTGGATTTTCTTCATGGGGTTCGAACTCGCTGCCACCAATCAGGTTGCTGTATTCGTTCGATTTGAAGTCTGACATACGCACGATGACGCGCTTCGGCCAGAAAGCGGCACCAATGGTCGCGATCCCTTCGGTCAGTTTGCTGACATAGAAATCGACCGGATCTTTGTAGCCGCGAATGCGTTCATTGATGGTTGCTTTCAGCTCGTCGCTTTGTGCGTCAAAGTTCAGCAGGGCTTTCGGGTGAATACCAATCATCTTGTTGATGATGAATTCAAGACGGGCAAGACCGACACCTTCGTTCGGAATTTGGGCGAAATCGAATGCACGATCCGGGTTACCCACATTCATCATTACTTTGGTCGGTAGCATTGGCAGTTCGTCTACTGCAGTTTGGCTGACCGCAAAGTCGAGCTTACCTTCGTAAACGTAACCGGTTTCACCTTCAGCACAAGAGATAGTCACTTCCGCACCATCACTCAGTTTGCTGGTGGCGTCGCCACAACCAACGATAGCTGGAATACCAAGCTCACGGGCGATAATTGCTGCGTGACAGGTACGGCCGCCGCGGTTGGTGACAATCGCAGAAGCTTTCTTCATCACCGGTTCCCAATCAGGGTCAGTCATGTCAGTAACCAGTACATCGCCGTCCTGTACCAGTGACATTTCATCCAGTGATTTCACGATACGGACACTACCGTTGCCGATACGCTGACCGATAGCGCGACCTTCCACCAAGACACCTGCTTTTGCGCTCAGCTCGTAACGTTCAATCACGTTGCCTTGCTTCTGCGAGCAAACCGTTTCAGGACGCGCCTGGACGATATACAGCTTTCCGTCGATGCCGTCTTTTGCCCACTCAATGTCCATTGGACGCTTGTAGTGTTTCTCGATGATCATCGCTTGCTTGGCAAGCTCTGCGATTTCATCGTCGTTCAGCGAGAACTGGCTTTGTTCCTCTGCTGAGGTGTCGATGATTTCAACCTGCTTACCAATTACCTGACTGTCGGCGTAAATCATCTTGATCAGCTTGGAGCCGAAAGTGCGTTTTACTACCGCAGGGTGACCCGCTTCCAGCAGTGGCTTGTGCACGTAGAACTCATCAGGGTTCACCGCACCTTGCACCACCATTTCACCAAGACCCCATGAGGAAGTGATAAACACCACCTGATCGAAGCCTGATTCGGTGTCCAGCGTGAACATCACGCCAGATGAAGCTTTGTCTGAACGCACCATGCGCTGAATGCCCGCAGACAGAGAGATACCACGGTGATCAAAGCCTTGATGCACACGGTAAGAAATGGCGCGGTCATTAAACAATGAGGCGAATACGTGCTTGGTTGCCTCAAGCACGGCATCAATGCCTTTGACGTTCAGGAAGGTTTCCTGCTGACCTGCAAAGGATGCATCCGGCAAATCCTCGGCAGTCGCAGATGAACGCACAGCAACGGAAAGCTCCGAATTTCCGTCTACCAGCATTTCGTAATTGTTTCGGATATCCTGTTCTAAATCAGCAGGGAAGGGGGCATCCAGTACCCATTGTCGAATTTGGGAACCGGCTTTGCGTAGGGCTTCAACATCTTCAATATCCAGTTCATCGAGCACTTGGTGAATACGATCATCCAGACCTTCGTAATCAAGAAACTGGTTAAACGCAAACGAAGTGGTCGCAAACCCATTCGGGACAGAAACGCCAACATTGGCGAGGTTGGAAACCATTTCGCCCAGTGAAGCGTTTTTGCCGCCGACCTTGTCAACATCATCCATGGACAGGGTATCGAACCAGAGGGTGTTCTTTTGCATGTCTTTCTCCAGAAACTATGCAGTTTTTGTATTGGGTTTTGGGCGGTAAACCTTAAGTTTGGGCTAAAAAAACGCTATGGGTTTCAAAAGCTGAGCAAACGTTAATGGCTGACCATTTGTTGTTATTGTTATGTTTGTATCCTAATAAAATTTTGCGAGCAGATTAACCTTTGAAGCACACAGAAATTCAAACCCGAGACGTCTTTTATGTCTCGGACGGGACAGCCATCACATGCGAGACATTAGGGCATGTTGTTTTGGGCCAGTTTTCCTTTGTCCCAAACGAGAAAACCTTCCCTTTTGTCGAGTCTGAAGACAAAGTGGCGGATTTGGTTAAACAGATCCAACAATCCCACGATAAACATGGGGTAAAACCGCTGGTTTTCTTCTCCATGGTCGTCCCCGCCATGCGTGATCAACT
Organism: Grimontia sp. SpTr1; assembly: GCF_947387585.1. NCBI lineage: Bacteria > Pseudomonadati > Pseudomonadota > Gammaproteobacteria > Vibrionales > Vibrionaceae > Grimontia > Grimontia sp. SpTr1. The sequence goes on from NZ_CANDOD010000002.1 coordinate 463,495, forward strand.
GCTGCAGGCGCCAGCATTTTTCTACGATGTTCTGGAAAGTATCGTCCAGCGTGTGGCAGAAGACACACAAATCGAGCCCAAGCCAAAACTTCAACGTTCCCGCAGTGTCAGCAAAGATTCAGACACCTACTTTGACCGTATTTCGGCGATTGAATACACCTTGGCGCACGATGACGGCATTTCTCTAAAAGACCTGGATAAAGCCGACATCATTCTGCTGGGTGTTTCGCGCAGCGGTAAAACCCCGACCAGCCTTTACATGGCGATGCAATTCGGCCTTCGTGTGGTGAACTATCCGTTTATCGCGGAAGACATGAAAATGCTGCGTTTATTGCCGGAATTCGAGTTCCAGCGTCACAAGTTGTTTGGGCTGACGATAGAGCCAGAGCGTCTGACCCAGATCCGTCAGAACCGGCTTTCAGGCAGTGAATACGCCAGCAGCGAGCAGTGTGAACAGGAGATCGCAACGATTGAATCTTTGTTTCGTCGTGAAGCGATTCCTTATATCAACACCACCTCATTGTCGGTTGAAGAAATCTCCACCCGAGTACTGGAGAAAACTGGTCTCAAGCGTCGGTTGTTCTGATCATAGGGGCTGTTGACCTTTGGTGATGATTTTTGCAGCAGTTTGTGGGGATTTTATGCAAGGCAGAGGTTTCGATGTGTAGCTGGCCTACATGAGAAGCCGATAACGCAGCAGAAATTCCCCACAAACGCTGCCCGAAGGGTTCTGCCCTAAGCGTTTTATGCTTTGTTGAGGTGTATTTGCTTAGAATGACTAGGCGGCACACACCTCGCCGCGCCTAAAACGCTTATGGCTAGAACAAAATTTAACCACCAAAGGTCAACAGCCCCTAGAACGTGGTCGTTTACTTTCTCTAAGAAAAAGAAATAATGGTCTTAATTGTTTCTCAGAGTGAGTGAATGCTGTGCGCGCGGATGATCTGATTCTCTTTTCCCAAGTGGTTGAGCTGGGCAGCTTTAGTAAAGCTGCCGAACAAAACAGCCTGACAAACTCCGTTGTCAGTAAACGTGTTGCGCGTTTAGAAGAAGAATTAGGCGTTCAGCTTCTCTACCGTACTACTCGCAAGCTCACACTGACAGAAGCGGGAAAAGCCCTCTTGCAGGGGGCTAAAAACGTCAAACAGGCTACCCAAGAAGCGGTCGATTCTGTCGTGGGGTTTGGCGAAAACATCACAGGGCATATCAAGATGTCGGTGCCAACCATTTCCGGTGATTTGCTACTGGCAGATGCAGTAGCAGAGTTCTGTCACCAAAACCCTGGCCTGACGGTTGATATGTCGCTCGACAACAAATTCGTCGACCTGATTGAAGGTGGTTATGACTTGGTTATCCGCACGGGATATCTCGAAGATTCAAGCCTGATTGCCCGCCATTTTCTTGATTCCCAATGGATAGTTTGTGCTTCGCCGCAATACATTGCCCAGCACGGAAAACCCGTCACACCTGAAGCATTGGTGGACCACAATTGTCTTCAATACGCGTATCAAACCACGGGGGCGTCGGACTGGGAATTCAAGGCGAGTAAAGGTAACTACATCGTCAAAGTGTCCGGCAGTTTCTCCACTGACAATGCTACTGCACTTCGCAAAGCTGCACTGGGCGGCTATGGCATAGCTTATGTGCCGCGCTGTTTGGTTTACCACGACCTGTTGGAAGGGACGCTGATTGATATTCTTCCTGAGCAAGTGGGTAAGAAGCTCGGCATCTATGCCGTGTATCCGTTTACCCGACAGCCTCCGACCAAGGTGAAGGCGTTGATCGAACATATCCGCAGTCGGTATCTGGACATCGCGCATTATTTCTAAGTGACGAACGAATCCCTCTCATTGTGCGAGCTGAATTTAAAGGACAAAAATGCTCTCTATTCCTTTGCCATTTGTGGCGTCGTTGATGTTGCTCTTCGGTGCGGCGATCATTTTCAATCGTTCACACCACCAGTCAAACCGTGCTTTCTGGTTTTTGGTTCTGTGTGCTGCTGCGACCGCGGTCGTGGGTTTGAGGTGGACGACGGATATTAGTTTCTTCCGCACGATGCAACCTATGTTAGGAGCGTGCCTTCCTGTCGTGGCATGGCGGTGTTTCTCTCATGCACACTCGAACAAGCCTCTTAGTAACGTTCACTGGATTGGTCCTGGGTTGGTGGCATTGTCCTCTGCCAGTTATCCATATCTATGGTTGGGGCTGACAGATGTATTGCTGGTGATTTTGTATCTAGTCTATGGTGTGTGGTTACTGTCTCTTTCTTTCAGCACCGCAGACAAGGTAAGGCTCAGCGACACAAATCAGACAAGTTATTCCGAAAGAGTTGCGGGTGCACTTTTACTGTTTTCTGCATTCATTGATGGGGCAATCTCCTATGACTTTGTCGTGTTTGGTGCTGAGCACACGGGCTTCATTCTGACGTTCAGCTATCTAATACTGATACCTGTCATGGGTATGCTGGTGGTGATTGTTGACGGAAGTGTGCCCTCCCAAGAACAAGTTCATGAAGCAGAAGTGTTTGAGGCGAATGCCGCTGAGTTGGCCCTCAATGACTTGAATTCTGAAGTGGAGCGCGAACCTGAATCCATCACTGACGAGAATGATGAGGCGCAATCGGTTGTCGCGAAATTGGATGAGATGATGGAGCAAAGGGAGCTGTTTAAAGACCCTGATCTGACGTTAAATAAGCTGGCAAGGAAACTGGGTATTCCGGGGAGAAAAATCTCTTCATCGGTGAATCAGGTTTGTGGGGAGAATATCTCCCGCGCAATCAACCGCTATCGGATTGAGCACGCCAAGTCTCTGCTGAAAAACAGCGACTTGGCGATCACTGAGATCTATCTTGCTGCGGGCTTTCAGACTAAATCTAATTTCAACCGAGAGTTTTTGCGAATCACCGAAAAAACGCCCAGCGAATTTCGAAGCGGCACCGTTTGATTCCTGTATGAGTTACTCAAGAAACCAAAGGATATCCTCCAACATGTCGGCATGCAGTGCTTCGCGCCGGGTGCCGAATCCATCCTTACAGATAATGCCATCGCCTTTGTGTTCCTGTTCCAGCAGGTCGATAGCACCTGTCTTACATCGCTGCATGAAACTGAAATGGGTGGCTTCCTCATACACCTTGTAGTGTCTCGTCGACAAAGGTAAATGTTCAGCCAAATAGCCTGACTCCATAGCTTGTGGCAAATCGCCTATGTCGATTCCTGCAGCGAGAATGAGCGTCGGTGTTAGCGTTTCAGTCATACTCTGAACAGAAAATCCGCGCGCTAAACCCAAGTCCAAACTGACGACACGTTTGATACGTGTATCTTTAAGCGAGTTGGTTTCCGGCTCCTTTGGCTGAGTCTTATCAAGCCCCAGCTCTTTTGCCAGTCCGCACGTTCTTGGATTAAAGATGAGCTGGCATTGTTTTTTCAATTCGTTTCTATCAATTTCAATGCCTGCCAACTGCATCACCGTCCATCCCCCCAAAGAGTGGCCGATAGCGGAAATGTTGTCCGCGTCCAAAGCATTACTCCACTTTGAGTCAGTCAGCAGAAAACTCAGCAAGCGGGAAATATCTCTTGGTCTTTGCCACCATTGCGCGGCTTGAGATGCAGATTGATCAAAAGTTGTTGTACCGGGGTGATCAGTAGCGGCCACCACGTAACCACGTTTAGCAAGCTCAGTCGCCAGCCAATTGAGATTTCGCCAGCTTCCACGATAGCCATGAGAGAGCAAAACAACAGGCGCTTTTCTCGCATCTAGCGTTGCCGCTTTGATCACTTCAGTACCAACAAAAGCGGGATTTTCGGCAATCACGGTTTTTGGTGACGTTTGAACTGTTGGGTACCAGATGGAAACATTCAGTGGTCTTGATGCGTTATCTTCAAGCGATAATTGCTCAAACCCAACATTCGCTGCAAAGGCAGAATTTAGGACGAACGTGAACAAGATAACGAGTAAATTAATGGATTTCACCTTGTGGCTCCTTAAACCATGAAATTGGAGCCAGTATGTGCTGAGATCAGTGTTGGTGCGTCCTAGAACACGATCGAGGACGTCCTCGAACGTGATTTTATTCCTAATATATGAGCTTCTTGTTAGTTCGTTTGATCAATTTGACCGGTCGCCCAATTAAGGAACGTCCGCACCTTGGGTCTTTTCTCTGAGCCAAGCGGGCAGAGTAGATCATGGGTTTTGTGAGTCTCCATTCCGGGATAAGGAGAAACCAGTTCGCCACTTTCCAGTGCGTCTTTGACGAATCGGTATCTACCCATTGCGACCCCCAATCCTTTTCTTGCGCTGAACACAGCCATGTCTTGGTGTGTGAAAACGCAACATTGTTTGGCGATGTCGATATCCACTTTGTGGTGCTTTGCCCATCGTGACCAGACTGTCGATGTGGAAGCGTAGAGGAAATTCACTCGGGAAAGAGAATTCATTCCATCCTCAAAGAGATGGTTCTCTTTAGCGTATGTCGGTGTGCAGACAGGCACATAACGCTCATCAAACATTTTAATGCGGTAGACATCGGGTCTTTCTGATGCCCCGTAGTAAAGCGCGACGTCAATATTGTTGGTCTCGAAGTCCAGTTCGAGCTCTTGCGTCATCACCTTCAAATTGAATTTAGGGTACTTGGCTTTGAAATCTGCCAGCCTTGGAATAAGCCATTCGTAGGCAATACCAGGTGAGGTTGCAATGGTCAGGTCACCGCTCAGTTCCGTATGCCGAATATCATCAATTTCACTGAAAATGTTGTTCAGTGAGCTCGCCAGTGTGCCCTGAAACCGTCTCCCTTCCTCTGTCAGCGTCAGCTTTCGCGTGCCGCGAACAAACAAATTGAACCCCAGTTCCTGCTCCAACACCTTGATGCGATGGCTGACAGCGCCTTGCGTTAAGTGCAGAAGTTTTGCCGCTTCGGTAAAGCTCAATGTTCTTGCAGCCACATTGAAGGTATGGAGATTGCCAAGCAGGGATTGAAGGTTCGCCATCGTTTTTCTGTTAACGCTCTTATGCATTAAAAATATTAATTCATGATGGCGTCGGATTGGTTTGTTTGCAAGCGGGTTTAATCGTCAAATAGGCCTAAAGCACTGATTGTGAAGCAGCGAAAACAAGCCAATAACGACAGCATCACAATCATGCGGGGGATTAAGAATTTTATTGAATAAAGCTTGGGGGCTTAGATGAATATCTTGGGATATATGCAGAAAGTCGGTAAGGCATTGATGGTACCCGTTGCCACTCTTCCTGCCGCAGCAATTTTAATGGGCGTCGGGTACTGGATTGATCCGGTGGGTTGGGGTTCAGAAAGTGTCATGGCGGCGCTATTAATCAAATCCGGCGGCGCCATCATCGACAACATGGCTGTGCTGTTCGCCATCGGTGTCGCATTCGGTTTGAGTAAAGATAAAAACGGCGCTGCAGCCATGGCGGGTTTTATCTGCTTTATGGTCGTTACGACGCTCCTTTCTCCTGGCGCTGTAAGCCAATTGATGGGCATAACAGCCAGTGAAGTGCCGGATGCCTTCGGTAAGATCAACAACCAGTTCATTGGTATTTTGGTCGGTATCATCTCCGCGGAGATCTATAACCGCTACCACACCGTTGAACTGCCAAAAGCACTCGCGTTTTTCAGCGGTAAACGTCTGGTGCCTATCCTGACCTCGATTGCAGGTATGGCGATTGCGTTTGTACTGCTCTATGTCTGGCCTATGGTTTACAACGCACTGGTTGTTTTCGGTAACCATCTTGTCGCGCTGGATGCACTGGGTGCGGGCTTATTCGGCTTCTTTAACCGCCTGACATTGACCATCGGCATGCACCACGCGCTGTACCCAGTGTTCTGGTTTGATGTGGTCGGCATTAACGACATCCCTAACTTCCTGGGTGGCGCGCAGTCTATTGCTGACGGTACGGCGATCCCTGGCAAAACCGGTATGTATCAAGCGGGCTTCTTCCCAATCATGATGTTCGGTCTACCGGCAGCAGCTCTGGCGATGTACCACTGTGCAGATGCGGAAAACAAAGGCGCGACATTCTCTATCATGATTGCAGCAGCCATGGCGTCATTCTTCACAGGTATCACAGAGCCGCTTGAGTTCAGCTTCATGTTCCTGGCACCGGCACTTTACTTTATTCACGCTGTGCTGACGGGTATCTCGCTCTACATCGCAGCAAGCATGGAATGGATGGCAGGATTTGGTTTCTCAGCAGGTTTCGTAGACTTCGTACTGTCTAGCCAGAACCCACTTGCAACCCAGTGGTACATGTTGATTGCTCAAGGTCTGGTGTTCTTCGCGGTGTACTACTTCACCTTCCGCTTTGCGATTCTGAAGTTCAACCTGAAAACGCCGGGTCGTGGAGAAGGTGCTTCAAAAGAAGAAACGAAAGAAGAAATTGGCCAACTGACTAACGACTACATTGCAGCCATTGGCGGTGCAGAGAATATTCTGGAAGTAGACAACTGTGTGACCCGTCTTCGCCTGACAGTGAAAGACTCTGGACTGGCAGACAGTGAGAAACTGAAACAACTTGGCGCGGCAGGTGTGATTCCAATCGGCAAAGGTGGCCTGCAAGTGGTCGTCGGGTTGGGTAAAGTCGACAAAGTTGCCGAGCAGATGAAAGTCGCGCTCTCTAATTAAAACGAATCAAACGGCATTTAAATGCCAATAGGTTCCCCCTGAAGTGCAGTTTCGCATTCCCCCGCGATTCTGCACTTCGCCTTTTGTGGTGGGCTAAATTTTCCCTTGCTGAATCAGCGTACTTAACCGCAGCACTAAATCTGCCACATTGCTTGCTTCAAACTTCTTCATCATGTTTGCGCGGTGAACTTCAATGGTGCGCAGAGAGACACACAGAGTCTTCGACATTTGCTGGTTGGTCTGGCCTTTCAGCACTTCTCTCAGTACTTCTTTTTCACGTTCAGTCAGGCTGTTGTATTTCTTTTCGACACAAACGTGCCCAACACGCTGGAAAGAGTGGGCGAGAGCTTTTTCAATCGCCGCCACCAAGCGATCACCGTCGACCGGTTTTTGGAAGAAATCCACTGCACCGTCTTTGAGGGCATCAACTGCCATGGGTACGTCGCCATGACCTGTCAGGAAGATGATAGAGAGTGGGCTTTGTGCGTCGTTGAGGATCTGCTGTAGCTCCTGACCGCGCATTTCTGGCATCCGGCTGTCGAGTACGAGGCAGCCCGGCGCCGAAATATCGACGCTTTCCAAAAACGCAGGGCCAGAGGCGAAATCCTTTAGCACCAAGCCATAGCTTTCCAACATAAAGACCAGTGACTCGCGGACTGCATCTTCATCATCAACAATAAATACCGGGCCTTTGTTCATTTATTCTTGTTCTCGTTTGATTGGCAGCACCACAGTGACTTCACAGCCAACCGGGCGTGCAGCCTGAATAATAAAATGTCCGCGATGGGCTTCGACGACTTCACGGCAGATAGGTAAACCAAGGCCCAGGCCATCTTCTTTGGTGGTATAGAAAGGCTTCTTCACTTCGGTCTCGCTTGCCGCAAGGCCGATGCCGTTGTCCTGAACCCGGATAACCACTTCATGGGTGCCATACAAGAGCTCAATAGTGACGGTCGGCGAGACTTGGTAATCCAGACTTGCCACGCAGGCATCTTTGGCGTTTTTCAGCAGATTGATCATCACCTGCTGCATGCCAATGACATCGAATTCGCCATGGATTGGTTTGCCTTCAACAATCAGATTGAGTGCGATTTTTTGCGCCTGAAAGTCGTATTCAATCAGTGAAATCGACTCTTTGACAAAGAAGATCGGATCGCAGGTGACATAGTCTGTCGGTGTCTGCTTTATCAAGCCACGCAAGCGCTGGATAATGCCACTGGCGACCGTCACCTGTTGTTCTATTTTCCCAAGAAAAGGTGACATTTCATCCGGTGTCATGCCTTGGGCAATACGGCGCTGCAAACCTTCGGAGTAGTTTTTAATGGTAGAAAGCGGCTGGTTGATCTCATGGGCAATGCTGCTGCCAAGCTCGCTGACAATCATGGTGCGCTGGGCATGCTCCAGTTGTTCATTTCTCTCTTTGAGTTCATAGAGTGTTTTCTTGAGGTCATCTTTACTGCGCTTGAATCGGTATTCCAGCCAGAAGTGATAGATGTTCATCAGCAAGAAAACGATGAAGGTGGCGAAGGCGAGTACCTGATTACGATCCAGCCATTTCATGAATCCTTCCTGCCAGGTGCGCTGTAAGGGGTGCATGTCGAGTTGGTGCAGCACATGGTCGACTTTGACTGGGCTTGCTGGCAGCGTCCACCCTACATTACCCGCAGCCTCTGCGGCGTAAGCACTTTCATGCATCGAAAGCAGTGACTGGGTGACCAACTTGCCAATGCTGTCAGAAGCGCGCTCCGTTTTGGCAAACGTCCAGTTTGGATAGAGCGGGGTAGTCACCGTACAGATCGAGTCATTCGGACGCTTGCCTTCAAGTACTCGTACTTTATGCCGCTCGATGCGGCCTTCTCTAATCATGCTTTCCAGCGTACAGGCAGGCAGCACCGCGACATCTAAATCGTTGTCAATCACACTTAGCAGAATGTTATCTGTTGGTGGGCCATAGAATTTCACCCGCTTAAAGAAGCTACTGCCAAACACATTACGTCTTTCAATTTCATAGCGGAGCGCCAGAAAGCCACCAAACGCTTTTTCGGAAACGGCACCGACGCGGGCATATTCAATATCGCGAAGGGCAAGATACGGCGAGTCGCTGCGCACCACAGCAACAGAAGCAATGGAGTGGGTGAGGTTGCTGCTGTATGGAGTTTTTTGGGTGGCGAGCCAGTTCAGCGGATATTGCCGTGCAATGCGCGTGGCCTGTCCCGGACTGGTCAGTAGGAAATCCAACTGGTTGTGCTCGAAGGCTTCATCCAACTCTTCAAAGTCGTAGGTATGAAGGGTGAACTCGGTATTCGGAATGGTGTCTTCCAGCCAATCCAGTGTTGGCCGCCAGGATTGCTCAGCATGCTGATCGCCACGAAGCGCTAACACACCGACATCATAATGCTGGAGCACTTCAGCTTGTGCGGGACATACGCAAAAGCAGCACATGCTGACGGTATAGAGAAAGACAGCTTTTATGCCGAGTAGCGGGGTAAATCGTTGGAGATATTCGTTCAAATGAAAACGACACAACAAGGAGGCGAGTGGCACGCATTCTACCCTAGAAAACCCTATGTTTTATGTTGCTTTAGATCAAATATTTCGCACTATTGTGGTAAACCACAATATCCCGCAAACCTTCCTTCACACACAATCCGTGCTACTGACCTGGAGCGGTCAACCCAACGCATTTTGAGCGCGATGCTGGCAGTAAGATTGGCACTTAAAACGAATCATAAAGCCGAGTATTCAGCATCCCGTTATTGATTTCCTTTTGCCCCTGAGAAGGCAGAAAAATTTTTAATAATCTTGGGAATTTCACGATGAAAAAATCGACAGTTGCAATCGGCGTTGTCGCTGCTGTTCTGGCAGCAGGATATGTCGGCTACACCAGCATGTTCGGTGCAGAAGCGGTTCAGGTAAGCGCTGAAGTGTTAGAGCAGAAATTTGCTGAGTACGCGAACCCAGAAGCGTTCGTTTCTGCACAGGAAGTGAAGCAGATGATGGATCGCGATCTGGATGTGGTTGTGATCGGCGCGCTGAACCCGATGAAGCCAGATGCACCTATCGAAGGTTCATTCTCAATGTGGCGTCCTGATTACTCTGCAGCGAAAGAAGCGTATGAGTTTGACGGCATGCGCAACTCTGTCGAAGAAATGGAATCCCTGCTGAGCAGCTACGGTGCAACACCGGAAACCACCATTGTGGTTTATGCTGCGAACTCTCACCACGATGCAGCCCGCCTGTTCTGGCAAATCAAAAACCTGGGCCATGAAGATGTGCGTTACCTGGATGGCGGCCTGAATGCGTGGATTGGCGAAGGCTTCCCAACAGGCAATGCAAACCCAACGGTGACTGCATCTCAGTACAAAGCCCCTGCGCCACAAAGCGAAGAGTCGGCACTGGCAACGCTGGATATGGTTCTGGCAGCGCAAAACACCGCTGACTGGGTGATTCTGGATACCCGCGGCACCGCGGAATTTGATGGCAGCACCACAGTATCTGGCGCGTTTGGCCCGGGCACTATCCCTGGCAGTGTTCACATTAACTGGACCAAAGCGCTGAACGACGACACCACACTGAAATCTGCAGAAGAACTGCAAGCCCTGTACGGCGACGTGATTAAAGGCAAGAAAGTGATTGCCTACTGTCAATCAGGCGTTCGTTCTGCACACACCATGATGGTTCTGGAAGAAGTTCTGGGTGCACAAGACGTCTACAACTACGACGGTTCTTGGATTGAGTACAGCTACGCGCACTACGAACAAAATCGTGCGGATATTCCAGTGCAAAGCGGTGCGAAGAAAAGCTAATCAATGACTTACCCAGACGCACTTGAGCACTGCGTCTGAGTAGGTGCCAAAAGAATTACATATACCGGAATCATAACAACAATGAACAATGTCATTTTTAGTCAAAAGCTCTACGACGCGGCACAACGCGTAGTAGACGGCTGTATGGGTGATGCAGACCCAGCATGCCAAACTGCATGTCCAATGCACACTGACGTTAAGCAGTACGTGCGTCTGGCGGGCGAAGGCAAGTATCAAGAAGCACTGGACGTGATCCGCGGCAAACTGTTCCTGCCACAAACGCTGGGTCGCATCTGTGCGCACCCGTGTGAGCAGGCATGTCGTCGCCAGACTGAATACGGTCAGGGCATCAGCGTGGCGGGCATCAAACGCTTCGTTGCAGAAAAAATGGATAACAAAGAGAACTGGGATCTGGCGGTTCTGAATCCAACTGGCAAGAAAATCGCGATCATCGGTGCTGGCCCTGCGGGTGCACAGGCGGCAATTGAACTTCGCCGCAAAGGTCACGACGTCACTATCTTCGAAAAAATGGACGTGTACGGCGGCATGATGCGTGTAGGTATTCCTGAGTACCGTCTGCCACGCCATGTTATCGATTTTGAATACAGCTACCTGGATATGCTGGGCATCGAAACCAAGTTCGGTGTGGAAATCGGTAAAGACATCACGTTTGAAGAACTGCGCAATACACACGATGCAGTGGTTCTGGCACACGGTGCGCACGTGGGTTCCATCATCCCGCTGCCTGGTCACCAGTCTGAAGGCGTATTCTCTGCGGTTGAATACCTGAAAGAAATCTCTGAAACCCGTGCATTCCCCCGCGCAGGCAAACGAGTGATGGTGATCGGCGGTGGTGACGTAGCGATGGACTGTGCACGTTCATCATGGCGTATCGGTGCTGATGAAGTTTACCAATGCTCTCTGGAAGCGATGGAAAAACTGCCAGCAAGCCATGTTGAAATCGAAGAATCGCTGGAAGAAGGCGTGGTCTTCAACGCTGGCTGGGGTCCAATCTCTATCGAAGAGAAAGACGGTAAAGTGACCTCAATTACCCTGCGTCGCGTGCTGTCTATCTTCGACGAAAACGGCAACTTCGCACCAAGCTACAGCGATGAAACCCGCACGATCGAAGTCGACACTGTGGTATTCGCAACCGGTCAGCTGGTGGCAGACATCACTGACGGCGCGCTGGAAACTACCCGTGGCGGTCGCTACGTGGTCGACAAAGACACGCTGGCAACTTCGCTGGAAGGTGTTTACGTCGCTGGTGACGCCGCTGGCGGTAACATCGTGATTGAAGCGATGGCACTGGGCCGTAAAGCCGCCATGAGTATCGAGCGTCAGTTCGCGGGTCGTCCTCTGGAAGAAGGCCGCGATTTCCAGGAAGAGTACAGCTACAAGTCTCGTCTGGACATTCCATTGCCTAAAGGCACTACCGACGTACCTCGTCTGCACGGTGAACTGCGTGATGCCGAAGTACGCAAGCGCGATTTCGCTCAGGTTGACCTTGGTTTCACCCAAGAGCAAATCAAGCAGGAATCAAGCCGCTGTCTGCAGTGTACCTGCAAACTGTGTATGAGCGAGTGCATCATGATGAACGACTTCGGCGACTGTCCGAAGACCCTGTTCAGTGACTTCGTCAACAACAAAGAGATGGATCCACTGCTGGCTTACTCCTGTAACGCCTGTGACCAGTGCACCATCGTTTGTCCTAAAGATTACCCAATGAAGGATATCTTCCTTGGCGCCCGTGTTGACTTCGTTAATGCGAACAATGGCGAATCGCCAATGAAAGGCCACAAGGCAATCAACATGCACCAGAAGCTGGGCTTCTCGAAATTCTTCACAATGGCTAAACGCGCGGTAACCACAAAATGACCAATAAAGTATTCATGCCAGGATGCAGCCTGCCATCCTACTCGCCAGAAGGTGTCGCGGCGATTGCACAACACCTGAAAAACGTGTTCCCGGAAATGGGTGCAGTTCAGAAATGTTGTGGTAAGCCAACTGCAGCGATTGGTCAGGCAGACAAATTCAAAGAGCGTTACGGCCAGCTGCAAGCTGACTTTGACAAGCTACAAGCAGACGAAGTGATCGTGGCGTGCCAAAGCTGCTACGGCATGATCAAGAAATCTGGTGGTACGCAAAAGCCTGTTTCTCTGTGGAAATTGCTGCCGAAAATCGGTCTGCCAAAAGAGCTGGTGGGCAAAGCAAAAGACAGCGACGTGGTATTCACCATTCACGATTCTTGCTCAACCCGCTACGAGAAAGAACTGCAAGACGGTATCCGTTGGATCCTGAACGAGCTGGGCTACAAAACCGCTGAGCCAGAACACACCCGCGAAAATACGCGCTGCTGTGGCTTCGGTGGCATGGTTGTACCGGCTAACCCTGATGTGGCAACCCGTGTGGTTCAGCGTCGTGTTGATGAATTTGAAACTGACCACGTGGTGGTTTACTGCGCCGCATGTCGTGCATCCATGATGGGTGTGGGCACCAAGTCTTGGCACATTCTGGATCTGATGTTTGGTCCGGTTGTGATGCAAGATACTGCGCCACCAGTGAACGTACTGGCTAACCCTGCTAAAGCTTGGTTCAACCGCTACAAGTCAAAAGCTGGCCTGATTAAGTGCATGTCAGTGTGAATTAAGAAGCCGCCGGGTGTTGAGCGATACGCAGTTGTCTCCTGCAGTTTCGCCCGGCGAGTTTCTTGCCTTAAGAAGTCGTTCGGTGTGCTTTTAGGATGCGTCTGGGCCTAACGGGAGCCCTCGTATCAGGCAAACAAAAAGCGCACATTCAAGGCCGAACGCCTTCTTCAGGAAAAAGCAGAATTCTTTATTTTTCGGGTAAATACTCATGAAATTTCTAAAAATCGGTCTGATCGTTGCGGTTATCGCCGCTGTTCTGTTTGCAGCGAAACAAAGCGGCATTCTGGAAATCATCACTGACATCCAAAGCCTGCAAGCTTGGATCGCAAGCTTCGGTGCAATGGGTTACGTGGTATTCCTGATTGCTTACGTTTTCGCCTGTATCTTCATGCTGCCAGGCAGTGCGTTCACCATTGTAGCGGGTATTGTATTTGGCCCGGTTCAAGGCGGTATTCTGGCACTGGTAGCTGCAACTGTGGGTGCGTCTGCAGCGTTTGTTGTCGCTCGCTTCCTGCTACGTGGCACCATCATGAAAAAGTTTGGCACCAACCCAATCTTCAAGAAAATTGATGACGGTGTTGCGCAAAATGGTACCAGCTTCCTGATCCTGACCCGTCTGGTTCCAGTGTTCCCATTCAGCCTGCAAAACTACGCATACGGCCTGACTGGTCTGAGCCTGAGCACTTTCGCGCTGGTTTCAATGATCACTATGGCACCTGGCGCTTTCATCTTCGCTTACATGGCGGGTGATATCGCGACTAACGGCGTGTCGGCAATGTTGCTGGTGAAATTCGCGGTTGCGGGTCTGGTGCTGTTCGGCATGTCTCTGATCCCGAAATACATCGCGAAGAAAAAAGGCATCGATATGGCGGAACTGTCTAAATAAGCTTGCGCATATCCATGAAGTGAATGTATCGTCCTCCGTCTTTTTGGCTGGGGACGATTTTTTGCTTTTCAAAGCCCTAGGGTCTGTTGATCTTTGGTGGTTAAATTTTGTTCTCGCTATAAGCGTTTTAGGCGCGGCGAGGTGTGTGCCGCCTAGTCATTCTAAGCAAATACACCTCAACAAAGCATAAAACGCTTAGAGCAGAACCCTTTGGGCAGCGTTTGTGGGGACTTTCTACTGCGTTATCGGCTTCTCATGTAGGCCAGCTACATGTCGAAGCCTCTGCCTTGTATAAAGTCCCCACAAACTGCTGCAAAAATCATCACCAAAGGTCAACAGACCCTAACTAAACGAACTAGAAATGCCATGAAAAACCTTTTCACCGCGCTTGTTTTAGCGGTCACCTCTTTCTCTGTGTCTGCGACGGGCACCGAAAACTGGCAGCAAATTGAAGCCGAGGCTGCCGGACAGCATGTTTACTTCCACGCCTGGGGCGGTAATCAGGAAATTAACCGTTACCTGGGTTGGGCGAAAAAAGAGCTTAAGCGCCGTTACGATGTCACGCTTCATCACGTCAAAGTGACGGACATTACCGAAACCACCACGCGCCTGATTGCAGAAAAAGCCGCAGGCAAAGATCAGGGTGGCAGCGTTGATATGCTCTGGATTAACGGCGAAAACTTCAAATCCCTCAAAGATAACCAACTGCTGTTTGGCCCGTTTGTCGAAGACTTACCAAGCTGGCAGTACGTGGATCAGTCACTGCCTGTGACCGTGGATTTTTCCGAGCCAACAGAAGGGCTGGAAGCGCCATGGGGCATGGGGCAACTGGTGTTTATCTATGACGAGGAAGAGCTTTCATCTCCGCCACGTTCTTACGCGGACATGCTGAAATATGCGCAGGCGAATCCAAACCGACTGACGTACCCACGACCACCGGAATTTCACGGCACCAGCTTTTTGAAGTCTTTGCTGATTGAGCTGACATCGAACGATCCGCGTCTGCAAAAATCAGCCTCTGACACAGATTATGCGGCTGTGACCAAACCGCTTTGGGACTATCTGGATGCGTTCCATCAAGTGGCTTGGCGTGGCGGTAAGCAATTCCCGGCAGGCACAGCCGAAACGCTGCAATTGCTGGATGATGGTCAAATCGATCTGGCGATCACTTTCAACCCAAACGCGGTTTACGCTGCCCATGCCACGGGTAACCTTGCGGAAAGCACCAAAGCTTATGCAATGGACTTTGGCGCGCTGTCGAACATTCATTATCTGGCGGTGCCATGGAACGCCAATGCAAAGGCTGGGGCGTTAGTGGTCATTAACTTTTTGATGTGTCCTGAAGCGCAATCCCGCAAAGGCAATATCGATATTTGGGGTGACCCATCGGTGTTGAAAACCGAATTCCTTTCTGGTTCGGCGAAAGAACACAAACCGTTCAAATCAGTGCCTGAAACCCACCCAAGCTGGCAAAGTGCCATCGAAAAAGAGTGGCTACAACGCTACGGAAGTTAGGTTTGATGTTACGCGCGAGCTATCTGTTCATTCTTCTTATTTGCGTCCTGCCGACCCTGTTTGGGTTGGCGGGTGTTGCTGTCTCTTCAGTGGGCTACATTCCGCCGCTCGACATGCACCTCGTCTCGCTGAACGGATTTTCCAAAGTGTTCGCTTGGGAAGGCGTTTGGCGTTCGATTGGCATGACGGTCTATTCCGGATTAGCGAGCACGTATCTGGCATGTTTGCTGACATTTTCCATTCTGCAGGCAACCTGGGGAACTAGGTTCTGGCGTAAGGTCGAGGTCTCCCTTTCTCCTTTGCTGGCTGTACCGCATGTGGCCTTTGCCATTGGCTTTGCCTTCCTGTTTGCCCCAACGG
This sequence comes from Grimontia sp. SpTr1, assembly GCF_947387585.1. Taxonomy (NCBI): domain Bacteria; kingdom Pseudomonadati; phylum Pseudomonadota; class Gammaproteobacteria; order Vibrionales; family Vibrionaceae; genus Grimontia; species Grimontia sp. SpTr1. The sequence goes on from NZ_CANDOD010000002.1 coordinate 479,345, forward strand.
GGATGGGAATGCGTTTGCTGGATGTGGTTGGCATTAGCGCTGATCCAAATGCGTCTGATCTCGCGCTGCTGATCAAAGACCCGCACGCGCTGGGCTTAATCCTGATGCTGGCATTGAAAGAGGTGCCATTCCTGCTGTTGATGAGTATTTCCATTCTCCAGCAGGTGAAAGTGAACAGGGTGGAAAAAGTCGCCGCATCACTGGGGTATTCGCGTGCGGAAGCCTGGTGGAAATGCGTGTTCCCACAGTGGCTGTCCAAGCTGCGTTTTCCGCTGCTGGCGGTGATGGCTTATGGTTTGTCAGTGGTGGATGTGGCATTGATCATCGGCCCGACCAACCCGCCAACCTTTGCGGTGTTGGTGTGGCAATGGTTTAACGATCCTGACTTAGCGCTGCTACCGCGCGCGTCGGCAGGCGCTGTGGTGTTGCTGGCGATCTCCCTTGTGCTTATTGGTGTTGCGCGTCTGATTGAATGGGCGGTCACCCAAGGCTTCAAGCAATGGCAATATTCAGGGCGTACAGGGTTTGCGTTACCGGGAAAAACCCTGTTTGCGGGGATGCTGATACTTTCGATTTCGATGATCCCGCTGATGTTAATCTGGAGCGTGGCGCAGCGCTGGCGCTTTCCGGATTTACTGCCAAGTCGATACAGTCTGCGCTTCTGGGAACATGAGTGGGATTCCATTCTTGGCTCGATTGAGCAGAGCATTGTCATTGCGTTGATTTCTGCTTCGCTGGCTTTGTTGATGGCGTTACTGGCGCACGAATACCGCCTGCGTCACCGCATTCAGGTGCCGGGTTACATCATTGCTGTGCCTATGCTGGTACCGCAGCTTTCCATCCTGTTTGGCATGCAGGTTGCCACGCTGTACGTGAATGGCGACGCACACTTTTTCTGGGTCTGCTGGGCGCATCTGTTCTTTGCTTTCCCGTATGTTTATCTTTCGCTGGACGGCCCTTGGCGCAGCTACGACGAGCGTTTAACCCGCGCGGCGTTGAGTCTGGGTAAATCGCCACTCCGCGTCTGGCTTAAAGTGAAAATGCCCATCCTGTTGCCCGCGATTCTGTTCGCTTGGGCAATCGGTATCAGCGTTAGTCTGGCGCAGTATCTGCCGACACTGGTGCTGGGAGCAGGACGCATTACCACATTGACTACGGAAGCTGTGGCCCTTTCCAGCGGCTTCGATCGTCGTGTCACGGCGATTTACGCTATTTGGCAGGCATTGCTGCCGTTCCTGTTCTTCTCGCTGGCGATCCTGACAAGCCGTTTGCAGTTAACGCTTCGCCGCAAACCAATCAAAGAGTTGTTTCACAATGAGCTTATGTCTCGAAAACCTCGCCATTCGTAAATCCTCTGGTGAGGTGCTGTTTTCATCGCTGAACATGTGTGTAGAAAAGGGCGAAGTGCTGTGCCTGATGGGACCAAGCGGTTGCGGTAAATCCACTTTGTTGGATGCCGTTGCAGGTCACCTGTCAGATGAATTCGAATATTCCGGCTGCATCAAATTGAATGGCATCAAGCTTGATGGCATGGCAGCGCACAAGCGCGAAGTCGGCATTCTGTTTCAGGATGACTTACTGTTTCCACACCTGTCTGTTTGGGAAAATCTGGCGTTTTCCTTGCCGGACGCCATTAAAGGCGCGGAACGCAAAGGACGTGCGATGCAGGCATTGAAAAACATCTCGCTGGCACAGCTGGCGAACTCGTTTCCAGACCAGATCTCCGGCGGGCAACGGGCCCGTGTCAGCCTGACCCGAATGTTGTTAGCAAAACCCAAAGTGGCGCTGCTGGATGAACCCTTCAGCAAACTGGATAAAACCTTGCGCAGCCAGTTCCGCGATTGGGTGGTTGAGCAGCTGAAAGAGGCCCATATTCCCGCGTTGATGGTGACGCATGATCTCGAAGATATTCCTCAAGGCAGTCAGCTTCTGAACTGGCCTTGGCATGCTGCACAACAGGAGCGTCAACATGCTTGATAGTTTTGGCATTAAAGTGGTTAAGCGCCCGCTGGCGATGTTTGCTGAGATGGTCGATGAGATGGGCGTTTCTGCCAATCAGGTGACTTTGGCAGGCTTTTGCATCGGATTTCTGGCTTTGCCAGCGCTGGCTATGCAGCAGTACGAACTGGCGCTGATTTTCATCATGATCAACCGAATGATGGATGGATTGGACGGCGCGTTGGCGCGGATTCAGGGCATTACCGACGCCGGTGGGTTTCTGGATATCAGCCTCGATTTCCTGTTCTACTCACTGGTGCCATTTGGCTTTATTCTGGCTAACCCAGACGTGAATGCCGTGGCGGGCGCTTTCCTGATCTTCTCTTTCATTGGCACGGGAAGCAGCTTTCTGGCGTTTGCGATCATGGCGAGCAAGCAGGGGATTGATGACCCGGTTTACAGCAACAAATCACTGTATTACATGACGGGATTGACCGAAGGTTCAGAGACGATTCTTTGCTTTATGCTGATGTGTCTATTCCCTGCACATTTCGTGATGATTGCCTGTGTGTTCGGTGCCATGTGTTGGTTTACCACTGGCTCGCGCATTTACAACGGCTATCAAACACTTGCGAAGCAAATTCGCTGAGTTTGCAAGTCGCCCAACGACATGTTGGGCGATTTCAATTTAAGCAAGCAACTCCTCCCACGTTCTTCGGCCAACCGTGCCGTCGTCAATCAGTCCTTTCTTTCGCTGAAATGAAATTACTGCCGCTTTGGTGAGTTGGCCAAAATGACCGTCGATGGTGAGGTCTATTTGCAGCTTTTCATTAAGTAGCGCTTGAAGGTGAGCAACAGCGGCACCTTTGGCGGTGAGTTCAAGAATGGGCTGCTCAACCCGCTGCGGCTCACTTGCTGGCGCGTTTTTTCTGTCTCCTGATTCGGTTAATCCCAACACGGTTTTATAGTCAAACGCCGGGCAGGTTTTGGCTGAAACCTCACAGTGTCCGTGGAAGGTAAGTTGGTTTTCATAGGCTTTGTCGATTTCCCGACAAAGTGCGATGAGCCGCTCGAACTGGGCTTTGGTGAATTTTTCCTGCTTTAAACCATGCAGGCAAATCGCTATCGAACCGGTATTGTGGCCTTGTTGTGCGGCAGGTACCTCTTCCAATGAGCGGCCAGCCTCCAACTCGCCACTCTTTCGGATGAAATAGTGATAGCCCACATCCCGCCATCCTCTTTCAAGATGCCATCTTCGCATGGTTTCAATGTTGTCGTGTGCCTCTGAATCGCTGGCACTGCAATGCAAAAACACCCTATCGACAGGGCGCTTGGGTTTGGAAAAGTCCATGGTGATACCTATGTCGTTGATTATCGCCACGTCCTTGTTGAATTATTTTCTTCCTGATGCGGCCGTCGTAACGCCGCTATACACCAAGTATCGTAACGAATGGCGGTGGAAGGGATATCACAGATGCGACTTGATGAGCGATTGCTAATACTGAAGTGGAAAAATCGCTGAGTGCCGAAGAACGGAATCAATGTCGCTTTTTTCCAGAACGGGCAGGGGAGCGAACGGATTTTTCGGCTTGGTGATGCATTTCACACATCGATTCGCATGCGACTTTTGTCCAGTAAATGTTAGTTATTTCATCTGTTTGAACGGGTGTGAAAGGCATAGCATGAGGGCATCCGAATCAAACAAAAAGCCATGCTATGAAAGTTGTTGCCATCACTGCCTGCCACACAGGTATCGCCCATTGCTATATGGCTGCCGACCGACTGGTTGAAGCGGCACGTACCCTGAATATTCAAATAAAAGTCGAAACCCAGGGCGCGATGGGCATCGAAAACAAAATCTCCGAACGCGAGTTTGATTCCGCGGATCACATCTTGTTGGCTACCGAAATTACTCCTTCTGAAAGCGACCGCTATGCCGGGAAGACGCTGACCATCACCTCGGTGCAGGAAGCCATCAATCACCCTATTGCCCTTTTGAAAAAATTTAAGTGAACAAAATGAAAAAAGAAGTCGCATTTACCTGTGAGCTGCCAAACGGCATTCATGCCCGCCCTGCAAATCATCTTGAAGCAGTGTGTAACCAGTTCAAAAGCACCATTACGTTGAAAAACCTGCGCAACAATAACGAAGGTTCAGCGAAAAGCGTTCTGTCGTTAGTGGGTACTGACACGCTACTCAATGACCCTTGTTCCATGCTGATTGAAGGTGAAGACGCAGACGCCGCGTTCGATGTGCTGGCGAAATACCTTCACAACGAATTCCCGCATTGCGATGAAGAATTGGTGGTGATGGATGAAGGCGAGGTGACGCTGCCACAATCGCTGATGCGTCATAACCCGACACTGGTGAATGCGAAACGTCTGTCGGCAGGCATTGGCAAGGGCAAACTGATTCGATACAGCGAAGTGGAACTGTCACTGTTCGACAGTGCGGTATCAGCAATGACGTTTGAGCACGCGAAAACCTTGGTGACGGAGAAGCTTCTGGATCAGGCTGAAAGCGCATCTGGTCAGGAAAAAGCGATTATCGAAGCGCACCTGAGCATTCTGAAAGACGAAGCGCTGAACCATTCTGTGATGACATTTATTGAGCAAGGCGAAACGCTGGCGAAGGCGATTATTCTTGCGGTAGATGTGATTTGTGAAAGCCTGTTGCAATCTAGTTCTGACTACCTCAAAGAGCGTGTTTTGGATATCAAAGACATCGCACTTCAACTGCTGATCGCTGCCCACCCTGAGATGAATATCTCAACGGAATTTGCGCTGACTGAGCCTTCGATTGTTATCGCAAACGATCTAACGCCAAGCCAGTTCCTGGGTCTGGATCGTGAACACTTGAAAGGCTTAATCCTGACGCAGGCAGGCTCTACCTCTCACACTATTATTCTTGCCCGCGCATTTAACATTCCCGCGGTTTCCGGTGTGGCAGTGGCGGAATGTGCTGCGCAGGAAGGTGAATTGATTTATCTGGATGGCAGCTTGGGTGTGGTGGCGCTGACACCGTCTGAGCATGTAGCGACCTACTTTGAACGCACCATCTGGCTCGCCGAGCAAATGGCAGCGAAAGAGGGTGCATTTACTCATCTTTCCGGTAAAACCCGTGACGGCAAAGAGATTGAAATCGCCGCGAACATTGCTTGTACCGTTGAAGCTGAGCCGGCTTTCGCCAAAGGCGCTGAGGGTATCGGCTTGTTCCGCACTGAAATGCTGTTTATGGACCGCGCGACGGCACCAGACGAAGATGAGCAATTCCACGCTTACAAAACGGTGCTGGAAGCGGCAGAAGGCAAGCCAGTGATTATCCGCACTATGGACATCGGCGGCGACAAGCCTATCGAATACCTGAACCTGCCACATGAGCATAACCCGTTCCTCGGCTATCGTGCCGTGCGTATCTATCCGCAATTTATCAGCCTGTTCCACACCCAAATCCGCGCCATTTTGCGCGCCGCACCGTTTGGTAAAACCAAGGTGATGATCCCGATGATTCAAAGCATCGAAGAGATCCGTTGGGTGAAAGCGCAGATCAACGCAGTCAAAGCGCAAATGGAACAAGATGGTGTGGCTTATGGTGAGTTCGAACTTGGCATCATGGTCGAAATTCCGTCTGTCGCCTTCATCATGGATCAATTCTGTAAGGAAGTAGATTTCTTCAGCATTGGCTCCAATGACATGACCCAATACCTGCTTGCGGTTGACCGTGACAACGACAACGTCGCGAAGCTCTATAACAGCTTGGCCCCGTCGTTCCTGCGTCTGCTGGAAGCTGTGGTCAGTGGCGCACACGCGCACAACAAATGGGTGGGCCTATGTGGCGAATTAGGCGCTAACAAGAAAGTGTTGCCACTGTTGGTGGGTGCTGGATTGGACGAGCTCAGCATGGCAGCGCCAAGCATTGCGACCACCAAGGCGCAATTGAGCCAACTGGATGCCCAGCTTTGCCGTGAGCTTTTCATTCAGGCTTGCAACTGCGCGACTATCGAAGAAGTGGAGCATTTGCTGGAAGCGTTTAGCCGCTCTCAGGAAGACAAGCCACTGCTAGCCACCGAATGTGTGCTGTTGGATTGCGATTTCAACTCTAAGGAAGAAGCCATTCAAACGCTGGTGGGCAACCTTGGTATTCAAGGCCGCACCAATTTGGTGGGAGAGTTGGAAGCCGATATCTGGGCGCGTGAAGAAGTCTTCACGACCGGTCTGGGTAATGGCTTTGCGATTCCGCATACCAAATCAGACAACATTGTTCATTCGTCGATTTCTATTGCCCGCCTGAACAAACCGGTGCGTTGGAGCGATGAAGAAGACGGCGAAGTAGAGTTTGTGATCATGCTGACCCTGAACAAAAATCAGGGTGACCAGCATATGCGCATCTTCTCCGGCCTTGCCCGCAAACTGATCCACGAGAATTTCAGAAACACCCTGAAAACGATGAATACGGAAGACGAAATGATCGCCTTCCTGACGTCAGAGCTAGCATTATAAAAACGATGTAACTCAAACACCCAATCAAACGGGTATCTATTCGCCGCTCCCTACGAGCGGCTTTTTTGTGTTGATAGGGTGGGGTAGTGTAGGAGATAGAATGTGACAATCAGAAGTTTCGGCAAGTAAACTTTTAGCGTCTTATGAATAGACTGAGATAAAGAAGGGGTGCCTAACACTGCGTTCAAGGCTCATGGTGCAGACCAAATTACTCAAGGATGAGAAATGAAGAAACTAAATCTGTTTGACAGGCTCAATGCTGCCTCACTGCTGCTCGTCTCTCCGGAATGGCCTAAAGTGAAAGCCGCTCAAAAGAGAGCGCAGTCTTTTGAAAACCCTGTTGTCAATATACCGCTGGAAATACGAACTATTGCTGGGCGAAAAATTCGCTTGGCAGAAGCAGGTCCCGTTGACGCACCAACAGTTGTTCTGCTCAGCCCATTTCCGGCTAGTATCCTCAATTTTGCCGGTTCTTGGGAATCGCTCACTGCCAATTTCAGAGTAATCGCAATAGATTTACCCGGTTTTGGAGGCTCTGAAGGTGACCGTCATGATATGACGCCAACCGCACAAGGAAATCACCTCGCTGCAATCTTTGACGCTCTTGAACTGAACGACATTCACCTTGTCGCTCCTGATGTAGGAATGGCCTCTGCCCTTAGTTATGTGCTCGACCACGAACACAGATTAACCAGTATGGTGATAGGCCACAGTATCGGTAACCCCAACCCAGTAGAGCTTGGTTTTATGATCGGTATGCTGGCCAAGTTTGGTTTCATGCGAGCCACTAGCGCACTGCTAGGTGCTGGTCCACTGATAGCGTATTCTGCCAAGATTGGTGCTGTGCGGCATCAAGCCAGCGCCGTTGAAATTGACGATTATAAGAGAGCCTATGCGGGTAGGGCGCCTGAAGTCATACATTGGTTTAAAGATTTTTATGCAAAGTCAGAAGCAATTGCGGCACGTCTAAGTGAAATTCAGATCCCAACATTAGTATTTTGGGGGGAATTAGATGTGTTATTTGATGTGAGTAATGCAGAACGTATCCATGCAGCATTACCGAATAGTAAACTACATATTCTCCCCGAAGCAGGTCACTTTTCATGGGCAGATCAACCGCAAATGTTCGCCTCAATGATTGAGAGTTGGGTTGCTAATGAACATAAACAGATTGGTATCTCTGCTTGAGTTTCCTCAATTAGCCCGTTGTTCTGCCAGAATAAGTGCCAATCTTTCTGATTAGGAAAACCATGAAGTTTGGCTGGTTGATGTTAACCGGTCTTGCCCTAATAGCCTGCAGCACTCAGCCAAACTTTAACTCCGAAGCAAATTACCAAGCTGGCACGTTCTGCCGTTCAAGCGCATGATTGGGAAAGGCGTTGTCAGCATGGTCGATCGGCTATAGCCGATCGCAGGTGTGTAGGATATTGGCTAGCTGAATTTTGGACAATTGTGGGTTAGGGGTTGTACCCGTAGCAGCTCACTTCGGATAAGTTGAGTTTGGGCAAAGAATGGATTTTAAGGGTCGGCTGCTCAACACTTCTTCTTATTTGTTAGGCTTAACGTTCTCCATTTATCTGCCTTGCAAAATCTGCGTGAAAGCTGATTAGCTCAATACCATCAATTGCTTTTATTGATGCATTGTTGCTTTCAACAGTACAGAAAGGCGGATAAACGAATAGCAGCTGACCAACCTTTAGCTCCAAATCGCTTGGAATATTCAATCTTTCAATTGGGTCCTCTTCTACCCAAGCCAAAAACTGCTCCCAAGTACAACCAAATTCATCAATCTCACCAGTTTCAGCATTCAACTTAACTACCAAGTTATCTCGAATAAGGAATTGATCGCCAAAGCAATCCTGAGCAATCGGAAAATCGCTTGCTTTAACTTCTCGATACAAGTTGTGGAGAGCAAATTCACCTTCTAAAAAGGTATTAACATTTAGCAAGCGTTCTTGTGCATCATGAGAGCGAACCTGAAGACCACCTGAATATAATATTTTCATAGTTTCCCCTGTAAGCCTAACGCCCTGCTAAGTGGCTAGCAACGCATTACACGATACTTAAACTAGCCGCCGTAAACACTTTACCAAACTAGAGCCCAAATTGCCGAGCGTTGATAGTCCGCCTTGAGCAGTTTGTTAGGGCTTGAACCTAAAACCCATTGGATAGCTATGCAAGCCATCAAAATCACCTTTGCTGAGCGGAACACCATTTTTCCTAGCAATTGCATACACCATACTGACGTGGAACATATAGTTGGGGATTATGTATTCTAAGATGAAGCTGCTTTGAGGGAGTGACACTTCTGAAAAACCGGCGGAATCAGAAATTGATTTATTGTCATCAAAATTCTCCACATCAGGCATTGACTCGAGATGTGTCCTAACCTTTTCTAGCATCTTAGAGACAGAATCTTTCCCCGAGCCAACGAGTTTATACGACGCTGAATCAGCACCTACCAATGGGCAATAACCTCTCAACAAAAAATTAGCTGCAACTTGTGCGTTTAACTCAAGAGAAAACATGCCGTCAGATAAGGATTCAGAGAATACATCATTTTGTACTTTATCTACGATAACGCTCAGTTGCTTCAAATAACCAAGGAATAATTGCTTTGTCGAAATTCTAATATTGACCTCCTAGAGCCCTAACGCCCAAAGCAAGCGCGCGTTTACGCGTCGCTTTGCCTTTGATTGTTATGTGCTAATTGCCGAAATACACTCTTCGCGAGCGCTCCATACCCTATCAAATTCAGCCTCACCAAATTCTCTGCGCACGTACTCTCTATGATATTCCTGCTTCTCAGCTCCTATTCCCTGAGGTTCAATAACTTTCTCAGTCAGAAATTCAGCGATTTCCTCTTCAGCCTGAGCTCCATGTCTAGTCAAGTCGATCCTACTTCCACTAAACCGCAGATAGCAGTGTGCCTCAGGTATGTATGCTAATCCATATTCACTTAGAACATCCCCAACACCTGGAGTATTATTCTCGTGCATGAGATAAATGCCAACAATAAGATCAATATCTAAAGCCAGCTCGTTCGACAAAGCCTTCAACAGTGCATGCTTGGTACTACAAGCACCTTTTCCTTCAGAAAGTACCAAATCCCAATTCGATCGATCACTCGTCCTCCCATAAGGAAGCTTCCATACATATTCACAGGCCTCATGAAAGTCAGAAACACCAACCTCCCGAAACATATTTGAATACTTCCCTGAGTTCAGAAGTTCTCTATTTGGAATGGATTTATACATAATTCTCTCTTTGCACATAACGCTGCCATAAACGGCGAGCGCGTTTTTTGCGAGTCCAGCGCCCGAAGGGCGCGATGTTTCATGGCCTTGTTATGTAAAAACTAATCGAAGCTAAGAAGGCTATCTTTTTTTTCTTTTTGAGCCGTACTTCTTCTCGAAGTCCTTTTCCTCTTTATCTGCACGATATCTGGCGTACCAGCCTATCAATAGTACAAAAGGTATAACTGACAAAAGAACCAACACACCAGAAGGTGTCAATCTATGACCTACACCCGATATATAATATTCATGGCCTCTACCGGATATTACTTCATACACGGTATCGAGAAGGAAGCCTGTAAACCCAATCAGAATTAAAGGAAAGGCTATTCGGAAAAACTTTTTAGGGTTTAACTTCATTAAGCATTTCAACTCCGTTTTACATAACGTTGCAATAACGGGCGCTTACCAAACCGACCAAACAGCTTTAATCTCTTGTATTCACAGCACTTTGAGAAGCTTCCGCAGTGACAAAGCGTCCCGTTGATGGCCTTTGTTAGGTGAACAACTAGCTTTCCATCTCAATACTCTCAACTTTGCCTTCCTCATCGAATGTTACGCTGACAACATAATCTGTAACTTCTCCAGGGAGAGTAAAGTCATATACTTCTTCATCTTCCCATTTACTGCGAAGTATAAGTAGGCCAATGACTTGCTCACTCGATGGCGATTCTGTTCCCAGTAGCTCTACCCAATAACTTGTCGGCAACTCTTCCAAATGGTGGGCTACAAATAAGTCAACACCTTCTTCTCCTATTTCAGTACCAGAAGAGTCCTTGATTGCTTGTAATGCCAATGTTTCGTATTTCATGGTTCACCTAACGCCTTGTTAAGGTGTGAGGCACGCAATACCCAAGCTTCCGCATAACACCTTAACCACTAAAACCAACGCATAGTAAAAATGCCACGCGTGCCGAATCACTCTTGAACAATTTGTTATGTTTCTAACTCACGTTTGACGGCAATAGCCTCAGAATCTGTCAAATCGTAGAATTTACGTTTTGCTATTGCACTCACTGGGTTATCTAGCTTTCTGATATTTTTTAACTTCCATGCCAACCAGCCCTCTTCAAACTCTGACTCATCACAGCCTGAATGTTTGCAGTCCTCTTTTACCCATGGTTCACTTGCGACAATATCAACAATAGCCACAACTCGACCATCAACATCTTCGTCACCGTCTCTCGTTAGACGTGTGTTATTTTGAACCAAAGCAACATTTAGCATTGGTAGTAGCTCTGGACTCCATGATCTAATTTCCAATGACTTTAATCCATTGGCGATCATTGTTCCCCACGGCTCAACTACTGATAGAGCTTTCAAGTTTTCCTCCATGAAACATAACAACTTATTAGCGGGCATAAAGCCCGTTTAGTACAAAATCGAGACGCCCGATTAGTCCGCGTACACTTAAGACACTTTATCATACAGCTTAGTAGAATCAGTGGATTAGCTTATTGGCTTGTGGTCCAAAAGTGAGAAATCGGGCGTCCCGAATTTAAAGCGTTCACATTTTTACTATATACATATCCCTGTATTTTTATACAGCGGAAATGCATAAGAAAAATTCAGGCTTTGTGGGATGATTCGAGCACTCAAATGGTCGAAACGCTAACTCAATTTGGGCAAAAACGTTTTAAAAACGAATGCTCTGACTAGGATTGGTCAAAGTCGCTTACGACGCCTTCGGTTTTTATCGAAGGCTTTCGAGAATGGCGTGGTTCGTGGTTGGAATCGCTTTTTCTAAAAAGTGTTGCCGGAACGCTATACGGCCCCTAACCGATACTCACTCGGTGTCTTCCCCGTCTTCTGCTTAAACACCCGGCAAAAGTAATTGGTGTCTTTAAATCCGCAACGGTGGGCAATTTCGTCCACTTTAAAGTTGTACTTCTTGAGCATAAATTTGGCGCGGTCGAGCCGGACGTAGGTGACGTAATCGGCGTATTTCACTGAGCCTTCCTGATTGAACAAACGGGAGACATGCGCAGAGGAAACACCAAAACGGCTGGCGACGGAAACGCGGGTGATGTCTTTGTGGAAGTTTTCCTGCACGTAAATACACATGCTTCGGTAAAGCTTCTCGCCACGGCTGACTTTCTCTTGCTGTGGGCCTTGCAGCAGTTCATTGCAGTAAACCAACAACGCATTGGTGAGGTGGTCTGCCATCACGACTGAACGGCTTTCATCGGTCATGCTGTTGAGAGCATCCAGAACATGTTCGACGGCCATCGAGGTGGGGAGAGGCATGGCGTGTTTTTGCACATCGACGTAGCCTTCGTTTTCATCAAAATGCACGAAGCTAAAGCCAACCTGATGCTTGCCGAAGAGAATCGACATCATCTTGCAGCTGTTTTCCCAAGTGGGTTTGCTCCAGGCATTGGAAGGGATGTAGACCATCTCTCCTTGTTGCAATGCCAGCGTCTTCTCGCCGTTTCTTGAATCCACGATCAGGTCGTATTTCCCTTCTAGAATCACTTCCAGACGATTGAAGTTTACCTGGTACGCGCCTTCTGGCGGGGTGTTTTCACTGCAACATACCTTGGCAAGTGTGCCATGAAAGTTGCTAAGGGAAGCGGCGATATTGTGTTGCATGAATGGAGCCTTCCAAAACGAAGCGTAAAGCGTGGAAAAGGGGATTTAAAAGGATTTGCCTTACGAGCCTGAACGGGAAAACCGCGGCAGGGGAACCTTACCGCGGTTTGTTTTTACTTACGCTTGCGCCAGCATGCTCTCCAGCTTGGCGATAATTTCAGGGGCTTGTTTTGCCGCTTGAGTTACAGTGACTCGAACAATTTTCTTACCCGCGAAGCGCTCTTCTTTCTTGATAGCGATGTCTTTTGTCAGGACCACCACATCAGCAGCTTCGATTTCAGCAGCGGTCAGTTCGTTTTCGATACCAATCGCGCCTTGGGTTTCAATCTTCGCGTCCCAGCCTTTTGCTTTTGCTGCTGTTTCCAGTGCTTCGGCTGCCATGTAAGTGTGTGCTACGCCAGAAGGGCAAGAAGTTACACCAATCAATTTCATATTCATTTACCTATGTATTTCTTATTGCTTTGTTCGTTAATCGAAGGACAGTTCCAGTTCTTCGGTTTGTGCTTGTTTTTCTTCTTCGCGGTCAGCGACAGGTTTCTTCAGTGCGTTCACAATCAGTGCTGTGGTTGCTGCACCGGCGATGACCGCGACGACATACATCATTCGACCTTCGACAACCGGGAGGACAATCAGACCACCCCATGGTGCGTGGTTCAGAACACCCGCCATAAAGGCCACAATGTTACCGACCATGCCGCCTGCCACGATGGCTGGAATCACGCGCGCTGGGTCGTTTGCAGCGAATGGGATGGCACCTTCAGTGATACCGATACAGCCCATGATTGCCGCCGCTTTACCCGCTTCTTGTTCTTCCGCAGAGTACTTCTTAGGCGCTAGGAAAGTTGCCAGTGCCATACCCAGTGGTGGAACACAGATAGCAACACCAACACCACCCATCAGCCATGGTTGTGTACCTACCTGAGTTTGTGCGAACAGGGTGGCAACTTTGTTGATTGGACCGCCCATATCGAATGCTGTCATACCGCCCAGTACCGCACCCAGAATCGCTTTAGAAGCGCCAGCCATGGATTGCAGACCTTCGTTCATGAATGCCATGAATGCCGCGATTGGTTGACCGATCACCCATACCACCAGTGCAGACACGATGAAGGTACCGCCGATAGGGATAATGAAGTAGGTAGACAGCGCTTTAAGCTTGTTGGAAAGAGGGATGCGCTTCAGTTGCAGAACGACGTAACCGGCGATGAAACCCACCACGATAGCGCCAAGGAAGCCGGCTTGAACCTGGTTAGCCAGGTAAGCACCAATCATACCCGGAGCCAGAGCAGGACGGTCAGCGATAGAGTAAGCAATGTAGCCACCCAAAACCGGTACAAACAGGGTGAAACCTGCGATACCCATGTCCCACAGACCTTCAAGGAATACACCTTCTGGCACTGCACCTTTACCGTTCAGCATTACCGACAGAGCCAGCAGAACACCACCTGCAACAACGAATGGAAGCATGTGGCTGGTGCCGGTGAGAAGGTGCCGTTTTAGTTCAGCAAGATTCGTTTTCATGATTCAGACCTTTAAGTTCGAGTTATTAGATTTGTGTTTTGAGTTGGTCTGATTATGCGCCCGGCATTTTGCTTAATATATTGGACAAATAAGCCCTTTACTGGAGAAATGTTGCATCTTGATTCGACTGAGAAGGCAATCACATATCGCTATAGATCAGTGTCTTATGAGGCTGAAAATGAGAGAGCGATAGCAGATAGGAAACTTGAAGTATGCGTGGTGTTAGATGGTGAATAGTCGAAATAAAAGAACAGCGCCTGTTGAGCGCTGTTCTTTTTTGGGTTATCCAGAAACGAAGTAAGTCAGAAATCCACCTATCCCAAGCAGTATCGCTCCCGCTCGTTTGTTCGACCTGAAGAACAGGGAAGTCGGTTGCAATTGCGCTTGCCGTCCCGTAATCATCGCTTTCACCAATGATTTTCCTTTTGCGCTGTAAATGGCTATTGCTGCTAGGTGCACACCAACTAATCCCATCAACAAATACGCGCCATAAAGGTGGAGAGTAGCCAGAAGGTCGATGTCATACAGCCAGCTTTCGTCGCTGATGTAATCGTCAAAATACCCCGCTTGGGCCATCCCGATAAAACACTGAAACACCAACAATGACAGCATGATAATAACCATGAGTCCGCCGGCAGGGTTATGACCGACACCGTCATGCTCCTCTTTACCAAGGAGGTAGTTCACAGCTGAACGCGGTGATTTTACAAAATGCAGGAATCGGCTGGTCTTGCTACCGACTAAACCCCACAGTATCCGCCAAACCAGCAATGCAGCGAGCGCGAGGCCAATGGTCAGGTGCGGACCTTCTTGAAGAAACCCGGTCACGCACATCGCCGTAAACAATACGGCTTGGAGCCAATGATAAACGCGGGTCGGTGCGTCCCATATCTTCATGATTTGTTCCTGATTTTCCCAGAAAATGTAGGCTTGGAGTTTAACGCGAAACGTTACAATTTTTCTGTCGAGTTTTAACAGAAATATCCATAAAATTGTTAGGTTTTATGATGTTATTCGTCGATTCAACAGCATTACAGGGATAAAGTCGTGAAAAGAATTGCAACAAGAAGTAAAGCAATCGGGTTGGTCAGTGCTCTGCTGATGGTGTCTGGTGCAGCGATGGCGCAGGATTTTTCTGAAGTGATTGATAATCGCCAGCAAAACTTCCTCTCTATTGCAGACACATTCAAAAGCTTGAAGAAAGCCGAAGATGGCAGTGACTCGGATTGGGAAACCATCCGCAATCTGGCAATCAAAAATGCCGACACAGTCGGCGCACTTAAAGGAATGTTCCCGGAAGGCAGTAGCTTTGACAGCCGTAGTAAGCCAGCAGTTTGGACGAAGTGGGATAAGTTTGAATCTGGCCTTGATGGCCTGCAAACCAGCTTTGTTTCAATGGCTGATGCAGCCGTAGCGCAAGATGATGATGCTCTGGAAGCCGCAATCAAAAGTGCCGACCGCTCCTGTAAAGCGTGTCACCGAGGTTTTCGTACCAAGCGTTAATTAGGTTAAACGAAAAGACAAAAACAGCGCCTTTTGGCGCTGTTTTTCTTTGGTCTAAAGCCGTTAAGCCAACGAGCTGACTGCAGCTTTCATTCTACGAACGGCTTCTTCCAGCGTTTTATGGGTACACCCGAAGTTCAGTCTGACGAACTTACGGTTACCAAAATCAAGCCCAGGTGAAAGACCCACGCCTGCTTCCTCAAAGAAACGATGAGCGTTATCGACGGGCAGTTCACTGCAATCAATCCAGGCAAGGTAAGTGGCTTCGATGTGTTCCAGCTTCATACCGGGCAAGGCATTGATTTCCTGCATCAGGTAATCGCGGTGACCTGCGAGATAGCAAAGTTGCTCTTGCAGCCAAGCTTCGCCATGTTGATAAGCTGCTTCGGCAGCGGTGAAAGCCAGCACATTAACGCCCGGCACGATACCTCGCTTTATCTTGCTAAAACGCTGGCGAAGCTTCGCATTGGGAATGATAGCGATAGACGCTCCAAGGCCAGCGATGTTGAAGGTTTTGCTCGGTGCCATGAGCGTCACGCTGCGCCGCTCGGCACTTTCACTGATACTCGCAAAGGGAATATGTTGCTTGTCACCATCCAGAATCAGGTCGCAATGGATCTCGTCGGAACACACAAACAAATCATGTTTTTCCGCAAACACTAGCGTCGCTTCCAACTCTTCGCGGGTATAAACCGTCCCACCCGGGTTCAGAGGGTTACACATTTGCAGTAAACCACCTTTACCCGAGAGTTGTTCCCCTGCTTCTTCCAAATCCGGCATCCAGCGGCCATCTGTCAGCTTCACTGTGGCTTTCACTAAAGGGCGTTCAGCAAACTTGGCTGAAGAAATGAAAGGTGGATAGATTGGGCTAGGGCTAATAATGGTTTGGCCTTCATCCGTTAAAGCTCGGGCGGCGATGTTGAGTCCGCATACCAAGCCCGGAAGATAGACTACCCACTCAGGTTGAATGTCCCAGTTGTAGCGGGATTTCATGCGGGCGACGAAAATCTCAGTCAAGGTATCTGACGCATGGGTATAACCAAACACGCCGTGTGATACGCGTTCTTGGAGTGCTTCGATTACCGCTGGTGGGGATTGGAAATCACTGTCTGCCACCCACATTGGCAGGATATCCTGACCTTTGTATTTGTCCCATTTGTCGCTATGGCTTTTTGTGCGGTCGACTTCTTTATCAAAATCAAATTGGTGGGTTGATGCGTCCATTCTCAGTGTTCCTTTGGGGTCAATAACCCTAGCTTACTGAAACTAGATGGGAATGGGAAAGGGGGAGTCGTTGCCTGAAATAAAAATCGGGCCGAAGCCCGATTGAATTATCTTGTTTGAATTTAATGTCCGGGCGTGTAGGTGCCTGAAAAATTTTTCGCGGCGTAAGCCACACGTTCTTCCGGAGTTGTGAGATGCGCTGTTTCTCCCATGGCTTCGATATGACGAAGTCTTGGCAGTAATCCGCAGCCGTTAGCGATTTGAATCGCCAGACCAGGACGGGCATTGAGCTCCAGCACCATTGGGCCTTTTTCTTTGTCGAGCACCATATCGGTGCCGAGATAGCCAAGGCCTGTCATTTCCCACGCGCTTGCAGCGAGAGTCAATAATAGCTCCCAATGAGGCACCTGAAGTTCACTCAGCAGACGGCCTGTATCAGGATGATGCTCAATAGGGCGGTTGAACTGCACGGCACGCAATGCCTTACCCGTCGCGATATCAATACCGACACCAACCGCACCTTGGTGAAGGTTCGCTTTACCATCGGAAGCTGCAGTAGAAAGACGCATCATCGCCATCACAGGGTAACCTTTAAAGACGATAACGCGGATATCCGGCACGCCTTCGTAGCTGAAACCATCAAACACGTCATCGAACTGGATAAGGTTTTCTACGACAGCGACATCGTTCTTACCACCCAGCGAGAATAATCCCGCTAGGGTGTTGGTGATGTGGCGTTCGACTTCTTCTTTACTGACCTCGGAGCCAGATGGCTTTTTATAAACGCCATCTTTGTTTGAGGTTACCACCAGAATACCTTTACCGCCTGAGCCTTGGGCTGGCTTTATCACAAAGCCCGGCCAGTCTTTAACCATCTCGTGGACGGAGGCAACTTGGTGCTGTTCGTTGATGACGCCAATCAGTTCTGGAACCGTTGCACCAGCACGTTGGGCAATTTGCTTGGTTTTCAGCTTGTTATCCACCAACGGAAACAAACTACGTTTGTTATATCGGCCGATATAGCTGATATTCCGGCGGTTCATTCCCATGATGCCAGCATTGTGCAGCTTAAAAGGCGATGTGTATTTCTTTAGGAAATCCAGCATGCCTTAGTCCTTCACCAACGGCTTGAATCGCTTCAATTCGCTCAGGCGGTAGCCAGTGTAGTTACCCAGCATTAGGATCAATGCCAGAATCACGAGTTGAATGCCAACGAAGTTAAAGGTGATATGACGGACAAATTCATTGGTCATGGCGAGGTAAACCAACACGGCAGTCAACAGCGAGCCACCACCTTGAATGAGTACCTGCTTCGCACCTTCTTCTTCCCAAAGAATCGACATACGTTCGATGGTCCAGGAAAGGATAATCATTGGGAAGAAGGTGATTGTCAGGCCTTCAACCAATCCAATCTTGAACGCGACGACCGTAAAGACAGAGATAATCATGATCACCGTGATGATCACGGCAGATATCCTCGCGACAAGGAGTAGATTAAGCCTTGATAGGTAACTTCTGATAATCAGACCGGTACCAACAATCAACAGGAAGCCCACCAGGCCTGGTACTAACTGCGTTTGAACAAAGGCAACTGCGATCAGCACGGGCATGAAGGTACCGGAGGTTTTCAGACCAACCAGCACGCGTAGCAATACCACAATCAGGGCACCGATTGGGATCAACATAATGGTTTTGAACATCGCCTGTTCTTCAATAGGCAGACTGTGAATAGAGAAATTCAACAGACTTTCGGCCTGTATTTTCTCGTCGGTTGCCTGTTGAGGGCTGATATCCTGCGCGATGATGGAGAAGCTGACCTGGCTGTTAGTGCCACCCATGACTTCAAGTAAAGGCGTGCCTTTTTGATTCCAGATCAATAGATTGTCGAAAGAGTCTTCTGTTCCGGTATCTAGGTTAAACAATTGCCACTCTTCGTTATTCCAAATCTCGACCATTGGAACAACGCTTTGTCGACGACGTCCGTCTTCCAGCTGCAAAGCACCAACAACGCGGGCGTGGATGCCTTCCAACGACAAAATAGCCACAATAGCGTCCGCCTTGCTCATCTCTTTGGTAAGGAGTGCTGCGTTTTGGCTTTCTTTGTCGTTGAACTGTTTGATGAGCTCACGCGCGAGTGTCACATTGTCTGCGGAGCGCTGTCTGGCTTGTTCGAGAAGAGCATCTGCCGCTGTTTTGATTGGCCCATCAAGCACGGCAGGGGTGACTTCACCGAGAGGGGGCTCAGTCGGGTAGTTGGCATTTTCATCAACCAGCATTTGGTTTTTGAAATAAAGTATTTGTTGCCCGCTCGCTTCGCGCTTGCTCCACTCGGCTCTGCGGCCATCTTCGGTATTGATCAATGCAAACCCATAGCCCGGTGAGCTGGTGTTTTCATTAATGAGGGTAAAGCCTTCCTGGGTATCCGGCGTTGCCAGTGACACTTTGACTGGCTCGCCTTTGGCTTGGAATTCAACGCGGGCTTCCACTTCCCACACTTGGTGTTTTTGTCCCGCCGTCCACGGCACACCGTAGACGTTATGGCGGTAGATACTCATGCTCATACCGACGATGATCAGCAGGCTAATGAGTAAATAAAAAGGAACGCGTGAAGTCATTCTTTCCTCGTTATTGGCACTGTGGTTGGTAGTTCAGTGCGCTATTTCTTTTCGGCAACAAACTTTGGATGGATGTAAGACTGAGAGACGTCAACAACGGCAATGTCTTTAAAGAATTCACGACCCAGAAGAACCGGGAATTCCATGTGCGAACGGTCAGCCAGCGTAAATTGCGTTTTTTCATGCAGTTCACCCAGTCTGACACGCAGTTCTACAACAGGACGGCGCTCAAGACCTTCAGTGGAAGCTTGACGGATCTTCACCCAGCGGGTCACTGGTGCTTCAATCGTTGCTAGCGGTTCGGACTCACCCTCGCCATTTTGGGTATGTGCAAGACTGAAGCGGACCCAGGTTTTACCGTCGCGTTCAAACTCCTGAATGTCAGTCGCATTCAGGGAAGACGTCGTTGCGCCAGTGTCTACGCGGGCCTTGTAGTTGGAGCCAGCAGCATCAATCCAAACCCATTCTTGCTCACCTAGCACAGCTTTATCGGATTTCTGTGGCACAGGCACTTCTTTCTCGACGTAGACCACTTGCGGTTCAGCTCGGTTCGCAGCTTCGCGGGCTTGATTCTGACGCATGATTTTGAGTGTGTCAGACATATCAGCAACCTGTTGTTCAAGGGTTGCGATTTGTTCTTGCTGTGTTTGAACACTTTGGTTTAGCGACGAGTAGTCACTCTGAATGTTGGTCTCTATGTTACTGATTGCATTCAGGGTTTGCTGGTGCTGTTCCTGAGATGTAATGCTGCAGCCAGAGAGGACAGCAGAGAAAAGAATCAGCAATCCGCTGCGAGTTAGCATGTGGAGCTCCGTGCTGGGTGGTTAAGGCGTTGAAAATAGGAGTGTAGTTTATCCCGAAAAAAACGAAGCGAGAAGGGTGATTTGTCATATCTGAGTCAGGATTGTCGCTAATCTGAACATACTGTTTTGTTGCAAACTTTCCGAACTTTATGATTGGGATTTCAGTCGCAAAAATTAGTGCCGGCCAATTTAATTGTCTTTGTTGTTATTGTTGGCATGAAAAATCCGAACAGAATTTCATTACGTTTTCTATAAACCAGCCTAAATTGTCTCTCGGTGCCGGGCTCGTGGTTTCTGAATGGCTTGTGATAGCGGACACGGCAGCATAACCAAAGTGCTGAGCTTGTTAATTTATCTGACACTTTCCCCTACGTTCATTCTTTGGAAAATGCCCTTTCATTATTTCTGATGATGGTTTTTCATGCTTGCATTCAGGATGACGATTCATGCGCAAAGAGCTTTACTCTCTTTATCTTCGTACTCGATTTTTTCAGGGATTAATCGCCTTAAACCTGACGCTTCAATAAACGGTTTATAAAAGGAAGTTGTTAATAAATAACCGTTGAGTCGAAAACAGTGAACTCTGACGAAATTAAAGAATATTCTAATGGAACGCTGTTTCACTTTATTTATGATTGAAAGCCTATAGTGAATATCCATTCGCTTGATATGTTTGATTGACAACCCTATTGGGTACAAGCTCCTCAAGAGGCGAACGGTTGCTCCTAATAATGAGAATGTAAAGGTATACGTGTTATGGCGTTAAACAATCAGCCCGAGTCAGTTTCATCAGTGCTGAAAACTTTTGCGATTTTGCAGGCATTAAGTTCGCAGAAAGACATTGGCGTGAGTGAGCTGGCGCAAAGACTCATGATGTCAAAAAGTACGGTATATCGTTTTCTCCAAACCATGAAGACGTTAGGGATCGTGTCGCAGGAGGGCGATTCAGAGCACTACTCGCTGACGTTAAAGCTGTTCGAAATGGGCGCAGCTGCGCTTGAATACGTCGACTTAGTAGAGATCGCAAACGCTGAGATGAGTAATGTAGCGACTGTATCAGGAGAAGCAGTGAGTCTCGGAATAGAGGATGGTGACAGCTTTGTGTATGTCCATAAACTCGATGCTTCACACAGCCTTGGTGTTCAGGTTCGCGTAGGAAGCCGGCATTCGTTGGTTGACGCTGCGTTGGGTAACGTATTTTTGGCTGAGAAGAGCGAATCTGAAACAAAAAGGATCTGGCAAGAAACGGGTGGAGATGATGATACAGACTTCGCTA
The DNA here is from genome assembly GCF_947387585.1 of Grimontia sp. SpTr1. Lineage (NCBI taxonomy): Bacteria > Pseudomonadati > Pseudomonadota > Gammaproteobacteria > Vibrionales > Vibrionaceae > Grimontia > Grimontia sp. SpTr1. Next base: position 500,612 of record NZ_CANDOD010000002.1, read on the forward strand.
CCTTGATGATAAAACTCGAAGCAGTCCGTAAGAAGGGGTATGCGTTCGATAGAGAAGAACATGAGGCCGGGGTGATCGCTTTGGCGGTGCCTGTCTACGACAGATTCAACAGAGCGGTCGCCTCGTTGTCAGTTGATATACCAACTGTCCGCTACTCACAGGAGGTCTGCGACCGTTACAAAGCAGCATTGCTTCAGGCCGCTGCAGCCATATCGTCAAAGCTGGGTTGCGCGAAATATCCTTATCAGCAAGCTGTGGCCTAGGGGCTGTTGACCTTTGGTGGTTAAATTTTGTTCTAGCCCTAAACGTTTTAGGCGCGGCGAGGTGTGTGCCGCCTAGTCATTCTAAGCAAATACACCTCAACAAAGCATAAAACGTATAGGGCAGAACCCTTCGGGCAGCGTTTGTGGGGAATTTCTGCTGCGTTATCGGCTTCTCATGTAGGCCAGCTACACGTCGAAGCCTCTGCCTTGCATAAAGTCCCCACAAACTGCTGCAAAAGTCATCACCAAAGATCAACAGCCCCTAACAGATAAAAAAGTGCTATCACCAAGGTGATAGCACAAAAGGAGTCGTAAAAATAAAAAAGAAATTAGCAGTGCAATGTGGGACCGGCCTGCCCCACGGGTTATCCGTTAGAACGTGAGTTTCACGCCCAAACGAATGACGTCACCCTCTTTACGGTCAGTACCGTCTTTACCTTCACCCACCTGATAGTTCGCCCAAGTTGTGAAGTTGTCGCTTACCTTGTAAGTCAGGCCTGTCGCATAGGTGTCGATATCGAACGCTTTATCCACTGCCGTACCTTTTGCATGTTGGTAGGTGGCAAAAAGCGCCAAATCATCGAGGGTATAAATTGAGGTCAAAGCGTATGTTTCACCGCTGTTCGGTGTGTCCAGCTCAATCGAATCTACATCGGCATTAACGGTCAAAGAGCCTGCGTTCTGGAAGTCAACGTAGGCAGCACCTACCTTCAGAGATCCAAACGTCACGTCTGCTCCAACACCATAGGATTGTGCATCGTCGCCATCAGAGCCATAAACGGCTGCAACTGAGAAGTTGCTTCCGCCGTAGTTAACGGATGCTGCGTAGTTTGAAGGGTCTTTCTCGCCGTCATCATTAACCTGGCTTTCTTTCGCTTCATAGTTTGCTGAGAAGTCGAAGTCGCCAACGGACTTGGTGTAGCGAATACCATTCTGGCCAACGCCGCCCTGGCTAACCGCGTAGATATTGGTGATTTCCAGACCATTCGCCTTTTCCAGTGCACCGAAAGAACTGCCGGTATCGCCCAGAGAAAGCACACCGTATTTGGTGTGTGAACCTGATAGTTTAAAACCTTCCAGACCGTCACTGCCGTTGATATAAGCAGAACCGGTTAGTTTAACGTCATCGTTCAATTGGTAAGCTGCATTGAAAGCAACCTCGCCGCTCGAAGTCACGTGAAATTCTTTTTTCGCTGTGGCAACACCATTGGTTTTAGCGTTTGATGAAGTGCTGTTCGCTTTTACGTGACCCGAAACGGAAAGGGTCAAAGTATCATTCTTGTATACATCCGCAGCCACTACTGCGTTAGAAGCCAAAATTGCTGGGATAATAAGGCCAAGAGTTTTTAGTTTCATTATTCGTTCCTTTTGCGTACGTATCTCACAGGACACATCCAATACATGCTGCTTGTGTCTCGAATTAAATATTCACGAAACGAATGTGAGATTAAATTGAAATAATGTTTCAAAATATTCCGAACAATGACTTACAAATTATGTTGGATTTCTGGCGGGGTTTGACTCGAAATTATTTGAATGCGAATGAAATGAATTGGATTTTTATGCGATTAAAATCACTATTAATTTTGGGGTGGAATTGGCTCGAAATGACGCTAAGTTGTCGGAAAATTTAACTATTTGATTCGAATATACGACAAAAGGCAGCCGGGGCTGCCTTTTTAAATCAGAAAGGTGTTATTTCAATCTGGGTTACGTGCAACCAAAATAGCGCGCTTGGGTGCCGGATAACCTTCAACCGTTTTTGTTGGATCATTTGGGTCAAGATAATCAGGTAGCGAATTGTGTGTCATCCAATCGGTTGTGCGCTGCTCGTCAGTGGTGGTTACACACTCATCAACAATACGAACGTCCACGAAGCCAACTTTCTCCAACCACACTTTCAGTGCTTTCGCGGAAGGGAAGAAGTAGACATTGTGCATTTGTGCGTAACGACTAAATGGCACCAGCACCGCGTTTTCATCGCCATCAATTACCAGCGTTTCTAATACGAGTTCGCCATTTTTCACTAATTGGTTTTTCAATTGGATCAAGTGATCAAGTGGTGAACGACGATGGTACAGTACACCCATGCTGAATACCGTATCGAATGCTTTCAACTCAGGCAGCTTTTCAATACCCAGCGGAAGTAGGTGAGCACGTTGGTCGTTGCCCATCATTCGGCGAATCGCTTCGAACTGAACGAGGAACAGCTCAGAAGGATCGATACCTACTGTCAGCTCTGCACCTTCACCCAGCATGCGCCACATGTGGTAGCCGTTGCCGCAGCCTACATCCAACACATAGCGGCCTTTCAGTGGAGAGATATGCGGTAGCACACGATCCCATTTCCAGTCCGAGCGCCACTCAGTATCTATATTGATGCCATGAACATTGTAAGGACCTTTGCGCCATGGGTGGAACGCGCGCAGCAGGTTTTCAATCTTCGCGCGCTGGCCAGCCGGCAGTTCGTCTTCTGTACCAATGGTCACGCTGTCTTTCAGGTCAATCGTAGAAGGCGCATCCATCGGGATCTTCTTCAGCACGCGCATCCATTTTGGCAGATCACCATGTGGCTGGTTTTGCCACTCCGTCAATTGCGCTGGCAATACATTCAGCCAGTTCTGCAGACGGTTTTTTGCAATCAGTTGGTAGAAGTCAGAAAAATCGAACATAGGTATCGTCTTTTGGTTTTTCGTATTGCGCTGGGACTACCCAGCGCGATGAATTTGTTTAGCCAGGGTCTATTGGCCTTTGGTAGTTACTTGATGGCAAACATGGAGCCGAAGTTAAAGCACTGGAACCAGACCGCCACGCTACTGAAACCAATGTCAGTCAGGCGCTGCTTGTGAGTGTCGATGCTGTCAGGCTTCATCACGTTTTCCAATGCGCTGCGTTTTTGGCTGATTTCCAGCTCGCTGTAACCGTTGGCGCGTTTGAAATCGTGGTGCAGGTCAATAAGAAGCTCGTTCGCAGTTTCATCGGCGAAGTTGTATTTCTCAGAGAGAATCAGAATGCCACCTGGCTTGAGGCCAGCGAAGATCTTCTCGAGAAGCGCCTGACGATCGTCTGGGGTCAAAAACTGCAAGGTAAAGTTCAGCACAACCACAGAAGCGTTTTGAATATCGACATTGCGAATATCGTCTTCGAGAATTTGTACATCAGTGTCTGAGCGGTAAGCATTGACGTGAAGTTTACAGCGTTCAACCATCGCAGGAGAGTTATCAACGCCAATAATGGTGCAGTTTTGCGCTTTAATATGACGGCGCATAGACAGAGTTGCTGCGCCCAGCGAGCAACCTAAATCGTAAACACGACTACCATCAGTGGCGAAACGCTCAGCCAGCATGCCAATTGCAGAAATGATGTTGCTGTAGCCCGGTACCGAGCGTTGAATCATATCCGGAAAAACTTCGGCGACGTTTTCGTCGAAGGTAAAGTCACCCAGTTTTTCGATTGGCGCAGCAAAAATATTGTCGCGATTTGCCATCTGAACCTGCCTAAAAAGAACCGTTTACCGTCGATCTCTGCATTCCTGAGATTCGGTATTACTACACTCGTTGACGCCAGTTTCCATCCAGCATCCAAAGGGCGCGTATTGTAGAGAATTTTGCTTCGCTTGTCTCTATCCTGCTTATTCTGAGCTCAATGTGTGAATTGTCGGGTCATTGAATTTCGTCAAGTTGTCAGCTTTTAAATACAGCGACCGTTTTCCGTTTTGTCATGTTCCATGCTATAAGTGAGCTGATCTTGTGCAGGAAGTGATTATGTTAGAGCAAACCATCGAAAACAGAATGTCCGCGATTTACAACGTCGATACTTCGTCTTTGAGCCGCAAGCAGCTTGCCATGCGTGACAGAGAAAAAGAGCTGTTGGAAATCGCGCGTGATGTTGTGATGCGTGAAGGCTTTGCTCAACTGACTATGGATAAAGTGGCTGCAGCTAGCTCGTACTCCAAGGGAACAATTTATAATCACTTTAACAGCAAAGAAGACCTGATTGCGGCTCTGGCGATTGAAGCGCTAAGTCGTGAGCTACCAATGTTTAAACGTTCTTTGGCATTTGATGGCTCCAGCCGCGAGAAATGTATCGCCATGCATGCAGGCTACTTCGTTTTCTCCCAACTCGAACCCATTCTTTCCATGTGTGCCATGGTCAGCCGCACGCCTGCTGTGACAGAAAAAAGTGCGCCTGAGCGCCTGGAAAAACTCAATGAGCTGGAAGAAATAGCGGTATCTATTGGTGATGCGTTCATCCAAAACGGTATTAACTCGGGTGAGCTAGTGTTGAACCCTGGTGTGACATCAGACAACGTTGTGTTTGCTAACTGGGCGATGGGTTTTGGTACAAACGCCTTGGTTCATAACGCGGAACACAGCACTTGTGTGTCACGCCAACTGAATCACAATATTGTCCTTCAAAACATTAACTTCCTGCTGGATGGTCTTGGTTGGAAACCGTTGTCGACTGAGTTCGACTATGAGCAAACCTGGGCCCGTGCAAGGAAAGAACTCTTCTCTGAGGAACTTGCTCTTCTTGGGCAAAAAGCCTAATCCTGACGAATCGTCAAAAAGTGCTTTCAATGTGATACTGGTTGATCTATATTGACGAAACGTCATTTATGACGGATCGTCAACTTACCGTTGTGTGGAAAGTTGTCATGGCGCACTAGCGCTTTTTAATTTTTCCAATTTTGACGTTTCGTCAAGGTTGGTTCGGAAATCTGTTGAGTCTTACTAAGCCACTGTGTTGGCTTTTTAAAGCGGATTTATTGACGAATCGTCACAAACGGAGCCTGTGATGAACAGAGATCTTTCCCAATGGCCAACCTTAAGGCCATGGTTGTTTTTAATCCTTAGTGTTTTGATTTCCCTGCTTGCGGCGTTTGGTGCCTCCAAACTGTATTTCCGCGGCGATTACCAAATCTTCTTTGATGAAGGAAACCCTCAACTTCAGGCGTTTAAAGAGCTGGAAGCCACCTTCAACAAAACCGATACCTTATCCATCGTGGTTGCACCTGCTAATGGTGATGTCTTCACCGAAGAAAACCTGTCACTGGTAAAGCAACTGACCGATGAAGCCTGGCAAACGCCATATGCCAGCCGTGTTGATTCCATTACCAACTATCAGCATACGTCAGCAGAAGAAGATGACTTGCTGGTTGAGGATTTGGCTGCGGATTACATTGATCTGGATGCTTCACGTCTCGCCTATATCCGAGATGTCGCATTGAACGAACCGCGACTTGTGGGTTCAAGTGTGTCACAGGATGGCAGTGTTGCTGTCGTGACGATTACCTTCCAACTTCCTGACGGTGACCAGAGTGTTGAAGTCAATGAAATCTCTGTTTTTACAGACCAGTTGCTCGACCGAGTTAGCCAGTCACACAGCGATGTAGAGTTTCATCTTGGCGGGATCATTGCCCTGAACAATGCCTTTGCTCTCGCTGCCATGGATGACGGCAATACATTGGTACCCATGATGTTCTTGGTGATTCTGGTCTTTCTGGGTTTCATGTTGCGTTCGTGGAAGTTTGTTTTTGCCACGCTGGTGGTCATCGTACTCACGATCGCCAGCACAATGGGATTGCTTGGCTGGGTGGGGCACTACCTCAATAACGGCACCGTGAATGTACCGACGCTGATCATGACGTTGGCGGTGGCGGACTGTGTTCACCTGATCACGTCTTATGTTCATGCGCTTCGTGAAGGTAAAGAGAAATCTGAGGCTATTAGCTATGCCTTGAAGCTGAACTTCCTTGCACTGTTGATCACCTCGGTCACCACTTCTATCGGTTTCCTGATGATGAATGCATCGAACTCGCCGGTACTTCGTGACATGGGTAACTTGGCAGCGGTGGGTGTGATGATTGCGTTCTTCCTCTCAGTGACCTTGCTACCGGCATTGCTACAACTGATGCCTGTGAAAGTGAAGCAATCGCAAGGCTCTGGCAACAAGGTGATGGGCTGGATTGCTGATTCAGTCATTCGCCACCACAAAATGATTTTGCCTGTCAGTGCTGTTGTGGTGGTGCTGAGCAGCATGCTGCTTGTTCAGAACCAAGTAAATGACAACTCAGTGGAGTACTTTGGCCCTGAAAACACCTTCCGTCAGGCCGCTGACTTTATGGAAGAAAACATCAGTGGTACCACGGCCATCAGCTTGTCGATTAAATCTGGCCAGCCTCAAGGCATCACCCAGCCTGAGTTCTTACAAGCTGTGAACGGTTTTACGGATTGGCTGCGTATTCAACCGGAAGTCGACCATGTTGCGTCTATCTCAGACACGTTCAAGCGTTTGAACAAGAACATGCATGGCGATGATGAAGCCTACTATCAATTGCCGACTGATCCCGAACTAGCGGCCCAATATCTGCTGCTGTATGAGATGTCGCTGCCTTACGGCCTCGACCTGAACAACGAAATAAACATTGATAAGTCGGCAGTGAAGTTGCTGCTTACCGTCGATAACTTGGGCAGCGTTGAGCTCATCGATCTTGAGCAGCGCATGGATAAATGGTTTGCCGCTAACGCGCCGCAATTCGACATGACCTCTTCCGGTCCGAACCTGATGTTTGCCCACATTGGCGAAACCAATATGGAAAGCATGCTCAAGACCTTGCCGATTGCACTGGTGCTGATTTCTGGTCTGCTGGTATTTGCGCTGCGTTCATGGCGACTGGGTGCGATCAGTCTGGTGCCGAATCTTGCGCCCGCCATTATCGGCTTTGGTTTGTGGGCAGTGATTTCCGGTGAGATCAATCTGGGACTTTCTATTGTCGTGACTCTTACGCTTGGCATCGTGGTGGATGACACGGTTCACTTCCTATCCAAGTATCGCTATGCGCGCCTTCAAGGACGCAATGTTGAAGAAGGTATCCGTTACGCATTCAGCACCGTTGGCCGTGCACTTTGGATCACCACAGTGGTGCTGGTGGCAGGCTTCAGTGTACTGGCAACGTCCGTATTCCGCTTAAACGCTGACATGGGCATGTTAAGTGCCATAGTGATCTTCATTGCGCTGGTGGTCGATTTCATCCTTCTGCCTGCAGTATTGCTGGTTGCCGACCGTAAACCTTACGCCCGTGAATCTGAAAACCTAGTGACACAAACCGCCCAATAGACGAACAGACAAAAGACAAAAAAGAATCAAGGAGAGAACTATGAGCACGATGAAGAAGTTAAGTCAGGCGGTGGTGGTGTCATTAAGCCTGTTGAGCGTATCAATGCCGCTGATGGCGGATGAAGCTCGCGGTTTGGAAATTGCTCAAGAGCGCAAAAAGCGAGATGAAGGGTGGGGCGATAGTGCTTCCACTCTGACCATGGTGCTGCAAAACGCTAATGGTGATACCAGTGAGCGCAAACTGCGCATCAACACATTGGAAGTGGCAGATGACGGCGATAAAGGTCTGACGATTTTTGATGAACCGCGAGATGTGCGTGGCACGGTATTTCTGAACTATTCGCATGTGACAGGCCCGGATGACCAGTGGCTGTATCTGCCAGCGCTTAAGCGCACTAAACGAATTGCATCACGCAACAAGTCAGGCCCATTTGTGGGCAGTGAGTTTGCCTATGAAGATCTGAGCTCATTTGAACTGGAAAAGTACCGTTTCAACTATTTGGGTGATGAGTCTGTCGAAGGGCAAGACAGCTTTGTGGTGGAGCAAATCCCGACCGATAAATATTCCGGTTATACCCGTCAGAAAGTGTGGCTGGATAAAGAGCACTATCGCCCGCTGAAAATCGAGTTTTACGACCGTCGTGACACTTTGCTGAAAACCCTGAGCTTCGCGGATTACCAGCAGTATATGGACCAGTATTGGCGTGCGCTTGAAATGGTGATGGAGAACCACCAGACCGGAAAAGTGACGACACTGACCACCAGCAAATTGGCATTCAATACGGGGCTTGAAGAAAAAGATTTCTCCAAATCCAGCCTGAAACGTGCGCGCTAGGAGGTTGGATGAAATCAGCAGTATTGGGGGCAGCACTGGCGCTGGCTGCGCTTCCCCTTTCTGCCTTCGAGCATTTTGAGGCAGAAGGTGAAATCTCATTCCAGCAGCGTCAGTTTGCAGAAACCGGCTTGTTGGGACAAAGCAAAAGCCAGACTTCGGTGGCGATAGAGCCAGAGCTTTATTGGGAAACCGAAGAGGGCAACTCGAGTTTTGTGTTCTCGCCGTTTTTCCGTTGGGACTCGATGGACGACGACCGTACTCATGGTGATGTTCGCGAGGCCTTGTGGCGACACTATGACAGCAATTACGAAATTCGCGCGGGTGTCGGTATTGTCTTCTGGGGCGTGACGGAGTCACAACATTTAGTCGATGTGATTAATCAAACCGACGCAGTTGAAGCAATTGATGGTGAAGTAAAACTCGGGCAACCCATGGTGAGCATAGGTTGGGAATTTGATGACAGCCTGCTCGATTTGTACCTGCTTCCTTACTTTCGGGAACGAACCTTCGCCAGCAATGATGGCAGACTGGCTTTCCCGGGGTTGGGTGATACAGAAGCGCAATACGAATCACGACATGAAGAATGGTATCCGGATGTGGCGGGGCGTTACTCGCTAATGTGGGACCAATGGGACTTCGGTGTCAGTGCTTTTCATGGCACTAATCGGGATCCATATTTCGTGCAGGGTTTGTCGAATTCTATTCAACCGTATTATGCCTTGATGAGTCAGGTCGGACTGGATGTGCAGGCGATTTTCGGAGACTGGCTGTGGAAAGCAGAAGCTATTCGAAGATTCAGCTTAGACAATCACACGGCGTTTACTGGCGGCTTTGAATACACCTATGTTGGTGTAAACGACGGCATAACCGACCTTGGTTTTTTGGTGGAATACCTTTATGACAACCGCGGTGAAAAAGCGCCAGTGGCAGGCCAAAATGATTTGTTTGCCGGACTTCGTTGGGTATTGAACGATTTAGACGGCACCGAGTTTCTGGTTGGTGGCACGGTGGATTTGGATAACTCTGATTCGGTCACTGTTAGGCTCGAATCCAGTGGGCGTTTCAGCAACGACTGGAGCTGGACAGTCACTGGTTGGATGTTTGATTCTGATACCCCATCTGACCCTGTTTACTCGCTCCGCAAAGACGATTTTCTGGAAGCGGAAATCAGTTGGTATTTTTGAAGAAGGTTCTAGGAAGGGCAAAGAGCGGTCCTAGGTCCTAGGAAAAGCAAAAGCTTGAAGTGGCGGCCGTGACTTAAAAAACGTTGCAGGACCCAGAGCCCCCTCTAAAGCAAACTCATCTGGCTGCTGTTAGGTTGCTCCGGCATTAAGGGCGCTAACGGTGGCAAGGTAATGTGCTCACACAGCTTTTCGTAATAACGCGCTGCTAACTGCGGCGCTTCGTCGTTATTGGCAGTGTGAATAAAGAGATAAGGCGTTTTACCTTCATTTATCCAGACTGGGATCTTCTTCAGCCAGTTGGCAAAGAACTTATCGTTTCGCTCCAGCGTTGGGTCTCCGATAAACCTCACCATGGGGGTTTCTGCCGTCGAAATGGCATGCACGGGCACTTTCGGCTTTTTCTGTTGGGCATCAAGGAGGGCGTCGGTATCCGGTGGAACCGCGAAAACAGGGCGGCTGTCCATGATGATGCGGTTGGCGCCAAGCTCCATCAGCATCGCATTCAACGCGCGTTCTTCTTCACCTTTGGCAAAAAACGCGAGATGACGAACTTCCACACCCAGTTTAAAGCCTTTCGGCATTGCGCTCAGAAAACGTTTGAGGTCGGGTAAATTCTCAGGCCCAAATGCTGCAGGAAGCTGAATTTTCCAAAGGCCAATGCGCTCGTGGAGTGGCTGCATCAGAGTAATAAATTCTGAGACCATTTCATCGGAATGGCGCAGCATCATTTGGTGCGTCACGGGTTGGGGAAACTTAAAGGTAAAGCTGAATGCATCGCTGGTGGCCGCTTTCCAGTTCGCTACCGTGGCGTGGGAAGGACTCGCGTAAAAAGTGGTGTTTCCTTCCACTGAATTGAACACTTCTGCGTAACGGGCCAGTCGTTCGCCGCTTTTTGTGCCTGAAGGGTAGAACACACGCTGCCATGAATTGTGTGACCATTGAGTCATACCAAGGCGGATTGGCGGTGAAGTCAGTTGGGAAAGCGGCGTTTGCAAACCTAAAGTCCTTTCTATTGTTTGAGCGGCTATTGTGGAATTAACACTGGCGAGAGGTCAATCTTTGCTGCTTTTTTGCGCAGTTGCGACGATTTCCTTCCTTAGTCTGGCTACGATTTACCGCAGGCTCATTTTTTCCTTTATAATGCGCCGTCTTTTTGAAATATTTAGAGGTTCGCTGGTGCAGATTTTCCAGCGGGCATCAGCAGTAAAAGCTGCAAACCCTCATTCGATACTTTGCGTCTTGTGGCGTAAAAGGACAGTAAGTAACAGATCGGGAAATTCATATGCGCACCCAATATTGTGGTCACCTGAACAAAGCCCTCGCAGGGCAAACTGTAGAACTATGCGGCTGGGTTAACCGTCGTCGCGATTTAGGCGGTCTTATCTTCATCGATATGCGAGATCGTGAAGGTATCGTTCAGGTAGTTGTAGACCCAGATATGAAAGATATCTTCGAGGTTGCTAACCAACTGCGTAACGAATTCTGTATCAAGATCACCGGTGAAGTGCGTTTGCGTCCTGACAGCCAAATCAACAAAGGTATGGCGACGGGTGAAGTAGAAGTGCTGGCGCGTGGCGTTGAGATCATCAACCGTGCAGCTCCACTCCCACTGGACTTCAACCAGAACAACTCTGAAGAACAGCGTCTGAAGCACCGTTACCTTGACCTGCGTCGCCCTGAAATGAGTGACCGCATCAAGCTGCGTGCGAAAGCGTCGAGCTTTGTTCGCCGCTTCCTGGATGACAACGGCTTCCTGGACATCGAAACGCCAGTACTGACCAAAGCGACCCCGGAAGGCGCGCGTGACTACTTGGTACCAAGCCGTGTTCACAAAGGTAGCTTCTACGCGCTGCCTCAGTCTCCACAGTTGTTCAAACAGCTGCTGATGATGTCTGGTTTCGACCGTTACTACCAAATCGTTAAGTGTTTCCGTGACGAAGACCTGCGTGCAGACCGTCAGCCAGAATTCACCCAAATCGATATCGAAACCTCGTTCATGAACGCAGAACAAGTGCGCGAAGTGACTGAAAACATGGTTCGCGATATGTGGCAAGAATTGTTGAACGTCGATCTGGGTCAATTCCCAATCATGTCGTTCGAAGAAGCGATGCGTCGTTTCGGTTCAGACAAACCAGACCTGCGTAACCCGCTGGAAATGGTTGATGTTGCAGATATCCTGAAAGACGTTGAATTCAAGGTTTTCTCTGGCCCAGCAAACGATCCGAAAGGCCGTGTTGCAGTTATCCGTGTACCGGGTGGCGCAGAACTGTCTCGTAAGCAAATCGACGACTACACCAAGTTCGTTGGTATTTACGGCGCGAAAGGGCTGGCATGGGTGAAAGTGAACGACCGTGCAGCAGGCATGGAAGGCATTCAGTCTCCAGTGGCTAAGTTCTTGACGGAAGATGTGGTTAACGCCATTCTTGATCGCACTGGCGCAGAGTCTGGCGACATCATCCTGTTCGGTGCTGACAGCAAGAAAGTGGTGACTGAAGCGATGGGTGCACTGCGTCTGAAGCTGGGTACCGATCTGGGTCTGACCGACACCAGCAAGTGGGCACCACTGTGGGTGGTTGACTTCCCAATGTTCGAAGAAGATGACGAAGGTAATTTGCACGCGATGCACCACCCATTCACGTCACCTTTGGGCATGACGGCAGAAGAGCTACGCGCAAACCCGGCATCAGCAATTTCTAACGCATATGACATGGTTCTAAACGGCTACGAAGTGGGTGGTGGTTCTGTGCGTATTCACAACTCTGACATGCAAACTGTTGTGTTTGATATTCTGGGTATTGAATCAGACGAGCAGAAAGAGAAGTTCGGCTTCCTGCTTGAAGCTTTGAAGTACGGTACGCCACCACACGCAGGTCTTGCATTCGGTCTTGACCGTTTGGTCATGCTGCTTTGTGGCACTGAAAACATCCGTGATGTTATCGCGTTCCCGAAAACCACTGCAGCGGCGTGTCTTTTGACTGATGCACCAAGCCTTGCTAACCCGGCAGCGCTTGAGGAACTGGCGATTGCGGTTACCGTAGCAGCGAAGAAGAACGAAGAAGACGACGCGTAACGTACACGAAGTCTGCACAAGGGTCAGCACTTTCTGGCCCTTTTTTACACCCAAATTGCCTGAATTCAGTCAGCTTCAGGTAGTTTGATTTTATCCAAGAAAAGGGGCTTAGCTCAGGCCTATGGCGAAACGCTTCTCCTCCCCTCTGCGTTTACTCCCAAGCTTTGCAATTCAAGGTCCTCACGAAGTTGGTTAATCTTGTACTGATAGCTGTTGAGGATGTATTGCGCTTTATCCAACTCTTCCAATGATTGCTCGCTCTCGGCGAAGTTGATTCTGCCCATCAATGGGAAAAGGGTGTTGCTGTATTGATAGGATTTTATGATACCTGCTTGTTCACCTCCTGCTTCTTTCAGGTTCGCGAACAGGGTTCTGGCTTTCTTGAAGCCCTCGTTTAAGGCCGCCCACTCACTGACTAAACCAGCATGTTTAGAAACAAACGCCTTTTCTAACACTTCGGCTTTGTTCGATTCAGGGTAAAGCCGCTCAAACTCCTTGATGGATGCCAGCACTTTATGGCTTTTATCAACAGAAAACGGCTCGTGGCCATAGGTGTTGACAATCGCCGCGAGCCTTTCATACAAGGGCTGTTGTATAGCGGTGAGTTCTGTCGGCGTATCCGCATGTCTGATCACGGTCAATACGCGTTCAATGGAATAGTCTTTGATGTTTTCTTTTAGCCTCTCCAATTGTTTTTCTTGGTAGATAATGTAGAAAAACGCCGCAAAAAAGGTCAGTGCGATCATCAGTAGCAAAGGCGTATTTGCCTTTTTGCTGCTTGGCTTTTGGGAAAGCGCGGCCTCAGGCTCGGCCGAAGCAGGCGTAGTCGAAGACTGTAGGGGAGGCGGTTCAGCCTGATCAAACAGTGTCAGCGACGCCCGCTGTTTCGCCTCAAGATTTTCAATACGGCGGGAAAACAGCGCGACCAATGAATCAAAAGCAGGCGCTGCTCTTCCATAGTGCTTGAGCAATTCTTCATGTATATCAAGCGCCAGCGAACGGCCTAATTCTAGCTTCGCTTTGTCTTTCTCTTCTTGTATCAAGGCTTTGGTAGGTAAGATATTTTCGATATACCATTCAAACGCGGCTAACCGGGCATCTTTTTTCCCTCCTTTGGGAAAGCCGTTATCCCAATAGATCAGGCACATATCCAAAATGGCGTTTAAACCATCGAATAATCCCTGTATGCCTCTGTTGTGCGTGGCAGCAACAGCGTAATAACACACGCAGCGGAAATCCTTACTATGGTGGCGTAATATCTCCTCCGTGCCTTTTTCGACCACTGGCCAGGAAACCCTGACTATGATCTTGCTCTTATTATTAATCTGAGCCTTTACTTCATCAAATCGCTCAGTTTCCGCTGCGTTGATGCCACATGAGCTTACTTCGGAAATTGGTCTTTTGACAAAATTTTTGCATTTTTTCATAGTGAAACTCGTTAAGCAAACATGACCATTCTTTTAAGAGGAACCAATTTGAACACATAAAGCCGCTCTTTTACCTAGGGAGAAATTTGGCCTTCAGTTGCTAATTTTATGAGTGGCTTCCCCCATCATTTTCACTCATTTTTGTGTTTAGATAGATGTTAATGCGGTTATATTAAACACTTCAATAATTTAGAGGAAAATGCCCTTGATGTTATTGAAATATGGTAATTTTCGCGCTTTGAACATTTTGGTTTCTTATTGTCGTTATTAATTTATCTTTTTTATCTATTTGCTTATTTGTTTTGATCACTAACTCATCAGCACTTATTTCTATACGCTTTTTTGCGGCAATAATAATATTAGATTGTTCAGATAAAAAAACAAGATTCCCACTTTTTGATGTGTAATCTAAATCATAAGTAACCTGCTTAATTTCGTTTCCTAAAACTAACTTTTTTTCTGTACCATTAATGTCAACTTCACTAACTACTGTTTGATATTGTTGGGTTGAGCCAGCAAGTGCAATTTTCAAGTCATCTTTGTCACCCCACCAATCTGTCGAACTTGGAGCATTTGTATTCCAGTCATAACCGATTTTCACTACCTTTCCGTCTCGAACTAAATCTAATTTATGATGTGATGCTGTTATGTTTTTAGAAGAAGCATCTATTTTTCTATTACTGATTTTCATATTGCTATTAAGTACAACTTCTGTTTTGTCCACACCGTTGTATTCTTTTGTTATACCGTAATTTATATCACATTTAACGCCAAATGTTTGTTCCAGTTTTGCCGCAAGATTTAGGGATTCATATGCTGAAAATTTGACATCCAAACTAACGGCAAGTTTAAAGCTCTCACTAGGGCCGACCAAAATTTCAGCAGAATTCCCAACTAGTACATTATTAGAAGAACCTAGCGTTATAAAGGACTTTGAGCCCATTGTAATACTCCTGTAATTCCCCTTGTTGTTATCTTGGTGTTTATCAGGGTTTTCCAGGGCAAGAATTTTTTCATCCTGTTCTTTATCATATTGTGTTGACATTTTTTCCTTTCCTCTTTCCGGTTATTTGACATCACAGTGAACGATTTTTTCTGGCATCACGAGGTTTCTGGCTTTTTTCCAGTTCCTTATTGAACGTCCTCCTTGTATTTCATAATTGATGGTCACTTGCTTAATATTGTGTTTTTTCAATGAAAGCAGTGAGCCTGAAAAATCATAGGGAGCCAGTCTCAGGGAGCCTCCGGCCATATCCTGAAGGAAATCGGGAAATGCGCCTTCACCCTCCCAGACTTTATTCAAAATGAAATCGCCAAAATCGATGCTGATTTTGGTGGTGAGACAGGAAGAGGGCTGCCATTTGAACGCCTGCTTCTTGTCATAGTTATGGTTGACCAAAGTCTGTTCGCCGCTTTCACAGGAAAGTGAAAGGGTGGTTTTTTGCGGGTAAGTTAACGCATCCCGGTTGACGGTAACGGGTAAGGACCGAACGCGCACCGTATATTCCTGTTGCTGCGAACCCCGAACATACGCCCCCCGTTCCACTAAGTTGAAAAAGGCGGGCTGGAACTCAATTTGCTTGCCTTGCAACATTTTGGGCTTCCAGCCTCTCCCGTCAAGGCTGACGAAAGGGGTGAGCTGTTGGGTAAGAAAGGTATCTAACAACCCTTTTTTTTCATATAGTCGCTGTACTTTTTCTCTATTGGGCAAATACTTGAGTGGCCCGAGCACGTCACTTTCCCATGCACTTTGTATGCGACAGGCGGCGGTTTCCATGCTGGATTCGAGCATAAACTGGTAGATATTGTTGAAAAGCTGATAGCCCCCCAGCGATGTTGAGCCGGGCGCTAAGGCCAATAAATTCTCCAGTTGCTGTGTGGCCGTAAAGGCATCTTCTATGCCAGCACCGGAGTCTGCGCCGCTTAGCCATCGCCCCAGGCTTTCTGTCACTTTGGACTGATTATCAATATTCTGGTTTTGCACCACCATGGCTTGAGTGAATGCGCCAACCCATTCTTTGCCTTTTTCTATTTTTTCGAAATATGCGCTGTCCCCTTCGACCAGACTGTTGACTGCCGAATCTATAAACGCCTGTCCTTTATTCAGGTTGTCTTGTTCTTTCTCCGCCCAGTAGCCTTTTAACATCGTTTCCGCGAGCGTGAGGGAACGTAAGCTCACATCATTGATTGCTGCTATGGCCTGCAGCGCTTTAAGGGTTCTTTGCTGCAAGATGGCGAAAGGGTTGTCGGGTTGGTTCACCGTGAGAGACACCATACGCCTTTCTGCCATGGTCATGCCTTCGCCGGTCTGGTTGAAGTTCAGGTTCAGGTTGCGCCAATGTTCGAGGTATTGAACGGCATAACCACTGTTGAAACGAGAAACCTGACTGTTGTCGACCAACTTCAAGGCGCTGAGTGTGGTCAGCAAGGCTTGAATGTGTTGATGGCCCTGTTCGGTAAATGCCCCCGGTATTTTAAGCGGACTCACTAAAGGTAATTGCCAGAACTCATTGGAACTGACAGGTCGGTTGTGGTGATTTGCCCAGTTGACCAACCAGGAGAGTTCACCGTTGATGGCAAGCAGATTGTTCAACTGGTCGTCAAGCTGAGCACGCAATGCGAGCAATTGTTTAGGCTGGGTGTTAAATCCCAGGTAGGCGTTAAACAGTGATTCGTATACACCTTGGTATAGCCAGGGGGTTTCGCTGTCTTCTGCTTGTCCTGCCGGCGTTGAAAGCGTGATGGGGCGATAAGTATCGTTGAGGGTGGCATCGACTCCCTTTAGCTGGGAGGCGAAATTATCAATCACGGCACCGAGCGCCACACTGGGGTCTCCTGCATGTTTGAGCCACTGCAATTGCCGTTGGTTGGTGGGGTGGATGACCTGACGGTGAAAGTTCTCGCTGTATATGTTTTTCGCGTTAGCAAGGGCGATAACCATCGGTTCCTTTAAGCTGACAGGCTGCAAATAACGGGGGGGCAATTCGCGCTCGAAACCAGTAATCTGGGTATGTAAATCTGACAGCCTGAGCAAACTTTGTTCGGGCGACGTAGTTTGCTGCGCATGTTGTTGAAGGTTCACCAGACTGTTCTGTAGGGCTGATAGCTGGTTGTGACCTTGCCAAAACACATAGGTGAGGGTGAGTACGCCTACCGTGAGGATGGCAACAAATACGCCACCCAGGGTGTAGACTTTTTTCCGTTGAACATTTAACCATGCGCTGCTGGGGTGGTATGCCGCTCGCTGACTGGGTAACAAGTGTGAAAAGAAATCGTGAAGAAAGAGACCGTGTTCCCTCTCAGGGCCTGTGCTTTGGCTGATTTGCGAGAAACAGGCGCTTTTGGTGGGGTGTTGCTGTCTGGCACTGGAAAGGTAGATCCCTCTCAGTAACACGGCTTCATGATATTTCCCATGACCAAACGCGGACCTGGCGAACTGGTTCAATACTGTTTTCAACGCTTTCAGCTCGTCCGTTAGGCTGAGCTCAGCGCATGAGACCTGATTCGGAGAAAGCAGTGATAACGCACCAATTCGGTCACACAGATCGTTTAATGCCATGTCAATAAAGTCGGAGGCTTCCAACGTCTGCTCAATGGTGATGCCCAGCGCCTCTTTTTGCTTGTCGGCGCTGAGCTGTTCAGCAAATTCGTTGAAACCAAAGATGTGATCGGCTTTAGTTATCATTAAATATACGGATACACGTGCTTTTAATTCTGTCGTCAGCGCGTTGAGTCGATTAGCAATGTAAGTGCCGTATTTTTTTATTCTCTCTGCATCGCCTTCCACCAGCATTTCTGCGGGTAAAGTAATCACAATGCCATTGATTGGTTCACGTTTTCGGTGCTTTCCGAGTAGCGTGAGAAATTCCTGCCATTCGTATTCATCGTCGTCACCATTAAGCGGCAGGGTGTACCTTCCTGCGGTATCCAGCACGACGGCATCTTCAAAAAACCACCAATCACAGGTGTCGGTAGAATCGGCGTTTAACTTTGGACCGGCTTTGGAAATTAACGACGTTAAACCGCATTTTCTTAGCGCGGATGTTTTACCGGAGTCGGTTTCACCGAGCACCAAAAACCATGGTAAGGCATGCACGGGGTCGCCCTGTGCCGACAACGTCGATTTCTTTAGTGTGTCTATGGCGGCCAAGAACTGGCTTTTTACCTCGGTTTGGCGGTGTTTGTGTTGCTCTTCCGTGGTGTCCAGTTGCGGCTGGTCATGGGTGACCATACGTTTAATGAGACGCTTTTGCCGACGTCGACGTATCCATTTCGCCAGTGACACCAGAGTGAAGGCAAACGCACAGATCAATAAGGCACCGATTGCGCCATACCACCATGGCCATTGGTTTTTATTCACGGCGTAAAAAAGTGCTGCTGATAAAAGCAGTAACAGGGTGATTAAACAAAGCCAACCTATTAATGCTAGGATTTTCTTTTTCATTCCACTTCTCGTTAGTTGTGTAATTACACAATCAGCTGCTTAAGCAATAATTCACGATAGATAAAGAAGAGCCCTATAACAAAGCCCACACCGATGACCAGCATGATGAACAGTCCTTTTACTCCCATAGCAGGTCTTAGAGGAATGTCTGACACGCCCGATGAGGTGTAGGTATTAAGTGCAGGAATTTTTATATTGAAAATTTCAAGAAGTGATTGGCGGAACTGGTTCAACGCTGGCTCACCATCCTTGTAATATTTGCCTTTAAAACCGGCATTAAGGCACATCGCATAAACACGCAGTATCTCGACCAACGCCTTTTTTTCTGCAGCTGTGGCGCTCTGATATTCGTTGATGAGCATGTTTAAACGCTCGAAAAAGAGCTCTCCCCCACAAGTGGTCTTGAAGTAGCGAGTTTGTAAGGGTTTCCATTGGGTGTCCCTTGCCCAAGCGGAGGCCAGCAGTCTTTCATCTGCCCATACATAGAGTGCAAATAAAGCGAGGTTCGCGCGCTTGTTTGACGATGCGTTCATCCCTTGCTCCAGTTCGATGCACCTTTTTTGTAGCTGCGCAACGAGCTCTTCATGGGGAGTGGTTAGCCTGTTTTCTGCGATCGCGGACGTTGTCGCCATAAATTTGCGTATTTGACTATCATTCATTGCTGTCTACTTCCTCAGCACATAGAGTGTGACTTGGGCACCCTCATCAGTTGGCCAGAATAAGGCAAGCTGGCCTTCTTCTCCTGTTTCCTGCCAGAGTTCATGACTCACATCGATTTCACAGTAAACCCCTTGTTCTTCCTTGGGTAATCCCCGTGGGGAGGTGCTGTGGGGTTGTAACGGAATACCAGAAAGCGCCCGCATGAGAATGGTGCTTAACATGGATTCTGGTGCTAGCTTTATCAGGTGGCTGAGTGCCTCTTCAATGTCTTCACGGTGTTGTCCTTCAAACAACAACCAGAATTGATAGTCTTCGTTAAAGGCGTCTTCCTCTATTTGGCAATACCAGGTTTCTTGCTGTTGACTGAACCTGATCACATGTTGAGGACCTACCGTGATCGTGTTTAGGGCTTGCTTTATTTGTGTTTGAAGTTCATCAAAAATCTGGCTGAGATTTTCATGATCGTATTCCGGCCAGCGCTCTTTCCCTGGTTCGCCGACAACAGATAACTGGCTCACGAAACTGCTTAGCTTAGCCACAATGGAGCAAACATCTGACCAGGCTTTTCTCGGATGGAGGATAGGGGTTTCTGTCACATCCTGAATTTTCCAAGCGCATTCTACGAGTACCCCAAGAACAAGCGTTAACCCGAAGTCATTGCTTCCCTGTTCAAGCAGTTCTTCCGCGGTGGGTTTGAACCTTTCAATGTGTTTTGCCCGCATCAAAATGTGATCACGAATATCAGTAAGCTGGGCTTTTAGGCGTTGTGAGTGTTGAACATTGATTAACGGCGGCACATAGCTTGATACTAAGCGGAATGCTCCACCTTCATGCTCGAGGCGCGCAATGGGTAAAAGGTCGTAGTCACTGATGTGTTCAAGCTCTGATTCAAAAAAAATCTTAACTAAAAACTTCATACTACGAACTTGGGCGTTCAACCCTTTACCATAGAGGTCAGGCACTGAATCCGATTCTTCTGGCACATAAAATCTTGATTCTAGTGAATTTGATAGCTGGTCGCGGCCCATTTCATCGGCATTGGCACCTTCTCCCCGCCATCGTTTGATACCGATGTAGACATTCACTGTTCGTCCCGGTGGAATGTCATCGTCGTCCAGTGTTCGTGTTAACACTGTCGCTTCCTGCGGCACTCTGAATACACTGCCTTCAGGAAAGAAAAACTCGCCACTATTGACGACAAACCGGCCTTGATCCAGATCTTCTGTCCGAATATGAATGTCCTTTAACCCCCAGTGTTCGTTTCGTGTTAACTGGTCTATCCTGTTTTGTCGAAACTGAAGATACTGAGATTCCATTTGAAAATGCTGAGGTTGCAGCAACATCCCCTGATGCCAATACACTGGTGTGATCTTGTCCATGTCCTGCTTACCTTATTCCGTTTCTGTTTCAGACCAGAGGGACTGTTCACCCGCTTTTAGCCGCACAGCCAATTTACCGGGACGGTAATGGTCCGTTTCCCACAATAAACTGCCCGTGGTGGTGTAATCGGTTGGGAATGCATAAAGCTGGGTGACATTTTTGGTGTCCAAATTCCAATATCCCGCTACTACGGCGAGGAATCTGACGCCTTCATGTCTATCCATCACATCAGAAAGAGTTAGCCCCGGTTGAAGATAGAGCCGCTGATAAAATGCCACGGAAGGGCCAAAGCGTTCACATTCCAGCAACTGCCTCACTCCTTGCTCACTTTGGCTGAATTGCACGAACTCAGCGCTGTCAGTCAGTTGGTAGACACACAACATCAGACTGGTTGGTGCGTCGTTTTTCACATTGAGTCGTTCATCAGCTTGTATGTGGTAGCTCACGGCAGATTTTTGCTTAGTCCACACCATTTGGTTGGGATGTTCCGCAGAGGGCGGCAGCTCTTCGGCCAGCTCGTCCGAACTGGAACAGGCCGTGAGGCCGAATAACAACATGGCAAGGAGTGTGTACTTCATGACGGTTACCTCATTATCGAGACTTTGGTTTGTGAAGGCGCGACGCCGTTTCCAACCGTATTAGGCGACATGCCATTGTGCATAGAAGGGTGAATTAAGGTTGTCGCTGGCATACCAGCATGGATCACACATGCACTGCCTGTGGAATTCCGGCATGGGCCAATAATCATAGAGGAGGCGACACCGCCCATCACACCAGCTTCATCGCCACTACTTAGCAATACTATGGTGTTCGTTGTAGCGGCAGGACCGCTCTCGATGATCACCTTGGTATTGGCGGTTGAAGGGTTAGTCATGGATCTGTTCATCGTGTTGGGGAAAGGGGCTGGTATGCCAATCGGTGGCGTTTTACATACGTCTGCCGGCGCCATGGAACT
Organism: Grimontia sp. SpTr1; assembly: GCF_947387585.1. Lineage (NCBI taxonomy): Bacteria > Pseudomonadati > Pseudomonadota > Gammaproteobacteria > Vibrionales > Vibrionaceae > Grimontia > Grimontia sp. SpTr1. The sequence goes on from NZ_CANDOD010000002.1 coordinate 521,949, forward strand.
GCCTGAAACCGCGTTGTTAGCCATGCACATGTTGTTCTCCTATCCCAAATGAATTTTCTTGGCATCCATTGCCATGTGTTTACGTGCGATATGTACGCTGTTTTCTGATTCCACGACATGGGATCCTTCTACCCTCTGCGTGTAGCTGCCACTGCGTTGCTCATCATGTTCACGGACAGTGCGGATACATCGCCCCAGTTTGCTGATGAGCCATTCCGTATATGTTTCCGCCCGTTCGATCACTTGGTGGAGGATTGTCAGGGCAACATCAGCCTTTTCTGCAGTGAGCTTGACCTGGCTAGTTTGTACATGAGTAGATTGGGTTTTTACGTTCATTTCACTCGCGACAAGCGCGGCTTTCGCCGGGGTTTGTAACGTCAACCCAGCGAGGCTTGATAGCGTTAGCTTTTGTCCAGTATGCAAATTTAAAGAGCCAGGGAAGCTGATGTTGGCTGTCTCGATATTTGATTTTTCAAGAACATCAAGAATCCAGAACTTTCCACCTAATATGGCAAGTAAAACGGTGTCGCCGGCCTCAGGCACCAACAGGCATCCGGCTGCCTTGTTCGAAGAAAAGCGGCAGTGATTAACAGTGACAGTAAAAGCACCGTCGCAGACAGTATTGACAATACCGCTGGCCAGCCCGCCTTCCCGTTGATGAGCTGTCGTTTTTAATGGTGAGACGACCATGATTATTCTCCCTCTCTATTTCCAATTTTCTGCTTCTAACAGATCGGTATCAGTCCCTATTGACCCACGTTTGTCTGCACCTGAAAAATCGGTGTGTTCTAATTTTGTTCGATGAAATTTTGTATATCTGAGATTGCTTTTTGTGAAGTTGGCGAGACTAAAATCAGCATATGAAAAGTCGCAATAAGGCATATTGGCTTTGTAAAAGCTTGATGCTGAACCCATTACGGTTGTCATAATGCATTTTTGCATATCAGCTTCGGTAAAATTAGCGCCAGTCATTTCGGCACTATCAAAGATACAGCCTAATAAGGAGGTATTCTTAAAAGAGGAAAAATTGAGTTGTGCATTTTGAAATGCACAGCTTTTTAACATGGAATAAGACCAGTCGGTCTGTGAAAGCTTTGAATGGTTAAAATAACAATGTGCCATGCTGCTATTTTTTAAATCTAAATTTGTCATATCACAGTTATTAATTTGACAAGCAAAGAAACTGGTGTCTTTTAATACTATTTTTGTCAGGTCTTGGTCATCCATGTGGCATTTCTGAAATCGACATTTAATAAAACTAACGTCATTGATTTTACCTTCAGAAAAGATGATGGATTTTAACTTTACTCGATTAAAAACTGATTCTGATATTTTACAGTCAGTTATCATCATTATGTTAATGGAGTTACTGTACCAGCGGGTGTGGTAGAGGCAGCAGGCTTCAATAGAAGAGTGCTCAAATGTGCTGTCTGATATAGTACAGAAGTTCATTTGATTATGTTTAAAAGAGACAAATTCGGCCTCAATTTTTCTTAAGGTACTCGATATCATTAAACATCGTTCAAACTTAGTATTTTTTATCTTAGAAAAGCTGAAGTTTGTCTTATTGAGGACACAATTAATGAATGTTGTGTTTGACAAATCAGATTGATGAAATTTGTTTGAAGAAAAATCACATCCCTCAAAAGTCTTTCCGGATAGGTCTATATCAGATAGATCTGTATGCTTTAACTCAACATTACTGATATGCTCTGACTTATCTACCAGACTCAAAAAATCGATCCTTTTCATTATTGATAACCTCGAGTGATACCATTATCCAAGTAAAGTGCGCTTTATATTGCTAGTACGAAAAGCGTCTTTATTTATTTTTATCTTTCTTATATCTGCGTTAAATAAACAGGCTCTTTGGAAGTTAGCACCTAAAAAACTTGATTTGATAAGGGAAGATTGCATGAGATTGGTACTGATGAAACTACAGCCTTCCATATCAGTTCTTCTAACTTGCCCTTGCTTTAATTGAACATTATTGAAGTTGTTATAAGTGAGTTTACTTTCGTTAATATATGCGTGATTGAGTTCGGCCCCATGGAAGTTAGTATTCTTAATATCTGCTTCTATAATACTGAGGCTGTCCAACTTTGCATGCATAAAGCTTGCATTGTCTAATTCTGCTTCGCTTAATGCTAAATGGGATATTTCTGAATTATCCATACACAGTGCTTCCCCTTTTATTCCCCACATACAGCAACGCTCACCTTGCGATTCACTAAGGTTCGTATTGTTGAAGCTGGCTTCATTAAAGATAGAGCGATTAAATATGCTTCCTTTCATCATTGCGTTATCAAAATTAGCTTCAAAAGCCATAACAGAAGAAAAGTCAGCATTGATTAAACACGATTGAGAGAGATTAGCTTTATCCATTTGCGACATATTAAATTTTGCGTGTGTGAGATCTGCAGCGGTTAAGTTGGCCTGTGTCAAATTAGATTCGCTAAAATCACTCTTTGCACACTGAGCTTCAATAAATGATGCTTCTTGTATTAATGCTCTGGTAAAGTCGCTTTCTTCCATCATGCAATGATCGAATTTGGCTTTCTCTGCTTGCACTTCCCGCATTGTGGTATTGGTGAGATCGCTACCGGTAAAGTCTGTCCCCATCATTAAAGCATTCGATAGATCTGCGCCTGACAATTGAATATTGGTTAAGTCTAATTCTGTTAAATCGAGTGACTGCAGTGATTCACCGTTGGCATAGGCTTGTTCCAATTCTTCGCGTGTCAGCTTTTGATTGGCTATACCTTTTTGTTGTTTAGTGGCTTTCGCTTGTTCTTCCAGCGCTTGAACATTTTTCTCAGCTTGCTCAGCATCATCGATTAACTGATTCATTTCTTCGTTAAATGCTGCCTGTTTTTTCTTGGCTTCAGCCAGTTTTAATTCGATGTCTTCTAAAGGGACATCTTTCATCGATTTTATCTTTGGCAGCAAGGTGTCAGGGCTTGGCTGATTGTTCAGCGCATCTCTCATATCCTGATATGTCATAGGTGTGGCAGGCGCATTTATTTGTGCCCTCGCCTTTTCTATTGCAGCATAAATGGGGGCTTTATCTTCTAGAAAGCGACCTTGCTTTAATAAGGTTTCTTCTGTTTGAGCAAGGTGCTTTTCTGCCTGCTCCTGCATAAATTGCTCAGGCGGTTTTCCTTCGGTGTGTTTGTCGTATGTTGCTTGGATGAGCTCTTCTATTGAGGGCGGTTCAAGGGCTTCATCAGACACATAAGGTTGCAACCATTCGCGTGGTTCGTGTCCGTTTGCTATCAGGTCATCCAAACATTCACAATCTTGCGGTAACTGCCAAGCGATGACATTGGGATGCAGGGCTTGCCAAGGTTCGAGTAAACTCTGGTCGCTATTGTTGCCAGCCGCAACGGGGATCAGAATGCTTTCTGCGTGCGCTAATTCATCAGCTTGAATGAATGTGGCATCTTCGGCGACGATCACCATGATGGAGTCGTCAATGTCCTGCGCGATTTGCCAACCCAGAAACAATTCATCTGCTATGAGGATGTTTTTTCCTTCTGGTCCCGAGCGCCAATTGACAGTTTGGCCGCCGGGAACTTGATACTCCCCATTGGGGTCGCTCAGGTGGTTTGGTCTGACAGTGATAGATACAAATTCGTCGCCCTGATATGTGGGTAGTAGCCATCCCGGGCCAATATCTAAGCTTTCTGGTGCTTCAAGGCCCCATTCTTTTGCTACAAAGGGGTAAGGTTTGTCTATATAGCCCAGCATGTAACGCGCAGCACTCACTGATCTCAGACCGTTTGCCTGATATTCCTCCCAGTGTTTTGAGACGTTTAATTCCGCCAGTGCCAGCAGACTGCTGGCACGCAGGTTCCAGTCTTCCGGGTCTCTGCCGACGTTGTTTATTTTTTCTTTTGCAGCTTGTAATTTCTGTTGTGCATCTAACGTTGCCTGACCGTTTGTCTGTTGAGAATTACCAGCCGCTTCTTTGCTCAATCTTTCATATTGTTTGTCTAATGTCTTGAGGCTTGATTGTTTGAATTCGCTGAGCTGTTTTTGTTGCTTTTCTAACCCTTCCAAGAATTCACTGGTGTCTTCGCCAAATCCTTCGAGCATATCTGTCATAAAGGATCCGTAGTCTGCTATTCCAACGGTAAGGGTGGGTACCAGTCCTCTTAGCTGGGCGATTTCAAAATGACGTTGCCTCGCATTGTCTGCATTGGCTTTTTCTCTCTCCCGTTGAATAGCGAGTTCTTTGAGAGACGCTTCCTGAGCAGCGGCTTCATTGTCCGAAGGATCAATGCCAGCCATTTTTGCTGCCTGCTCAGCAGGCGTGCTGTTTGCTTCGGCAAGGTAATGTTCGATAGGCAAAAGCTCGGTGCCCGGTGGCTCCAAGCCCAGCACTACCGTTTTTACGTCCAGAGCCTCATCATCTGTAATTTCAATTACCCCGTGGTAAATGACTACGCCAAGCTCGACACTGGGAAAGAACCAAACCGTATCGCGGTTCAATGTGATTTCTGAAAACAGCGTGCTGTCTTCTGTTTCATGAAGCGCAAATGCTCTTGGCGTATGAGTGGGTATGCGCCCGGTAAAGACCGGCTGAGTGGGGTGGAGATTAACCAACTGGAACTCTGCACCTTCAGGCACCCATCCCGAAAGCTGTTGGTCAGTGGGGGCCACATTAAAGTAGTTGAGATCAAAATCCTGTGGGTAGCCTGGCCAATGATCAGCAAACCAATCTTTATCGTAAGTTCCCAGTTGTTTGTAGCGACGCGGATGATGGGCATACAAAGGTAAGAAACTCGCGGGTTCTATTTCATGGTCTCTATGCAGTTGGGTATGGCCTGGATAGTTCACCATGGCAGGTTGCTGGAACACATTTCCACTGGGATTCTCGGCGCACTTTTCGTGTCCGTAGGCGTTCGCCCAATCGATAGCCACTGTGTGAAATGGTGACGCAGAGGTCGCTTCGTCTTTCTGCCAGTGCCTCGGGCCATGGACTTCAAGGGTTTTACTGTTCCCTGCGAGCCCTGATTTGACCCTTGTATGCTCTTTGGGCGACTCGTAGCAATGTGCTTTTCCTTTGACCAACCATTCACCGTTTGTTTTCGGCATGCCTGTATCCAGGATCTCTTCTCCCAGCTCTTCAGCCAGTAGATTCCACATCTCTTGTTCATCTTTGAGTGTGTTTTGTTGACCAAGCGTGAAAGCCACTGTTGTTGTGACAGTAAAATATTGCTTACCAGCCAGTGAAAACGGGGCGGTTAATATGCCTTGATTAAGGTCTTTTATAATTCTCATTTTTCATTAATCCCGATTAATCAGACATCTATGCTTATAAGTCTATGTCGCCCATTTCTATGGAAACGCCGCCTATTCTGAGGCAAATATGTTGGTTACCTGGGGTGTCATCCATGACGATTTCCGCTCCTGACACTGTTTTGAGCGTATTTCTGTATGGCGTTTGGTCATTCACGATGTTTTGGTTTTTGGCATTTGGGATCGTGCTTTGTATGACGGGCAGGTCAGGGTTGCCTTCTTCAAAAGTGAGGAGTACCTCTGTGCCTTTGAGCAATGGAAAGTGGAAACCTTGGGCATTTCCGCCATAAGGTTGAGCGAGTCGAATCCAATGGGATGCTTTACCGTCTTCTTTGCTATCTGATGCCAGATCAAAAGGCATGATAACTTTGTAGCGACCTTGTTCGTCGAGCAGGGCACTGTCCCCATTTCCTATTCCGTCTATCACTGCGCTGAGCACACCAGTGATTTGGGGAGTCGGTGTGTTGGGCTGGCTGTAATAGTGTACGGAGGCTGGAACACAAGTGAATTGGTTGGTGTAGTTAATCGTGTCAACGTTTTCATTCTTACTGATGCCGTGCGTAAGAAATGTGGATTGTTTTGCTGTGTGACGAACTTCTGTGATCAGATACGATTGATTTAAACGGCCAAGGAAATGGTCTTTTAAGGCGAAGGTATAGCCTGACTCTACCCAGATTGCGCGACTTTTACCGACATACTGTTTTAACTGGCAAGCGAGTTGACGTGCACAGATTTCTGCAAGATGGTCCACATCTTCGCTCCGTTTAAACTGGGTGCTGTAAACGTAGGTTTTGCCAAAGCCTTTATCTGCGACGGGATGGATAACTTCACTTTGAACATCAGGCTTTTGTTCATCAAAAGCTCTTAGGTGGACATCAACTGTACGGTGCTGCAAATGTTCGGTGAAAGTATGTATCAATTGAGGCTTATTGCTAGAAGCTTCCTGTTCGTCTTCAATGGAATCTAAACCGGATATTGACGCATAAGTAAGCTGTGCTTCGTTTTTACTCTCGTGGATGAGACTTAAATCTCTGATACACAGACAATCCGTCCCATTTTTTTGGTCGAAAAAGTAGTAGATGCCCGTTTTTTCCATAAGACGTGAAACAAAGTCCAATGCGGATTCATTGAATTGGCAGACGTATTCATGTTGCGGATATTCTTTAGTGAGTGAGACATCAATGGTCAAGGTTATCCCGTTGGACTCTATGTCGGTTAACACATGAGTAATGATCTCCGGAACGTTTTTATCTAAGAAAATCTGGCTTTGCGTACCCAGTCCCAATGCCCATAAACGAGGTACTAAAGTGACTTGTATACGCCACTGGCCATGCGTTTTTGCCAACAGTCGGGTTTCGGAGATAATACCGTGATATGTCTGGGGTTCATCGACGCCATTACGCATCAAAAACTGACCTCCTTGTCCGAGAAATACATCTGGATCAATCGGTTCGGGACAGCTTAGGGTGATGTCAAAACAGTAGGGTTGTGAGATAGCCTCTTTGCCATCGACTTCAATGACGTTTAGCGGACTGCCTTGCCAGTTTGTGGAAGTGAATTCAAAGTCCATCATAAATCCCTATCTCTGGAGTGTTTACCTATCATCTTTAGTGCTGATAATGTGGGTTTATTTGATTCTATTTATCTGTTTTGGAAATCAATTACTCGTTCCGTCGACAGAAAAATAATCCAGCTGGAAGTTCAATTTAAATAATCCGTTTCCTAACGAGGAATTCAGTCCAAGCAGCGCTGAATTATCGTCACCTAAGTAGGATTGGGTACCTTCCAAACGCTCGTACCTAAGGTCTAAATTAACGTCCAGCCCTTCTTGTATATATTTCTTTAATGTTCTGAGTAGCTTTCTATGCTTATTGCCATCAGGCATTAATCCGAGAAAAAGTGTGTAGTCATGGGTTGTTATTCGTATTTGGATATTGTTGGCACAGTCAAGTAGCTGTTCACCCAAATAGCATTCTCCATTTAGGTGGGTGTTCTGTTGACCTAGCAGGCACAACTGGCTTGAAGGGACATCTACCCATTTGGGGTACCATTGATATATTGAAACTGACGCATCGTTTCCAACCAGTTCTTGAACCACTGACTTTAGCCCGTATGCCGATCGCCTTGTCTGTGTGAATAGTCCTGCATAGGGGAGGAGTTCGAAGGCGTCGAATTCATCTTGGGCACTGGTTGCCGGAATGCACTGACCTAAAAACGAAAACAGATGGCTCGTTTTTGCTTGATCATTTCGCTCAACAAGCCAGGATATGAGCCGGTACTTCTCCCATGCCTGAAAGTACTGCTCATAAACAGGTTCCACCAAGAGATCCAGAAAATCACGTTGTACTGTTTCATCATTTCTGAATTCCGCTAGAAGCTCTTCTGTATAGAAGGTTGGCAACGGTGAGGCGATACCATACAAACCAAGAATGTTGGTGGTGATTTCTATATGGTCATTGTCTTTAACTATGCTTTCCAGATGATTAGCTGAAAAAGCCAGTGATAACGTAGAACGTGACTTTATTTTGTTTTTAGTCTCTGTGAGACCAGAATTTAATAACCTAATAGCCTGTATATAAGTGAACTTATGTGGCTCTTCAAAAAGCAGGTCAATAGGCTGACGTTTATTCAAACTAGACATTTTAAACCCACCTTTTCTGGCCAGGTAATACGATAATGTGTCCCTGCTTCTTCAACGACAAGTCTTGTAAAGCTATTAATGCTGCTATAGCCAGACAGAAGTTTGTTGATCGCACAACCAAACAAATACATATCGCCTTTCCCAGAAAAGCCATCTGGATGAAGAGTGATGACTATTTCATTTCCTCTCGCCATCATTCCTTCAAAAAGTCGTAATATGGGTTGTGAGGTGATGGTCAAAATCGATTCAACACGTTTTGTATTAGCAAGGGTGGTTGACGTATCCTTTGAGTCGGTAAATATATATAGCTTGAGCAAAGTAATTAGGTTCTGTCTTTCCGCCAAGCTAGCCTGGTTGATATATAAGTGTGACAGCATTCTCCACAGTAACTGGTCACCAAGTGGTGATTCTACAGCGGTCGTGGGTTTGGTGATGTTAGAGAACTCGGCTAATACAGGCGATGTACTGGTTGCTTCACATATGTCGCCCACTCTCAGACTGTCTGCAACACTGCCATTTGTACACTTCACTTTAATCGCTAAGTGTTCTTGCTTTATTTGATTTAACGGATCGGTATAGGCTACTGATATATAGGAATCGCAGGCATCTCTTACCATCGAGGCCTTTCTCTTCATAGAATAAACAGGTACTCGGGTAGATTGAGGGTTAAACATGGTAAAGGGCAAATACTCTCTCTGATTAGCTGAGCCTTGTTGGAAGCCTACAATACTTTCAAGAGAATAAATCTGGTACTTATCTCCACCCGCGGGGTTAACTCTATATTCAGTGATACTATGGTCTAAACTGATGCTATCAGCATGATGGTTGAATAAATTAACAGCTGGGACGCAAAATAGCTGAAAGTCTTCGCGTTTAAATGCTTTGTATGGGTTAGGCGTTTTCCATCTAAGTTGTATTGAGAACGTTTTCTCATTGAGGAATCGATTTTGTTGTAACCATTCTATGCCAAGAATATCTATATATAATTGATGTTTTGGTAGTGTGAAATATTCCTGAATACTTTTAAAAGATGTATTGGCATTATTGGGATACTCAAACAAACTGATAGCACCACTCTCAGAAAGTAGACTTATTGATTGGTTGCCAATTAAAGAGTACTTCTTTCCTTGACAAACCAATGTAGTGCCTTCGAGGTTTTCTCGAATAAATAGCAGGTTGTCCGAGGCGTCAACATAGCTCCCGTCTAAATAAATACGAAGGTAGTTTTCTTTTAGTACAGCTACTGATGCTTCGATGAAATTAAAATTAAGTTGCAAAAAACTGGGTTGAACTTCAGCCGAATCTAACGCTAAAGGGTAGATACTGAGATCTTCGCAGGTAGTGAATTTGCAGGTAACCCCGTTATTTTCAATGCTGTTGAGCTCTGTACCCGCTTTTACTTTACACAGTTCATTCAGGCCTATCTTAGGCTTGAATTGAACGATTGTTGTTGCAGGTAAAGGACGCATATAGTGCGGGAATAGCAGATGAGCCAGACTATGGATCAGCTCAGGAAAATCATCATCAAGGCGCTGTTGAACAGAGCCTGTTAGGTATGCGACCCCTTCAAGAAGCCTCTCCACATCAGGGTCAGCACTTTGGTCTGCCAACATAGGTGCTAGAGAGGGGTGCCTCTTCGAGAACTCCTTTCCTAGGCTCCTGAGCAGAGAAAGTTGATTTTGATAATGATCTTTGAACATGCTTAATTATTTCCGCTGTAAGGCAATATAGCCGTCAGGCTTTAATACTGTTTCAAAAACTAACGGTATTATCTTATTCTTGAGTTCAATCTTTGCCTCTAAAACAAAACATAATGCTAGTGGTGATTTATTATCTTTCTGTGTATAGACATTGACTGACTTAACTCTTCTTTCATATTTCAAAATCAATTCTGAAAGGAAATTCTCTAGGTCATGTCTGATATCAGAGCCTTCACCCCAGCGTAAATCACTAAAATCAGGCATACCAAAGTCTTTATCAATGGGTACGCTTCCCTGTTGGGTATTTAAGATTCTATGTATATGATTTGTGATAGAGTCCAACAGTAACTCTTTGTCAGAAGAATTTTCACCGCCAGATCTGATTCTCTCTAGTAATCGTTGCTGTTTCACATAAGACCCAAACAGGGGGCGTACCCCCTAGATTAATGGCTCAGGGGTTTATACCCATGAATCCTCAGCCGAAATATTTCCGTCATTGTAAGTATGAATTATTTTCGAGTAGCTAAAGCTGACTTCTTCCATATCCATATAAGCTTGATTATCCGGATGGAATGTTAGCGGGGTATGTGCCTTTCGATTGACAATAATTGCATCTTCTAACTGGATAGTATAATAATGCTCTTCAATACCTTCCGCAGTAATACGCCAAAAATCTAAGGTCACGTTTGAAAACCTTTCGCCACTACATACGGCTTGGAATATTTTTGGTGAAGCGACATCAAGACCTTTTACTACGGTGAGAGGGTTGTGAATCCTCTGTCCTGTTGGTAAACCATCATGCGGGTTTTTAGGAATTGTTGTTTCCTGTTCACATTGATAAACAAGTATTTTATCTTTCTTGCTATCGTGTGATTGAATACAACCACCTTTAATATCTCCCTGTGTTTTTCCAGTCAGAGACATGTACATTGTTAATGCCATGCGTAAGCTCCTTTAATGATTTAAATACACGCTTTTACTCTTTGTCGAGTTTCCCGACCAATGAGAGGGTAAATGACGCTCCCATATATTTAAAATGAGGCCTTGCTTTAAGTGACACCTGATACCAACCTGGATCACCTTCAACATCATTCACAGCAATTTGTGCTCCCCTTAAAGGGTGTTTACTTCTTACGCCCGGCTGTGGGTTATCCATCTCTGTGACATATTGGCTAATCCAATTATTTAGCTCTCGTTCGAGATCTTGTTTTTCTTTCCAGCTGCCAATATTTTCTCGTTGTAATACTTTTATGTAGTGCGCCAACCGATCCATCACCAACATGTAGGGAAGCTGGGTAGATAGCTTGTAATTAAGCTCGGCTTCTTTAGCGCCTGGGCCAGAGAAAGTTTTGGGCTTTTGACAAGAGTTTGCCGAAAAGAATGCTGCGTTATCGCTCCCTTTTCGCATGGTCAAGCCAATAAAGCCTTCTTCGCTGAGTTCGTACTCTCTGCGCTCTGAAAGTAAAATTTCTGTGGGAATTTGTGATTTGACCTCACCCTGCGAGTGGAACTGGTAAGTCGCGAGATCGTCAACCATGCCACCGCTTTGTGGGCCAATAATGTTTGCACACCAGCGATAGTCTGCGAAGCTGGCAGCGAGCCTTGTTGCAAATGCAAAAGCTGTGTTGCCCCAGCAGAAGTTATCGTCGTTGTTATTGACCTGCTCTTTATAGTTGAATAATTTGCAGATTTTTCCGTCTCCGCCATAAGGCTGACGAAGAAGGAACCTTGGTAATGTTAAACCTATATGGCGAGCATCTTCACTCTCTCTGAACGAATTCCATTTTTGATATTGAGGCCCTTCAAATACAGACCTGAGGTCTTTTAATGAGGGCAGATTCTTCCAATTATCAATACCAAAGAACTCTCGGCCTGCTGCTGCAATGAAAGGTGAATGAGACATAGTGCAAACTGCCGCGATATCAGAGAGCAGTTTCATGTCTTGAGAGCCCGGGCCGAATTCATAATCTGCTATGATTGCCCCATAAGGTTGACCGCCAAACTGCCCATATTCTTTTGTGTAGGCTAACTGGTACAAACCTGACTTCACGATTTCTGGGCTATCCTCAAAGTCCTCATACAAGTCTTGTTTGGACAGGTTCATCATTTCTAGACGAATGTTTTCCTTAAAATCCGTTCTTTCCACCAGAAATTGTAAACCGCGCCAAGTGCTCTCAATCTTAAGGAAGTTAGGATCATGCAATATTTCATCGACTTGAAGAGACATCTGCTCATCAATTTCTCCAATGATCGCATCGACTAGGTCACCATTAATTTTTACTCCACGGTACTCGGGTTTCACCAGATCCCTAATTAACGCTTCAACACCGCTTTTCATGATTGGAAATGCTTGGTTGTCTGGTGTGACTTTTGTGGCTTCTACGATTTGATCCAGCAAAGTAATATCTTGGATACTATTAACCTGTTGACCACTGTCTTGTACTACGTTTGTGTCGCTCATTCTGAGTCTCCTTTCTCTATGAACTCATCTAAGCCGATTTCTTTTAACAAAGTGGTGCGCGATTCATCATCAACAATAAGCGTTTGTAGTTTTTTTCTAAATTCAGGTACGTTACTTAATGGTCCTTTTAGTGCTTTCAGAGCCTCTCTTAACTCCAGTAATTTTCTGAGTTCAGGAACTTGTTTGATAATGTTGTCAGGTTCAAAGTCCTTCATACTTTCAACATTTAGAGAAACGGCTATATTTTCACCTTCCTCTGCACCTGCTAATTTCCTTGGAACAGAAAGCTGCAAGCTCAATCCTTGCGATTGAAGAACATCATCAAAATTGGCTTTGTTTATATCTACTGGATTACGTTCTTCAACAGGTCTCTCGTCCTCTTGATTTGAAAACTCTCCAACTACCAACATTTTTAGTGGAAGTTCTACACCTTCAGATGCGCCATCAGTAGCGGGACGATAAACTATATTTACCCTTTCTTTTGGGGAGACAGTTCCTTTATCACTCATTATTGACTCCTAGCTTTTAACTATTTACTTCTGAATAACTCCCTTACCTTTGTGGGATCTATTCTAGAAATCTTTTGTATAACATGAAGATATTGTGACCTTTGATTGGTTCTGTAATAGACTTCTGCTGCACACTCCAAGAAATCAATGCATAGCATTGGTTCCCACTCCTCTAACTTATAAGTATCTATAGCCGTTATTAATAACTCAAGCTGACACAAGGAAAGTTCGAGATTTCCACTATTTAATGATGCCTTTACTTGGTGGTAGATCTCTCTATATAAACTACTTTTGGATTTGCTTATTTCTAATCTTCTTGTTGGATCCGATTCCGAATGCTCTGTAACTAAATGATTTTTATGTTGATATTTATTTTCTTTTTCTATCCAGTTTATAGTATCTAATTCGGCAAATGGTGTGCCGTCCGAAAAAGAGTAAAGATGAATACTTTCTATGTGGTCAATAAATTTAAGTAGCTCTCGCTTTACTTGTTTGGCAATATCTATATGATCTAGTTTCTTCAAGGCGATATAAGTGAATCTATTCAGATCTAGCCAGTAAGGATACTGTAAAAGCTTAGATTCACTCGACTTTATCAGCTCTATCCAATTCTCAGAATCAAATAGCGTTTTTAATATTCTCTTATCATTGATATCAGGTGGTAATATACCTGTTTTATTTTCCTCTATAGTTGTTGGAGGAAGATATATATCGCTCCAGACTCCTATTCTTCTTAGCCTATAGTGCTTACTACTAAAAATATCGTTATCCATTATTTGTAAAGAAAGACTCTTCAATTGATTTAGATTGGTCTTTATCAATTTTTCGTGGCTTTCTGCATAGTAAAATTTCTCTACATTATTTTCCAGGCTCTCTTTAGAATAATGTACGCTATTTTCTGATTCTTTTTTTCCGACATCAATGGGCTCGTATCCTAGTATGCTTGAACCTTCGTCGCAAACATTCTCAGAGATAGCAGAGTGTAAACAACTAATTAACCTATGAGTTGGAATCAGCTGTGTGGTACTGTCAGAAAACTGTTCTTGTATTTTTTCTAAATCTTTTAAAAGGATAGAAGCTTTATCTCTACTTAATTCTTCTTTGTGCTTTGAAATCCAATCAATAGTTTTTTCTATCCACCAATCAAAGAATTTTTCATTTTTCTTTGATGTCTCTACTTTTACTTCTTTAACAAAGCCATCAAGAACATTATACGATTCTAAGATTGTTTGACATCCATGATTGTATAGCCTGGCTATAAACCAATAGGTTAAGATCTGAAGACTCTTGTCAAAATTTTCAAGTATATCATATGAATACTCTTCTACTTTTTTCCAGTCTATCTTCTTTTCTGGATTTATCTCGTTTAGCTTTCTTATTTCTTCTTTTACTAAATAATAGGAATTATTGTCATGTAACTCATCTAATGAGATTTTCTTGTCATCAGTAATCGGTTTTAGTATTCTCTCCATCGTCTTTCTTCACTTTCTTAATAACAGGGTAAAGTTATCTATTTGATTTATTTCAAGTAGACAGATGCTTGTATGGAGAACAATCTTCCTTTCGCTACCAATATTCAGACATAGACTACTTATCTCTCTTGCTTATTTGTAATTTCCCATGAGGATCATGATTATAGAAGTGCTAAGTGGTGTGAGACTTAGAGGCACTCTATATAATCGCTTAAGCAAATGTCTAAAATAATATACTTTGTTTATATGTGGTTTTTTAATAACTATTTACGTATTTAATTACGCCTTAGGCTTCTATTTTTTATAAGTGAATTTCATGTCTTAAGAGTTGTTTACATTTATACATCAAAAATATCTTTTGATGTTGTGATTTTTTTTCTAGGTATCCGATATTCTAGTTCTAAAGTAATCAATCACCCATACTTTTATAAGCTGATCTGGCGTCTTTTTGTATTAGCTATATTAGATGATAGTGTTTAAATATTTCATTTTGCTTATCAAAAACACTAAATATTGACAGTTTTAAGGGTTATACATCTGCCGAGGATAAAATTTTTGGCTGAAGTATGATATCCATCATGATAATTTGAAACTTTATGATTTGTGATTGAAAACGCATTTAATATGCGGCGAAATATTTTTTCCTAATGCTTCTATTTAACTTAATGAAAAATAAAAAGAAAATTTATACTGGTATGCTGATCACTTAAAAATTCACGGTATTTTCGACTATATAAATAAGGGGTAGGGAAGCGCTAATATCCACAAAGGAGATAACTTACATCAAGCAGGACACACAAGAATGCTCTTAAAGCTAAGAGCAGCTTATGTAGATAGAAATTGTTGTGGTAGGCAGCGCTCAATGTGTAAAGAGTTTTATACCATTGAACAGATTATTCTTGAGGGAGCGTTACTCTCAGGCTAGCGAATCCCCTCAAAATTCCTATTCCAAACAATAAGAAGGACGCGCACCGTACCCTTTGATCTAATGAATTTCGCCAAAAACCACATTCCACCAAGAGGAATTACCGATGCGCGATGTTCAGATCTTACTCGATACCTTAACTAATCAGTGTCCCACTATTCATAAAAAACGACTTCAATCTCTGCTACTTGCGACTAAGTCTGTACTCGATGGTGCTGACCTCACTCTTACCAAGCTCGGCCGTTCTCTCAATACCCGAACGACCACTAAGCACGCTATCAAGCGCATCGACAGACTACTGAGTAACAACCAATTACATCGCGAAAATGAAGACATCTATAAGTGGCATGCCCGTCTAATTACTGGCGCCAACCCTTGTCCGGTTATCCTTGTTGATTGCTCTGATGTGCGTGAGCAACTCCGACATATGACGCTTCGTGCTTCTGTTGTCCTCGATGGCCGTGCCGTGACTTTGTATGAACAAGCCTTTGAATATAAGCAATATAATTCACCAAGTTCCCATCAGCGCTTTCTCGATAAGCTTCAAGATATTCTCCCCCAAGGCGCCACGCCCATTGTGATATCTGATGCGGGATCCCGGAACACCTGGTTTCGCCAAGTCCAACAAAAAGGCTGGTTCTGGATTGGTCGTGTGCGGGGGGAAGTCTCAATAAAACTCAACCGCCAAGATTGGCAATGCAACAAAGCGCTTTACCACAAAGCCACGAGTAAACCGAATGACCCCGGGAGATGCCAACTCGCGAAACGCTCTCCGCTCGCTTGCCAAGCATACTTAGTAAAACAATCACCTAAAGGACGAAAAGCACTTCGTCATGCCCGCACAAGCTCAAAACACACTGCCTCGAAAGTCTTCGCCAAAAGTGCTAATGACCCGTGGCTACTTGTCACTAATATCCCCAATCAAACCCTCCATGCTGTGCAGATAACCCGTTTATATGCCAAGAGAATGCAAATTGAAGAAGCCTTCAGAGACCTCAAAAGTACCGCCTATGGAAAAGCGTTGTGGCACAATAGAACCCGTTGTGTGAAGCGGCTAGATATCTTACTTCTCATCGCTTTACTGGCTGACATTCTTCTTTGGTGGAATGGCCTTATTGCCAGCCAAGCGAAATGGCACTTCCACTTTCAAGCGAACACCATCAAGCACCGCCGGGTGCTATCCATTCCTCGGCTGGGACAGGAGGTCAGAAATCATCGGCGTTATGATATCAACGAACAGCAATATCACTGGGCTATACTCGAATATCAAACGCTGGCACACAGTGCTGGGCTTGGAAAATTATGAGGGGATCCTTCAGACTCTCAGGTTAATGAGATTTTATGATTATTTGTCAAAGGTGGTTATCTTTCTTTCTGATTAGTTGTAAACGATAGCGTTAGTTTAATGTTTACAGATGATGCTGATTTTCTGGACCGGAAATGAAGAACATAAAGACTATTTGCTAATTGGAGCTATTAGCACTTAAACATGTTTCGCTTGGATTTTATCCTTTCTGTGTGACCCTATTCTTTGTGGACTCATTGATTTTTATATGTTTAATAGATGGCTATATGTTCACCAAATATGGTAATCGAGTGATGTTTTTACTTTAAGCTCCACCTTCTTTCGCTTAAGGTATGTCGAGTCTGAAGCTATTGGCAATAATGCTTTGAGGGCTTGAGAAAAGAGAGGAGAGAGGGGATGGCAGGTCATAGTAAATTCGCTAACATCAAACACCGTAAAGCTGCGCAAGATGCCAAGCGCGGTAAAATTTTCACCAAGCTAATTCGTGAAATTGTGGTTGCGACTAAAGAAGGCGGTCCTGAGCCAGAGAATAACCCTCGTTTGCGCGCTGCGATTGATAAAGCGCTGTCAAACAACATGACCCGAGACACCGTTAATCGCGCTGTTACGCGTGGTGCGGGTGGTGAAGGCGAAGAGAACATGGAAACCGTGATCTATGAAGGTTACGGTCCAGCAGGAACCGCAGTCATGGTTGAATGTATGACAGATAACCGTAACCGCACAGTGTCCGGTGTCCGTCATGCGTTCTCTAAAGCGGGCGGAAATCTGGGCACTGACGGAAGCGTGAGCTACCTGTTCGATAAAAAAGGGGTCATTTCTTACGCGGCAGGTCTGGATGAAGACTCAGTGATGGAAGCAGCGCTGGAAGGTGGTGCGGATGACGTTGAGACTCATGACGATGGCTCGATGGACGTTTACACAACACCTGCAGAGTTCGGTGCGGTGAAAGATGCGCTGGATGCGGCTGGTTTTGAAGCACAAAACGCAGAAGTCACGCTCGTTCCTTCGACTAAAGCAGACTTGGATGAAACCACAGCACCTAAACTGCTTCGTCTGATTGATGCACTTGAAGATCTTGATGACGTTCAAGAGGTCTACCACAACGGCGATATTTCTGACGAAGTCGCAGCAACACTGGAATAATCATACGTGGCTATTATTCTCGGGATTGACCCGGGTTCGCGGATCACTGGCTACGGCGTGATCCGCCATCAAGGCAGACATCTGGAATATCTTGGCAGCGGTTGTATCCGTACAGATTCTGAAGATTTGGCCGGGCGATTAGGCCAGATTTATGCTGGTGTCAGCGAAGTGATTACCCAGTTCCAGCCGGATACGTTTGCCATCGAGCAAGTGTTTATGGCGCGCAACGCGGATTCAGCACTTAAGCTTGGTCAGGCACGCGGAAGCGCCATTGTTGCTGCGGTAAATGCGGGTTTGCCAGTTTCCGAGTACGCTGCCCGCTTGATCAAGCAGGCCGTGGTTGGTAAAGGTAGTGCAGATAAGAAGCAGGTTCAGCACATGGTCGTCCACATGCTGAAACTGCCGTCAACGCCACAAGCCGATGCGGCAGATGCCCTAGCCGTCGCGATTTGTCACGCCCACACCAATCATACGCTGGTGGCTATGGCTGGGCAGGCGAAGAGCGCAAGGCGCGGGCGGTATAGATAGTTTTCGCTTGATAAAAAAGCAGCCAAATGGCTGCTTTTTTTCTGAATGATTTAGTAGCTTACTGTAACTCCGTTACTTCTAAGAGTCTCTAGATGCTGCTTTGTATCATCATTCAGGGGGTTAGCAATTAACTGAATTGAGTCAATTTTCGGGTTAGACGTGAAATTAATTGATGTGATCTGATTCGACCACCCAGTGAAAGACTCAAGTCTAGGATTATTGTTTAAATCGACTGATGTTAATTGGTTCATGCTGACACTGAGCCAAAGTAAGTTAGGGTTACCTGAAACATCGATATTTGTCAGTTGGTTGTTTGAGGCCAGTAGCGAGTAAATCTTTGGATTATTAGTGACATCAAGACTAGTTGCCGCAGTACCAGAGACGTCAAGAACCTCTAATAACGGGTTTTGACTTAAATCGATATTCCCTACCCCATTTCCTGAAATTTCCAGAAAGTCCAAATTTGTAAGTGTCGATACGTCCAGAGACGAAAGGTTGTTGTCCGATAATGCTAATTGTGTAACTTGAGTGTTTTGACTTAAGTTAAATTCTGCAAGCTCATTACTGCTTAGGAATAGACTATCCAGAGAGTTGCTATTAGGTTCTGTAAATGTCGCAATCTTGTTTGAAAAAGCTAGAACAGAAATCAATGCGGTATTGGAAGACAAGTTTAAGTCAGTGATCTGATTATCATTGATATTAAGTTCTTTAAGTTGAGCGTTACTTGAAAGGTCTAAATTGGTAATGCCATTGTCATCAAGTGTGAGTTTCTCTAGTTTTGTATTTACAGACACATCGATGGCGCTAAGAGAGTTACCCCCAGCATCGAACAGTAAGAGGTCGGGGAAGGAGGATACATCGATAGCTGTTAACAAGTTATCACTCAAATCTAAATATTGCAGAGACTTGGATGCTGGCAGTGCAACGTTCTCTAGCTGATTATCGTTTGCATATATCGAAGCTAGGTTAGTCATCCCCGAGACGTCTAGCGAACTTAACTCATTGCCTGATACATCTAAAATGTACATGCTAGAGAGGACTTCAATTCCGCTGAGATCTTTAATTCCTTTTCCTGTGCACTCCAGAATTTCTATGTTCTCGATGTTGGAAGCACCAGAGTCTGATACACAAGCTTGAAGAGCTGGATCAGAAAATGACACGCTTGAAAGTGGGGTGGATGCGTTGCCTGAAGATGAACCGCCACCACCACATCCCGCTAGAAAGAGGGAAACCATTGTGGTTAAAATTCCTTTAACTCTCATTGTATTATTCCTTTAATCGAATATTGCGGTTCATACTTTAATTGGGTTGGCTGAGGAAGCTTTACTGATTGATAGGCTTGCGATGCGGGTAACGTTGTGCGCCTATAAAAGTCGAGCCAGTGCAAGTTGTTAACCAGTTTAAAAACGAAAAAAGTATGAGTTTCTCATTGAGGTGAAATGGAAACCCTCTAAAGACAATCTACTGTTAATAAGAGAATTTTCACTTAAGGGATAACCATGAAATACTTAAAAACAGGCTTGTGCATCTTTATCGCGTTTGTGTTTATTCAGTCGCTGTTCTTCAAGTTTTCGGGTTCACCGGAAACTGAGTTTATTTTCGGTACGCTGGGAGATTGGTCTGGACTGGCTTGGTTCGGCAAATACGGCGCTTATATGGTAGGTATTGTTGAACTGATCGCCTCGATTCTACTGTTTACACGTCTTCATGCTTTGGGCGCTCTGATGGCTGTTGGTACTATGACTGGCGCGATTTTCTTCCACTTGTTTACACCAATCGGTGTTGCGCAGCCAGCGTTTAATGAGGCAGGTGAAGTGGTTGGAAACGACGGCGGCACCTTGTTTGTGATGGCATGTTTGGTTTGGCTGTCGGCGGCATTCTTGCTTTATCAAACAAGAAAAGGTGACCGCGAAGAAGTCGATTAATCTCGGTTTACTCTCTCGCTGAGCATCGCAACTTGTTGTAACGTGGTAGCCAATAGCGATAGAAAGCGAGAGAGTGATTATCTTGTCCCAGCAAAATTCCCAACAGTCTTCGAGTACCCGCTCAGTCCTTAAATGGATTGCTGCTTATCTACTGCCTTATCGCAGCAAAGTTATCGCTGCAGTTTTCTTCCTTTTCCTTGGCTCCCTAAGCTGGCTGGCTCTTGGGCAAGCTGTGAAGCTTGTTGTTGATGAAGGCTTTCTCTCCGGCAATGCCAACGAGTTAAATAAATTGGTGTTGGTGATTCTGGGTATTACTGTGGTGAGTGGTTTTGCCACTTTCTGTCGTTTTTACCTGATGAGCTGGCTTGGTGAACGTGTTAGTGCGGATATCCGCATGACGGTGTATCACCATCTTCTCAAACTCTCACCTTCGTTTTACGCCAAAGAAAGAACCGGTGAAGTCATCAGTCGATTTACCGCAGACACAACGCTCCTGCAGACGGTAGTGGGTTCCAGTCTTTCAATGGCACTGCGCTCTGGGGTATCTGTGATCGGCGGTTTGGTAATGATGGCATTTACCAGCATCACGTTGACTGGACTTGTGTTGCTCGCGGTGCCAGTCGTCTTGGTGCCGATTTTCGTGTTGGGGCGTAAAGTGCGTCGACTGGCTCGTGTGAGTCAAGACCGGGTGGCTGATCTTGGCGCCCATGTGGATGAAACGCTCCATGAAATTCGCACTGTCCAATCTTACAGCCATGAAGAGGCTGATGCTCATCATTTCAATGGTCGCGTCGAGTCGGTTATGGATGCTGCCAAAACGCGTATCCGCTACCGCGCGACCTTAATGGGCTCTGTGGTGTTTCTCTCTATTGTAGCGATTGTGCTGGTCACTTGGGTTGGCGCATTGAGCGTTTTGGACAGCTCATTGACCGCAGGCCAGCTGTCAGCCTTTATGTTTTATGCCTTGTTAGTGGCGGGTGGTGTGGCCACCATTGGCGAAGTGATTGGGGACATTCAACGTGCAGCCGGTGCGACTGAACGCCTGATTGAATTATCCCAAATGGAGCAGGACATTCAGGAGCCACAGAGCCCCCGCCAGTTAACGGAACCCGTTTCAGGCACAGTCCGTTTTGATGGTGTCTCTTTCGCCTATCCCGGTGACGAAAACCTTCCGGTGTTTCATTCACTCTCTTTTGATGTGAAAGCGGGCGAGCGTATCGCGTTGGTTGGCCCAAGCGGAGCCGGGAAAAGTACTGTTTTTGCACTGCTTCAACGCTTTTTTGATGTTCAGGAAGGGCACATTGATATTGATGGCGTCAGCATTTCAGACCTCTCGATTGAAACCTTGAGAAAGCAATTTGCGCTGGTACCGCAAGAGTCGGTCATTTTCGCGACCACTGTGCTTGAGAACGTGCGTTATGGCGCGCCTGAAGCCAGCGAAGAAGCTGTGATAGCTGCCTGTAAAGCGGCGAGAGCGCATGACTTTATCGTGGAGTTTCCTGATGGTTATCATATTGAGTTGGGTGAACGTGGCGTGCGTTTGTCAGGTGGTCAGAAGCAACGTATTTCAATAGCTCGCGCGATATTGGCAGACCGCCCAATTCTCCTCCTGGATGAGGCCACCAGTGCGCTGGATGCCGTGAGTGAACACAAAGTGAAATCAGCGCTTGATGAGCTTATGTCGCACAAAACATCGATAGTAATTGCTCACCGTCTGGCAACCGTGGTTAATGCAGACAAGATTCTGGTAATGGATAAAGGGCAAATCGTCGCCACAGGAACACATGATGAATTGATGGCTTCGTCTCCACTTTATCGCGAATTCGCTGCGTTGCAGTTGGTGTCTGCTACCGAGGAAATACCGGCAAAAATTGTCGGCGAATGACGGGTGAATTCCATTACTTATCAGAGTGACTTTACAGATGAGTAGTTAGTCTGATGCAGTGTTGAAAATAACTCGAAAGGATAGGATTCAAAGATGAAAAAGCTGTTGGCTGTATTTGCAGTGCTGTTTGTGATTGCTGGCTGTTCACCGGAAGTGGGCAGTGAAGAGTGGTGCAAAGAGCTAAAAGAAAAACCAAAAGGCGATTGGTCGACCAATGAAGCGACTGATTTTGCAAAACACTGCATTTTCTAAGCGAAACACTAAGCCTCAACCTGACACTAAAAAGCGAGCGTGGCTCGCTTTTTTTATTCCTCTATTAGGTAAGCCGCCTCTGATGATGAATTCTCCATAAAAGTGATCTCAGTCGTAAATCTTGACGTTCCAACTAGGGTCACTCACGTTTCGTGGAGTTGGGTATGTCGGAGCTTGCCATAGACCTGGCGCGAATTCAGTTCGCGTTCACCGTGTCTTTTCACATCATATTTCCTGCCTTTTCTATCGGGCTTGCCAGCTACATCACGGTGCTGGAAGCGCTGCACTTGAAAACCAAGCAGCACCAATACCTTGAGCTTTCTAAGTACTGGACAAAAATTTTTGCCGT
This sequence comes from Grimontia sp. SpTr1, assembly GCF_947387585.1. Taxonomy (NCBI): domain Bacteria; kingdom Pseudomonadati; phylum Pseudomonadota; class Gammaproteobacteria; order Vibrionales; family Vibrionaceae; genus Grimontia; species Grimontia sp. SpTr1. The sequence continues at coordinate 544,349 of NZ_CANDOD010000002.1, forward strand.
CACGTTCGGTATGGGTGTGGTGAGCGGTATCGTCATGAGTTACCAGTTCGGCACGAATTGGGGTGTCTTCTCCGACAAAACCGGCCCAGTGCTTGGACCTTTGATGGGTTATGAAGTGCTCACCGCGTTTTTCCTCGAGGCGGGTTTTCTCGGCATCATGCTTTTTGGTCGCGAGCGTGTCGGTCCTAAACTTCATTTCCTGGCCGTTGCAGTCGTAGCGTTTGGCACTTTACTGTCCGCCACATGGATACTGTCAGTAAACAGTTGGATGCAAACCCCCGCTGGGTTTGATTTCAATGACAAAGGCCAATTTATCGTCACAGACTGGTTCGAAGTCGTGTTCAATCCGTCCTTCCCGTACCGCCTCGTCCACATGGTCATCGCTGCGTATCTGACAACGGCCTTTATGGTGGCAGGTGTCGGTGCTTGGCATTTACTGCGCGCGCCACACAATGAGCTGGGGCGGATAAGCCTTTCGATGGGTATGTGGATGGCGGTTTTGGTCACACCCATACAAATTGTCGCGGGTGACCTTCATGGTCTCAACACGCTTGAACATCAGCCTATGAAAGTGGCCGCCATGGAAGGACACTTTGAAACCCAAAAAGGCGCGCCCCTTATCCTGTTTGGTATTCCAAATGAACAGACCGAAACAGTTGATTACAAAGTCGAGATTCCAAAGTTGGGCAGCATCATTCTTACCCATTCTATTGATGGCGAGATAAAAGGTCTAAAGTCTGTCCCGCCAGAAGAGAGGCCGCCAGTTGCTACTGTGTTCTGGAGTTTCCGAATTATGGTGGCTATTGGTTTCTTAATGCTGGGTATGGGGTTGGTGTCTCTGTGGCTGCGTTATAAGAAAACCCTGTATGAAACGTCATGGTTCCTAAGGACCTGCGTATATGCCGCGCCTTGTGGCTTTTTGGCGATATTGGCAGGGTGGGTGACTACCGAAGTGGGACGTCAGCCATACACGGTATACGGATTACTCCGAACGTCAGAATCCGTGTCGCCGATTGATGCCAGTGCGGTTGGTGCTTCGCTCGCTGTGTTCGTGGTGGTCTATTTCGTGATATTTGGTGCGGGTATCTACTACCTACTGAAACTGATGAGAAAATCGCCGACCAAATACGAGCAGGATTTGGATGGGCGCATTGTCACCCGGCTTTCACATGGTAACTCAACCAAAGATATTACTGTGAATCCAGAGCCCGTCTCAGGTAAGGAGTCATAATGGATTACGCACTTATCTGGGCAGTGATAATCGCTTTTGCCGTATTTGCCTACGTCATTCTTGATGGCTTCGACCTTGGTGTTGGCATACTGTTTCCTTCGCTCAATGATGACGAAAAAGATGCCGCAATGAACTCTATTGCCCCCATCTGGGATGGCAATGAAACTTGGCTGGTATTGGGGGGGGGAGGCCTGTTTGCGGTATTCCCTTTGGCGTATGCCATCATCATGCCTGCAGTCTACGCACCAATCATTGCGATGCTGATTGGCCTCATATTCCGTGGTGTTGCGTTTGAATACCGCTATCGAACCAAAAAAGGCCGTTACCTATGGGACTGGTCTTTCGCGGGCGGTTCGATGGTAGCAACCTTTTCTCAAGGGATGATTCTCGGCACCTTGTTACAAGGAATTGAAGTTGCAGATAGGCAATACGCTGGGGGCTGGTTTGACTGGCTGACGCCTTTTTCTCTCTTCTGCGGTCTTGCAGTAACGGCAGGATATACCTTGCTCGGTGGCTGCTGGCTACTAATTAAGACTTCCGGGAGTATCGAAGAAAAGCTCTTTCCAAAGTGCAAAAAACTTACCCTCTTGTTCCTCGGAGCCATCGGTGTGGTGAGTGTTTGGCTTCCGTTTATCTCCAGCGATATCGCCGCGAGATGGTTCACTTTCCCGAACGCTGCCGGCTTTTTCCTTATTCCGGCCATTTCAGCGTTTGCAGCTTATCAACTGTGGCATGCGTTGGGTACGCGAAGGGCTGGTGCAGCTTACTGTTGGACACTGATGATTTACCTGATGGCGTTCGCTGGTTTTGCCATCAGTATATTCCCTTACATGGTGCCAAGGGCGGTGACCCTTTGGGATGCGGCTGCACCAGACAATAGCCTTACATTCTTGCTTGCTGGCGCTGTGGTTTTGCTGCCAATCATCATCATTTATTCTGCCTATTCCTACTGGGTGTTCCGCGGGAAGGTCAGAGCAGACGAGGGATACCATGAATAAACAGAGCAAGGCGTTTGCGTGGTTTATCGGCTTGTGGCTGGCTGGTGTATTGGCTGTGACGGCACTTGCCTACTTCATTCGTTACACCATGCAGTGGGTTGGATTAGTCTGATCGCATAGCCATTTCAAGTACATGCTCGGCTTTAAAACTGGATATCTATCCAGTTGTTCATTATCCTAACCACAATTATTAGCAACAATTTGAGTTTTGATTGTGATTGGCCGATTACGCGGAATTTTGCTTGAAAAGCAACCCCCTGAAATCCTGCTGGAAGTTAATGGCGTTGGTTATGAAGTCAGCATGCCTATGAGCTGCTTCTATGAATTGCCAGAAGTGGGTGAAGAAGCGATTATTTATACTCACTTCGTTGTGCGTGAAGACGCGCAGCTCCTCTACGGGTTTAACACCACCATCGAACGTGCTTTATTCCGCGAAGTCATCAAAGCCAATGGCGTCGGTCCTAAACTGGGCCTGGCGATTCTTTCCGGTATGACGGCAACTCAATTTGTCGACAGCGTAGAGCGCGAAGATGTGTCTACTCTGGTGAAAATCCCTGGCGTAGGTAAGAAAACCGCAGAGCGTTTGGTGATCGAAATGCGTGATCGCCTGAAAAACTGGCATGCCTTCGACCTGTTTACCCCACATGCCGATGCTGCAGCCCGCCGTGCGGCAAGCAATGAAACCGTTGTTGCTGCATCGAATGATCCTAAAGATGAAGCGATCAGCGCGCTTATCGCACTGGGCTACAAAGCTGCACAGGCTGAGAAAGTGGTCAAGCAAGTGGCCGTTGATGGCATGAAGAGCGAGGCGATCATCCGTGATGCGCTGCGTTCAATGGTCTAATAGGGTGATTTGGAATGATTGAAGCTGATCGACTGATGGGCACGGTACCTCCGAGCCGTGAAGACGACGTCATTGACCGCGCTATTCGCCCGAAGATGTTGTCGGATTATCAAGGTCAGGATCACGTCCGTGATCAGATGGAAATCTTTATTCATGCGGCGCGTAAACGTGAAGAAGCCCTCGACCATTTGCTGATCTTTGGGCCTCCAGGTCTGGGTAAAACCACGTTAGCAAATATTGTTGCTAATGAAATGGAAGTGAACATTCGCACGACCTCTGGTCCTGTACTGGAAAAAGCGGGTGACTTGGCGGCGCTTCTGACCAATCTTGAGCCAAACGATGTGCTTTTCATTGATGAAATTCACCGCTTGAGCCCTGTCGTGGAAGAAGTGTTGTATCCAGCGATGGAAGACTACCAACTGGATATCATGATTGGTGAAGGCCCGGCTGCGCGTTCTATCAAGATCGACTTGCCGCCATTTACGCTGGTGGGTGCAACGACACGTGCTGGTTCGTTGACCTCGCCACTGCGTGACCGCTTCGGTATTACGCAGCGCCTTGAGTACTACAACATTGCTGACCTAAAAGGCATTGTTCAACGCAGCGCGAATTGCCTGAATCTGGATATGGATGAAGAAGGGGCGTTTGAAATCGCTCGTCGTGCCCGTGGCACGCCGCGTATTGCGAACCGTCTGCTTCGCCGTGTTCGCGACTATGCCGAGGTTAAAGCTGATGGCCGTATCAATGCGGATGTGGCATCAAAAGCGTTGGATATGTTGGATGTCGATAACCAAGGTTTCGATTACATGGACAGAAAACTTCTCACGGCGATTATCGAGAAGTTTGATGGTGGTCCGGTTGGTTTGGATAACCTTGCCGCGGCAATTGGTGAAGCCAAAGACACAATTGAAGATGTATTAGAGCCTTACCTTATCCAACAAGGCTATTTGCAGCGCACCCCAAGAGGGCGTATTGCAAGCCAACGTGCTTACCTGCATTTCGGTTTTGATATGCCGGAGTAACAAGACTCTTCTCTTTGTTTCCTCAAAGGCTGGCCTAGTGTCAGCCTTTGCTATTTTTCCTCCCTGAACAATACTTCTAATGCAAATGTCGCGTGCTAGAAAGTTTCAATATCTGCCGATGTCTAATTTGGGTTTTGTTTTGATCTGGATCTTGAATTCAAGCGATTTAAACGCCCGAAGTTGATTAATTTGACAGCAGTCAATGTGAGATTGCTCCAAAGGCTTTGAAGCTCGACCCCAGAATGTTTAGTATTAGCTGGCACTATATTAGGAGATGCTTAACAAAATCCTAACCAGTGCGGCACATTCGTGCAACATAAAGAGGGATGGCTGTTTACACAGTCCCCGTAAGGAAGCTCAGTTAAGCGCGAGCTGTATGGCTCGCAGGTGATTAAGCATTTACTTAACGATACGTAAGTGTCGTGCGTCAGTCAGCCTGACGATGAAGGAGTTACTATGTTAACTGATATTGTTGATCTGTCGCGGTTCCAGTTTGCACTGACTGCGATGTATCACTTCTTGTTTGTCCCACTGACTCTGGGTATGGCATTCCTGCTAGCCATCATGGAGTCGTTGTATGTGATGACCGATAAGCAGATCTACAAGGACATGACCAAGTTCTGGGGTAAGCTGTTTGGTATTAACTTCGCGTTGGGTGTCGCTACCGGCCTCACTATGGAGTTCCAGTTTGGTACTAACTGGGCATACTATTCTCACTATGTCGGCGATATTTTCGGTGCCCCTCTGGCTATCGAAGCGCTGATGGCCTTCTTCCTGGAATCTACCCTTGTCGGTATGTTCTTCTTCGGTTGGGACCGTCTCTCCAAGCGCCAACACCTTACCGTCACATGGCTGACCGCCATTGGCTCCAACTTTTCTGCGCTTTGGATTCTCGTCGCTAACGGCTGGATGCAAAACCCTGTAGGGGCTGAGTTCAACTTCGAAAGCATGCGAATGGAAATGGTGAGCTTTGCTGAAGTTGTGCTTAACCCGGTTGCGCAGGTGAAATTTGTTCACACCGTTGCGGCAGGTTACACCACAGGTGCAATGTTTGTTCTGGGTATCAGTGCTTACTACCTGTTGAAAGGCCGTGACGTTGCGTTTGCGCGCCGCTCTTTCGCGATTGCTGCATCTTTTGGTATGGCGGGCATTCTGTCTACTATCGTACTGGGTGATGAATCTGGCTATGAGCTGGGCGACGTTCAGAAAGTCAAACTGGCCGCAATCGAGGCGGAATGGCACACAGAGCCAGCACCAGCTGCCTTCACCGTATTTGGTTTCCCTAATCAAGAAACCATGGAAACGGATTACGCGATCAAGATCCCGTACGTGATGGGTATCATCGCGACGCGTTCTTTCGATAAGCAAGTGACGGGTCTACATGACATCGTTGATGAGCACGAAGCACGTATCCGTAACGGTATGATTGCTTACGGCTTGCTTGAGAAATTGCGTGCAGGTGATAAAACACCTGAAAACCTGGCTGCATTTGACGATGTGAAGAAAGACCTTGGTTTTGGTCTGCTGCTAAAACAACAAACACCAAACGTTGTTGATGCGACAGAAGCACAAATCAAACAAGCGGCAAAAGACTCTATTCCACAGGTAGCACCGCTATTCTGGAGCTTCCGCATCATGGTAGCGTGTGGCTTCGCTATGCTGTTCATCTTCGGTATGGCGTTCTACCAGACTTGTCGCCAGAAAATCGATGAAAAACCATGGCTTCTCAAACTGGCTCTGTTTGGTATTCCATTGCCGTGGATTGCCTGTGAAGCGGGTTGGTTCGTTGCTGAATATGGTCGCCAGCCTTGGGCGGTGGGTGAAATTCTGCCAGTACACATGGCAGCATCTAACCTTCCTGCGTCAGAAATTATCACTTCACTGGTTGCGATCGTTGCACTGTACACAGTGTTCTTGATTGCTGAAGTGTACCTGATGGTTAAATTCGCGCGCTTAGGCCCTAGCAGCCTAAAAACAGGCCGTTATCACTTTGAAAAGCTAAAGACCCCGGAAACGGATCTTGCGCGTCAAGTTGAAGCATAAGGAGAGCGTAAGACATGTTTGAATACGAGATTCTGCGTCTGATCTGGTGGGCACTGATTGGTGTTCTGCTGATCGGCTTCGCGATTACCGATGGCTTTGATATGGGTGTCGGCGCGTTGGTGCCAGTTATTGGTAAAACCGATAACGAGCGTCGCGTGATGATTAACTCCATTGCGCCTCACTGGGATGGTAACCAGGTATGGTTGATCACCGCTGGTGGTGCGCTGTTCGCAGCGTGGCCTTTGGTGTATGCGGTGTCGTTCTCAGGTTTCTACCTGGCGTTGATTCTGACCCTGGCGGCTTTGTGGTTCCGTCCAATTGGTTTTGACTATCGTTCGAAAATTGAAGACCCACGCTGGCGTAAAACCTGGGACTGGGGCATTTTTGTGGGTAGCTTTGTGCCACCAATCATCTTTGGTGTGGCATTTGGTAACCTGCTGCAAGGTGTACCGTTTGAACTGAACGAGTTCCTGATCCCAACTTACCGTGGTTCTTTCTTTGGCTTGCTGAATCCGTTTGCGATTCTATGTGGCTTGGTCAGCTTGTTCATGATCGTGACGCAAGGCGCGACTTACCTTCAGATGAAAACCACTGATGCGCTGCATGTTCGTGCTCGTAATGTGGCTCAGATTTCTGCGATTCTGACTGCGGTATGTTTTGCACTTGCTGGCTTCTGGGCGCAAAGCATTGAAGGTTACGTGATCACCAGTGAAATCATGACCAATGCAACGTCGAACCCATTGAACAAAGAAGTGATGACCTTAACCGGTGCACTGTTCAATAACTACGAAGCTTACCCGCTACTGTGGACTGCACCGGCGTTGGCGGTATTTATGCCACTGTTGGTTGCTGTATGTGCACGTTTCGAGCATGACGGTTTTGCATTCTTGTTCAACAGCCTTGCGATTGCGGGAGTGATTTTGACGGCAGGTTTTGCGATGTTCCCATTCGTGATGCCTTCTAGCTTGTTCCCAGATCACAGCCTAACAATGTGGGATGCGACGTCGAGCGAGTTGACGCTGAACATTATGACGGGCGTTGCGATTGTGATGGTGCCAATCATCCTGTCTTACACCGCATGGTGTTACTACAAGATGTTCGGCCGTCTTGATGACAAGTTCATCGAAGAAAACAAAACCTCACTGTACTAAGAGAAGGAGTTAACCATGTGGTATTTCGCTTGGATTCTGGGTGTATTGCTGGCGTGCTCGTTCGGTATTATCAATGCGCTTTGGTTAGAACACACTGAAGCCATGGATCGTGACAGTGAAGAATAAGTTCACGACTATGCTAGACGGTCTGCATGACCGTCTTCATATCCGTGTGCTCATGCTGTTATCGCTGGCAATGGCGCTAACATGCGGCGGGTTAGTCATGTGGGATCCTCAGACTTTCGCAGATAAGATTGGCGGCTTCACTGTTGCCAATGGTCCTGCACTGATTTGGGCAACCTGTACCGGAATGATCCACGGTATGGCGTTCAAACCACGATTCTGGCTTTGGCAGCTCGTTTTCTTTCCACCGTTTGCGTGGGTAGTGATGAGTTTTGTGCTTGTAAAAGCATTTCTTTGACATCCCGTTGTAACACTCTGTTACCGACAGCCCGGCCTAAAACAGCTGGGCTGTTTTATTTTGCGCCATTCGTGACCAGCCTCGTCGCTTGGTGCTTTTATTACACTGAGTAAGTCAGTTATAGTATTTCGCTAAACCTTACTATGGATTTCAGGTAATTATCAGGATGAGGAGTCTCCATCCGTTCTGCTGGCCTGTTCGCATCTACTACGAAGACACTGATACTGGTGGGATCGTCTATCATGCGAACTACCTCAAATACTTCGAGCGTGCGAGAACAGAACTTCTGCGCAGCATTGGTGTCCATCAACATACGTTATTTGAAGAACATACGGCGTTTGTCGTACGTCATATGGACATCGATTTCCTCAAAGGCGCAAAGCTTGACGAAGAACTTACCGTTCAAACAACGGTACCTGAAGTTCGTCGGGCGACCCTCACATTCTGTCAAGATTTGGTGAATTCAGAAGGCGATGTGTTGTGTCGTGCCACCGTTAAGGTAGCCTGTGTCGATTCTGAGAAAATGAAGCCGAAATCTATCCCTAAATCGATTCAATCGGAGATTTTAAGTGAGCGCTGAACTTTCAATTCTTGATCTGTTCTTGCAGGCGAGTCTGCTGGTTAAAGCAGTCATGTTGGTTCTGCTGGGCATGTCTGTCGTGTCTTGGGCAATGATCATTAAGCGTTCGCAGGTGCTTTCAGAAGCGTCATCGAAAGCGGAGCGTTTTGAAGACAGATTCTGGTCCGGGATGGACTTGTCTCAACTGTTTCAGGAAGTGCAGGCTCGCAAAGACAACCTGTCAGGCAGTGAGCAAATCTTCTACTCTGGCTTTAAAGAATTTGCCCGTCTTCACCGTAGCAACGGCAAAGTGCCGGAAGCTGTGATGGAAGGCACCTCCCGTGCCATGCGCGTTTCCCTCTCAAAAGAAGTGGAATCGTTGGAAACCAATCTTCCATTCCTTGCAACGGTCGGTTCAATCACGCCATACATCGGCCTCTTTGGTACGGTTTGGGGCATCATGCACGCATTTATTGCGCTGGGTGCTGTTAAGCAAGCGACCCTTGCCATGGTTGCACCGGGTATCGCAGAAGCACTTGTCGCAACTGCAATGGGTCTGTTTGCTGCTATCCCAGCGGTGATGGCGTACAACCGATTTACTGCGAAAGTGGGCAAGCTTGAGAACAACTACATCAACTTCATGGAAGAGTTTTCGAGCATTCTTCACCGTCAGGCGTTTGCTTCACCGAAGGAGTAATGTATGCCTTACCAGCGTAAACGGCGGAAAATGAACGCCGAAATCAACGTGGTGCCATACATTGACGTGATGTTGGTACTCTTGATTATCTTCATGGTGACAGCGCCTTTTGTTACGCAGGGTGTAGATGTGGATCTTCCACAAACATCGAATGCTAAAACAGCGGCGGAGCTTGCAAAAGAAGAAGACAGCGGCGCGTTTATTATCGTAGAAGTTGATCAGAACGGCGGTTTGGGACTTTCCGTGAATAACGGAGACATGCAACGCGGTCTGTCACTTCAGGATCTACTTATCCGCGTGAAGGCAGAGCTAGAAATTAACCCTAAATCACCTGTGCTTGTTGGTGGTGATGGGCGCGTGCCGTATTCAGAAATCATTCTCACCTTGGACGCATTGAACCAAGCTGGGGTTTCATCAGTCGGCTTGATGACGGAACCGCTTGATTCATGAGAGATGGAATGAAGAACACTCAGAAGTCGAGTTACACGGGCGCAACTTTCGTTTCTGTATTGCTGCATGCTGCATTATTCGGTGGCTTACTTTGGGGGGCGGACTTTACGAAAGTCTCGCACCAACCGGTAGGGCAAAGCATTGAAGCTGTCGTCATAGACCCAAGTGTGGTGAACGAGCAGGCGAGAAAAATTCGCCAGCAGCGGGATGAAGCCAAGCGTCAGGAAGACGATCGTCTCCGTCGTTTGGAACAGCAAGCTGATTTGCTTGAGCAGCAGCGTGAGCAGGAAGAAAAACGCCTGCGTGAGTTGAGAGCAGAAAAACTGGCTGCTGAAAAAGAGGCCCGTGAAGCGGAAGTCGAGCGCAAGCGTATTGCTGATGCCAAGAAAAGAGCCGCTGAAGAACAGCGCAAAGCCGAAGAAGCTACACGTATTGCTCAGGAAAAAGCGGCTGCAGCCGAAGCTGAGCGTGTTCGTCGCGTAGAGGAGCAACGCAAAGCGGAAGAAGCGGCGAAGAAAGCAGAAGCAGACCGCCAACGCGCCGTTGAAGAGCAACGTAAAGCTGAGGAAGAACGTCAACGCAAACTGGCCGAAAAGCAGCGTGCTGAAGAAGAAGCACGCAAAGCGGAAGAGGAACGCCAGCGTAAGTTAGCTGAGAAGAAAAAAGCTGAAGAGGAAGCCCGTAAAGCCGAAGCTGCGCGTAAAGAAGCTGAGCGCAAAGCTGCAGAAGCGAAGCGCAAGCAGGCAGAGCAGGAGGCTGCCCTCAACGAGCTTTTTAGCGGTCTCGAGTCGGAATCCGCCACGCGCGATTCGGCTCGAGGACGTTTTGTGAATGATGAGGTTGCACGTTACATAGGCATCTTCACTCAAAGTATCTCGAGTAAGTACAACAAAGACGCTGTGCCTAGCGGTCAAATATGTGATTTAAGGTTGAAGCTTTCCAGAACAGGTCTTGTTTTGGATGTTCAAGAGCTCAAAGGCGACTCAATTGCTTGTCGCATAGGAAGTTCAGCGATATTCGAAGTAGGTACGTTTCCAATGCCTGAAGACGAAGACGTTAAAAAGCAATTTTTAGAGTTTGTTTTTGAGTTCAGGCCAGAGCAATAAAGGGTATTTATGTTCAAACGAATTCTATTCAGTGCCATAGCGCTTATCATCGCTTTCGCACCATCAGCGTATGCTGAATTAAGAATTGTCATTACAGACGGTATTAGCTCCGCGCGCCCAATTGCCATTGTTCCTTTCAAATGGGAAGGTGAGGGCAAGCTTCCTACGGATGTTTCAGCGGTCGTGGCTTCGGATTTACAACGAAGCGGCAAGTTTAGCCCAGTACCAACCGACAAAATGCCACAAACGCCATACAACGATGAGCAAGTGGATTTTAACGACTGGACTGCAATGGGTGTGGATGCGTTGGTAACAGGTACCATCAGCCCAACGGCTGATGGCAAATACCTCATTAATTATCAACTGATTGATATCGTTCGCGGCCAGTTGACTGGCGGCCAGAGTAAAGGGCTGTCTACAACTGGCGAATTGGTGCTGACTAAAGACCATTTGTTGCTGAACAACCGCAAAGTGGTTGGTGACAAACAGCTTCGTCAATACGCCCACCGCATTTCTGATTTGGTTTACGAGAAGCTAACGGGCGAAAAAGGGGCATTCCTGACGCGCATTGCGTATGTGGTTATCGATGACAAAGCGGAACATCCTTACCAACTTCGTATTGCGGACTACGATGGCTACAGCGAATTGTTGGTACTTCGTTCCAAGCAACCACTGATGTCGCCAGCATGGTCGCCTGACGGCAAGCAGTTGGCTTACGTGAGTTTCGAGAACGGTCAGGCCCAGATTTTCCTGATGAATATCTACACCGGTGAACGTGAAATGATTTCGTCATTCCCACGTCACAACGGTTCGCCACGCTTCTCTCCGGACGGCAGCAAACTGGCGATGGTACTGTCGAAAACTGGCAGCCTTCAGGTTTACGTGTTGGATTTGAAGACCCGCAAGATGGACCAGATCACTAAAGGCCGTGCGAATAACACCGAACCATTCTGGGATCCAGACGGGCAGTCTTTGATCTTTACCTCAGACCGGGGTGGTAAACCACAGATTTATCGAGTAAATTTAGCCGATGGTTCTACCAATAGGATTACTTGGCAAGGTAGCCAGAACCTCGGCGGTCAACTTACCCCGGATGGTAGATACCTGGTGATGGTTCACCGCTCGGACTCAGGCTACAACATTGCAAAACAAGATTTGCAAACGGGTGCTGTTGAGATTCTAACGAAAACTATGTTGGATGAATCTCCAAGCCTTGCGCCAAACGGCAGTATGGTCATTTACAGCTCAGTTTACGGGCGTAATAACGTGCTTTCTTTGGTGTCCATTGATGGACGCTTCAAAGCGAGACTACCAGCTACCAATGGCCGGGTGAGAGCCCCAGCATGGTCCCCGTTCCAATAAATATTTGCGCTTATTTGATATAAGGAAAACAAGATGCAAGTTAATAAAGTACTTAAGGGTTTGGCTGTAGCGCTGCCTATGTTTACTCTGGCGGCATGTAGCTCAAGCGACAGCTCTACCGACAGCACTGGCACCGAAACGAACAACGGTTCACAAACTACTGTTGTGACTCCAGTTGATGGCGGTCAAGGCGGCCTGACTGAGCAAGAGATCCGTAACAACGAATTGCGTCAGTCTCAAACCGTTTACTTCAGCTTCGACGACTACTCTGTTCTTCCACAGTTTGAAGATATGCTGGATGCACACGCAGAATTCCTGCGCGCTAACGCAGACATCAAAGTAGTTGTAGAAGGTCACGCAGATGAGCGTGGTACTCCTGAGTACAACATCGCGCTGGGCGAGCGTCGTGCAAATGCAGTTGCTAAGTACCTGCAAGCACTGGGCGTACCAGCATCTCAAATCTCTATCGTAAGCTACGGTGAAGAAAAGCCACTGGTTCTTGGCCAGGGTGAAGAAGCTTACGCGAAGAACCGTCGTGCGGTTCTGGTTTACTAATTAAAGGTAAATCTTATGAACAGTAACACTTTGCGTGCTCTATCGCTGGCGTTACTGGTGAGTGCGGCAGCCCCTGTGGCTGCCGCACCTGCTCCGGTGACTGAGTTGGGCGGTAGTGGTAGCTCTGTTGAGCGCTTGGAGCGAATGCTGGAAGCTCGAAACCAGATGCAAATCGACATGCAGCGTCAACTTGACCAGATGGCGAGCGAACTCGATGAGTTGCGTGGCACGGTCGAAAGAAATAATTACGAATTAAATCAGATGCTGGAACGTCAGCGCGATCTCTACCGTGAGATTGATTCGCTGAGAAATGCGAAACCGGCACCTGCTGTTGAAGCTAAGCCTCAAGAAAATGCTTCAACGGAAAAATACTCTGCGAATCAGTCTGAGAATGCGGAATATGATGCGGCAGTCAATCTCATCCTGAAAGAGAAAAACTATGCAGGCGCGACAGAAGCGTTCAACGCATTCTTGGCGAAATACCCTGAGTCAATTTACAAGCCAAACGCACACTACTGGCTGGGACAGTTGTACTTCTCTAAAAGCCAGTTAGACGATGCGAAGAAAAACTTCACAGCCGTTAGCCAGTTTGCCAAATCAAGCAAACGTGCCGATGCACTGTTGAAGTTGGGCATTATTGCTGACCGCCAGAAAGATGCGGCAACAGCCAAAACCCTCTTTGAGAAAGTTGTGAAGGAATACCCTGGCACAACCACGGCAAAACAAGCTGAGAAGCAGTTGAGCCAATAAGTTCTAAAAGTGTCACTCAAGAAAGCCAGCATGATTGCTGGCTTTCTTATATCTAAATGAATCAACTTGGGTGTAATTGATATTACGCTTTAGCGTCATAAAAGATGAAAACTCGATACCAAGCTGGGTATAATGACCGGATTGGAAGCCAAATCTGAGTAAGTTGATGAGCCAGATTATTAATACTGCAGAGACAGTATATCCTTTCCCTCCGAAGCCGGAGGCCTTGTCCGAGCAACAGAAAACTGACTACATCGCGAGCATCAAGCAACTGCTTAAGGAAAAAGATGCAGTGATGATTGCTCACTACTATACCGACCCTGAAATCCAGGCGCTGGCCGAAGAAACCGGTGGTTTCGTTGGTGACTCTCTGGAAATGGCGAAGTTTGGTAACAAACATCCTGCTAAGACCCTTCTGGTTGCTGGCGTTCGCTTTATGGGCGAAAGCGCCAAAATCCTTACTCCGGAAAAAACGGTTCTGATGCCAACGCTTGAAGCAGAGTGTTCATTGGATTTGGGCTGCCCAGAAGATCGCTTCACCGAATTCTGTGATGCTCACCCTGACCATACGGTTGTGGTTTACGCCAATACTTCTGCAGCAGTTAAAGCCCGTGCGGATTGGGTAGTCACTTCGTCTATCGCGCTGGAAATCGTTGAGCATCTCGACGCTGAAGATAAGAAAATTATCTGGGGTCCTGACCGCCATTTAGGCTCATACATCGCGAATAAGACCGGTGCAGAAATGCTGCTTTGGCAAGGCGAGTGTGTGGTGCACGATGAGTTTTCAGCGAAAGCGTTGAGAGACATGAAAGCGGTCTACCCAGACGCTGCGATTCTTGTTCACCCAGAATCCCCAGCCAGTGTTGTAGAGCTTGCAGACGCTGTCGGCTCAACCAGCCAGCTGATCAAAGCCGCAAAAGAGTTGCCAAATAAGCAACTGGTGGTCGCGACTGACAAAGGCATCTTTTTCAAGATGCAGCAGATGGTGCCGGAGAAAGAGCTGATTGAAGCGCCAACCGCTGGTGCCGGTGCAACATGCCGAAGCTGTGCACATTGTCCTTGGATGGCAATGAACGGCTTGAAGGCCATCGAACTGGCATTGCGTGAAGGTGGCGAAGAGCATGAAATCTTCGTTGACGAAGCGATCCGAGTGAAATCTCTTATTCCATTGAACCGTATGCTGGATTTTGCTGCTTCTCTGCAATTGCAGGTTAAAGGCAACGCGTAAGGTCAAAGAAAGTTATTCAAAAGGCGGGCATGATGTTCGCCTTTTTTGTTTCCAAATATTGAGGAATAAACATGGCACAAGCAATGTTAACCATAGGGCTTCCAATCGCACTGGCTTGGATGATGTTCTGTGTCGGCATTACCTTGTCATTGGCTGATTTCAAACGTGTGGCGGAGTACCCGGGAAAAATTGCAGCTGGACTAACGGCTCAGCTTGTTGGTTTGCCGCTAATTGCCTACATCCTGATTCATGTTTTTGCATTGCCAGAAGTGGTCGCTGTGGGTCTTTGGATTCTGGCACTGGCTCCGGGTGGAGCTTCCTCCAACGCGATAAGTCATTTGGCAGGTGGAGACTCTGCACTCTCTATCACCATGACAGCGGTCAGCAGTCTGATTATTCCTTTCAGTTTACCTTTGATGCTGCCTTTGGTGCTCTCCGATGTTTCTGCAGTTATCCCAGTAAAAACGGCCATTCTTCAGCTTGTCGCTGTCACTTTGTTGCCAGTGACTATCGGTATGTTACTCAATCACTTGGTGAAAGGTGAGGGGGTTACTCGTTTCTCTGTTTTGGCAGGTAAATCAGCTTTGTGGGCGCTGTTCTTTACTGTGGCAGTGACGCTGGCTGCTAACACGGCCGTATTCTCTCAACTATTCTCTGTTGCGTCTGTGATGGTGCTGTTACTGTGTTTGTTGGGAATGGGCTTGGGTGTGGCCGTGTCAAAGCTGTTTTCAGGCGATAGAAAGCTCACACGAACTTTTGCCATTGAGGTGGGGATTCAAAACGCAGGCACAGCGATATTCGTCGCTGTCGTACAACTTCAGCAGCCTGAACTGGCATTGACGCCTTTACTTTACGGGGTGTTGATGAATATTCCAGCTGTGATATTGATTGTACTGAATAAACGCAAGCAAGACTCTGTAACGGCATAAAAAAAGAGCTGCCATCGGCAGCTCTTTTTGCTTTGCGTTTTCAAATTACAGCGTCGGCATAGAGAAAGAAGTGCTCTCACGCACACTGGCCGATGGCCAACGTTGGGTGATGGTTTTACGTCGGGTATAAAACTTCACTGAGTCAGGCCCATACGCATGAAGGTCACCAAAGAGTGATTGCTTCCAGCCGCCAAAGCTGTGATAAGCCACAGGAACTGGCAGGGGAATGTTGATTCCAACCATGCCGACTTTGATGTGATCAGAGAAGTAACGCGCCGCTTCACCGTCTCGGGTGAAAATGCAGGTGCCGTTGCCATATCTATGCTCGTTAATGAGTGTCATGGCTTCTTCCATGGAATTCACGCGAACGACCTGTAGCACAGGTCCAAAGATCTCTTCCTGATAGCTGATCATGTCTGGTCGAACATTGTCGATGAGTGTTGCACCCACATAAAAACCATTTTCATAGCCTTCAACATGCGGGTTTCGTCCATCAACTACAAGTCTCGCACCATCTTCCGCAGCAGAAGCAATATAAGCTTCGACTTTCTCTTTGTGCTCTTGAGTGATCACAGGGCCGAAATCATTGTCATTGTCATAGAATGGTCCAACGCGCAGTGATGAAAGCTTCTCTGCGAGACTGCCGACTAATCTGTCCGCCGCGTCATCACCGACTGCTACTGCCACAGAGAGCGCCATACATCGTTCACCGCTAGAACCGAATGCAGCACCAAGCAATTGGTTCACCGCGTTTTCCATGTCGCAATCAGGCATGACAATCGCGTGATTTTTCGCGCCGCCGAGAGCCTGACAACGTTTGCCGGCCTGACTCGCCTTTTCATAGATGTACTGCGCAATCGGTGTGCTGCCAACAAAGCTGACAGCTTCAATGCCTTTGCTTTCCAGCAGTCTGTCTACCACGGTTTTATCGCCTTGAATAACCTGCATGACACCGTCTGGCAATCCTGCTTCTTTCAGGAGTTCAGCAATATATAGTGCTGCGCTGGGGTCGCGTTCAGACGGTTTGAGGATAAAGCAGTTACCGCAAACCAATGCCATAGGGAACATCCATAGCGGCACCATGGCTGGGAAGTTGAAGGGGGTAATACCCGCAACGACACCGAGTGGCTGATGTTCAGACCAAGAGTCGATGCCTGCGCCGACGTTTTTGCTGAACTCACCTTTCAACAGTTCTGTTGCGGAACAAGCGTATTCGACATTTTCGATACCACGTTGAAGCTCGCCCATTGCGTCGTGTTGAATTTTTCCGTGTTCTTCACCGATCAATCGACAAATGGTTTCCTTATTATCTTCGAGCAACTGCTTGTATCTAAACATGATGCGCGCGCGTTGAATGGCTGGTGTGTTGCGCCACTCTGGGAATGCAGCATTTGCGATGTCGACCGCTTCATCCACCAGCTCAACGGGCGCTAACAATACATCCTTAGCGTGCTCCCCCGTTGCTGGGTTGTACACTGCTTGCTTTCTGGAGCAAGTTTCTCTGATCTCTCCGTTGATCAAATGCCCGATATCCGTCATTTCGTTTTCTCCTATTTCCAGAGGCTGGTGTAGAGTGTTTTCATTTCGTCTTCAGTTGGCACTCTCGGGTTATTCCCTGGGGAACCGGATCCAAAAGCCTGCTGAATCATGGTGTCGAGCACGGCGTCAAAATCATCTTTTACCACACCAAACTCTTCCAATGTGGGGACTTTTAGTTCTTCATTGAGTGCCAGCAACTCTTGTTGCAGGCGGCTATTGGCTTCTTCAACACTGGCAGACTCATCAACCAATCCCATCGCTTTCGAGCACTGTGCGTAACGTTCAGGGCAAGCCGGAATGGAAAAGGCGGTAATACTTGGTAGCAACATGGCATTGGACAATCCGTGTGGCACATGGAAAAACGCGCCAATAGGCCGGCTCATACCGTGAACCAAGGCAACTGAGGCATTGGAAAAGGCAATGCCTGCGAGTGTGGAACCCATCATCATTTTCTGACGTGCTTCGACATTTTGACCGTCGTGGTAGGCCTTGCGAAGGTTTGGCGCGATAAGACGCATCGCTTCCAACGCATTGTAATCACTGAATGGATTTCCTTTCTTACTCACGTAAGCTTCGATAGCATGAGTAAGTGCGTCGATCCCTGTGTCCGCGGTGATGCGAGGGGGTAATGACATGGTTAACTTGTAGTCCACCAAGGCAGCGACAGGGAGAAAACCAAGGCCAATACACAGCATCTTTTCATCGGTCTCGGAGTCCGTGATGATGGTGAACTTAGTCACCTCTGAGCCAGTACCCGCTGTGGTTGGAATTGCTACGACCGGAATACCGGTTTCATTGACGATGCGAGGTGCTTTGTAATCACGCATGATGCCGCCATGGCTGGCAAGCATACTAATCGCCTTGGCGCTGTCGATGGCGCTGCCGCCTCCAAGTGCGACAATGCAGTCAGTTTGACTATCGCGTGTTACTGAGACCGCTTCTTCAATCGATTGTGAGGTTGGCTCTGGAATAGTGTCAGCGTATATCTGACTTTGAATTCCAGCTTCCGATAGCAGTTCGGTCACCATGGCGGCATAACCCATTTGAACCATGGTTTTGTCAGTCAGGATCAGTACGCGTGAAGCGTTAAATCCTTTCACGATATCCGGCAGACGTTTGGTTGCGTCTTCACCGAATTCCATCATCCGTGGCATAGCAACTGAAGTGCTCATTTTATGGCTCCTACTGTATTGGTATCTGGTTTTCCGGGGAGCGGCTCTCTGCGTAGTGAACGATAGAGGCCAACGGTGGTGGCTATCACTACTATGGAATATGGGAGAGCTGCGATAATTGAAGCGGTTTGCAAGGCTCCTAAGCCGCCGGCCAGCAATAACACGGCGGCGACTAGTCCGATCGATATGCCCCAAAAGATGCGGTAGCGTGATGGTGGATGCTCATCACCCATTGAAATCAAGGTACAAATCACAAGCGTTGCTGAGTCTGCAGAAGTCACGAAGTAAGTCACGAGCATGACGGTACAAATCGCGGCTCCAATGGTAGTCAGAATGGTACCGACATCCATCAACTCAATGGTCTTAAACAGTGCTAAGGTCAGGTCTTCATTAACGGCTTCAACAACGCCACCACTGCCAAACAACTCTATGTACATGGCGGTATTGCCGAAGATAGTAATCCAGAAAGTAGCAAGCAATGTTGGTGCTAACAGGACCCCAAGAGTGAACTCCCGAATGGTGCGTCCACGAGAAATACGTGCGATAAAAATGCCGCAGAAGGGTGCCCAGGCGATCCACCAACCCCAGTAGAAAATGGTCCAAGCGCTTTGCCAGGTATTTTCAGGGTTTGGGTCTACCCATAGGCCAAGCTTGACCACGTTAAGCATGTAGTCACCAAGGTTTGTGAAGAATGAACCGATCACATAAGCAGTAGGGCCGAGAACGATGAAGAAGGCGAGCATGACTACGGTGAGTTGCATGTTAAGTTCGCTGAGGATGCGAATGCCTTTGTTAACGCCCGTAAGCACTGAAATGGTGGCCAGAGCAGAGATAGCGATGATAAGAACAATTTGAACTGACGTACTGATTTCAACGCCGAGTAGGTAGTTGAGCCCGGCATTCATTTGCTGCGCGCCCAATCCAAGAGAAGTGGCTATACCAAACACGGTGCCAAATACCGCCAGCAGGTCAGCAGCGTGTCCTAAAGGGCCGTAAATCCGATCGCCAAGAAGAGGGTAAAGCCCTGAGCGGATGGAAAGTGGGAGTCCTTTACGATAGGAGAAGTACGCCAACGATAGTCCGCAAATGGCGAATAAGCCCCATCCATGCAAACCCCAGTGAAAAATGGCAATACGCATAGCAACTTGGCCAGCGAGGATAGACTGTGCTTGGCCTTCATTCACAAACGGGTTGCTTTGAAAGTGGTACATCGGCTCCGCGATACTCCAGAACAGAATACCAATACCGATCCCTGCGCCGAACAGCATGGAGAACCATGAGAAAAACCCAAACTCTGGTTCTTCATCATCTTTGCCTAGCTTAATGCCGCCGTAGCGACTGACAATGAGGTAAAACGCAATGAAAAGGAAGACACTCATCAGGCCAACGTAGTACCAAGAGAAATTGGTCGCGATGTAATCTTTGCAGTATTTGTAGAGGGCGCTGGCTTGCTCTGGTACCAAGACAGTATATAAAACAAATAATATGACGAGAACGGAAGAGCCAACAGCCATAAGCGGATTAACACCCGCAAAAATGCCGCCTCCCTCTTTCGAATTAACCTCTGAACTCATTGCGATGCTCCTTGTTAAACATTATTAAATTAATAAGATTCTGAGTTTTTTCTTAATTCACTTTCTCGACGTTTTATATTTGCTCATTTGCGACTTATATATGTCGCATTTAGGTAAGTAAGGCATGTTTTACCCGAGGTAGTAACCTTTCATAATTCTATGCTTTTCATCAATTAATAAATTTTTAGCCATTGGTATAAAAATAATTATGCATTGAAGCTGTGTGTCACTAATTTTACATTCTGACCATTTCTTTCTGCGGTGATTGGGTGTAAACAGTGACTTTATAAAAATGAAAATCCGACACTTATTGCTGTCGGCTAGATGGACTTTTCTCATAAAACCTGTTGGTTTTAACGTGATGCAAGGAACACAACACATGAAAAAACGGCTACCTCCGCTGAACTGGCTTAGGTCGTTTGAAGCTGCGGCAAGGCATCTTAGCTTTACTCATGCCTCGCAGGAATTACACATAACGCAGGCCGCTATGAGCCAGCAGATCAAAGCACTGGAAAGCCAGCTCGGTACCATGCTGTTTGTCAGGTTGCCGAGAGGTTTAGAGTTGACGGAAGCGGGCGCGGCTTATCTTCCGGTGCTTCATGAGTCTATTGAAAAAATGAATGAGGTGACTGAGGAGCTGTTTGGTAAGGGAAGAAATAAACTTCTGAATGTTAAGGTTAACCTTGTCTTTTTTGTTAACTGGCTGGCTCCTCGTTTGCCCGAGTTTTATGAGCAGTACCCAGATATCAACCTCAAGATCACCAGTAATATTTGGGTAAATAGCCAACAGAAATCGTCTGATTGTGACCTCGAAGTCATCTACGGAAACGGTCGATGGCAGCAGTATGAAGCTCGCAGACTCACGTGGGACTTGCTCCAACCGGTTTGCAGTCCAAACTACGCTTCCCGTTTTGAAGGAAAGCCAGTTCCTCAAGATATCGTCAATGAAAATCTGATACATGTTATCGGCTATGAAGATGGCTGGAATCGGTGGTTCCAGTCGATTGGTATGCCATACACCGATTTTAACCTTGGTAGTCAATTTGATACTTTAATCAACGCCTTCGAAGTAGCCGCTAATGACGGCGGTATAGCATTGGGAAGGAGTAGTTTACTTCAGGGATACTTCGAAAGTGAAAAGCTCGTCTCCTTATTTGATCAGGAAGTTCTAACAACAGAAGCTTTCTATCTTGTCAATCATAAATCCCGTTTCTTGCATCCCCATGCCGAAGCTTTTATTAACTGGGTGATGGAGGAAGTGAATAACGATGAAATAAACAATATTAATCGTCCGCTTTATAACTAGTCATATATAGGTGTATTAAAAAATTTATGACGAGGCCAAATTTAAATTAATGGTCGCTAAAGTTTAAAGTTATTAATATCCGGCAATGAATTCACCTCTCGGTGGTTCTCATTCAATGATTATGTCTCTTTAGCAAGGAGCGAGATAAATGAGAAATGCATTGCCGTTTTCAGGTCTAAATGTTGTTGATTTTGGTCAGTATGTCTCTGGCCCAGCTGTTGCCATGATCCTTGCCGACTTAGGAGCTAACGTGGTTCATATCGACCCGCCTAACGGACCGCTTTGGAAACATTCGGCAAACGCTGTTCTTAATCGGAATAAAACCAATATTCAGCTGGATCTGAAATCTGGTTCTGATCTCGACAGAGCTCTGTCCTTGTGTTCGCAGGCTGACGTAATCATCGAAAACTTCCGTCCTGGCACAATGGAGAGGTTAGGTGTCGATCTAGACGCCCTGCGTGAAACAAACCCAAGCTTGATTACGCTCTCACTGCCGGGTTTTGCGTCAAACGACCAACTACGCAAACAATGGAAAGCAACAGAAGCGGTGATTGCGGCTTCTTCCGGCGCGTTTACCGATATGGGATACAACCGGGTATTGATGGGTTGTGATCCGAGCTTTTCTCCGCTCACGCTGGGTTCTGCTTACGCCACAATGCTGGCGGCCAGTGGTGTTTCACTGGCGTTGTTTGAAAGAGAAAAAAGTGGTCATGGTGATCATATTGAAGTGCCAGTGGCGGCGGCACTGATGGAAGGGCTCTCTTAAAACTCCATCAATATTGAAGGTATGCCAGAGCGCTACCACACGATGCGGGAAAAAGAGATTACCCGTCGCCGCGAAGCAGGGCTCCCCATGGATGTCACCTATGATGAGCTTCAGGAATACCTCGACCCCTTTTATCGTACCTACAAGTGCAAAGATGGCCGCTATTTCTATGTCGTCTGTCCGTCACACCGTAATCACGCGCGTCGCTGCCTTGAACTTGCTGGAATATATGATGAGCTGGTTGCCGAAGGTCTACCAGACGTGGAAAACCTCTATCTTCCTCATTCTCAATGGGAAGCTGAAACGTCCATTGGTGTTTACCCTTTACCTGCGAACTGGGCTGCCAAAATCTCTGAGAAAATGAAGCGTGTCTTCATCACCAAAACATCTGAAGAATGGGGCAAGCTCTTTGGTGAAGGAGATATTCCTGGCGCGCCGCACCGCTCGACGCAAGAGTGGGTGAATGCGCCTTATTCGCTGGAGAGCGGGCTTATCGTAGAAGTGAATGATCCTGAATATGGCGTGATGAAACAGCCCGGTCCTTTGGTTTGGTTTGAAGAGTTGGGTGAAGAATTATGCGACATAGCGCCACGGAAATTTGCCGAATATCAGGATGCTGAAAGGCTTTTTAGCCAAGCAGGACTGCATAGAAACTATGAGCTCTCACCCAACGTCGAGCCGGACCGCCAATGGCTCAAAGGCGTCCGTGTTCTCGATCTGACAAACGTTATTGCAGGGCCACATTCCACGGCGTTTTTGTCGCGTTTTGGTGCAGAAGTTATCAAGCTGGATCCGACCAAGCCAATGTATGATCCGCTGATTGGTGTGTTCTTCAGTTATCTCTCCAATATCGGGAAGAAGAGCTTGCTGCTCGATATGCTGACTGACGAAGGCAAACCCATTTTCGAAGCTTTGGTTAAGACCTGCGATATTGTCGTTATCAATGCGCCTTCACGCCAGGTTGAACCTCTCGGTTTGAACGAAGAGCGCTTAAAAGCGATTAACCCAGATGTAATTTTCTGCCGCTTGGATTGTCTTGGAGGGCCTAAGCGGGGAGAGAAAACGGATTACATTGGCTATGACGATATCATTCAAGCAAACAGTGGCATCATGACCCGCTTTGGCGGCGCGGAAACACCGGAAGAACATGCTCACCTTGGAACGCTGGACGTAAATTGTGGCTTCGCTGCTGGGCTCGCGATGTCGGTCGCTTTGTATGCGCGGGCGAAAACAGGACAAGTGCTGCGTCCCAGAACGTCATTGTCATCGACAACCAATCTTGCGCAGATTAAATACAGTCATGATTATGAAGGTGCGCCGCCGCGGGACGAGCCATCTGGTCGCGAAGCGTTGGGTTATGATGCCTTGTCGCACTTCTATCAAACTCATGATGGCTGGCTATATCTTGATGCGACGGAAGCCGATATCAATAAACTCGAAATGCTTGAAGAGCTCCGAGGTATTTCTACATGCGACGAGGCAGGGCGTAAGGCCATGCTTGCGAATCAATTTAAACGTAAGCCCAACGATGTTTGGTTGAATAAACTGTCCCAGTTAGATGTTGCGGCAGCGCAAACACGTAGCATTGAATGGCTAAGAAAGCGTTATAGCCGTCCACAAGATGGACAGGTTGGGTTTGATTCTGGCAGCTATGCGTTTTCGACCCATGACGAACATCCGAGCGGCTATGTCACGACTATGGTTGATCACTATTCGATTCGTCCAAAAGAAGCAAAGATTATTGCAGCTCCGCAAACTGAACGTTTCGGGCGCTCTAGCCGGAGAGTGTTAGGTGAGCTAGGATTTGGTGAGTCAGATATCCAGAGTTTGATAGACAAAGGTATTGTGAGTGATGGCTGGTCAGAAGAATTCCTGCCAAGCTGATTCCTAGGTACAGATTACAGAGACTAAAAAGCCGTCATAAGACGGCTTTTATCATTTTACCGGGTTTAGCGAAGTTGCCAAACGCGGTAGGTTTTACCTTTGATTTTCCCGCTGGAGAGTTTCTTCAAGGCTTTCTTCGCCACGCTACGCTCAACGGCAACATAAGAACGGTAATCGGTGACTTTGATTTTGCCGACTTGTTTACCTTCAATACCATCCTCACCGGTCAATGCGCCAAGAATATCACCAGGGCGAACCTTGCTTTTCTTACCACCGTCAATGTGCAGTGTCACCATGGCAGGAGTGCGCGGCACATTGTTCAATACGCTGGAATCCGGCAATGGTGAAGGTTTGATATCGCGCTCAAGATGATCTTCCAGCAATGCAACACGGTAACCATCCTCATCACCGAAGAAGGTATACGCAGCACCTTCGCTGCCTGCACGACCCGTGCGGCCGATGCGGTGAATATGAACTTCGGTATCGAACGCCATGTGGTAGTTAATCACCGCATCTAATGCTTCGATGTCCAAACCACGTGCAGCAACGTCTGTTGCCACCATGATGTTGGTACTCTTGTTAGCAAACTTCAAAAGCATTTGGTCGCGGTCGCGTTGCTCTAAGTCGCCATGCAGCGCTACCACAGAGAAGCCTTCGTTATCCAGTACTGCAGCCACGTCTTTCACGTCGCGCTTGGTGTTACAGAACACTACCGCACTTTCTGGCTGATGCTTCAGCAACAGAAGCTGAAGCGCTTCCATACGCTCGCGGTTGTTGGCACAGCGGTAGAAATGTTGGGTAATGCTGGTGTCGTCGTGGTTTGATTCCACTTTCACCATCACTGGGTTTGCCATGATTTGCTTGCTGATGCTTTGGATTTGCGCCGGGTAAGTTGCACTGAACAGCAGTGTCTGACGGTCAGAAGGTACCTGGTCAAAAATAGCATCGAGCGCAGGTTGGAAACCCATTTCCAGCATGCGGTCTGCTTCATCCAGAATCAGTGTATTCACTTCTTCCAGAGACAGGCGGCCTTTTTCCATGTGGTCCAGAATACGGCCAGGTGTGCCTACGATGATGTGCGCGCCATGCTCCAGTGAGCCGATTTGCGGACCCATAGGAACACCGCCACACAGCGTTAGCACTTTGATATTATGGATGCCACGTGCCAGCTTGCGGATTTCGATGGCGACCTGATCGGCCAGCTCTCTGGTAGGGCAGAGCACCAGTGATTGAACGCGAAAACGTTTGACGTTGAGTCGGTTCAGCAATCCAAGACCAAAAGCTGCTGTTTTGCCTGAGCCTGTTTTACCCTGACCGATGACATCTTTCCCATCAAGTATGGAAGGCAGGCTCTGGGCCTGAATTGGCGTCATGGTTTTGTAGCCAATGTCATTGAGTGTAGAAAGCAATTCATCTTTCAACGGAAGTGTTGAGAATACTTGATTCGTCACAGGGAGAGTCTCGTTGTCAGTGCCGTTTGAGCGGCGAGTAAATTCAGGGGCGCGACTATATCAGGAATGGTTGAAAACTGCGCGAAAACTTTGAAATAAAAAAGCGGTCGATGACCGCTTTAGACAATTCGGGGAAGAGCTGGGGAGTTATTGTGCTTCGGCCATCTGGAAAGCACGCATCGTCAGGCCACAAAGCATCACCGGCATGCCATTGAACACTTCCTCAAACTGTGCCAGTTCTGCAGCACCTTGTTCTTCCATGACTGCCAGCGCAGACTCGGGGTCAAACAGCAGGCTGATAGAAAGTAGCACGCCGCCCAGAAGTGCATTTTCTTGCGAGTCTTCAGGCATCAGCGTTTCCCAGTCATCACGGCACAGGGTCCAGCCCTGCAGCATGCCTTCACAGTATTCGCGCGTTGCTTCGTTAACGATCTCGCTTTCGCTCAGTGCACAGGCTTCCGGCCACTGCCATTCGTTAGACAATAGCGCGCCACGTTTCTCGTTCCACATCTCAACGATGATGTTGGCGTATTGCTCAAGTTGTTCATGGCTACCAAACGGCGCTTCTTCTTCACCACCCCACATGAATGCAAGCCATTCGCTTGGATCGATAAGATGTGGCGCTGCTGCCATTGCAGTCACAAAGCCTTCTGTTTGCATGGCGGAAAGCAGCTTTGGCTCCAATCCGTTTTCGGTAATAAATTGCGATAGCGAGATAGACATGAAAAACTCTCTTTTCCTATTGAGCTGCTTATTCTAGCAGTGTGCGGAGATTTCTGAGAGAGAAAAGCGGTTTCGAGTTCAATACTGAACCAAAGCGCTTGAAAGATAGCCACTTGCGCGCTTTTTTCAGAAATATTATTGACGCTCTAGGCCTCTTTCCCTATAGTAGCGCCCCGTTGGGACGAGAAGTCCAACAAACAATTTGGTGAGGTGTCCGAGTGGCTGAAGGAGCACGCCTGGAAAGTGTGTATACGGCAACGTATCGAGGGTTCGAATCCCTCCCTCACCGCCATATTCGAAACCCGAGCAGAGATGCTCGGGTTTTCTCGTTTCTGACTTATGAAAATATACGAGGGAGGGTGAGAGCCCTCGACCAGGGTTCGCACAGCGGCGAAGCCGCGCAACATCGGCTTGCCGATGGCCCCGAAGGGGTGAGGAACGAAGTGACGAATAATCTCTCACTCACCGCCACATTCGAAACCCGAGCAGAGATGCTCGGGTTTTCTCGTTTCTGGGCTCTGAAAAGATGGAGTTTGCTCGCTCGAAACGATCCAGATTCACCTTTCAATACCCCAGACAAACAAAAACCCAGCTTATGCCGGGTTTCTCGAATATCGTCCTGTAGGAGGCTAGCACTCCATTTGCTACTTATTGTGCCTTAAAGCACACCGCCCCAGTACATTGCATTCATCAGCGTGAAAGCTGTCGTTACACCCATCAGGATGAACAGTGGTACATAGTTTGAAATTTTAGCGGCGATCTTGTTTGACACAGTAGGTACCTCGTGATGATTTGTTGCGCAAATTATGCACAATATTGTGACTTGTATCAATATTAAATGAATGGTGTTTTATATTTTATTTGCGAGGTGTAGTGGTGGGTAAGTCTGCATAAAGTTACGTCAGTGTTAAGGAATGGCCATTTATTCGAGGTATGAAAAAGCCAGCGGATTAATCGCTGGCTTTTCAATGGATTATGGAAAAATTAGTCGATGATAATTTTCGACTGTGTGATCATTGCATCGATGACAGCGGAACTCATTTGATCGTTGCTCAGACCCGTCGAATCGACACCATAGGCCGAGGCTAAGTCTGTAACAGAGAAATTATCTAGGGTGATCGTCTGGTCAGTGTCTGCGCCTGTCGAAGCAATGTTGATAACCGCTTCTCCATTAGCATCATCAAAGACAGAAAGATAATCCCCAATGTTGGTTTCGCTTTCTCCTTGCAAAAGATCAGCAAGATCTAAACGGTCTAATGCTGTATCAAAGTCTGCGATGAGATCTTGGGCGGGTAAACTGCTAGTCCCTTGATCGCCAGACATATAAGCGAATGTGTCATTGCCTGCTCCACCAAACAGAATGTCGTCTCCTTTACCGCCGATGAGAATGTCATCGCCGATGCCTCCATCCAGCGCATCATTACCAGCAGCGCCATTAAGACTGTCATTTCCAGCAAGTCCAAGCATGATGTCATCATCCCCAAGCCCTGACAGAAGATCATCTCCATCAGTGCCGAACGCTGAAGTTTGGCTAAGATCGACCAAATCACTCAGTCCTTCAGTGGCGCTGGTGGCGTAGAAAGACGATATGTTGGTGCCTGATTCACCGATGACAATGTGGATGTCTGATGTCGTGCCATCATTGGCAGTGAATGTGATGGTGTCTTGAAGCGTTTCTCCCTCTGGGATATCTGTCAGACGGGTTGGATCCAGGGTATATGTCCAAGTGCCATTGACCAGTTGCGCCGAGCCATACTGACCTTGTTCTGTCGTGTCTGGGAATATCCCGGTGGTTGCGCCGTTGGAATCTGCGAGAAGCAGTGTGCCGGAAGCTGTTGTTGCTGTTCTTGGTTCAGCAGTGTCGCTGATGGCGTCTCCTAATGTCACAGTCGCGACATCACTCTCATTGCCCAAAGAGTTGATAGCTGTATAGGTAAATGACGTATCTGTGGTATCTACCGCAGTAGTCGAAACGCTGGTAACAGTAAGGTTACTGTTGGCAGATGCAGAAATATACATTCGTAATTCGTCATAACCATTAGGATCGCTCACATTGATAGTCGCATTCCCGGTTAATCCTGACGCTTCCCAAATATTTGAGAAAGTGAACTCATTAACGATCTGGCCGTCTTTCAAAGCGATGAAATCGACGGTGGCGTTTGCTGGGCGGGTATTCGAGAAATTACCATATGCACTGGCAACGGATATATCTGTGCTCGTGACATCAAGACCACCCGTAAAATTGAAGATCATGACTTCGCTGTTGGCAGAGTCAAGCTCCCTGTCTGTGCCAATACCAATACCAGTTTCACCATTCGTAAACTCCCATATAACCGGAGCATCCGTAATGGTGCTAGCCAGGTCTGGCTTGGTTCCAGTAAAGGTACCTCCAGACACCGTCATGCCGCCTGTGACAATTGTGGTTTGAGTGGAGCTCGTAATGTCAGAAGCGGCAAATGTTTTGCTGACTTTGTCTGGTTCGAAGACGAAATTGGTATCGTCCGGTAATGTGTCTCCGACAGAAACGGCGACTGGGTTTCCATTGGTATCAAGATAATAAAGTGTGCCGTTGCTTGGTAGAGACGTGATGTTGATAGACGTTGTCAGTGAATCCGTACTATTGGCATCATCAACCAAATCACAGGTGTAGTCCGCTAAAGAAAATGAAACGCTGCCATTGGAGGTATCTTCCTCAAAGCCAGGGGAAGCGGCATCAGGTGTAAGGTTGACGATGACACTACCTGTATTTTTGCCTTGTAGATAAGGCTCAACATCTATTACCGAGGTTTCAACAATGCCGGGTGCTGCGGGCTGTTTTTCAAAACCACCGCCTGCAGTGCTGTCGACAGAGACGGTAAAGACATCAGAATCTGACGTTTCAATATTTTGATCATCCAGGGTATCAACGGTGAAGTCGACGGAAGTGGTATTGGCAGCAATAACTACATCACGTGTGACCGGCGTGACATCGCCGTCTTCGGTGGTCTTGTGGCCGATAACGACAGTGACGGTAAAGTCCGCGGTTGGTGCTTCTGAAAGGGTGAGCGTGTAGCTTGCCGCTTCGCCTTCATTTACTGACGCATCGCCTGTTAAGGTCAGGGTTGGCGCATCCGTGGTGGTGCCGTCGTTGATGGTGGTTTCCACGGCAGCCGGGGCCGTTGGCTGGGCTTCGAAGTCACCGCCAGCGGTAGCATTCACCGAGACGGTAAACACATCGTCATCCGCCGATTCGTTCAGGCTGTCATCAAGCGTATCGACGGTGAAATCGATAGACGTAGTGCCTGCGGCGATGACGACATCACGGGTAACAGGCGTCACATCACCATCTTCTGTGGTTTTATGACCAATCACCACAGTCACGGTAAAGTCCGCCGTCGGTGCTTCTGAAAGGGTAAGCGTGTAGCTTGCCGCTTCGCCTTCATTCACTGACGCGTCACCCGTCAGTGTCAGGGTTGGCGCATCCGTGGTGGTGCCATCGTTGATGGTGGTTTCCACCGCAGTCGGCGCGGTTGGCTGCGCCTCAAAGTCACCACCGGATGTTGAATCTACTGACACAATAAAGACATCGTCATCTGCCGATTCGTTGAGGCTGTCATCCAGGGTATCGACGGTGAAATCAACGGAAGTGGTACCAGCAGCGATCACCACATCGCGGGTCACCGGCGTGACATCGCCATCTTCGGTGGTCTTATGTCCCACGACGATGGTCACGGTGAAATCCGCGGTTGGTGCTTCTGACAGGGTGAGGGTGTAACTGGCCGCTTCGCCTTCATTCACTGAGGCATCACCCGTCAATGTCAGGGTCGGCGCATCCGTGGTGGTGCCGTCGTTGATGGTGGTTTCGACGGCTGCCGGGGCGGTTGGCTGCGCCTCAAAGTCACCGCCAGAGGTGGCATTCACAGAGACGGTAAACACATCGTCATCCGCCGATTCGTTGAGGCTGTCATCCAGGGTATCGACGGTGAAATCAACGGAAGTGGTACCAGCAGCGATCACCACATCGCGGGTCACCGGCGTGACATCGCCATCTTCGGTGGTCTTATGTCCCACGACGATGGTCACGGTGAAATCCGCGGTTGGCGCTTCGCTGAGCGTCAAGGTGTAGCTGGCTGCTTCGCCTTCAATGACAGAGGCATCGCCAGTCAGTGTCAGGGTTGGTGCGTCCGTGGTGATGCCATCGTTGATGGTGGTTTCGACGGCAGCTGGCGCCGTTGGCTGCGCCTCAAAATCACCGCCAGAGGTAGCATTCACCGAGACGGTAAAGACATCCTCATCGGCGGATTCGTTCAGGCTGTCATCAAGCGTATCGACGGTAAAGTCGATAGACGTAGTGCCTGCCGCAATGACGACATCGCGGGTGACCGGGGTGACATCACCGTCTTCCGTGGTCTTGTGGCCAATGACCACAGTGACCGTGAAGTCCGCGGTTGGCGCTTCGCTGAGCGTCAAGGTGTAGCTGGCTGCTTCGCCTTCAATGACAGAGGCATCGCCAGTCAGTGTCAGGGTTGGTGCGTCCGTGGTGATGCCATCGTTGATGGTGGTTTCGAGGGCTGCTGGCGCCGTTGGCTGCGCCTCAAAATCACCGCCGGAGGTGGCATTCACCGAGACGGTAAACACATCATCATCGGCGGATTCATTCAGGCTGTCTTCAAGCGTATCGACGGTAAAGTCGGTGGACGTGGTGCCTGCCGCAATGACGACATCACGGGTCACCGGCGTGACATCTCCATCTTCCGTGGTCTTATGGCCGATAACGACAGTGACCGTGAAATCCGCGGTTGGCGCTTCGCTGAGCGTCAAAGTGTAGCTGGCCGCTTCGCCTTCATTCACTGAGGCATCACCCGTCAGTGTCAGCGTCGGTGCATCCGTGGTGGTGCCGTCGTTGATGGTGGTTTCGACGGCTGCCGGGGCGGTGGGCTGTGCCTCGAAGTCACCGCCAGAGGTAGCATTCACCGAGACGGTAAACACGTCATCATCGGCGGATTCATTCAGGCTGTCGTCCAGGGTATCAACGGTGAAATCGACGGAAGTGGTGTTCGCAGCGATCACCACATCACGGGTCACCGGCGTGACATCGCCATCTTCCGTGGTCTTGTGGCCGATAACGACAGTGACCGTAAAGTCCGCAGTTGGCGCTTCCGAGAGTGTCAAGGTGTAGTTGGCCGCTTCGCCTTCATTCACTGAGGCATCGCCAGTTAGCGTCAGGGTTGGCGCATCCGTGGTGGTGCCGTCGTTGATGGTGGTTTCTACCGCAGCTGGTGCGCTTGGCTGCGCTTCAAAGTCACCGCCAGCAGTACTGTCGACAGAGACGGTAAACACATCCTCATCCGCCAATTCATTCAGGCTGTCGTTCAGGGTATCAACCGTAAAGTCAGTGGACGTGGTGCCTGCTGCGATCACCACATCGCGGGTCACTGGCTGAATGTCGCCATCTTCCGTGGTCTTGTGTCCCACGACGATGGTCACGGTGAAATCAGCCGTTGGCGCTTCCGAGAGGGTCAAGGTGTAGCTGGCCGCTTCACCTTCAATGACAGAGGCATCGCCCGTCAGGGTTAAG